>JBGVJZ010000011.1:0-65027 GCA_045129695.1 Lachnospiraceae bacterium | reverse complement strand
CACACTCTATCAACGGCTTTTCAACATCAATATTAAAACTATGATTTTTAAACCCTTTATCTTTTTGATAATTTACAGAAGCTTCTATAGGAATTTCAGCTTCAAAACGAATTGTTCCCTCAGCAGTTAATACCAAATAAACTCCTATATCTACGCCAACATAACCATTACCAATTGGCGTAACCATTTCATATAATGGAATTTTCTTTTCTACATCAAACCCTTGAATAATAGCACTGATTTTAGCTTGAGTTTCAACTGCAACGTCAGCCGACTTCAAACCACTAAATAATTTATAATTTACCTGTGCACCCACATTTATTTTATCCACGTCTACTTCAACTTCACATTCAACACCATTTTCAAGAGTAATATCCAAAGGAATTTCAAACCAATAACCGGTCTCATTATCTATGATTTTAACAGATAATTCATTATCACTATTAATTTCAAGATTAATCTTAAAACCATTACTATTATTTTTCTTATCAAAAATCTTGGTATTTACAAAATTTCCTTCTTCTTGGACCTCCACTCCATAATAATTAGCAATATCTGCAAATGTCATCTCATTCACATCCGAAACCACCAAGGTTTCAAACACATCCTCCATGGCTACATCATCATCCAGAAAAACAGTCCCCCCTTCTTCTATTTTAGTAACTTTTCTGGCACATTTTAATCCTGTATTACCATAGTCAAAAATTACCACATTACCTTCATGAAGCTTTTCTACAAGAGCTTTAGAAACAACAATTTCAGAAGCATCTTCATTAATCTCCATGATTTCTTCTTCAAAAATTTCAGTAACATTTTCTAGAAACTCTATTTTTTCATAATCTTCCTTCCAGAACAATCCAAAATATAAATTCTCTAATTTTTCTATTACCATCTGTGCTTCAATCATGGAATAACATTTATCAAGTTTCTCCTCAGAAACTAAATCAAGTTTTAAAGCGACCTCCAGAATTTTTTTGTCTGTTATTTCCTCATCAGAATCAAGATAAATTTCCATCTTTTCTTTTGAAATAGTTTTCATTGCTGACATGGCAACAAATTCTCCATCCACGCAATAGTCCCCATAAAACAACTCCTCATCTTCTAACAGTTCCCATTCGACAGCCGCCTGAACATAATTAAAATATTCACTATCCTTCGTCACATCCACAAAATATGGTATTTCACATTCATAATCAGTTACACCGACTTTCTCACAAAGAAGCTTAATCCATTCAAAGCGTGTAAAATCACATCCTTCGTGCTTTGCAAGGCTATTACTATTAGCTTCCTTTTCACCGTTTCTTGTGCAGTAAAAAACGGATATAGCTGCTCCCATAACAACTATTAAAATAATTGCAATTAATGTTACAATTTTTTTCTTCATATTGTTTTTCCTTTAATAAAAAATATAAATTTGCAAAAACTTCATCTTTAGAAGTTATTATATCACGCCCAAGAGTTAATATCAATAAAAACTTCATCTTTAGAAGGAGGATTTTATGAAAATCTATTGGGATGGCAAGTCCAAAAATATTATTGGTGAAAAGATCAAACAACTACGAAAGCAAAGAAATTTAACACAAAAACAATTGGCTGAAAAATTGCAACTTGAAGGACATGAATTTTCAGATTTAACAATTTTAAGAATAGAACAGGGAAATCGTTTTGTTCCTGATTATGAGGTTGTTATTCTGGCTAATTTTTTCAAGATAACTACGGATAAATTGCTAATAGACAACTTAAAAACAGATTCGTAAAAAATAAACAGCCCTATAAATTTAACGCATTTCTGCATTAAATCTATAGAGCTGTTATTTATCTAATACACCAACCTATACACACATGGATACGCCGAAAGAAATTGTTCCAAATTTGTAATTCCTGCTTTATTTGGATCATTAGTTATAAAATCAGAAGCTTTAAATACGCCTGATGAATTTCCGTTGTACCCCGTTACTACTACCCAGTGCATTCCACCGGATGAGTTGGTGCCGCCAATAATCACCGGTCTGCCTATCTTAAGCTTTTGATAAATCGTATTCATTATTGAAGCATCAATGCCACAATTATATCCATTTGTATAATAATATCCAAGTTCACCTACCGAATACCAACACAACAGATTATTTTCGAATGCCAGCTTACCAAGCATTGCATCCGGATATATTATTGTTCCCGTATGATAACTATGTTTCATGCTCATGGAAGCAACAAGACATCCCACAGCCCCGATAGTTTTATTTCCGATATAAACACCACCCCATCTGGAATCATACTGTTTGAAATCCGGCACAGATAATTTTACAGCATCTCCCGGTGCAACAGGAGGCACATATACCGGTGGCTTTGGTGCCTGCGGTTTCGGAGCCGGTGGTACATATATTCCCGACCACTCCTTAATTGTAAGATCGGAATGCAGATATTCCTTCTGAACCTCTGTACTCTCACTTCCATCACAATCTGTAAAAACATCATCTCGAATATTAATTTTCAAATCATATTCTTTCAGATATAGTCGCAATTTATGTGTAGCATTTACTGTACTTTTGACCGAATCAGATTTATCTGTAAGATAATCAATTTTCAAGATTCCTTCTGACTCGGCACCAAATCTGGATATCTCAAAATCCAATATATCAAGATTAAAAACACATAACGAAAGCCCTGTCGCAAGGCACGAATCCGATTTTCCACTCATCTCAGTTTTAAAATCAACATTCTGTATAGATGTCTCCTCCGACTGCACATCCCATATCCATTCATTATTTTCAACTATGTTGTATTCACAATTAAATTCCTGACTCATGTTCAAATGTGCATTAAGACTTTGTGTAACATTTCCTTGAATATCAACATATACCACAAGCTCAATAGTTATCGGTATTGAACCTGATAAAGTTCGAATATCTTCATTACTGTAATAATGAGGATTAATCGTACTGTCAAAAGTAATTGCAGCAATCGGAAACATAATGTCTTTTTCTTCATTGGATTCAATCTTAATTACAGCATTAACATTAACATCTTCATATAAATTACCATTTGTATTAACTGATAATTCTTTCATTCCATCATCATGTAAAACATCATAATTAACTTCAACATCAACATTAATATCTTCAATGCCTATTTTACCCGAAAGTTCCAATCCGGAATTAGCAATATCAGTCGAAACAGATTGCAAGTCCAATAAATCAACATTAAAATCAATTAGTATACCATTGTCACTATTGCCTGTATAGTCTGCAAAATGTGTAGATAAACTGTCTGTAGCATTAACATTGACACCTTCCAAAGCCACTACTTCACTAATATTTTCTGCTGTCAGCGATTCTTCAAAATCGATTTTTAAAACATCAAAAACTTCATCAAAATCAGGAGTTTCAATAACATATGTTACATAATCGCTATATTCGGTTTTGGATATTAGTTTACCAAAATATCCCTTTCCTAAAGGCGATTCTGCATTGCCACCCAGATAGAAAATCGTCTCATTCTGCATCCCATCTAACATAGTGCCTGTTGCAATGTTAAGTTCAACACCACTATCAGTCATCTGCATGGATTTAATTGATTCATTAACCAAATCTTCTTCTGCATCTGGAAACATAACTACACCGCTATCCATAACCGCAATATTTTTCTTATGCGGTTCTGATACCTGTGAATCATCATTCAATTCATTATCAACATCTGCATCAGTTTCTGTCTCGATATTCGCAATATCATTCATAACATCCTGTTCAGGCATTTCAATATAATCATTAAAAACAAAATCCTGTTCGTCATAATGTATATCTGTATGCTCTTTTGAAACAACACGAACTATTTCATCACCGCATATCAACAAAACATCTATTGCAATTAAGGAAACTAACAAAATAAATTTATATTTTTTCATAAGTTTATTAAACATTATATTTGATTTACCTTAACTCTATAATTTCTGATAGAAAAATGACTTAGGCGAAGTATAATTCATCTGCTTATATGTAGTTATCTGCTCTGTGCTTCCAACAAACAGAATTCCATCTTTAACAAGAGATTCATTAAATTTCCTATAAATATCAAGTTTTGCTTCTTCTGTAAAATAGATAAGAACATTACGGCATACTATCAGATGACATTTATCAAAAAATGGGTCTTTAAGAAGATTATGTTTCTTAAATTCCACACATTTCTTAATCTCTTCTGAAATCTGATATGTATCATCAGTTATCCGGGTAAAATACTTATCCTTAAATTCCTGTGGCAAAGCATTGAGGCTGGCTGATTTATACAGACCAATCTTAGCCTTGCTGATAACCTGCTCGTCAATATCCGTTGCAATTATCTTAATCTGTTTAAGCGGAAGAAATTTGGACAATAGCATTACAAGCGAATATGGTTCGTCTCCTGTTGAACATGCCGCACTCCATATTTTTATTCCGTGACCAAAATTACGAATCAATTCAGGAATAACCTTATCTTCAAGATATTTCCACTGCTCAGGATTACGATAAAATTCCGACACGTTAATTGTAAGGTAATTTACGAATTCACCAAACAGTTCCTTACTAACTTTCAAAGCAGCGACAAAATCCTTATACTCTTTATATCCATGCTTATTAATTAATGTGTCAATACGTCTCTTCATCTGACGTTCTTTATAAGCATTTAAGTCTATTTTAGTTAATTTAAAAATATCAGTTTTAAACTCTTCATACCCTGTTTCAAACATAAATAACTCTCTCCTAAAACAAAGAACCCGTGATTAACGCGGGTTCTTTAAATTATATTACTCTGCTTCAGTCTCCTCTGCATTCTCTGCAGTTATTTCAGGAAGTAATGCTTTGATGCTCAGACTAATCTTTCTGTCTTCAATATTAAGGTCAACCACTTTTGCTTCAACTTCCTGACCAACCTTTAATACATCTGAAGGTTTCTCAACATGCTCTCTGGCAATCTGTGAAACATGAAGTAATGCATCAACGCCTACCTCAAGTTCAACAAAAGCACCGAAATCTGTCATCCTTGCTACGATTCCCCTGACAACATTACCAACCGCATACTTCTCTGCTGCATTTAACCAAGGATTCTCACTATCGAACTTAAGACTTAATGCAACCTTATCCCCATTAATTTCTTTAATAAATGCTTTAACTGTATCACCTGATTTAAATTTCTTCTTAGGATTCTCAACTCTTCCCCATGAAATCTCTGATACATGCAAAAGTCCATCTACTCCGCCAAGATCAATAAATGCACCAAAATCAGTTACATTTTTAACGGTTCCTTCTACAACCTGTCCTTCTGAAAGTTTAGCTAATGCTTCTTCCTTCAGCTGTGCTTTCTTAGCTGCTACAAGCTGCTTACGATCACCAATAATTCTTCTCTTCTTAGGATTGAACTCGGTGATAACAAATTCAACTTCCTGTCCTGCATATTTGGACAAATCCTTTTCAAAAGTGTCTGACACAAGGCTTGCTGGAATGAATACCTTAGACTCATCAACAATAACTGTTAATCCGCCGTCAAGAACCTGTGAAACCTTTGCTGTAAGAACTGTTTTGTTCTCAAAAGCTTCTTCAAGCTTCTTATTGCCTGCTTCAGCGGCAAGTCTCTTATATGAAAGTAATACGGAACCTTCTCCGTCATTAACTTTAATAACTTTGGCCCTGATAGCATCTCCTTCCTTCACAACAGTACGAAGGTCAATGCCCGGCACACTTGAATATTCATTACGTGTAATGATACCATCAGCTTTATAATCAATATTAAGGACGATCTCATCTTCCTTAACCGCTATAACCTTGCCGTCAACAACCTCCCCGTTATGTATAGTTTTTAATGTTCCTTCTAACATCTGTTCAAAACTTAAATCTGACATCTCGTTTGAACCTCCTCAATAATAATCTTTGGGGTTGACGCCCCGGCTGTTATACCGACTTTGTCTGCTCCATGTAAAAGAGAATAATCCATATCATCAGCATTCTGAATAAAATATGTCTTTTCACAAATCGACTTACAGATATCATATAATTTCTGTGTATTGGAACTGTTTTGTCCACCAACAACAATCATTACATCAACTCTGCCTGCGATATCAGCAGCCTCCTGCTGTCTCTCTTCCGTAGCGTTACAAATAGTATTCAAAATATCATATCTATGATAACTGTTTTTTCGAAAAATTTCAACCACTTCTTGAAACTTGTTGTAATTAAATGTTGTCTGACTTACAATACAGAGCTTTTTTGTCAGTTTTTTATTATTTTCTATAAACCTCTCTGCCTCCTCAGGACCTGAAATAACCAGACTGTCAACACCTGCGCAGCTTTTAATTCCAACAACCTCCGGATGTTTGGCATCTCCGATAATTATTACAAATTCTCCTCTTTGTGATGCTTCTTTCACAATTTTATGAATTTTAAGTACAAAAGGGCAGGTTGCATCCACTATTTCATGACCTGCTTTTTTTATAATGTCATACGACTCAGAAGGAACACCATGCGCACGGATGATAACGGTTCCCTTATCTGCATTGGAAATCTCTTCCTCCGACTCAATTACGCTGACACCCCTTTTCTTCATATCGTTAACAACTTCCTCGTTATGAATTATAGGTCCATAAGTATACACATTTTCCTTAGTTACATTGTCATATACCATTTCAACTGCTCTCTTTACTCCAAAGCAGAAACCGGCGGTTTTTGCAACGATAATTTCCATGTTCCCTCCTAAAAATTGAGGTTTAACGAACTAAGAAGTGTTTTAAAGTGGCTCCACCATGCAAATATTCTGTGTCCGCCACATAAATATACACTTCTTACTTCATTAAACACTCCACACGTTATATCCAACGGAAGGACTTTTTGATATTTACCGTTGGATATAACTCTGGTGATGAATTAAGCAGTTAATGACGTTTATACGAAAATATATTCCCTGTAAAGCGGCGTTTGTATGCCTCGGTACTTAGATGACGTCTTTTGTCATCTTATGTACCGCTAGGCAGACAACCGAGTGAGAACGTCCGATTGAAGGGAATATATTTTCGCTATTAAGTCACTAAATGTTTAATTCACTAAACCGCTATTTTTATAAACCGAAATAATAGCTTCCGTCACTTCCTCAATATCCATATCCGAAGAATCCACCAACACCGCATCATCAGCCTGTTTAAGCGGTGATACATCTCTGTTCATGTCTCTGTAATCTCTGTCAGCTATATCTCTTTTTATCTCTTCAATATCAGCTTTGATGCCTTTTGCCTGAAGCTCTTTAAATCTTCTCTCAGCTCTTGTTTCAACACTGGCTGTAAGATAGATTTTACAGGTTGCATTCGGAAGTACACAGGTTCCGATATCTCTTCCATCCATAACTACATTCGTGGTCTTTGCAATTTTCTGCTGAAGCTCTACTAATTTCCTACGGACAGGAGCATAGACCGCCGTCTTGGAGGCGGTGTTACCAACCTCTTCTGTTCTAAGTCTGCCTGTGATATTCTCTCCATTTAAAATCACCTGTTGTAAACCATCCTCATAAACAATGTTAATAGATACATTTTCACAAGCGTTGGCAATATCTGATTCATTATCAGTATTTACAGAATTATCAATAAAATACACAGCCATTGCCCTGTACATTGCACCTGTATCCACATATATAAATCCAAGTTTTGCAGCTATATTCTTAGCTATTGTACTTTTACCGGCTCCTGCCGGTCCGTCAATTGCTATACTGTATGCCATTTTGTTATCCTCCTATTATTTCACTGAACATCCTGCAAGAAAACCTGTTGACCAGGCAATCTGCAAATTATATCCGCCGGTAACTGCATCCACATCCAATATTTCACCGGCAAAATGTAAATTATTAATTATTTTAGACTCCATGGTGCCGGGATCAATCTCTTTAACCTCGATACCACCATGGGTAATTATTGCCTCATTAAATCCTCGTAATCCTGTCAAAGTCAGGTCAAAATTCTTAATCAACCTAATGAAATTCTTTCGTTCCTCCTTACGAATTTCATTAACTTTACGGTCAGATTCAATTCCGGAGCGCATGAGCATAATGGGAATAAGTGATTTTGGAAAAAGCTTATCAAGTGAATTCGCAAAGTTTTTATTTTTGGCCTCTTCAAAATCTTTAAGAACTCTTTCATCTAACTGCTCCATCGAAAGAGCCGGCTTTAAATCAATTACAAGCCTTAGCTCACGATGCCTTATTATATCAATCACATAGCTGCTGGCACTTAGAACCGTTGGACCGCTTACACCAAAATGTGTAAACAGAAGCTCTCCAAAATCTTCATATACCGCTTTATTACCATCATAAATTGTAACACCTGCGTTTCTAAGACTCAAGCCCTGTAATTCCTTTACCCATTCTTCTTTTGCGATAAAAGGCACCAGTGCAGGTACACATTTAGTAATCTTATGTCCGATTCTCTTTGCCATTGTATGACCGGCACCCGTTGAACCCGTTGTGGGATAAGAATATCCACCGGTAGCAACTATGACTGAATCGCAGAACACTTTTCTCCCGTTAACTTCAATGCCCTGGACAGATTTATCCTTTACAAGAATATCCGTTACCTCGTTATTGAGATGAATATTAACTCCGGCACGCTTCATACCGCGCTCAAGAGCATTAATAATATCGTATGATTTGTCAGAGACCGGAAAAACCCTGTTTCCACGTTCAATTTTAAGAGGACAGCCTTCACCCTCAAAAAAAGACTGTACTGCATTATTATCATATGAATAAATTGCACTATACATAAATTTACGGTTTGTAACGATTTTACCAAACAATTCCTCGGTATCACAGGCATTGGTAACATTGCATCTGCCCTTACCGGTTATATAAATTTTCTTTCCCAGCTTTTCATTTTTCTCGTATAAATCCACGGTATGTCCACAATTTGCTGCTGAAATTGCCGCCATCATTCCGGCTGCACCGCCACCTATAATTATTACCTTTGACATTATTCCTCCAAACCCTTTAAATCCTTAATAAGATTATCTCCAAGGTAGTTTATTTCATCATTATTGGTAAGCTGATAATCTTCCCACACGTCATTAAGTGTTTCAAGATTTTTGACTACCTTTTGTGAGTTATGTACACTTAAAGCAACTATCAAAGCATTAATAAGCGACATTGGCGCTACCAGTGAATCAACTATTGATGCCATATCGCTTCGTGCAAAAAGATTACATGATGAGTACAAATTCATAGGTGAATGTATGCTGTCAGTTATAGCAATAACCTTGGCATTTCTGTTATTGGCAAATTCCATTGCTTTAAGCGTACGCATTGAATACCTTGGAAAACTGATGCCAATAACAACATCACTTTCGTTAACATACAACATCTGTTCAAAAATCTCACTTGAACTTGTAGTAGTTACCAAAACAACATCCGGAACTATCATTCTGAGATAAAATGCAAGAAAATGTGCCAAAGGTGCAGAGCTCCTAACCCCCACTATATAGACCTTTCCTGCCTCTGTAATAGTATCAACTGCCAAGTCAAAAGCATCACCATCTAAATTCTCAAGTGTTGACAATATTTTATTAGCATCCCCGGTAAGTACATTTTCCAGAATCTTGGAACGACTCATATTTCCTTCAATATCTATCTTGTTAACCGATTTCAGTCTTGTTCTTACTGCCATTGCAAGAGCATGCTGAAACTCAGGAAATCCTTCAAATCCCATAACAACGGCAAATCTCACAACAGTGGATTCACTTACACCCGTTGCTTTACCAATCATTGCAGCATTTAAAAATGCCGCTTCATCAAGATTTTCAATAATATAATGTGAAATTTTCTTCTGGCTTTTACTCAAATCAGGCAAAGCCTCTTTAATCTGCTCTAATATATCATTCATGTTTAATCTCTCTTTGAAAAAAGGGACAGACATTGTCTGCCCCTGTTAATTTTGAATAATACAAAATTGTTATTATACCGGATATGAACCATCCTTAGACATTGAAGGATCAATCTTATTCTGCTGAGCCTCTCTGTACTTAAAGAAGTCAGTTGCTACCTGTGGGAACAATGCATAAGATAATACATCCTCATCCTGCTGTTTCCACTGTTTCATCTCTTCTTCGAGTTTGGCAAGCTCAGGTTCAAGTGTATCAGCGAAACGGCATGTGATTGGCTCTTCACCGGTCATCTCGATTGCCTTCTTCTGAACCTCCGGATTGAAAGGTTTAACAGTCTTTCCGTATTTACCAAGAAGCAGGTCCTTAGACTCTTTAGTAAGGCTCTTATATCTCTCGCCAAGAACTACATTGAGAACAGCCTGTGTTCCGACAATCTGGCTTGAAGGTGTAACCAAAGGTGGCTCACCGAAATCCTTACGAACTCTAGGTACTTCTTCAAGAACTTCGTTATACTTATCCTCAGCCTTCATCTCTTTAAGCTGGGATACGAGGTTACTAAGCATTCCACCCGGTACCTGATAAAGAAGTGTCTTAATATTAACTCCCATAACCTTTGGATCAAGAAGTCCTGACTTAAGCCACTCTTCTCTCATTGGTCTGAAGTAATCAGCAATTTCTGCAAGAAGATTCTGGTCAAATTTAGGATCATAAGGGGTTCCCTCAAATGCCTTAGCCATAACTTCTGTTGCAGGCTGGCTGGTTCCAAGTGCCATTGGTGACATGGCTGTATCGATAATGTCACAGCCTGCTTCAACTGCCTTCATACAGGTCATTGAAGCTACACCTGAAGTATAATGTGTATGAAGCTCGATTGGAAGGTTTGAACCATCCTTAAGAGCCTGAACAAGCTCAACTGCCTGATTTGGAAGTAAAAGACCTGCCATATCCTTGATACAGATTGAATCAGCACCCATATCTTCGATTTCTTTGGCAATATTCTTCCAGTAATCAAGTGTGTAGGCATCTCCCAAGGTATATGAAAGTGCTACCTGAGCATGTCCTTTTTCCTTGTTAGCAGCCTTAACAGCTGTCTCAAGGTTACGAATATCATTTAAACAGTCAAAAATACGGATAATATCAATACCGTTTGCAATTGACTTCTGAACAAAATATTCTACTACGTCATCAGCATATGGACGATATCCTAAGATATTCTGTCCTCTGAATAACATCTGTAATTTGGTGTTTTTGAATCCATCTTTTAACTTACGAAGTCTGTCCCATGGATCTTCTTTTAAGAAACGTAAGCAGGCATCAAATGTTGCTCCACCCCAGCACTCAACAGCATGGTATCCAACCTTATCCATCTTATCGATGATTGGAAGCATCTGCTCTGTTGTCATTCTGGTAGCAATCAAAGACTGATGTGCATCACGCAATATAGTCTCGGTAATTTTAACCGGTTTAGCTTCGATTCTATTATCTGCCATTTATATTTCCTCCTTATTCTGTCTTATACGCCAAATATTGCCATAAATGTACCGGCAACAACTGCTGTACCAATAACACCGGCAACGTTAGGTCCCATAGCATGCATCAAAAGGAAGTTCGTAGGATCGGTTTCTGCTCCAACCTTCTGTGAAACACGTGCTGCCATCGGAACCGCAGATACACCTGCTGAACCAATAAGTGGATTAATCTTACCTTTTGTTGCAATACACATAAGTTTGCCAAACAATACACCGGCAGCTGTACCAACTGCAAAGGCAACAAGACCAAGTACAACAATCTTAATAGTGTTGGCATTTAAGAACGCTTCCGCACTTGTTGTAGCACCTACAGATGTTCCAAGAAGGATAACTACGATATACATAAGTGCATTAGACGCTGTTTCCGTAAGCTGTTTAACAACTCCACTTTCTCTGAAAAGATTACCTAACATTAACATACCAACAAGTGGTGCTGTTGTAGGAAGTATTAATACAACTACGACCGTTACTACGATAGGGAAAAGAATTTTCTCAAGCTTGGATACCGGTCTTAATTGTTCCATCTTGATTGCTCTTTCCTTCTTAGTGGTTAAAAGCTTCATAATAGGTGGCTGGATAATAGGTACAAGTGACATATATGAATATGCCGCAACTGCAATCGGTCCCATTAAATCAGTCTGTCCAAGCTTTCCTGCAAGGAAGATGGATGTAGGTCCGTCAGCACCACCGATAATTGAAATAGCTGCAGCAGCTTTTCCGTTGAATCCGAGCAGAATTGCAAAGAAATAAGCAGCAAAAATACCAATCTGTGCCGCTGCGCCAAGTAAAAAGCTCTTAGGATTTGCGATTAACGGTCCAAAGTCCGTCATCGCACCTACACCGAGGAAAATCAGTGAAGGTAAAATACTCCATTCATCCAACAGATAGAAATAATGCAAAAGACCTGCCGCAGTATTGCCCGCAGCCTTAGCATCATCCAAGCTCTGCATAATGTCCGGGAAAAGGTTAACTAACAACATACCAAAGGAAATCGGAACAAGTAACAGAGGTTCAAATCCCTTGCCTATTGCCAGATATAAGAAAACGAATGCTACAAGAATCATAACAAAGTTACCCCATTCAAGGTTCATAAACGCCGTCTGATTCAGCAGGTTTTCAAGGGTTTCAAGGATCTTATCCATTGTAATACCTCCAATATTAGTTTAAAGTTGCAATAGTCTCTCCTGCTTCTACAGAATTACCTACTGCTGTATCAATGCTTGCAATAGTTCCATCCTGAGGAGCAACAATATCATTCTCCATTTTCATGGCTTCAAGAACAAGGATAACCTGTCCCTTCTTAACAGCATCGCCGGCATTAGCCTTAACAGCAACAATCTTACCAGGCATTGGTGCATTAACCTTAACAGAGCCTGTACCTGCGCTCTTTGGTGCTGCCGGAGCCGGAGCTGCCTTTGGTGCTACAGGAGCTGTCTTTGGTGCTGCTGCAACAGGAGCACCTGCTGTAGTACCTTCTTCAACTGTTACATTATATACATTTCCATTAACTGTGATAGTATAATTCTTCATATCATTATCTCCTAACTTTTCTGATTGATCTTACTACAAAATCTTCTGTGGATGTACCTGTTGATGCTGCAATTGCTGCGGCAATAACTGCTATCAGCTCTAAATCATCAACAAGCTCCTCTTCTTCTTTTGCAGCAATCTGTGAAATAGTATTATCTATTGCTTTCTCAGCAATGTTCTTCTCTTCATTCTTAGCTGCTTTCCTTCTGGCAATTGCTGCCTCAGCCTTAGGAATAAACCCAAAAAGGCTGATAACAAGTGAAATGAGAATGAGAACTGCAAATACAACGATAATACAAATTAATGTATTGACACCTGCTTCCGCAAGTCTCTCACGCATACTGCTTAATAAAATCATAAGCTCACCTCATTAAACTGTGCCATGCTTCTTAGCTACAGTATCTACTTTCTTGGAATATAACATCTCAAATGCTGCTATAGCATATTTTCTTGTATCCTTAGCATCAATAATGCTGTCAACATATCCTCTTCTGGCAGCTGATAATACGCTGTCCTGAAGTGCTGCATACTCAGCTGTCTTCTCTGCGATAAGTTCAGGCTTGTCTGCATACATAAGCTTAGCAGCAAGACCTGCATCCATCATTCCGATTGAAGCATCTGTCCATGCATATGTTACATCCGCACCGATTGCTTTGGAGTTCATAACTACATAGGCACTCCCGAAAGCTTCTCCGGTAATTATATTAACCTTAGGAACTGTTGCGTTAGCAAATGCATATGTTAACTTAGCTGCAGCTTTGGCAATCTTCTTCTCACTCTCAACTGTTGCAAGATATCCCTTAACATTAGTAAGTGAAAGAACAGGAATTGAAAAAGCATCACAGAACTGAACAAAGTCAGCTGCCTTCTCACAGCCTTCTGCTGAAAGCACATCACCTGAATTAGCAACCGCACCTACTGTGGCACCATTAAGCTTAATAAAGCCTGTAACCATATCTGTTGCGTAATTCTTCTTAGTCTCTATAAAAAGGTTCTGGTCAGAAATACTTGTAAGAATATATGCTGCATCAGCCTTTGCTGCCTCAAGACCTTCACATACTCTGTTAAGATCATCCATACATTCTTCTACAGCTTCATCTTCAAAATTAGAAGGAAGAACAGAAACAAGATTTCTAATCTCATCTAAAATTGTTGCTTCATCCCCAACAAAATCAACAAGTCCTGCTTCCTCTGACTGGAATGCACAGGAAGCTGTATCATTCTTGCCTGTGAAATTACCATCAAGGGCGTTAGGGCTGTTAACGAATAATTTAGCATTCTTCTCTTCCATAAATGTAAAATCTGTAAGTGTCGGCATTAAAGCAAGGCCACCGCCACATACACCAAAAATAGCTGTAATCTGTGGAACAACTCCTGAAGCATCTACCTGTTTCTTATAAATTTCACCAAATGCATTAAGTGCATCTGTAGCTTCCTGAAGTCTTAATCCGGCACAGTCTACAAGACCGATTACCGGTGCTCCCATCTTCATAGCCATGTCATAAATATTAACTATTTTCTTTGCATGCATCTCACCCATTGTGCCGCTTAAAACTGTAGCATCCTGGCTGTACACATACACAAGACTTCCATTGATGGTACCATAACCTGTTAATACACCATCCGCTGGAGTGTCTACTGTTGTCATGTTAAAATCAGTACTTCTCGCTGTAATAAGTCCACCGATTTCAACAAAACTCTTATCATCAAGAAGAGCTTCAATTCTCTTTCCTGCTGACGTCTGTGTTGTTTTGCTCATATTTCAGACCTCCGTAATTTTTACCCATTTATTGTAGAGAAAAATGGGTTATTTTTGATATAATCGCAATTTCTACCAAATACATTGTAATATTATGAACAAAAAATATCAAGCACATTTTTCACTATCTCACCCATTCTTTCAGAACATATTTCAGGCACCACCAAAAATCTTTTTCCGGTACACTTTTTTTCGTTAAAATCGGAAAAGAAGTATACAAATTTCCATTCAGATAAATATTAACGCTGCCTATCTCTTCATTAGTATCCACCGGAGCCACTACATAATCCGGCGTAACATAAACTATATCAATCTCATCATTTTCGCTCATGAGCATCCCAAGTGAAAAAGGTATATAAGTATCAACATACTCCTCAACGCCTTCATTAACCTGAATTCTCATGTAATCTTCATCCGGAATAAAAATTTTCTGATAAAAGTAATTATTAATTCCATAATTCATCAAAGCTTTAGTATCAACCCATTTGTAATTCTTATTTGGCGGCCAGCCACTTCCAAGCACCACAGATATAAAGGTTTTGCCGTCTTTTTTTATTGCACCTGCAAAACAATATCCTGCATTACCTGTAAAACCTGTTTTTAATCCCACTGCCCCCTCCATCATATCGAGAAATCTGTCTGTTGTTCCGATATTAACATTTCTTTTTCCTGTAATCTCACTAAATGCATAATTTCTTGTTGTACAGATGTCAATCACTTCCTCCTTACCCATTGCATAGGCACAGATTTTTGCAAGCTCATATGCTGTTGTACCATGAATTCCATTTTCATCCTGTGCATCAAGACCATTCGGAGTAATAAAATATGTATTAACGCAGCCAAGGTTTTTAGCCTTTTCATTCATAAGTCCTGCAAAAACCTTTACCATTTCTTTGCTGTCTTCCGTTGTTCTCTGACTCACTATTTCTGCCTGCTGCTGTTCGTTCAAATACACATCTGCCACGTATTCTGCAATTGCAACTGCCACATCATTATAGGACTGCATCATCATGGCATGCAGTAAATCCTTAAGAACATACTGCTCACCCACTAATGCATTCAACTGTACGTCCGGCTGCGATGCCGCATATTTGGAAATTGTTACTGTATCCTCAGGATTGCCGTATTCAAGAGCAACAATTAATGTCATAACTTTGGTAGTGCTTGCCATAGGCATTACTTTATCCTCATTCCTGCCATATAAAATTCTTCCGTTACTTCCGTCAATAAGAACCGCGGCATTAGCATAGAGCTTTAACGAATCCTGCTCCGCTGAAACTGTGACGGTTCCTGTAAAAACTGATGCAATTATAAGAATAAAAGCCAATACAATTGTTTTAAATCTCTTCAACATAAGTCACCTCATAAGAAAATTGCGGTTTAACAGTGTAAGTGAATAGAAGTTTAAGGCAATAAATTATTTCGCGGAGTGAGCGTGTCTCTGCAATGCAAATATTCTGCGAAACATCCTTACAACACTTCTAATTCACTAAACACCTATTTAAATGTATGTCAAAAAATAAGGTATATGACATTACTGACATACACCTTAAATATTTGTTAATATAGCAAGCTTCTTTCAATAAATTTTATCATACACAAAAGTGTATTTATTCCCGCTATATCCGTCTTCAAACAACAGAAAGGTCCTATAGAAGTATATTTTACAGCCAATAGTTCCTATATTCTCATCCTGTTCCATATATTCATTTTCTTTCGTTTCTCTCACTTTATGTATACACTCATAATCAGTGGATTCAAGCATTCCGTCTTTAACTTCTCCGCTATAAATCATTTCATAGTAATTAAGTTTATTCCAGTCTTCTCGAATAACAGTTCCAGAATAAACTCCATTCTCTTTTTTTATTTTCATTGATATTTCATAATCAAATGGATGGTCTCCGGTATAAAAGTATAATACTTATCCTTAACATTATCTGAATCACTGCTATCAATCACTCTTATTTTGATATAGTCCTCCCTACGGCAATATAAATATATATTCTCATCAGAATCAGGAATATCATATACAAGATAATTATGTCTAGAACTATTTTTAAGCGTAGCTGTATCTATGGAAAATTCATAAAGAGTTACATTATTAACAGTATCCGTCATAATAGCTGTCATACCATTATTATCTACAGAAATACTAAGCTCATATCCACAATCACTTCCAGCCCCTGTCCATTACTCTTTCGAATGCCGTTTGAGAATTTCTGTAATAGATTTCTTAACCGACGGTTCATCATAAAGGTCTGATACATCAAGTTTTCCAAGAAACCATGCACTTCCGTCCCCCCATAGAATCTTCAATACTGTCTTCAGCCGCTATCCAATCGCAATCCATCATGCCATAATTATAATTTAACAATGCATAATATTCATCCCTATAGAATTTTGCATTATACATTGAAGTGTACACTGAACCGGCTTCATTCCATCCGGCTTCAACTATTATATATTCTTTTTGGGATGTACTCTGTTTATCACAACCGGATATATATGCCAAAATAATTATTAACATTAATAAATGAATTATTTTATTCTGCATATGCTTCGTTTATGTCCTGAACAATAAGACCTGCTCCCTGTTCATATTTTTCGGATATTTTATCATCAAAATCAACCACTCCACCATTACCTAATATATTAATAGTATATTTTTTAGACTCTGCTAAAGTCGTTGATTCCGATGCATGCTGATATGTTCCTACTGCAAGGAATTTCTGTGCAGCACAACCAAATGTTATCTGTAGCCAGCATTACATTGTTTTGGCAGCATCATTTGAGAGATTCATAGATAATTCAATTCCGTTCGAAAATTGTTTAAAATAGGTTGGACAAATAAGATAATTATACTTAACTACATTACCATCCCATATTTGTTGTCCCTCTATAAGCTCGGTACTCTCAAAAATTCTATTATATTCTCTCCACCAATTCTTCCACACTTTTTCTTTCAAAATGCATTGGAATCGGCTTAGCATCTTCCTTGGCATATCCTACAGGAAAAATAGCAATAAGTTCATATCCCTTCATCTGCGGAAAGAGTTCAGCGAGTTTCTCATTTTTAAAGTGTCCAACCCATGTAGTTGCCAATCCCAAATCTTCAACCGCAAGCATCATATGTGTGCCAACGATAGCCGCATCCACATCTGCAAAACTCTTCCGGTCATATTTACGAACCCATCCGGTATCCTTATTGGCACCTATCACAAAGAACAGGGATGCACCATTAGTACAAGGCGTTGTTTCTTTGATTTTCTCAATGTCAGTCTCTTTATCAATTACCCAAATCTTAAATGGCTGAATATTATGTGCTGTCGGTGCAACAATTGCAGCCTCAATAATTTTATCAATCTTTTCCTGTTCTACCGGCTTGTCCGAAATATCCCTACAAGAATATCTGTTACGTGCAAGTTCTAAAAAATCCATATTTGTAACCTCCCGAAATTTGATAGGTTAATTATAGCATGTTTTGAATTATGATGCACTGATTATTATTCTGAAATATTCTTTATTTTATCATACCCAAATGGATACTCATTACCTGTATACGGATCTTCAAATAATAAAAAAGTTCGGTAAAAACATATTTTCCCACTAAGTCCGCTTACGCTGTCAGCCTGTTTCAAATAATCCCCTTTGAAATAAAGTCTGCTAAAATGATTACATTCATAATCAGAAAATTCAAGTATTCCGTCTTCTACCACTCCGCTAAAGCTCATTTCATAGGAATTAAGTTTATCCCATTTCTGATATGTAACAGTTCCCGATACAACGCCATTCTCTTCTTGCAATTTCATCGTTGCCTGAAATTCAAACAGCATATTTCCGGAAAATATTTTAATATTCTGTAGTGATATACTAAGATTTTCGTCTATACCAGTGCCTTCCGGCACAAAATTATATATTTTTTCTACACATTTACCATCAAGATAATCTCCGCTTATGGATCTTATAGTTATATAATCTTCTCTTCGACAGTAGAAATATATACTTTCATCACTTTCCATCCCAATTATCAATATTTCCCGTTGGATGCATACGCTGAAAATTCGGGGATTAGAATGTTGATTTGGATGTGAACAGAATATTTGCAGGGCGGGAGCGTGTCACCGCAATGTAAATATTCTGTGTAACATTCTCACAACAGTTCTAATTCGTTAAATTCTAATTCCCCGCACTCTCATATATCCTCGTTCCTCTGTGAAACACCAGATACGCAATTATAGAAAATACAATCGCAATAACAACCTCCATACCGATTACAATTATATTGTTACTCATTCCCATGAAGCCCGACACACCGAGGAAATAACTTGCCGGCAGATATGCCACAAATGCAAACGGAATTATCCATGTAATAATAAACTGAATGAATTTTGCATAAATTTCTGTCGGATATTTTGCAAAATCCGCCATATTGTAAGCAGCCTGAAGAAATGGTCCGCTTATTTTAACCCAGAAGGCCAGTGAAGCAAAGAAAAGCTTAATGGCTGAATATATCAACGCACCTGCAAATATAGATACGAAGAACATTATTATATGTATTGCGTCCAATACTACAACACCTTTAACAATTGAATATATTACGAGTATTGTTCCGACTAACAATTCACCGATTGCATCCGGCTGCAGTTTCTCGCTGATAACCTGAAACAGAAGATTCATCGGTCTTAACATATATCTGTCGAAATCACCATTAATAATTATTCTCCATGCAATCATCCAGATATTATCGGTGAATAAGTGGTCAATTCCTCTTGGTATCTGAGCAAATCCATATATAAATATCAATTGGTCAAGCGTCCATCCGTCAAGGTCAGGAATCTGCTCAAAAATCAATAAAAGAAATAAAATTCCACTTAACTGTGTGAAGAAAAATCCAAATAATCCCATTAAGAAATCCACTTTTGACTGCATAATTGTTTTAAAAAACTGGGAAATCTGAACTTTGTACAGTCTCATATATCTTTTTAATGTTTTCATGCCGTTATCCTCCCAGTACAATCAGTCTCTTTGTAACTTTTTTCCATATAAGACTTCCAATCAAATACAGAACTATCACCCATATAAACTGTATAAGCAGAACCTTTACAAGCTCCATACCGGTATATTTTCCCAAATAAATCATTACAGGAGTATATACCATTGATGAGAATGGCAGATACGAGAATATATTCTGAACTGCCTGTGGAAAAAAGCTTAACGGAATAAGCTGTCCTGTTAAAAATAACAGCACGGATTCCTTTATCATCTCAAGTCCGAAAATATATGTAGTAAAAAATCCTATCATTCCAAAACAGAAATCAAAAAGTACATATATCAGAAAGCTCATCATACAGCTTAGGAGATATAACAGAATATTCTCAATTCCTGTCACACCCATTCCGAGAACATTTGCTTTATAGATTTCCAGACCTATCCAGATAATTATACCCGGTACAAAAAAACGGTAAACCATATTACCGAATGCCTTTGAAATAAGGCTCATACGATAATCTATAGGCTTAATCAGATTCATTACAACCTGACCTTTGACTATATCCATTCCTACTTCTTTGGATATGGAAATATTAACTATTGACGTGGTTATATATACCATAAACACATATACTACCATTTCGTTCTGTGAAAGTCCGCCAAGGGCATCTCCTCCCGAGCTTTTGTATATTGCCATCCATAGGAAATACGATATAAATGAGCTGAAAAGACTTATAACGATGAAAAGATAGAACGCACCCTTGTATGCTAACTGTCTTTTTAATTCATTGGAGGCAAAAGGCAGATAAATTTTAAGCTTATTTATCATCACATCCACCTTCCTCACTGTTTGAAACAGTATTATCGACTCCATCACCTGTATATATTGCTTTAACAATTTTGGCAAGGTCTGTTTCCTGAATCTGAATATCTTTAACCTCTGTCACTTCCATAATCAGCTGCATTATATGCGGAAGCTGAACCTTGTGCTTTTCAAATGTAATGCTGACGCTGTTATTTTCGCCAAATTCCATCTGACATTCATCTTCACTGACGGAAAGCTTGGCTGCCAGATCAAATCCCTCAAGCTTCTTAGGATATTTTACCTCCATAGTAACTTTTCTCATATTACCATATGTATCCTTGAGTGCCTCAAGTGAACCATCGTATATCTTACGTCCCTCATCAATGATAATTATACGACTGCATAATTCCTCGATATCACCTATATCATGAGTTGTAAGAATTACCGTAGTATTATATTTCTCGTTAATTTCTTTGATTGCAGTTCTGATATTATCTTTAACCACCAGGTCAAGTCCGATTGTCGGTTCATCAAGATAGAGAACCTTTGGATTATGTAACAGAGCTGCACCAAGGTCAGCTCTCATTCTCTGTCCAAGTGATAAAGTACGCACCGGCATATCGAAGAAATCATCAAGCTCCAGCACATTATTAAGGAATTGCATACGTTCCTTATAATCTTCATCAGAAACATTGTAAATTTCCTTAAGAATTGTAAAGGATTCGCTCAAAGGCAAATCCCACCACAGCTGTGTCCTCTGTCCGAATACAACACCTATATTCTGTGCATTTTCTTTACGATTCTTATTAGGATCAATACCATTTACCAGACATTTTCCATGTGTAGGCGAAAGAATTCCTGTCATCATCTTAATGGTGGTTGATTTTCCGGCACCATTACTACCGATATAACCTACAATCTCCCCATCCTGAATAGTAAAAGAAATATCTTCTACTGCCTTTTTTGTAACCTTTTCTCTTGAAAAAAGACCTTTAATCGCACCCTTTAAACCGGGATATTTCTTAGGCGATACAAAATCCTTTCCTATGTGACTTACTTCTATCATTCCAATTCTCCTTATTCTACAAGCAATCCCAAAGTGTCTCTCCAACTGATTCATTAATAATCAGATCGGCATAAGAATCCCTTGGAGTTGAAGTTTTGTTAATCAGTATCAGTTTGCTGCCTTTATAATAATCAATTAATCCTGCAGCCGGATATACGGTAAGTGATGTACCCGCAACGATAAGCACATCTGCATTGGCAATATAATTAACAGACTTTGACAAAATCTCCTGATTAAGTCCCTCTTCATATAACACAACATCCGGCTTAATTGTCCCATTGCAGTCACATTTCGGAATTCCATCCGAATTGGAAATAACATCAATATTATGAAATTTGCCGCATTTCATACAGTAGTTTCTAAGCACGCTTCCATGCAGCTCCAGTACTTCCCTGCTTCCTGCTGCCTGATGTAATCCGTCAATATTCTGGGTAATTACCGCACGGCATTTTCCCTGCTCTTCCAATTTGGCAAGAGCAATATGTGCCTTGTTGGGAACTGCATCCTTATATATCATCTTATCCCTGTAAAAGCGATAAAACTCCTCAGTCCTTCTGATAAAAAAGCTGTGGCTTAAAATTGTTTCAGGCGGATAATCATATTTCTGATTATACAAACCGTCCGTACTTCTGAAATCAGGTATGTTACTTTCTGTGCTGACACCGGCTCCACCAAAGAAAACAATATTATCGCTCTCACTTATCCATTTTCTAAGCTGTATCTTTGCTTCTGTCATATTGCAGTCACTCCCTCTTTCGTAACAATGTATTTAATCAGCTGTGGTGCAGAGACCTTTTCATCGCTAAAAGAATAAGCTTTTTTAAATCTTTCAACAGCCGCCTTGAGCTTATTCTCATCATTAGCATAAAAGGTTGCAATTACATCACCTTTTGAAACATAATCTCCTACTTTTTTGTTAAGTATAATACCCACGGATAAATCAATAACACTATCTTTAGTCTCCCTGCCTCCTCCAAGAATCATTGCAGCCACACCAATTTCTTCACATTGAATGGCAGATACATAACCCTCCCTGTCAGCCATTACTTTATATTCAATTGATGACTTTGGAAGCAATGTTGTATCATATACAGCCTGTGAATTGCCTTTTTGGTATTGTACCAGCTCTGCAAGCTTTTGCAAGGCTTTTTTATTGTTAATTACTTCACGAAGTATATTTACAGCCTCTTCAACAGATTCCGTCACTCCTGCACCTACAACCATATAAGAGCCGAGTGTTAAACATAATTCCAGTAAATCCTTCGGTCCATTGCCATTTAATGTATTGATTGCCTCTATTACCTCAAGGGCATTACCGACAGCATATCCAAGCGGCTCCTCCATATTGCTGATTACCGCCATTGTCTTTCTGCCAACCTTAGTACCTATTGCAACCATTTCCTTTGCAAGTGCAAGTGCTTTTTCCTCCGTCTTCATAAAAGCCCCGCTTCCCACCTTTACATCAAGGACAATGACATCCGCTCCTGAAGCTATTTTCTTAGACATGATACTGCTGGCAATAAGTGATATATTATCAACAGTCGCAGTAACATCCCTCAATGCATATAATTTCTTATCAGCCGGTGCAAGGTTGCCCGTCTGTCCGGCTATTGCTATTTTAATTTCATTTACATTTTTAAAAAAGGTGTCTTCATCAAGTCCTGTAACAAAACCCGGAAAGCTTTCAAGCTTGTCAATTGTTCCACCCGTATGACCAAGTCCTCTTCCCGACATTTTGGCGACAGGCACTCCCAGAGCAGCAACCATTGGTCCCAATACAAGTGACGTCTTATCGCCAACACCACCCGTACTGTGCTTATCCACCTTAATTCCCCCGATAGGACTTAAATCCAACACATCACCGCTCTGAGCCATCGCCATTGTAAGGTTTGCTGTCTCGTCAGCATTCATGCCCTGAAAATAAATTGCCATAGTTAACGCAGATGCCTGATAGTCAGGAATATTACCGTTGGTATACTCTTTTACAAAAAAATTAATCTCTTCTTTGGTTAGTACATAACCATCTCTTTTTCTGCTTATAATGTCATACATTCTCATAGTATTTATCCCCTTTCAATTTGCGAAAGAAAGCTTTCTCCGTTAACAATCGGTTCTGCACCCAGATATTCCGCAATTGTCTGTCCCACATCTGCAAAGGATTTGCGTGTTCCGATATCAGCCGGCTCAACATTTCTGCCATAAATAAGTACAGGAACATATTCTCTTGTATGATCAGTTCCCTTATAGGTCGGGTCACAACCATGGTCGGCATTAATTATCAGAATATCTTCTTCTCTGAGTGAAGCAAAAATCTCCGGTAGTCTGGCATCAAATTCCTCAAGTCCCTTTCCATAGCCGGCTGCATCCCTTCTGTGTCCCCACGTAGAATCAAATTCAACAAGATTAGCAAAAATTAATCCGTGATTATCCTCTGCCATATATTTAAGAATAACATCCACACCATCCATGTTGTTCCTGGTATGTGTTGACTCCGTAATTCCCGAACCGGCAAAAATATCCTCTATCTTACCAACGCTGATTACATCATATTCCTGATTTTTCAAACAGTTTAACAGATTATAATCCGGAGGTGTAATTGCGTAATCCCTCCTGTCAGAAGTTCTTGTATAATTACCCTTCATTCCGATAAAAGGTCTTGCAATTACTCTTGATACCTCATTATCACCTCTTAATATGTCTCTCGCTGTCTGGCATAGTTCATACAATCTGTTTAATTTATCCAAATCCGTTTCATTGCAGTCCGAATCCCTCCCTACATAATATGCAATCTGAAAAACACTGTCAGCGGAGGTATATACTATAGGCATTCCCTTTTGTATATGCTCCGCTCCAAGGCTTTCTATTATCTCAGTTCCCGACGCAACGCAGTTGCCAAGCACTCCCGGCACACCTGTTTTCTTAATAAATTCAGATATAATCTCATCAGTGAATCCATCCGGAAAAGTTGGAAATGCTTTATGGGAAATGACGCCTGTCATTTCCCAATGTCCGACTGTGGTATCCTTACCATTTGATAATTCTGCCATCCTGCCATATGCCCCAATAGGATTGCTGCATTTTGGAATAAGATTCATTCCGTATATATTGCCATAACCAAGCTTTATCAGATTGGGAATATCAAGTCCCTCATTATATTCCCAGATATGCCCGATTGTATTGGCACCCTCGTCATCAAACCTTGCTGCATCCGGAAGTGCTCCCATTCCCACACTGTCCAAAACAATCCATACTACTCTTCTCTTATCCATACACAAACCCCTTTAATATTATTTATACATAAGTAATTTCAACGCCGCCGAATTTGACGCTTCCTGTCAGATGGAGCACCGGTGAAATATCATTAATTGATGCATGATTTTTCTCTACAATACTTCCAAAAGATGCAGCTCCATGAATTTTAACATCCCAGTCCTTTGGAATATATAATTCTACGCCTCCAAAACTCACATCCAAATCCAAACCCGCTGATTTAGACGGAATTTCAGAACCATCCAAGTATAATTTTACTCCGCCGAATGTAGATTTAACATTAATTTTCTTTAAATTTTTGGAGTGAATATATTTGACAGATTCATTAAATTCAGCCTTACAGTTAATAACCTCACCATTCTCGTCATCCATATCAATTATATATTCATCCCTGCCCTCTGAATAATTCTTATGGAAAAAATGCTCTTTTTTTTTGAAAATAAGTGAAAAACCAATTGTAAGCAATAACGCAATTCCAAGAATCGGCCATGGTGTCAATTTCTCAATTCCAAGTCGGCTGTCATAAATCATTCCGACAAATGCCATTGGAAAAAATACACCAAAAAAATTCAAATCAATTAAGCTTGTAATAGCAATTCCTGCAAATAAAATTGTAAAAATTGTTTTAACCGGTCCTACATTGTCAATATACCCCATTACTGACAAAACTATGAATAAAGCTGATACAATAAGTAATAATCCCCACACTATTGATTTAAGTCTACCTCTTCTCATTATTAAAACCTCTTTTCTTCTAATTTGCTGATTAAATCTTTGTAATAATTTCTGGACACATAAACCTTTTTATGTGTATTCTTAAATTCCACTTCACTTGATGCAGTAATATTTTTGGTAATAGAATATACATGCTTTGTATTAAGTATTGTGGACTTTGATACTCGCATAAATGATGGCGGAAGAATTTCCATGAGCTCATAGAGCTTGCTTTTTGTCGTAAAAACTTCCTTTGCAGTATGTGCACATATACTGTTTCCAGTTGTTTCAAAGAACAAAATCTGATTAAGTTCTATGTAATACTGAGTATCATTTTTGTACAAGGTCAGTGTAGATTTACCGGAAGTAATCTCCGAGACTGCCTTTTGAATTCTTCCCACTGTTTCATTCAGTTCGCTCACCCGAACAATAATCTCTTCATCTCCGGGAGCAACCATTTCAATCCTTATCTTCATATCTCATCTCCATGGTTAGATTATATATCAAACTCCTTTTCAATGTAAACATCCTGAAGGTAACAGGTAAAAAAACAATGGTAAAATGTAATAAATATGCAAAAAGAGGTAGATTTAGAACCGAAATAATGTTAAAATACGCTTTGAAAATATAAACAGGATAAATGAGGTTGAATTTATGAGTATTGAATTTTTAAAAAATCTTCCTTCTCCTGAGGAAATTAAAAGTGAATTTCCTTTGAGTGAAGAGCTTATAGCTAAGAAAAAATCTTTTGACGCAGAAGTCAGAGATGTATTTACAGGTAAATCAGACAAGTTTGTTGCAGTAATCGGACCATGCTCAGCTGATAATGAAGAGGCTGTAATGGATTATGTTACAAGACTTGCAAAGGTTCAGGAACAGATTAAGGATAAGGTTATTATTATCCCCCGTGTGTACACCAACAAGCCAAGAACCACAGGTGACGGCTACAAGGGTATGCTTCACCAGCCGGATCCGGAGAAGAAACCGGATTTGGTTGCAGGTATTAAGGCAATCCGTAAGCTTCACTTAGATGTAATTCGTGAAACAGGCTTCTTCCCTGCTGACGAAATGCTCTACCCTGAGAACTGGATGTACTGCGACGATACTTTATCATATGTCGCAATCGGTGCACGTTCCGTTGAGGATCAGCAGCATCGTCTTACTGCAAGCGGTATGGACGTTCCTGTAGGAATGAAGAACCCTACTGCCGGCGGATATGATGTAATGCTTAACTCAGTTCATGCTGCATCACATCCTCATACTTTTATCTACAGAAGCAATGAGGTTCGCACATCAGGTAACCCACTCACCCACTCTGTACTTCGTGGTGCGGTTAATAAGAAAGGTCAGTGTGTTCCTAACTACCACTATGAGGATTTACTCTTAGTCAACAAAATGTATGCTGAACACAAACTTCCATTCCCTGCTGTTGTAGTTGATGCTAATCACAGCAACTCTAACAAGCAGTACAATGAACAGCTTAGAATTGTTGAGGACGTTCTTCACAGCCGCAGAATGAACAGCGATATCCGCAGCCTTGTAAAAGGTGTTATGGTTGAAAGCTATATTGAGCCGGGCAACCAGAAAATCGGCGAACACATATACGGCAAATCAATTACCGACCCTTGCCTTGGATGGGATGATTCAGAGAAATTGTTATTTACAATTGCAGAGCAGTGTTAATTTTCCTATAATCATCTGTTTTAATCAAAAACCACTGAAGCTTTAACCCAGTTTTGGAATAAAGTTCAGTGGTTTTTACATGTAGGATTAAGTACTTACTTTCTCGGATGTGCCTTCTCATATACCGCACTTATTCCTGAATGACTGAAAGACGAATATATCTGTGTTGAAGAAATATCGGAATGCCCCAGCATCTCCTGTAAGGATTTCAAATCAGCACCATTTTCAACCATATGTGCTGCAAAGGAATGTCTGAATACATGTGGCGTAAGCTTCTCGCCAAGTCCCGCCATCTCACCGTACTGCTTAATAATCTTCCAAAAGCCCTGTCGGCTCATTGGCTCACCTGTATAATTTAAGAACAGAATCTCCTGTGAATCCCTGTCGGAAACTAATTTACCCCTGCTGCTATTAATATACTCTTCCACTGCACTCTTCGCAGAAATATTAAAAGGTACAATTCTCTCCTTATCCCCATCAACAAGTCGGATATACCGCATTGATGTATTAATATCACTAAGCTTAACTGAAATCATTTCAGAAACCTTGAGACCTGTTGCGTACAGCAGCTCAAGCATAGCCCTATCCCTAATCCCTTTAACAGAATCATCAGGCAGGGATAACAGCCTGTCCATTTCCTCCACAGTCAGAACCTCGGGAACCTTTTTGATAATCTTCGGTGCCTTCAAATTAATTGCCGGATCATTCTCTATTATTTTCATTCTAAATAGATAAGTAAAAAATGATTTGATTGTTGACACATTTCTTGATACCGTAGAGGAAGCGCATCCTTCCTTCTCCAGTGTCAGAATATAAGAATTCAAATCCGTAAATGTAACCTTCCCAAAATCATCAACTACATGCTCTGAAAAAAACTGCATCAGCTTATTCAAATCCCTTTTGTATGCTGCGACAGTATTGTCAGAGGTTTTCTTCACCCTTTGCAGATACAGTATGTACTGCTCTACGTAACTCTCCATAAATTCTCCTTTGTGATTCAAAAACGATAAATTTTATTATATCCGTATTAGGTGACAAAATCAAGAATTATTAATGATAAAGTCCCAGTATTTTTGGGAAAACACCCCAATTTAATAAAGATTCTACCATTATACCCGCCAAAAACAGTATAAAAGGCAGTATGTATCCCCCACTTAGAACATTTTTATCGTTTTTTACACTGATATACAGAAGCATTATTGTTGCAAAAATATATATTAATATATGAATCAGAATTCCAATAGCAAATATCCATATTCCTTTAAATCCATATTGTAAAAATAATGCCGCAAGGATTACTCCAAATGTCAGTCCCATCCATGCAACAACATAATACAGCAGTCTGTCCCGTATGGTTGAAAAACATACAAGTACAATCAACACAATATGCAGGCTCCTTTTTTTCAATAGAAAATACAATACTTCGGTAAATTTTAAATCAGCTGTTGAAACATTTGTCAGATAATCAATATCAAACAGATTCCATTCCCATACCTTGTCCGGACCAAGCATATTAATTCCCACTGCTCCTATTAAAATACACAGCGGAAATAGCAGAATATATTTTTTTGTTAAATTATTAAAAAACCTCATTTCCATATTCTAATCATATGAAAACGAGGTAATATTTAGACTTTATTTTGATAAATATTTAGCTTTGTACGCAAGTATTGCCGACACAGTTTTACCATCCTGAAGTTTACATGAATATATCATATCCAAAAGCTCATCCATTGAATACTCACCGATTTCAACAAATTCATTTTCATCAAGCTTCTGACTGGTCTTAACTAAATCCGTAGCAAAATAAATATCAATCACTTCATTACAGAATGCCACCGTTGTCTGAATGGTTAAAAGAAGTTCTAATTTGCCTGCTTTGTATCCGGTCTCTTCTTCGAGTTCTCTTGCTGCGCACTCAATGGTCGGTTCATCAACACTGTCCCTGCTTCCGGCAGGAATCTCCAGTGTCTCTCTGTTAAGAGCATTTCTGTACTGCTTAACCATCAGAAGCTTTCCGTTATCAAGCACTGCAATAACCGCCGCCGCACCCTTTCTGTGTGCTATGTAATCCCACTCTTCAGTATTTCCGTTAGGAAAATGCATAGTGTCGGTATAGAAATCAACAATTGCTCCGCTGTATTTAAGTTCTCTTTTTAGTCTTTGAATTTTCTCAATCATTTTTTAATTCCTGTACATTTTTCATAGCATTTATCCGTTGCCGCAATGATTGCATGACGGAAATTATTCTCTTCAAGTGCTGATACACCTGCAATTGTAGTTCCGCCAGGTGAACACACTCTGTCCTTAAGTACAGCAGGATGTTCCTTAGTTGTGAGTACCATGTCAGCAGCACCTTTAACAGTCATTGCCGCAAACTCAATTGCGTCCTGTCGGCTCATGCCGTATTTAACCGCACTGTCAGCTAATGCTTCAATGAACATATATACATATGCGGGTGAACTTCCGCTTACACATGTAACGGTATTCAATAACTGCTCTGCAACAACTCTGAATTTACCGAAGGAATTAAAGAAACGTGAAATTGTATCAATCTCTTCAACATCAAAAAGTCTTGAATCATATGCAACTCCCGTCATGCCTTCACCGATAAGTGCCGGAGTATTTGGCATACATCGTACAACTCTTACCTCCGAATCAAATTTGTTTCTAATATCTTCAATTGTAATTCCCGGAGCAAGAGAAATAATTATTTTATCCCTTGTTACTACATTTCTGATTCCTTTAATTACCTCATCATAGCACTGCGGCTTAATTGCAAGAACAATATACTTAACACTGTTTGCAAGCTCAATATTAGTCGGAATACTTGTAACACCCGTCTCTTCACTTACATGTGTTCTGATTACCTCTGATGCATCGGTAAATCTTATCTGATAAGCCGGAATCTCCTTGAGAAGTCCGTTCAACATGGCATGTCCCATGTTACCCATTCCTATAAAACCAAATGTATTCATTATACTTCCCCTTTGTAAGAATTATTTATTGTGAATTATTATTTACAAAGAAGCTTCTCAACACTTACAAGCTTAACGCATAGTGCAAAAAGCTTAGCTGCCTTCTCTAACTCTTCAGGAGTCGGATATGATGGCGCAATTCTGATATTAGTATCCTTAGGGTCAACTCCATATGGGAATGGTGCACCTGCACCTGTTAAAACAACTCCCGCTTCTTTACATTTAGCAACAATTGCCTTGGCACATCCCTCCATTGCTTCAAATGAGATGAAATATCCACCCATCGGCTTTGTCCATTCTGCAACACCTGTATCACCCAGTTCCTGCTCAAAAATATTAAGAACAGCATCAAATTTAGGTCTTAAGAAATCCGCATGTTTTCTCATATGTGCTTTAATTCCGTCAGCATCCTTAAAATACAATACATGTCTTAACTGATTAAGCTTATCATAGCTGATTGTCTGGACAGTAAGACTCTTCTGAATCCATTTAAGATTGTCCACTGAAGCAGCAATCGCTGAAATTCCGGCACCAGCAAACGTAATCTTAGAAGTTGAACAGAATTCATATACCATATCCGGATTACCTGCTTTGGCACATTCTGATAAAATTTCAGGAATCTCAATACTCTCATCATAAATATGATGAACAATATAAGCATTATCCCAGAAAATTCTAAAATCCTTAGCAGCAGGCTTAAGATTGGCAAATCTGCTTACTGTCTCATCTGAGTACACTATACCCTGTGGATTAGAGTATTTCGGAACACACCAGATACCCTTAATACTTGAATCGGAAGCAACAAGCTTCTCAACCAAATCCATATCCGGTCCTTCACCGGTCATTGGAATATTAATCATCTCAATTCCAAACAGCTCTGTTATCTTAAAATGTCTGTCATATCCCGGTACAGGACAAAGGAATTTAACCTTTGGAAGTCTGCACCATGGAGTACAGCCCATTATACCAAACATCATTGCACGGGCAACACAGTCATACATAATATTAAGACTTGCATTACCACATACATAAACATTCTCTGCAGGAACTCTCATTAAATCACCCATAAGCTTACGTGCCTGCGGAATTCCTTCAAGATTTCCGTAATTTCTGCAGTCAATCCCTTCTGCACTCTTACAATCACTTCCGGAATTAAACACATCTAACATATCATTGGATATATCTAACTGTGCTGAAGACGGCTTTCCTCTAGACATATCAAGTGTTAAGCCCAAAGCCTTCATCTCCTCATATTCCTGATTCAACCGAGCTAAGAGCGCCTGTAACTCTTCAACTGACATATCACTGTACTTCATTATAAATACCTCCGATGTAATCTCCTGATTAATTAAATTTAGTTTTTATGATGATATCATTTATTTTGTTATGTTGCAACACAAAAATGCTGTGGAAAATTATTTTCTCCCCACAGCATCATAATTATACCAAAGCAAAAAATACCAGTACTGCTATTCCTAATACAATACGGTATATTCCAAACACCTTAAAATCATGCTTCTTGATATAAGACATAAGGAACTTGATTACAACAATAGAAACAGCAAATGCAACAGCCATTCCTGTTAATAAATACACAACTTCTGTTCCGCCAAGCACGCCTCCACCTGTGAAAAACTTCAATAATTTCAGAAGGCTTGCACCAAGCATTACAGGAATTGCAAGATAAAAAGTAAATTCGGCCGCAACGGTTCTATCCGTTCCGATAAGCATTGCACCTACAATTGTTGCACCTGAACGTGAGGTTCCCGGAATCAGTGCCAACACCTGAAATACTCCTATTATAAGTGCTGTTCTGATCGACATCTCTCCAAGGGATTTAAGCTTAAATTCCTTACCCTTGTGCAGAATCTCAATTATTATAAAGGCTATACCATATATAATCAGGGTAATTGAAACAACATATGGATTGTAGAATATTTTGTCAATATAATCATCAAATAGTATGCCTATAATGGCGGCAGGAATACATGCAATAAGAATCTTACCCCATAGAATAAGCTTATCCTTATTCCAAGACAATTTCCTACTATTCTTCAGCCTGTCAACCGGCCATAATTTCTTAAAATAAATTACAATAACGGCAAGAATTGCTCCCAGCTGAATAACAACATCAAACATCTCTTTAAATTCGTCTGTTGCATCCAGTTTAAGAAATTCGTCTACAAGAATTAAATGCCCTGTGCTGCTGATAGGGAGCCACTCAGTGATTCCCTCAACAATACCCAGGACAATAACCTTTAAAATCTCTAAAAAATCCAATTATTCGCTATCCTTATCGTCTCCGACGATTTTAACCTTACCCTGATAGAGCTCTTCAACTGCAACTGATAACGGTTTCTTGCCCTTACCGCTAACATAAGTCGGTGCTCCGTCAATAATCTGTCTTGCTCTCTTAGATGTAGCAATAACGATTGAATATCTACTCTGAACAGGAGGCTGTTCTCCCGGTTCTACCTCACTGTTAATTACATTCATTAATTCTGAATAAGATGGATGTATCATTGTCTGTTCTCCTTTAAGTTTTATTCATTTATGATAACTCTTTACAAATTCCCTTAATTATGGAAATTTTATCGTCTGTTCTATTATGCTCACTTTTGACGATTCTGTCAACAGTTTCCACACATTCTTCCAGTACATCATTAACAACAATGTAGTCGTAATTCTCAACACCCTGAGCCTCTTCTCTTGCTCTGTCCATACGTTTCTCAATAACCTCAGGCGTCTCCGTACCCCTTCCTGTAAGTCTGTCTCTTAATGTGACAGCATCCTTCGTTGTAATAAAAATGAGAATTGCATCAGGACATTTTCCTTTAACAAGCATTGCACCCTGCATCTCTATTTCGAGCAGTACATCCTTGCCCTCATCTCTCATGGCTTCAACAAAGGCCTTTGGTGTTCCATAATAGTTATCCACATAACGTGCATATTCCAAAAGCTCGTCATTCTCAATCATATTTTCAAACTCTTCATGAGTCTTAAAAAAATATGAAACACCTTCTACCTCATTAGGTCGAGGCTGTCTTGTCGTAGCTGAAACAGACAAAGCATAGTTGGAATTATTAGCTATAAGCTGATGCATAACCGTTCCCTTGCCCGCGCCTGAAAATCCTGAAACAATAACCAGTTTACCTCTGTTCATCATCTTCACCTCTATAATTTCCTATATCATCAGTTTCTCTTATTCTGCCTGCGATAGTCTCAGGCTGCAACGCAGACAAAACAAGATAACCCGTATCTGTCACAATAAATGACCTTGTTCTTCTTCCCTGTGTTGCGTCAATTACTTTACCACATTCTTTGGAATTTTGCAAAAGTCTTTTTGATGGTGCGGAATCCGGAGATATAACTGCAACAATTTTGTTACTGTTAATAATATTACCGAATCCCATATTAACAAAGCTCATATTCCACCTCATTATTCAATATTCTGAATTTGTTCTCTTACCTTCTCAATTTCGGTCTTAAGTGAAATTCCCCAATTGGAAACATCCAAATCATTAGCCTTGGATAAAATTGTATTGGCTTCCCTGTTCATCTCCTGAGCTATAAAATCAAGCTTACGACCGACACTTCCGCCTTCATTAAGAGTATCCTTGGTACTCTCAATATGACTTCTTAATCTTACTGTCTCCTCATCAACACATATCTTATCAGCAAAAATTGTTACTTCAGTAGCAATTCTGCTCTCGTCAATATTGGAATCATTCAAAAGCTCATACACTTTATCCTCAAGCTTCTGACGGTACTCCTGAATAATTCTCGGGCTTCTCTCTTCAATATTATCGACAAGCTCAAGCATATAATCAAGCTTGCCGATTAAATCCACCTTAAGCTTATCTCCCTCTGAAATTCTGCTCTCAACGAACTGCTCGCAGGCTCCGGTAAGTCCTTTTTCCAGAAGATTCCACACCTCTTCTTCGTCATTCGCCTGCTCATCCATCGTAATGACTTCAGGATACCTTGACAGTGTTGAAACCTTAATGTCATTCTCAATGTCAAACTGCTCTGACATATATTTGAAAATACTCATATATTCATTGGCAAGGTCTTCATTATATTTAAGGCAGAACTTGTTCTCGGAATAATCCTCATATGTGATAAAAATATCCACTTTACCCCTGTTAATGTATTTCTTAAGCAGTGTACGGATTCCCGCCTCATATACATTGAGTTTCTTAGGCATCTTGATTCCCGGCTCAAAATATCTGTGATTAACAGATTTCATCTCAATTGTTATTTTTCTGTCAGAGTCAGATACCTCACATCTGCCAAAACCAGTCATACTTTTTATCATAAGTAACCTCCACTTATATACAACATAATCATGCATATTTTATCACATTTCACCTTAAAAGTACACTTATATTTGCCTATAATGAAAAAGAATGTTATACTTTCTCTGATAAAATAATTAGAGGTGTATTATGGCTTTTGACGGAATAACAATTCACGCGCTTGTGAAGGAATTTAATGATAAATTAAAAGACGGCAGAATCAACAAAATTGCACAGCCGGAGAAAGATGAGCTGCTGCTCACCATAAAGACAGCCTCCGGGCAATTACGTCTCCTACTGTCTGCCAATGCAGGTCTCCCCCTTGCATATATAACAGATAACAATAAACCTTCTCCCCTTACCGCACCAAATTTCTGTATGCTTTTGAGAAAACATATTAACAATGGGAAAATTATATCTATAACACAGCCGGGGCTTGAGCGTATTATAGATTTTCATATTGAACATCTTGATGAAATGGGTGATTTATGCACTAAACATCTCATTGTGGAATTGATGGGCAAACACAGCAACATTATTTTTACTGATGATAATGACAGAATAATTGACAGTATCAAACGTATCAATGCAAGTGTAAGCTCCGTCCGTGAGGTTTTACCGGGTTTTACTTATTTTATTCCAAATACAGGTGAAAAACTTAACGCCCTTAACACCACAAGGGACGAATTTAAATCCTGTGCTTTAACTAAGAATCAGCCTCTTTCAAAGGCAATCTATACCACCTATACGGGTTTCAGTCCATTAGTTGCTGAAGATTTATGCTATGGAGCTTCCCTAGATTCAGGTATTGCAGCATGCGGGCTTGATGAAAATTCAGCACTTCATATTGCCGGAATATTTAATAATTATATGGATGATATTAAAGCCTGTAATTTTATACCATGCATTGCATACCGTAATGGACAGCCTCAGGATTTTTATGTCACGTTGCCATCTTCCTTCCCACAGGAGGATTGTAAAATTTATGACTCCGTAAGCGTTATGCTGGAGCATTTCTATGCTGCTAAAAACAATATATCCCGGATTCGTCAGCGTTCAGCGGATTTACGTCAGGTAATTAATACAGCTCTTGACAGAAACTATAAGAAATACGATTTACAGCTTAAACAGCTTAAGGATACCGAAAAACGTGACAAATATAAATTATTTGGAGAATTGCTTAATGTATATGGCTATGAGATACAACCGGGTTCAAGGGAATGTTCTGTATTAAATTATTATGATAACACAACAATTACTATTCCACTGGATTCCACTCTCACACCACAGGAAAACAGTCAGAAATTTTATGAAAAATATAATAAACAGAAACGAACCTATGAAGCATTAAGCGAATTAACAATATCCACAAAAGCAGAGATTGACCAGCTTGAATCAATTAAAACTTCACTGGAAATTGCAACATCATATGATGATTTAATTCAGATAAAAGAAGAGCTTGTTACCTATGGATTTATCAAAAATAAAATCAATGACAAAAAAGGCAGGCCTGAGAAATCCAAAAGCAAGCCATTTCACTATATTTCCAGTGATGGCTTTGACATATATGTGGGTAAGAACAACATTCAGAATGAAGAACTCACTTTTAAGCTTGCCGTCGGTAATGACTGGTGGTTCCATGCCAAAAATATGCCGGGTTCACATGTAATAGTTAAAAGTCAGGGCAAAGACCTTCCCGATAACACTTTTGAAGAAGCCGCCAGGCTTGCAGCATATTATTCAAAAGGCAGGGATATGGAAAAAGTTGAAATAGATTATGTCGAGAAAAAACAAATTAAGAAGGTTCCGGGTGCCGCACTCGGTTTCGTAATCTATCACACCAATTACTCAATGAATATTACACCTGATATTTCCGGAATACATTTAATTTCTGAATAAATATTTAATGCAATAAATGCCTGAATATGTATCATACTCAACATATCCAGGCATTATTCCAACTCAATATTCTACTCTCTCGAGGCACCCTTCAAAACACTACATTCTGTCATATAATTCTTCGTACTTACGTGCTGAACTGCTCCATGAGAAATCTGTTAACATTCCTCTGTCAACAATTTTGTTCCATTCTCTTTTGTTATTGTAATAAACATGTTTTGCATACTGAACGGTTCTAAGCATCTCGTGTGCATTATAATTAGAGAATGAGAAGCCTGTTCCGGTACATTCATATTCATTATAAGGCTCAACAGTATCTCTGAGTCCTCCGGTCTCTCTTACAATAGGAACAGTTCCATATCTTAAGCTCATTAACTGGCTGAGTCCGCAAGGCTCAAATAATGATGGCATTAAAAATGCATCACATGAGGCGTATACCTTATGGGACATATCCTCTGAATAATAGATGCAGGCTCTTACCCTGTTATTGTATTTCCAGTCAAAATGACGGAACATATTCTCATATCTGCTCTCTCCGGTTCCAAGAACTACCAATTGAACATCATAAGCACAAAGCTCATCCATTACGTAAGCAATTAAATCAAAGCCCTTCTGATCCGTAAGTCTTGATACGATACCAATCATAAACTTCTTAGGGTCAACATCAAGTCCCAACTCCTTCTGAAGTTCAATCTTATTCTTAACCTTCTCCTTACGGAAAGTAAGCTGATTGTAATTATGATAAATTCTATGGTCTGTTTCAGGATTGAACTCATTATAATCAATACCATTAACAATACCTGTGAGACAATTGGAACGTGCACGCATAAGTCCGTCTAACTTCTCACCGTAAAACGGCATCTTAATCTCCTCTGCATAGCTCTGGCTGACAGTCGTAACCTGATCTGCATATACTATACCACCCTTAAGGAAATTGGCATCACCATATGCCTCCAACTTGTCCGGTGTAAAAAACGATGCCGGAAGTCCTGTAACATCCCTGATTGTTTTCGTATCATAAATACCCTGAAACTTAAGATTATGTATGGTCATAATCGATTTCATTCCCCAGAAGAAATTCTGACTGAACCTCTCCTTCATATATACAGGAATCAATCCGGTCTGCCAGTCATGGCAATGAATAATATCCGGTCTAAAACCAATTAATGGCAGGGCTGACAATGCTGCTTTACTGAAGAAAGCAAACTTTTCAATATCCTGATGTATATATCCATATGGTTTAAAGCCATCAAAATAAAATTCATTATCAATAAAATAAAAATGTACTCCCTCATATTCCATTTCCATTATACCGACATACTGACTTCTCCATGATAAATCCATATAGAAATTAGTGATAAAATGCATTCTCTGCTTATATTCCCATGGAATACATTTATAATTCGGAATCATAACCCTTACATCATACTTCTCTTTATCAAAATACTTTGGTAAAGAACCTGCAACATCTGCAAGTCCTCCCGTTTTAATAAAAGGAACTGCTTCTGAAGCAATAAACAATACATTCTTCATCTGACTACCTCCATAGCAAATAAACTATAAATATTGTAACATATAAGGGAAGTAAATGAAACATATTTTTTATCTCATTTTATAGTCCAAACGAATTTTATCTGCAATTAATGCAATAAATTCCGAATTGGTAGGTTTTCCTTTGCCATTACTTACAGTGTAACCGAAAAGTGCATCAAGTATTTCGATTTTACCCCTTGTCCATGCGACTTCAATTGCATGTCTGATTGCTCTCTCAACTCTGCTTGATGTAGTATCATATTTCTTGGCAATTGTCGGATATAAAACCTTAGTTATACAATTAAGCATATCCATGTCCTTAATAACCATAATAATGGAATCTCTCAGATACTGATATCCCTTGATATGTGCCGGAACACCTATTTCATGAATAATGCCTGTAACCTCATTTTCCAGACTTATTTCCATATCCTCGCTTTTGGTCTGGATATTAGTTTTCTTAACCACTGTTGCTGCCGGATATCTTCCCAGATTATTACCTATATACTTTATTCTGTTTAACAGAGTATTATTATCAAAAGGTTTCATTATATAATAATTTGCACCCAGATTAAAGGCATCCTCCGTAATTCCTTCCTGCCCAACTGCTGTTACTACAATAAATGCCGGTTTCTTCTTAATATCCTTGTCCTGATTAACCAGCTCCATAACCGTGAGTCCGTCGATTTTTGGCATAATAATATCCAACAAAACCACATCCGGCTGTTTACACTTAATTTCATTAATTACTTCTTCTCCATTACGTGCTTTACCAACAACTTGTATTTGCGGATCCGTTTCTAAAACATCTCCCAATAACTGTAACATTCTGTCATTATCATCTGCAATTGCGCAAGTCAGTTTACTCATATATTTTCCCTCCTAATTTAGCAATAAAGCCATAGAGTATTATATATGCTGATAAAAGTCGAATCAATGCTAACTCGTCGCAATATTCGACAAAATCTACAGTCCTCTTTCTCTTAAATCTGACACCAGATTTACATACCACTCACGCACATCAAAACCAGGTATATTCTCTCTGTTTAAATCTATCATATCCCCGTGTGATATTCCTCTTCTGCCGGTAGTAGTAAGGAACATAAACTTATCACCCCATTTAAACGATTGTTCGCCAACCAGTCCGTCATTATATCCGTCGAAACTCTTAACAAAATTGTATGATAAATTGAGCGGAAATTTACCACCCACTGCATTATTCAGTTTGGATCCCACACTCTGGCAGAATACCTTATCCGGCTGTTGCAGCATTTCATCCAGTTCAACAGCCCTTATTGAAGATAAATCAGTTACTGCTGCAAGGAAATCCGGATTCACATCTCCCATTTTTCTGAGTGTGGCATTGTAAGTCAATGCAATCCTGTTTTTCACAGCCTCCGGTGCTTTATCTAAAATATAATCTGCAAACTTACATCCTCTGTGGGGAGTATTAATTGTTGTTAGTGAAGCCACATATTCCTGCAAATTGTATTTATAAATTGCATAACGGCAATCAAGTCCGCCCTTCGAATGAGCTATAATGTTTATTTTTCCGCAATTTGTTTCCCTGATAATCTGTTGTATTCTCTCAGCAAGCTCTAAAGCACTGTTTTCAACAGAAGCTGCTGACTGATGTTCACCATAAAAAATCGTTGCACCATTTTTCTCCAGTTCTTTCGGAACTCTTCCCCAGTAATTGAACCTGACAGAATCCCTGAAAAAAACTCCGTGTACCATTAATATTGGATATTTTGTCTTACATATTCCGGCATCTTTCCTGCTGAGGTTTAGCATGTGTTTCTTCCATTCAAAATTAATCTCTTCTGATGTAGTACGGATTATTTTAACTAACATTATAAGATTGGCAACCGGCACCATTCCCAGAACCAGTCCCCAGACTCTTATCTGTATTCCCAATTGAACTGATGTACAATATACACATATAATTCCAATCCAGAAGATTACTGCTTCAACCAGGTACGCTATTATTGCATTAATAACCCATATTCTCCAATTATCAGGAATCAGTACAAAAAGAGCTGAAAAATTAAGTATTAATGTTATTATAGTAGAAATCACAAAAATAATAAGGCATTTTGCTCCGTATTTACAGAACACAAACCTTTTCCCCGGAAACTTCTGCTTTGAATAAAAAGGCATTAGTCCCCCCATACAAAATATAATAATAACTATTAGTATAGGAAATTTTGTCAAACTAAGTATGTAATAGCTGTTTGCGCATGCACATATAATTACAGTGCTTAGAATTGTAAGAACACTTCCCCAAAAATCCCTGTATTTCTTCATCCTGTCCTCCGTCCTTTTTATAAATAATACCATAAATCGCAAATTAATTAAAGTATTGGAAAAATTTAAATTAAGTTGATTTATGTCGAAGAATTGTATATTATGTAAGGAGCATTTATAAAATTCATGAAAAGGAGTTAATCAAATCAAATGAAGAAATTTATTAGAAAAGTAATTTTATCTTTGCTTGTATGTTCTCTTCTCACAGTCGGCTGCAATAATACAAACTCCGGCAGCACATCGGAAAGTTCCGGCGCCGAATCCACAAAACAGACTTATGAAGACAACACTACAGAAGAAAGTACTACTGAAAAAAGCACCACTGAAAACGCAACAACAGAGGCGCCTTCGACAGAACCGCCAACTACTGAAGATTCTACTACCGAGCCTGAAGAAATAACTGATAAGGATGGTTTTGGCTTCCTCTATACAAGAGCTGAACTTGAATCAATGGCCAATGATCTTATAGTATATGGTCCGGGCAGCAGCGTTGATGCCAATAATCGTCCTTATTCTTCCATTAATTATCAGGATAAATATGGAAGCTATGACGCATATTTTATTATGCCGGAGGATAATAATGTATATTTTACATTTGATCTCGGTTATGAATATAACAATAATACTAACAGAATTCTTGATATCCTTAAAGAAAAAGGTGTTAAGGCAGTATTCTTCCCTACACTTTCTTTTATTAAGAATAATCCTGAAACAGTACAGCGAATCATTGATGAAGGCCATGAATTGGGCAGCCATTCAACTACCCACTACTCCATGCCATCCGTAGAGCTTGATGTAATGCGTGATGAGATTATGATTATTCATAATTACGTTCTTGAAAACTATGGTGTCAGAATGCACCTGTTCAGACCACCACAGGGACATTTCTCATACCGCTCCCTTGCACTTACACAAAGCCTTGGTTACAAAACCGTAATTTGGAGTTTTGCATATAAGGATTATGATACTGCTAACCAGCCGTCATACGACGAAGCTTTAGCAAAAGCAACTAATGCTGCTCATCCGGGTGCATTATATCTTCTTCATGCTGTTTCAAATACCAATGTTGAAATTTTACCGGCTTTAATCGATAATCTTCGTGCACAGGGCTACACAATAAAACTTTTACAATAATACTATATGTACCGCAGTAGATAACTCTGCGGTACTTTTTAATACAAGAAGGAATAATATGAACACACTTAGCAAAAAAACAAATATAACTTCACTTTTCAGTAAATATGTTTTTCAAAACATTTTAGGGATGCTTGGTATCTCAGCATATATTCTGGCAGATACTTTTTTCATTTCACAGGCAGAGGGTGCCAATGGTCTTACTGCCCTTAATCTTGTATTGCCATTATACAGCTTTATTTTTGCAATTGGCTCAATGATAGGTGTGGGCTCAGCTACAAAGTTTAAGATCCAATTTGCCAAAAATGCATCTGATTCCCAAGATTATTTTAGTAATTCAATTTTCTGGTCAATTGTTATTAGTGTTGTTTTCATATTAATAGGTTTACTTATTCCTGACAAGCTTATCAAATTACTTGGTGGAGATACCGATATTGTAAAGTTAGGAACACCTTATACAAAAATTTTTATGACCTTTGCACCGTTTTTTATGCTTAATTATATTTTTAATGCATTTGTAAGAAACGATGGTTCCCCATCATTGGCAATGGCTGCCACATTAAGCAGCAGTCTGTTTAATATTGTTATGGATTATATACTTATGTTTCCTCTTAAAATGGGAATGTCCGGTGCAGCACTTGCAACTGCTTTTTCTCCGATTGTTGGTGTTATAATCTGCAGTTTTCATTTTATTTCCGGTAAAAATAATATAAAATTCAAATTGCAGCTGCCTTCTTTTAAAAAACTGGCTGTGTCCTGCCAGTTAGGTATTTCTGCTTTTATTGGAGAATTATCTTCAGGGATTACTACGGTTATATTTAATTTTCTTATTCTTGGGCTTGCCGGTAATGAAGGCATTAGTGCATACGGAATCGTTGCTAATGTTGCCATTGTTGCAACTGCAATATTTAACGGAATTTCACAGGGGTCACAACCGCTCTTCAGTGAATATTACGGCAGAGGTAGTCATAAATCCATCCGGCAAATTCTCAAATTATCCATTGTTACAGCCTTAATTATTGCGGCAATAATGGTACTTGCTGTTAATACGCTAAAATCACCAATTGTTAATATTTTTAACAGTGACAATAATAAAATTATGTATGAATATGCAATTAAAGGATTACCGCTCTATTTTATAGGTTTTATATTTGCAGGCTTCAATATTGTGGGCACAGGTTATTTAAGTGCAACAGAATCAGCTCTTTGGGCATTCATTACTTCAATTCTTAGAGGTATTATTGCTATTTCAATCTGTGCGTTTGTATTGTCAAAACTATTTGGAATGACAGGTATATGGCTGGCATTTCCGACATCTGAAATAATTACTGCGGGATTAATGTTTTTGGCAATTAGGAGAAGTAAAATTAGAGTTTAGAATTAGAAATGTTGATTTGGATATTCTGTGTAACATCCCTGCAACGCTTCTAATTCACTTAATCTCCATTTTGCTATATTATTTTTAATTTTTATATGATATACTGAATTAAATAAAACAGAAAGAGGTTTTACATAATTGTCTATCAGTTCTAAATTCAAAGAAAAACTTGTTGAAACTTTAAAGGCAGTATTTCCAATACTTGTAATTGTGTTATTGCTGTGTTTTACCATAACACCAGTTCCGCCAAGTATTCTTATGACCTTCCTTATTGGTGCTGTTCTTTTAATTGTAGGAATGCTGTTTTTTAATGTTGGTGTAGAATTATCCATGACGCCAATCGGTGAACGTACAGGTTCCATTATCACCAAATCAAAAAATATTTTGATTGTTATTTTAATTACTTTTATTATGGGATTTGTAATCACGATATCTGAACCGGATTTACAGGTATTGGCACAACAGGTTCCTTCCATTCCTAATCTTACATTAATTGTAGCCGTCGCCATCGGCGTTGCCGTATTTTTGGTTTTTGCGATTCTTCGTATGCTGTTTGGTATACAGCTTTCATATCTGCTTGTTGCATTTTATGCGATTATTTTTGCACTGACCCCTTTTGTTTCAAAGGATTTTCTTGCAGTCGCATTTGATTCCGGCGGAGTAACCACAGGACCCATGACTGTTCCTTTTATTATGGCATTTGGTATCGGTATTTCTTCTATCCGAAGCGACAGACATGCTGAAGATGACAGTTTCGGTCTGGTATCAATGTGTTCCATTGGACCGATTCTTGCAGTACTTATTCTCGGAATGATTTTTAAGCCGGGAGCTGCTGAACATGTTTCAGAGGCGATTCCTATAATTGATAACACTGTAGATTTAGGTAAATTATTTTTACATGAATTACCGGAATACATGAAGGAAATGGCACTTTCCATTCTTCCGATTGTTTTCTTTTTTGGAGTTTTTCAGTTGATTTCAAGAGATATTAACAAAAGAACCTTAATTAAAATCGGAGTCGGCTTAATATATACATATATAGGTCTGGTACTTTTTCTTACAGGCGTTAATGTTGGTTTTATGCCTGCCGGTAACTATCTTGGACAGACAATTGCGGGACTTTCATTTTCGTGGATTATTGTTCCGATTGGTATGGTAATCGGTTATTTCATCGTTCAGGCAGAGCCCGCTGTATTCGTACTTACCAAACAGGTTGAGGAGATGACTTCAGGAGCAATTTCTGCAAAAGCAATGGGAACCAGCTTATCAATTGGTGTTGCCATATCTGTCGGACTTGCAATGATTCGTGTTCTTACCGGAATTTCTATTCTGTATTTTCTTATTCCGGGATATCTGATTGCTTTGGTTTTAACATTTTTTGTACCAAAAATATTTACCGCCATTGCTTTCGACTCCGGTGGTGTAGCTTCCGGTCCGATGACTGCTACTTTCCTGCTTCCGTTTGCAATGGGTGCCTGTGAAGCACTTGGCGGAAATATAATCACCGATGCTTTTGGTATTGTTGCCATGGTAGCCATGACACCGCTTATTACAATCCAGATTATGGGATTGATATTCCGCATCAAAGAACGTAAGCTTCACAAAACTGTGGTTCAGACAACTGCATATGATGATATGGAAATTATTGAATTATAATTTTTAGAAACGAGGCTAATATGGGAAGTTTATATTTAATGACCACTATTGTGGATAGAAAAATTGCAAATAAATATATTGATTTATTCAAAGAAAATAATATGAATGTTATACACCTTACATTAGGTTTTGGTACTGCTGCTAACGATATTCTCGATTACCTTGGTATGGAATCTAATGAAAAAGCAGTTGCAATTTCTGTTGTAGAGGAAAACTCATGGATTAATATTAAAAAGCAGCTTGAGAAAAAGCTCAAAATTGATGCTCCCGGTGGCGGTATCTCCTTCACCATTCCACTAAGCAGTATCGGCGGCAGAAAAACTTTGAATTATCTTATAGAGAATGAGAATTATAAGAAAGAGGAGGAATCCACATTGAAAAATACAGCTCATGAACTTATTGTAGTTATTGCCGAACAGGGATATACTGAATTAATTATGGATGCAGCAAGGTCTGCCGGGGCATATGGCGGAACAGTAATTCATGCTAAGGGTACAGGTAAGGAAGCAGCCGAGAAATTCATGGGTGTATCGCTTGCCGCAGAGAAAGAAATTCTGTACATTGTTACCAAGACCGAGCAGAAAAACAGCATTATGCAGGCAATTATGAAGGATGCCGGACTTGACAGCAAAGCCAAATCCATCGCTTTCTCTCTACCTGTAACAGATACAGCCGGTCTGAGACTTATTGAGGACTAATAATACCAATTTAACAAATTTTACTTTTCATAATATCATAAACCGTATGGCATTCGCCGTATAGTACAGTCATAAAAAGGCTACTTACACAAGTAAACTTGCGTCGTAGCCTTTTATTCCTGTCTTACATTTCTCAATGCTCCAGCATATTCTCTATAAAAATCCCATACCCCTTGGTCGGATCATTTACAAATACATGTGTTACAGCACCCACAATCTTACCGTTCTGAATTATCGGGCTGCCGCTCATGCCCTGCACAATTCCGTTGGTAAGTTCCAAAAGAGTTTCATCAGTTACCATAAATTCGATCCCTTTATTTCTGTAACTGTCAGCATAATTTAAATCACAAATATATATTTCATAATCATTGATTTCATCACCTACAAAGGTTCTTATATATGCCTTGCCCTCCTGTACATCCTGTTTATATGCAATGTTCAAATAAGCTTTGTCGAGATATGCATATATACTTTCAGACACTGTACCATATATTCCGATTGTTTTATTCTCATCAATTTCACCAAGATACGTTTTGGTTCCATAGTTTATTGAACCTATTACCTCTCCCGGTGTGCCGGATTTACCCTTTATTACTGACCAGATTTTTGCTGTATATAATCTTCCGGATTCAATCTCTATTATTTTGCCGGTATCAGAATCACTAATTGCATGACCAAGTGTTCCAAAGCCACCTTCCTCATCTATATAAGTTAAGGTTCCAAGTCCCTGGCAATCATCCCTTACCCATGTACCTATTTTGTATTTTCCATCTGTATCTTTAACGGGATTAATCTTTACGTTCATAATTTCGCTATTTCTTCTGATTGTTATAGTCATGTAAGTTCCACTATTTTTTTCAATCTGGTTAATTAATGTCTCCTTATCCGTAGTTTCTTCTCCATTTACAGCAGTTATATAATCTCCCGGCATTAATATGCCTCTGGATGGCGACTCGATTTCTCCTGAGGCAGTTGTTACTTCTCCCACATCCACCACCAGGACTCCATCAGTGCAAATGTATATACCGACAGGAATCCCTCCTGCAATCACACTTTCCTCATCCCTCACGGAAACCTTTACACTTTTAATATCAATAACTCCAAATAATCTTATATTCATAGTATATTCTGCAATTTCACCGGAATATATAGTAAGCGGACCGCTTAAATCCAGTGAAGTTTCCATTGCATCACCATCACTACCACGTAAATCTGCCGTACCTATAAATGGCAAATCAAAATCAATTGTTCCATCTGAATATTCTTCAATATATATATTGTCCGGTATTGCTCTTTTAACATATTCTACATATACCAGAGATGTTAAACAGAGAACCAGAAATAATATTCCAAGAAGTACAGCACGGTATTTTCTTTTTATTGTTTGCTCCATAATACACCTCCAAAAAAATAAGAACAGGCTGTTAACCTGTTCTTATTATGTATTAAAAAAATTAAATAAATCTGTTAGAATTTTCTTTTATTTTGACTTGCTGGCAAGCTCCTTCATCTGAATGGCATTCTGCCTTACTATGTCAGTTATTTCCGTTCCTCCAAGCATTCTGGCAAGCTCATCAATCATTGAGTCATCATCCAGCTTATCAATACCTGTCCGGGTAAAACCATTTTCAATTTCCTTGTGTATCAGGAAATGTGTATCTGCCATTGCTGCAATCTGAGGAAGATGCGTTATGCATATTACCTGATGATTACGTGATATTCCTGACATTTTCTCTGATACCTTCTGTGCAGTTCTTCCGCTGATTCCTGTATCAATTTCATCAAAAATTAATGATTCAATTTCATCCTTACCTGCAAGTACAGATTTAATTCCAAGCATAATTCTTGATAATTCACCACCGGAAGCAATTTGGGCCAGGGGCTTAGGTGACTCTCCCGGATTAACAGAAATCATAAATTCTGCTTCATCACATCCATTTCCGGTTGGTGTATCCAGTACCCGCACCTCAACCTCAAACTGAACCTGCTCAAAATTAAGATCCTCCAAAGCTTTGCGTATTGCTTCTGATAATTTAACTGCCGCATTTCTGCGAATCATTGATATTTCATCACATATTTTTTGAACATTTACAAAGGCATTTGATAATTGTTTTTTGGTAGCTTCAAGATTGGATTCATAATCCTCATAAAATTCCAGTTTCTGCTTAGACTGTTCTACATACTGAAGAATATTATCTATTGTTCCACCATATTTTGATTTTAAACCATTTATTGTATTTAATCTGTTCTCAGTTTCCACATAAGTAAATTCATCGAACTCCATACTTTGTATATAATTTTTTAAATCATAATTAAAATCATTAAGCTGGCTGTCCAGAAGAGCCAATTGCTCCAATAGAGGATTTAAACCTTCATCATACTGAATAACTGAATTAAGGGCATTATACGCTCTTCCAACCATATCAGAAGCATTATATTCACCATCGGAACTTAACAGATGGCTTACCGTATCCAGCTCATTCATAATATTTCTGGAATTGGTTATTTTTCTATAGAGAGCTTCAAGCTCCTCATCTTCACCGATTTTAAGATTGGCTTTTTCAATTTCTTTAATTTCAAAATTAAGGAAATCCTTCTCCCTATTACGTTCATCATCACCCAGAGTAAATTGTTCAAGCTGTTTTTTTAAGTCGGTATATTTTGAAAACTCATTCTTAAGTTTTGTCTTAAGCTCTGATAATTCTTCTTTTGCAAATTTATCCAGAATCGCAAGATGATTCTTCTTGTAAAGAAGGGATTGATGGTCATGCTGACCATGTATATCAATAAGAAGCTCCGTAATATTTCTGACATTACTTGCCGTTATAGTCTCTCCGTTTACCTTTATTACGCTTTTGCCCGGTAAAATTCTTCTGGATATGGTTATACAACCATCCTCCGGATAAATATCCATAGCTTCCAAACGTGCAATTTTCTCTGAATCCTCAATATGGAAGCTGAGTTCTACAAATGCAGAATCTCCGTATCTTCCGATAACATCACTGTTTGCCTTCGCACCAAGAGCAAGATTTACAGAACCAAGCAATATGGATTTACCTGCTCCGGTCTCACCTGTAAGAACATTCAGTCCCCTACCGAATTCAATCTCAGTCTCTTCAATTAAAGCCAGATTTTTCACATGTAAACTTGTTAACATATATTAATTCCTTTCCGCGGAAAGATATACCCCCAATAAATCACATTACAACCTTTCGGATTTTCTCCATAAGTGCTTTTGTATCTTCAACGGTTCTGATTGCACACATAATTGTGTCATCACCTGCAATGGTACCAACAATTTCATTCCAATCCATCGAATCGAGTGCGGCCGCAACAGCCATTGCCATTCCTGAAACAGTCTTAATCACCAGAATATTCTGAGCCATATTCATTGAGACATAACCATCCTTAAGAACTCTCTTATATTTATCCACAAGAACCGTATCTGTTCTGTTAAGAACAGCATACTTCTGTCTTCCGTTAACTGAAATTTTGGAAAGCTTTAATTCACGGATATCCCTGGAAACGGTTGCCTGCGTCACATTATATCCCTCGCAATTTAAAGCATCCGCTAATTCCTCCTGAGTCTCTATATCCTTTTTTCCAATAATCTCAATGATTTTACTATGTCTTTCTACCTTCATTACAAACTCCATTCATCAGGATAATTTATTCCTTAAAATTTGTAGAAAATTATGATTTTCCGTTCGAACAAAAGTTGCCTTTCTGTCCGATTTACGGATTACAATTCTATCACCTTCAACAAGCTCAAAATAATGGTCTCCATCAAATGTTACAACTCTTTTCTCGCCTGATACTCCCGTATAGTTCAGTCGTATTTCAAGAATGTCATCCTTACCAAAAACAACACTGCTCTTATTAAGCATATGCGGACATATAGGCGTCATAACGATGGACTCAATTCCCGGTCGGATTATCGGGCCTCCCGCAGAAAGGTTATATGCAGTTGAACCTGTAGGTGTAGCTACAATTAAACCGTCAGCCCTATAGCTTATAAGAAATTCATTATTGACAAAAATATCAAAATGAATAATTTTCAAAGGTCCGACTCTATTAAGGACAATATCATTCAAAGCCTCCTCCGAGTAAATAACCTCATCATTCCTGATAACACTTCCATTAATTATCATACGGCTGTCCGGATAAAATTCATCCTTTATCAGACTGTCAATTGCAGGAAAAGCTCCGGTCATATCAATTTCTGTTAAGAAACCAAGATTTCCGATATTAATACCAAAAACAGGTATTGAGATTTCTCCTAAATCCCTTGCAGCCTGAATTAAAGTACCATCTCCGCCAAGGACAAGCACACACTCAGTACCTTCAGGTATTTTGTTAATATCTGCGTTGTTATATGTAGAAGCTTTACGTGTAAAATCAAACTCCTGGTATGCACATTCGCAACCCTTGCTTCGTATATATTCACATATTATTTGGGCCTTTTCAAAGCCTTTGTCTTTGCCCGCATTGGATACCACATAAAAACGATTCATATTTACTCCTTAAAGCTTATCATGGGATTCCTTTACTACTTCTGCAATATTAATTGAATTAATAAATTCTCCATGCTCTTTATCTGTTTTGACAAGACATGCGAGATATTCTATATTCCCCTCCGGTCCTTTTATTGGCGAATAATCAAGTCCCTCAATATCAAAACCAATTGAAACGGCAAAATTTAAAACCTCTTCAATTACTTCCTCGTGAACCTTATAATCTCTTACAACACCCTTTTTTCCAACCTTTTCTCTACCCGCTTCAAACTGTGGCTTAATAAGACAGACAATTTTGCCATCTGTTCTAAGCAGATTCTTAACAGGTAAAAGGACCTTGGTAAGAGAGATAAATGACACATCAATACTTGCAAAATCAAGAACCTCATCAATATTCTCAGGTGTAACATAGCGGATATTGGTCTTCTCCATTACAACAACTCTTTCATCCTGTCTTAGCTTCCACGCAAGCTGTCCATGCCCTACATCAACGGAATACACTTTAACAGCACCATTCATAAGCATACAGTCTGTAAATCCGCCTGTGGATGAGCCGACATCCATACATATCGCATCCGTAAGCTCAACCGGAAAAACCTCCATTGCCTTCTCTAATTTTAATCCGCCACGGCTGACATATTTCAGGGTAACGCCTCTAAGTTCAATATTGCTTGAGACATCAAACATTGAACCGGCTTTATCCTCCTTCTGCCCTTCAACATATACAATACCGGACATAATAATCGCCTTAGCCTTTTCTCTTGAATCAGCAAGTCTTCTTTCAACTAATAAAACATCAAGTCTTTCTTTCATTTGTCAATCCTTTTTAAAATATCTTCGGAAATATCCAAAGCATTTAATCCATATATCATCTTAAGCTCTCTTGACTCACCATGTTCAATATAGCAGTCAGGCAATGCCTTTGTGAGAACCTTAACATCAATATTATTGTTATTAACATACGAAAGGACATTCATTCCATATCCTCCGTTTAAAACATTTTCCTCAATTGTAACAATAAGTTCATGGTTCTTCGCAAGTTCATCAATAAGCTCTTCGTCAATCGGCTTAATAAATCTTGCATTAACAATCGTAGGATTATAACCCTTATCAATCAGAATATCCTCTAATTCATTAGCCGTTTCAACACATGAACCCACTGCAAGAATCGCAATTTGGCTGCCCTTAACAAGCATTTCACTCTTACCGTACTCAATTGGTGCAAGATTATCGGAATATACCTCAGATGCCTTACCCTTTGGAAACCTGATTGCCAGCGGACCATCAAAATCAACTGAATAATCTATCATATTCTTTAATTCGAAACGGTTCTTTGGAGCAAGAATTGTCATATTAGGTATGATATTAAGATATGAAATATCAAAAATACCCTGATGGGTAATTCCATCAGCTCCGACAATTCCGGCTCTCTCAACAATAAATCTTACCGGAAGCTTCTGGATACACACATCATGCAGCACCTGATCAAAGGCTCTCTGCAAAAATGAAGAATAAATTGCAACATAAGGTTTGTATCCGTCCGCTGCAAGACCCGCTGCAAATGTCACCGCATGCTCCTCCGCAATTCCCACATCAAAAAATCTGTCAGGAAAAAGCTTCTCAAATCTCTTTAATCCGCACCCCTCACTCATCGCAGCAGTAATAGCTACTATTCTGTTATCTTCTTTGGCATTTCTGACAATATGTGTAGAAAAAACATCCGAATAGGTTCTTATCTTATCCTGTCCAAGTAAAGCTCCCGTCCCCGGGTCAAAAGGTGTAATCCCATGATAGAATGAAGGTTTTTTCTCCGCATAGGAATACCCCTTACCTTTCTTGGTATGAACATGAATAAGTACAGCATGATTCAGACGTTTAGCCATCGAAATCATCTTCAGAAGCTTATTAATATCATGCCCGTCAACCGGTCCGAGGTAAGTAATTCCCATATCCTCAAAAATCATTCCCGGCACAAAAATCTGTTTAATTGAGCTTTTGGTTTTGTGAATTTTACCAATAAGTTCATCACCATAATCCGGAATTCTTGCAAGTCTGTTTTTTACACGATATTTCAGACGATTGTATTTCTCATCGGTTCTTATATTCGTAAGCATCTTGGAAATGCCACCGACATTTTTAGAAATTGACATTTCATTATCATTAAGAATAATAATCATATTACTCTTAACATTAGAAGCATTATTCAAAGCCTCAAATGCCATACCACCTGTCAAAGCACCATCTCCGATAACTGACACAACATAATTATCTCCGCCGGACAGTTCTCTTGCATTAACCATTCCCAATGCTGCTGATAAAGATGTTGAAGCATGTCCCATTCCAAAAGCATCACAAGGACTTTCATTAAGTGTGGGGAACCCGCTAAGTCCTCCATGCTGTCTTAAGGTCTTAAATTCATCCTTACGGCCTGTAAGAATCTTATGTGCATAAGCCTGATGTCCAACGTCCCATAATATTTTATCCTTCGGAAGATTAAAAGACAGATGCAGTGCCATTGTAAGCTCCACAACGCCAAGCGTAGAACTCAGATGACCGCCGTTACGGCTTACATTCTTAATAATACATTCTCTTATCTCTTCCGCAAGTGCACCATAATCCTCAGGATTAATTTTTTTAATGTCATTTGGACTGTTAATATAATCTAATATCATTTTCGTTACTTCCTATTATTAAAATCTAAATATTTCTGGCTATCAGATACTCAAATAATTCCGTCAGAAATACTCTCTCCCTCTCATTATTACCAATTAATTGCAGCATATTAACTGCCTCATTTGTTAATCTGTCGATATCATTCCGGGATTGACCAAAACCTTTTATGGATAAGTATGTCTTCTTATTGTTCTTCTCATCACTGTTCACAGGCTTACCCAAAAGCTCCTCGCTGCCATATATATCAAGAATATCATCTCTTATCTGGAATGCCATTCCAATATTAAGACCTATTCTCTCAATTACGGCAATATCTTCATCCCCTGCTCCTGCCAGAGCCGCACCAATCATCATGGACCCCTCAATAAGAGCAGCTGTCTTATTTTTATATATATAAAATAACAAATCGTCAGAAATTTCCATGCCTGTGTTGATAACATCCGCAGCCTGACCGCCAAACATTCCGTAAATTCCTGTTTTGTTACCGAAAATTTTCAATGCCTTAATTACATTATGGATGTTATCAGCAGCATCAAAGCTTTTGATTGCTGTCTCATACGCCAGGTGTAAAAGTCCGTCTCCTGCAAGTATTCCAACAGCCTCGCCAAACTGCTTATGAGTAGTCAGAATTCCTCTTCTGTAATCATCATTATCCAGTGCCGGTAAATCATCATGCACCAGTGAATATGTGTGAAGCATTTCCATTGCCGCCATGAACGGATACTCTGCCCCACTGTCATGGCCATAGAGATTACAGAATGACTGAATAAGGATCGGTCTGAGTCTCTTTCCGCCGGCGCCGAGACTATATGACATTGCCTGTATAATATTCTCATTATTGGAATCTGATTCAGGAATATACTGCTCTATTATTCTCCATGCTTCCTTACTTCTTCTGTCAAGCTCAGCCTTAAAATCCATTATTCTTCCCCTTCTTCATTCTCCTGTAAAACTATAATTTCCTTCTGTACTTTATCAAGTGTCTTATTGCATTCCTTAACAATCCCTACACCCTTTTCATATTCTTTGAAGGCTTCCTCCAAAGTCGTATCCTTATCTTCTAATCTTGCTATTATTTTCTCTAATTCCTGAAAGGATTCTTCAATCTGCATTACTGTCTCCTTATCATGCTTATTTATAGCTGCCGCTATTTATATCAATTACCGTAGCATTAATACTGCCATCCTTAACATGTATCGTTACACTGTCATCCTTCTTAACCTGGGAAATCTCTGTAACAGCATGCCCCTTTTCATCCGTAACAAACGAATATCCTGAAGAGAATCTGGCAAGTGGGGATAAACCATCCAGTCTGGAGCAATACAATGCTAATCTTCCGTTAAGGTCATTTAGCTTAGTATTAATATTTCTGTCCAATGAATCCTTTAAATCTGCCAGCCTCTTTAAATGTTCATTCAAAACATTTTCAGGTGAAAGATATGCAAGTCTCATACGGCAGCTTTGTAAAAGCATCCTGTAATTCTCAATTTTCTGCAACATCATCCCATGAAGATTATATTCCGTATCATTTAACCGATGCATAAGCTGTGAGATATCGCATACCGCAAGCTCTGCTGCCGCAGAAGGCGTCGGTGCCCTTAAATCCGATACAAAATCTGCAATTGTAAAATCTGTCTCATGACCGACAGCTGATATTACAGGCGTATTGCAGTCAAAAATGCTTCTCGCAACCTCTTCTTCATTAAATGCCCATAAATCCTCTATTGAGCCTCCACCTCTGCCAACAATAATTGCATCCACACCATATTTATCCAGAGTCCTTATTCCCTTACAAATACTTCGGACTGCACCATCACCCTGAACAAGTGCAGGATACAGCACAATCTGAATATATGGATTTCTTCGTGTTGCAACGTTAATAATATCTCTGATTGCTGCACCGGTTGAAGCAGTAACTACACCAAGTCTCTTAACATACTCAGGAATTGGTTTCTTAAACATGGAATCGAACATACCCATATCTTCCAACTGCTGCTTAAGTGCCATGAATTGCTCATATCTTGCTCCGATTCCCGACTGCTCAATCTGTCTGACGTAAAGCTGATATTTGCCATCTCTTTCGAAAATCGTGACATTTCCTGATGCAACAATCTGCATGCCGTCACAAAGCTTAAATTTTAATCCACTCCCTCTGTTTCCTGCAAACATAATTGCCTGAAGTGTACCATCACCATCCTTAAGGGTAAAATAAATATGTCCTGAAGAATGATATTTGCAATTACTTACCTCTCCCTGCACACTAATCTGTTTAAGTAAAAAATCCGACTGGAACATGTTTCTGATATATTGGTTAACCTGTCCCACAGAATAAATCTTTGCCATAAGAACCTCTGCTATTAAAGTTTGGAAAGCACTCCGTTAACAAACGACGGTGCTTTTTCATCTCCGTATTTCTTAGCAAGTTCAACAGCCTCATTAATAGCAACCGCCTTATCCACCTGCGGATCAAAATATATCTCATATGCAGCAAGTCTTATTATCGCCAGTTCCGCTTTTGCTATACGTTCCAATTTCCAACCCGTACACTTCTCAATTATCATATTATCAATTTCATCGATATGACTTACCACATCATTAATTCTTACATCAATCTCAGCTCTGTCCATTTCAGAAATCACAGGACATTCCTTGATTTCGGGATAATCTGACAAATCCGGATATTCATCAAAATATAATGTCTTCTGTTCATTAAAATCATTCAGATCAAAAAAATCATAACGAAATAAAATTCGAAATACATGTTCTCTCAAAATTGTTCTTTTCATATTAACCTCTGCAAAAATAAAATAGAGTGTCTGTATGTATACAGACACTCCCATTATACAATAAATATACAAAATTAAAAAGCAGAATTTGTTAAATATTGATTATTTATTAACAGTTAAATCTGCCACACATACATCAACCTGTGCAACTGACAAGCCTGTCATCGTCTCAATTGATGACGAAACTTTCTCCTGTACCTTTTTGCAAACCTCAGGAATATTAAATCCATACATAAGATTCAGGGTAACGCATGCCAATACTGTTGTCTCTGCCATCTCTACCTTAACGCCCTTGGAAAGATTCTTGATTCCCATCCTGCTTACTATTTCATTGGTAATATTGCCTACAAGTGAAGCAACACCTTCCACCTCTGTAGCAGCAATTCCCGCAATAACAGCCACGACCTGGTCAGAAATCTGAATTCTTCCAACGCTGTTCTCTGCTGTATATGATGATGATTTTGATATTTTCTTCTTATTATCTGCCATCTTTATCCTCCTGATTTAAATCAAACATAATTTGTATCTTAAAGTAATTATAATAAAACACTCTATATTTTGCAAACACTTCTTACTTAATCACAATATTTTCTTCTTCAGACACATCTCCTGCAACCTCATCTGAATTTGCACCTTCTTCTTCATCTGCATTATTATTCACTACTTTATCAGGGTTATCTTCATCTTCTGCTACCTCACCGCTTGTATTCTTATCTTCGGATGACGACACTGACGTAATTGTTAAAGCATCCACACTGCAGCCTGTTTTTCTGGTAACAACATCCTCCACCTGTGCAAGATCACTTTCTGTTAATTCAGGTGTTTCCACAACAACATCAACCATAGAACCGGTAATTGAAACAATTACATTACTAAATCCCTTTGCCTCCAGAAGCAATTCTGCTGCCGCCTCCCTTTCTGAAGCATCTGTCAGCTGAACCATCTGGTCAATCGCATCTTTTTTGGCTTCATCCTGAAGATTTTCATTATCGATTATTTCGAGTAAGGTCTCCTTGTTTGCAGCTCTTACCTGCTCCCTTTCAAGCTTTGCACTGACAATAAACTGTGAAATCTGTGTAGAAGTAAACACAACTGACCCCGGATCCGTAATGGAATTATCATCAGGTTCAGCATCATTGTTCTGAATCTCCCCATCCACCTGATCCACATTCTTATCCTTGGCTTTGTCCTTGATATTATCTGTATAGTTTATGTATCCGGCTACTGCAATAAGTAAAGCCAGTACAGTAATAATAATATGATTTTTCTTGAAAATTTTTTTCAAGAGGCTACCTCCATTTTCATAACTTTAATTTTATTAACCGGTACTCCCAAAAGAGTACTTACAGCTTCCGTAATTCTGGTAACGGTTTTTGCCTCACCCGCTCCTTCTGCTATGATAAACACACCCATTATTTCAGGCATTTCCTCGTCCTGCACATAGGGCTTTTGTGTGCCGTTTTCCTCCGTATATATTACGGATTCCGACTGTGACATTTCTTCCGATACCCTGTTGGTTCCGGAACCATTTTCCGTTACCTTTGAGGATGAAATATCCATCTGGGAATACAAAATTTCTTTTCCTGTGTTTTTTACAGTAATCATTACTTTATTTTGCCCTACCCCTTCAGTTGCCCTTAGAATCTCCTCAAGGCGTTTTTCTATGCCGGTTACATAATCAGACTCTCCTGCCTCATTAGTATATGTAGTGGCTGCCCCGGTGTTACCGGATTGTTTTTTTACCGGTATGCTGATTACTACCAGCAATACCCCCAGAAGTAAAATTATCGGGAGCCTTTCCTTGGTAAAAAGTTTCTTTGAAAAATCCTTAAGCTTAGGGGGTATTTTTATTCCCATTGTAATCTTTCCTCTCTTCTTTCCTGTGGCACACCTTTTTTCTATGATATATAAACATTTATATTTCGTTTATCCAGATTATAGAAGTTGGCCAAATATTTTTTTATTTCAATTGATATTAATTCCTCCGAAGGATTAACACTGCTGTCCGTTATGCCATTATCGTCAACATATACGGAAATACCCGTTATTCCGCCAAAATTACTTTTTTGCTCATTTAATTCTATTTCAATATCTGCATCAATATACTTAATTTCTATACTTTCTACATAATTTTTTATGTTTTCCCTGATTTTCTCCTTGTAATCCCCTATTACAGCCTCTTTTTGCAATTCATCAACTATCTGCAGCTCACTTTTTAAGGACTCCTGCATCTGAAAATTCAGGTTATTATTCAGATAATTACGGTAATTATCCTCTAGCTTCAAAATCTCTCCAAGAGGCTTTAGCAAAAGAATAATCGTAATTATTCCAAGAAAAAGTTTTATATATTTCTGATAATTTTTACCCGGAATGAGATGCATTACCAGAGAAGCAATTATATAAAAAACAGCAATATTTTTGACCCATTGAACGAAATATGACATATCTACCCTTACCTCACGCAACATTATGGTTGGTTGTGCAGCACACAATTGCAATTGTCAACAGAAAAAAAACAACCGCATACAGCAGAGTTTTGGCCAACAGCCCCATACTGTCATAAATAACGGATATTGAATTAATTACTCTTTTATCGGAAACAGGTTCCATGACCGCGCCTGCTGCTTTGTATGCCACGGACATTACAACAGCCTTAACCACCGGACTGAAGGATACTACTACAATTGCAACCATTGACGCCATTCCAATGGAATTTTTGATAAGAGTTCCCGAACTTAAAATTATGCCTGACATTGAACTTAATGCTCCTCCGATTCCGGGAATCATGCCGGCAGCCTTGCCAAGTGAAGATGTTTTCAATGAATCCACAATCGGATTAATGAGCCCCTGAATTACATTAATTCCTATTACAACTGAGAGTAATGCCTTTAAAATCCAGTTAACTGCACTTTTAATAAGCTCGCATGCCTTAGTCAGGAAGCTTTCATTTACAATATTATTCATCAGACCTGTTACCATATATATGTAAATCAACGGAATAATGATTGTCTGAATAATTTTTTCAACAAAAACAATTGCAAGCGTTGTAACCTGATAAAAGCCTCCTGCTGCACTCTGCCCGGACGCAAAGCCAAGTGATAATATATACACAGGAACAATTGCCTCCATCAGTTCTATCAGCTTATCCAGTGCTGCGCTTACCATATTGGCGGTTATAAGATATCCCGCCATCAGCATGCCAAGCAATGCGGTAAAAGTCAGATAAAAACCTGTATCAGAGACATTTCCGGTCGCAAAAGCACTTGTAATATTAGTAAAAAGTGCGGCAATTATACCAATTGATATAATTTTAACAATAACGGTTTTCTGCGTCGCAATTTCCTCAAATAATACATTTAAAATACCATTACCAATTTGAGTAAGTGCTCCATCAATATCTCCTTTTGAAAAATCCCCTACAATCTCTTCAAAATCTATTCCCTCTTCTTTGGTAAGCTCTGTTATTTCCGAATAATCATAATATGACATGTCCGACGGATTGTCCGCTTCATCTCCAAAGACTGCCACCGGAACAAGTAATAATATGACTATTGTATAAATTAATATTTTTTTCTTCATAAATTACTTATTGTCTCTATTAATGCACTTACTACCGGGATACTGATAACAAAAAGAGAAAGCCTTGCGAACATTTCTACCTGTGATGCAATTGACTGATATCCCAAATCCCTGCATATTGATGCCGCAAATTCGGCAACATAGGTTATACCTGTCATTTTGATGAGAATAACAATATATTTCTTTTCAATATTTACATAAGTAGAAAAAGTATTGACAGCAGCTACAATACTCTCCAACTGCGTACATATAATTGCAAAAATCATAACCGCAACACCAAGTATTACATACATACTGAAATCGCTTTTCTGATTTCTCAACAACACTGCAAGAAAAGCACCTGTCAGCCCAATTATGGCAACTCTTAACATTTTATTCCTTTCTATAGCGAAAACATGGATTTAATAGTTTCAAATAATTCCTGAATATAAGGTATAATCCAGAACAACACCAGAACCAGACCTGCAAGGCTTGTTAAGAAAGCCTGCTCCTCCCTTCCGCTGTGTTTTAGAATCTGATAAATTACTGAAACAATTATTCCCACTGCCGCGATTTTGAATATCAGTCCTATTTCCATTACTTAGTCCTCTCAAATCATAATTATTGCAATGACAATTCCAAGCATTATTCCCATACTGTGATACAGCCTGACTCTCCCCGGCACAACTCCGGCAAGCTGCTCAATATCCATATCAAGCTCTGTTGCAAAGCTGTCTATTGCATTTTGCTGTGTTTTAATATCATTTAACCCCAGTTCATTCCCTAGATCCAAAACCTTCTGCTGCTCCTCTCTGGTTAAATGCGTCTTTTTCAGTTTTTCATTTATTCCTGTATTCCATATTTCACTAAATGGCTTTTTGACACTTTCCTGACCATACTTTACAAAAGAAGAAATAATACTTTTAAAGGGTTCCTTACTACGTCTGCTTATATTATCAAATGCCTCAAGAAGCGGGGTATGTCCAAAACTTATTTCCCCTTTAAGCAGAAAAATTATTTTCTTAAGTTCCTTTAATTCCATAAGTCTTGCTTTAATATCCCTGCCCATCGCAATTCCATAGCTTGTTGTGGCAAAAACAACAAGTACTATGCCGATTATTTTAGGTACATACTTCACACCATTACCCCCTCTGCATTAAATATTCCCACAACATTCCCTTTTTGTGGTGTTCCTGAAAGTACAACAAATCTGTTAAATATCCGCTTTGAAAACAATCTTTCCAAAATTTTCTTATTCTGTATTTCTTCAATTGAAGAGCCATGTATTGTCACAATCATTCTGCTTCCACAGTTAACACAGTATTCCAATGCCTCCACATCCTCCCTGCTGCCAATCTCATCAACCGCAATTACTTTAGGCGCCATACTTCTGATTAACATAATCATTCCATATGATTTTGGGCAGCAGTCCATAACATCCGTTCTGATTCCAACATTATTCTGCGGAACACCGTAGCAACAGGCAGCGATTTCACTTCTCTCATCAACCACACCCACACATTGCCCGGTATGTGAAGCAAATCCATTTGACAAATTTCTCACAATATCCCTAAGCATCGTTGTTTTGCCGCTGCATGGCGGAGAAATAATCATTGTATTGCAAATCTCATTATTTTCAAAAAGCTTTTCCATATAGCAGTCTGAGCAGCCGCTTACCTCATGTGCCATTCGGATATTAATTGAACCTATATTTCTCATTGTTTTTACACCATCCGAATCCACAACTGTTTTGCCGCAGATTCCGATTCTGTTACCACCGGGAATTGTAATATAGCCGTTTTTCAATTCCTCCTCATATGCATATAAGGAATAATTACTTATATATTCCAAGGTTTCCTTTATATCTCTTTCACACACTCTGTACGCCTGTCCTATTAATGCCGGCTGTCCTGTTTCAGAAATAAACATCTCGCCCTCATCCGTTTCAATTATTACGGGCTGACCGATTCTTAACCTTATTTCATTGATTCTGATTGCCGGTGGAAATTTTACAAAAATCATTCGTAACCTGACTGATAAATACTGATAAACATCTGTCTGCTTCATGTCCGACCTCCTTTAGTCAAATATATGACGGACTTGTACAAGGTATGAATTTCATTTTCATATGAAATTTACAAATTTCATTTTGCTTGACTATATGAAGTAAAAGTTTTAGAATTATGAAGATATCAGATTTGAAAGGACAATTATAATGAAATTTATTATTGACATTATTAAAGGTATTTTTATTGGTGTTGCCAATATCATTCCGGGTGTTAGCGGCGGCACAATGGCTGTAACAATGGGAATCTATGACAAATTAATTGGTTCAATTAACGGAATTATCAAAAATTTTAAGAAATCCTTCCTTACTCTTTTGCCAATCGCAATTGGCATGATTGCCGGTGTTGGTGTGTTTTCTTTCATAATCCCACATTGTCTGAGCAACTACTCATTCCAGACCTGTATGTGTTTCGTCGGACTTATCGTCGGAGGAATTCCTGCAATATTTACAAGTGCACAGAAAGCGTTGGATAATGAGAAAAGAACTAGAATTAATCCATTACATGTTATACTGTTTATTATATTCTGTGCCCTCGCAGTATGGATGGCTGTAGCCAATCCTTCAACTGCCACAGCAGAATCATTAAAACCGACTCCTGTATTGATGATAATTCTCTTATTAATGGGAATCATCTGTGCAGCAGCAATGGTTGTACCGGGTATCAGCGGCTCACTTCTGTTGATGATGCTTGGCTATTATTCAGGTGTTATCGGAACAATCAGTGTATTTCTTACCGCTCTCAAGAATCTTGATGGGTCAGGACTTCTTAACAGTGTGCTTATACTTGCACCTTTTGGAATCGGATGTATCATTGGAGTACTTCTTATTTCCAAATTAATCAACTGGCTGTTAAAGCGATTTGAATCCTTTACTTACTGCGGAATTCTTGGTCTTATTGCGGCTTCTCCTTTTGCTATACTTTATAAAATGGAGAATCCTTCCTACAGTCCTGTTTCAATTATTGTCGGTGTTATATTATTTATTGCAAGTGCAGCATTCTCTTATCTGTTTGAGAAATTTACAGGCAAGCATGAAAATGAGGAAAAAACGGTTTAGTAAGCTGTTAATCAGCTGTATATAAAAAAGTCGTACACACAATTATGTGTACGGCTTTTTATATTAAATAAACCTGAAATACGATTAAATCTATGGTTCAATTACATTGAAGTACATATCAGTTTTTCCCATATACTTAGTAAATTTCTCCAAAATATCAGCATCTCCCACAACCTGTAGTGTTTCTGGTTCAGCTCCTAATATATACCTTACAAGCTGTAATTTATCGCATGTTACCGTTGTTTCAACTTCATCGTTATGTATATCTTTATAATACATCAATACTCCGCTTCTTCTGACTACATAATACTTCTCATCTAAGTCAGCAATATACAGGTTAAAAGCTATATCCTCTTCCTGTGCCGACAGAGCATCTGTTCTGAGAGATATAAAGTCCAAAAGCATTTCCACTGTCATCTCTTTTATAATTGAAGAATTTGCAGCAAGTACTGCTTTATTTGCCTGATTACCATATCTAAGCTCCATAGCACCTGCCAGATATGCATTTCTCCATGTACCTGATTCAGCTTGGTATCCGAGCTGTTCAAGCGCATCCGCACAAAGATTTCTTGCATCCTGATTGGTTGGGTCTGCATATACAAGCTCCTTTGTAATCTGTGCAACCCACTGATATTCTCCATTATTAAAATCTACCTTAGCTTTCTCTAATACCTCATCCGTATCACCAAGATATTCAATCAGTTTCTTAGCATATTCTGCAGGATCCAATGGATTTAAGTTAACAGGATTAGCATCATACCATCCCATATATTTCTGATATACTGCTTTAACATTATGTGATAAAGTTCCGTAATACTGTCTTATGTACCAAACTTTTTCCAAATCATCAGGTAATTCAATCATGTTGGATATTTCATTGGCTGTATATCCCTGATTAATATAATACAAGGTCTGGTCATGAATAAACTTATATACTGAAGCAGTATTGATAAGGTAATCACTTACCTCATCCTCCCAATGTGGCCAGTTGTGGCTCTGGAATATTACTTCTGTATTATCTGCATATAACTGCTCAGCTTTCAGGATATATTCTGACCATACACTGGCATCCCTGACCTGTGCGCCTCTCAGCGTATATAGATTATGCATAGTAGCGGTACAGTTCTCTGCCATCCAGAGTGCCTTATATTCCGGGAAATATGCGTTCATCTCAGAAGGTGCTTCCGTTCCCGGAGTAAGCTGGAACTCAATTTCGAGTCCGTCTATAGTTATTACACAATCCGCTTCTGTAATCTCATATGTAGGTGCAATAAATGTTACAGTTCCAACAGACTGACCAATTCCTATCCCCATTGCAAGGCTACCAGTCTCACCCTTATCAAGGATTGAACCATACTGATACTGTGCACGTCGGCTCATAGCCGTACCTGAGTAAATATTCTCACTTACAGCATGCTCAAGAAATCCTTCCGGTGCCAATACAACAACATCACCTGACGCAAGCTGCTCTTCCAAAGAAAGATTACTGTCCGCAACCTGATCTTTTTGAATTATTCCTTCAACTCCACCAAAATGGTCAACATGTGAATGACTGTAAAGTATCGCTTTAACATCAATTTCCCCAAAATGCTTCTCCATTAATGCAAGTGCTGCTTCCATATCTTCCTTGCACATTAATACGTCAAAAACAACCCAGCCGTTATCTGTTCTGATAAAGGTTGTATTTGCCATATCATACCCCCGAACCTGATAAATGCCATCACATACTTCAAACAGACCTGCATATGCATTAAGTTGGGTATTTCTCCAAAGGCTTGGATTAACGGTATCAGGTGCTTCACCACTAACATCTCCCAGTTCGTCCACACTCCATGCAACTGTGCCATCCACATTATAAATAACAACACTTTCCGGTGCTTCTATTAATCCCCTTGTTGCATTCTCAAACTCCTTCTCATCTGAAAAATCCAGCATATCATACCACGCCTTATTGGCATTAGCCGTAATATCTGTTGCTGTCCCCGGTGTATGCTCATAACTTGTCTCTGTGTTTAATTCTTCCTGTGTTTTGGTTGTGTTTTCTGTCCTGCTTTTGCTGTTTGCACACCCTACTGTACAGGTCAAAATAATTACAGCCACAGCAAATAATCCGTACCTTCTGCCGGATTTTCCCGTATAATTCCTCTTTGCATTAAATATCATAAACTAACCTTCTTTCTTACAGTATGCCAAAACATAATATTAAAAATATCATTCGTAGCTTCAGCCAGTTTTAAAGCTTCTAATGTATTTCATTAAGACTTTCAATATATGGAATTATATAATTATTTATAAGCTCCATTCTAGGCTTTGTATTATAATTAACATCTGACTAATGTATTCCTCTGAAAGAATTATTTTACTCAAAATTATATCTATATATACCTATTGAAACAATATAAATTTTCCTGCATTGATAAGGCATAAAACCGGATAAGCAATAAGTCGAACCAACTGATTTTTCTCCTTTGTTACATCCTTATTATCACTGCTCAATCATTAACCTGTAATCCATTTCTGTAAATCGGTGATAAATTGTATGATCCATTTCCATTTTAACGCAATAATACCATGAATCCGGGTTATGATCAGGAAAAAACAGAACATAGTCAAAGTCTGTTCCACATTTCATTTTCTCGCATATATAGGAATTGTTAAATTGTGCGAAACACGCACAAATTTTTTCTATCGTCAAATGATGATTATCCTTAAACAATTCTACTACACTTTCCAAGAATGAAGGATTCGGTACTCGCTCATATACATAATCTGCTCCTGTTGCAGGTATACACACCTCAATCCTTTCACCCTTGCATAAAGTAAAACAAATCTTTCCAAGTACAGTTTCCTCAAATCCCTTCTCTTCCTTCAATAACTCGACCAGTTCTTTGCCGCTCCTTAACTTTATCTGAAGTAGTCCACACATCGATTGAACCGGAAAGTATAAACGGATTGTCTCTCTAGCATATCCAAGTTTCAGTTGAGCCTCTTTTATCTGTTCTGTCAGGTTTTCAATTAATCTGTCCTTATTCATATCTACATACCTATTCGTTATTACAACTTCTTTAGGCTACAATCAATAGCAGCGTAAACGAAAAAGCAGTCTTGAAATATAGAAAAACTGCCCTTTCGTTTGCGCTGCGTTTGATTTTGCCAAAGTGAACAAAGTAAGCGTCTGTGTAGCCGATCTGTATGGACTTTCAATTCTTGCTCTTTTCACGAAGATTATGAAGTTCTTGTGCGGATTGTAAAACTTCAGGTTGTTTTT
>JBGVJZ010000010.1:0-21323 GCA_045129695.1 Lachnospiraceae bacterium | reverse complement strand
CTCCCTTTGCTAATTTTTTGAATTTCTTTCATCTTCCGTTTTGTAATGAATTGATAATCAGTGTTAAAACCACATATATCATGAAGATTATCTGTAAGTTTTGTCCGTCTGTAAAGGGGCATAAAGCCCTGTTCTTCAATGCTGGCAAAATTCATTTTCTTTAAGGTAGTCAGAATTTCTTCGCAGGTATATTTATCATCCAGTTTTTTCTCTAACAATCTGTATGACAGCAGAGCAAGGAAGCATATTAGAAAATGTGCAGTAATCCGTTCATCGCGCTGTAGATATACAGGTCTTGCTGAAAAATCTGTTTTCATAATTCTGAAACATTCTTCTATCTGCCAGCGTCCTTCACTTACTTTTAAAATTTCACTTACATCATCGTCGATAAGATCCGTGCATACAGCATAGAGACCATCATACATTTCTTCATTTGCAATTTTGTCTTCGTCCAGATAGTACCTGATGTCGGCCTTTTCTCCATCCCGGGTAACGGCCAGTTTTTCGACAAACCTAGCCGGATCATTAGGATTCTTGCGGTTCTTTTTGAGTTTCCCGCTTTTAATCATAGCTTCTGCACGTTCAACCTGCGCATCACGTATTCGTTTCTGATATTCTGCGAATTTAGGAGAATATGTGATAATGAGCAGTTGGTCGATATCACCACTGATATATGGAATTTCTTTATAATAGAGTTCGCTGCTATCTTCATTTTCAAGGTTTTCAATATCAACAGGTTTCCGGTCGGAGAGCCTTCTAAACCCTGTTTTCTTTAAAGCATCCTCTTTGTATTCTGACTTTAATTTCCTTATTGATTGTGTGACAATAAATGACCTGTTAGCCGTATGATTAAGCCTTCTGTTAGCCTGGGAAGCAAGGCCGGCATCACTGCAGTATATAAATTTATCGCAGCCCATCTGTTGTATAACCTTGGTTTCAAGTGGTTTAAGGGAAGGCTGTTCATTTTCATTTCCCGGGAAAATGGAAAATGCAAGAGGAATTCCGTCTCTATCCATAAAAAGTCCCATCTGTACAATCGGATTCGGGCGATGCTCTTTACTCTTGCCATATTTCTTTTTGCCATCCTCCTGATCAATCTCAAAATAAAAATTTGAACAGTCATAATAAAGAATCCTTGAATCACGATTGTAAAGAAAGCTGCTGTTTTTATAACAATCGGTCTGTATAAGGTCGGATTCTTTTGCAAGAATACTTAAAGCACGGTAAACATCATGAAGTTCGTATGTAGGTGGCTCAAGAAAATCCTGTGCCATCTTAAATGCTGAGCGTTTGCTTGTGGGATCAAGAACTCTGTTATAAACGAGATCAGACAGAATGGCATTTATATCGAATTTAAAATCATATTTATCTTGAATCTTACGGCAGGTTTTGTCCAGCTGCAAGCCATAGTAAATGTATTGGAGAAAGAGATATCCACCACAATAAAGTTTTTGCTGGTCGTAATCAAGTTTTCGGTCAGCATGAAATGTTATCCGGACAGATTTCTCATCCTGCTCTTTTTTATATTTTTCCGTTTCGAGTCGGGCTTCTTCACGTGCCCAAGCCATAACGTCATCACGTGTTGGTCCATGTTCTTTTAATAATTCATTAAGCACGCCTAATTTTCTGACAGTGGTAGAAGTACTTTTTCCTTTGCTGTTTTTAAAACTTTTGGTGATATAAAAGGATTCTGAATTTTTCGATTTGGTCGTTGTTACTCTCATAATTCCTCCGTTTTTCTTTTAGTATACCATACTTCTTTAAAAATTACCACCAACTACTACTAAATAAAACAGAAAATTTGACGCAAAAAATGCAGGTAAATCAATACCTGCAACTACTTTTTCTAATATTCAACTGTCAAACTCCCGCGCAAAGACGATTCCTATCATAGGTGGCATTTTTCTTTACAATAAATAGTATTGTGTTGTATAATATTTAAAATAAATTTTTAAATGGAGGGTAATATATTGAAATCAAAATATAGTATAGTAAGCAGAGCTGTGGCATTGTCGGTTGCAGCTATGATAGTGGTTAGTGGTTGTGGCAACAGCACCGGTAAGACAGATAATCCAACAACATCTGCACAGGAAACAATTCCACAGGAGACTACACCTGCTCCGACAGAGCCGGTTAAGCTTGATGAGGAATTGATTATTGTAGTGACAGAGGATACAATTTCACAGCTGGAGGAATATCCTAATCTCAAAAAAGCTGATTTAACCGGAAGCCTTTGCTATGATGCTATTCTTGAATACATGGATAAGCATCCTGATGTTACCGTGATTTACACCGTATCCATAGGTGCAACAGATATCAGTAATGATGTAATTTCACTGGAGTTGACGGACGAACAGTTTGATTATGCCGTATTGAAGGACAATCTGAAATATCTTCCAAATGTTGCGGCAGTAACCTTTAATAATACCGGATTAACAGAGGCTCAGATTAAAGAGCTTAGAGATACATATACAGAAGTGGCAGTTAAATATACTGTACCTGAGCCTGAAACAGAGGCACCTACACCTGCACCTGCACCGGCTCCTGAGGTAATAACGGATACCAAAATTGAACTTAATTCAAGCTGGCCGGTATATGACTGGACTAATATTGATTCAGCACAGATTGACAGTGCGGTTGAAGATGCTAAGGCATTAACCGGAACCTGTGTGGTTAAGCTTAACAGCAGTCTTACTAAAGCAGATGTTAAGAAGCTTCAGCAGGCAGCTCCAAATGTGATTTTTGATTATTCTTTTTCTTTGTATGGAAAAACATTGTCAACACTTAGTAATACTGTATCCTTTGTAAATGTTAATATTGGTGATGCAGGGGAACAGGCAATCAGGGAATCACTTGATATTCTTACAAAATGTACATATTTCAAACTGGATGGCTGTGGACTCAGCAATGAAGTCGTTGCAGGAATTAGAGATACCTATGCAGGCCGTACAGAGGTTGTATGGCGTATCTATTCATGGCAGAGAAGCTGGCTCACAGATACTACAGTCCTCAGAGCGGTATATCATGTGGATGACAGTAATAGTGGTCCTTTTAAATATCTTACCAAGGTTAAATATGTGGATTTAGGTCATAATACTGACATGAAAGACCTTAGCTTCTTAGGCTATATGCCTGATTTGGAGATTGCCATTTTATCAGGAAGTCCTATTACAGATGTGTCGCCGCTTGCTAACTGCAAGAAGTTAGAGTTCCTTGAGCTTGCATGGTGCGGATGGCTTACGGATATTACTCCGCTTGCACAGTGTACAGGACTTAAGAACCTTAATCTTGGACATACAAGAGTTGCTGATCTGTCACCGGTTAAGAATCTTGCATTAGAGCAGCTTAGTTATGTTAATTCAGGTAATCGTGTAGGTTTCACCGCAGATGACTGGGCTAAGATTAAAGAACAGCATCCAAATTGTATTGTAACTTATGAGCCATTGGCGGATAATAACGCTACTCCATACAGTATAGGATGGAGATATAAGGCAGAGGGCGGATACACCGCATGCTATAGAAAAGTTCGTGATGTATTCAATTATGACGAAATAGACAAACAGATACAGAGCGGAATGAACTAAAGTTAAAATAGCTGAAAGAATTTTGTGAGGGTGTTATGCTACGAATTGCTTTGGCTTTTATTAAAGGAAATAAAAAACATATTTTTACTGTAGTAATGGGAATTGCACTGTCAGTCGCAACAATTTTTTTTCTGTTTCAATGCTGTGGTGTATTGGTTAATAGATTGGAGAGTATTTTTTCAAAAGGACCAAAGTATGATACATATTATATGGATGAAGAAGAAAATGTTATTTATGTATCTGATAAGATGGAAGAACTGGGATATTCCACTATTTATAGCAGAGAAGTTGCGACTTCTCAAATTGACACAAAGGAGATGTTTCTGACTGTAACAGGTTATAGTAAATCACCGGAGAGCTTCTCTGATTTTTCTTTAGTGGAAGGAAATTTTCCACAAAATGATAATGAAATATGTATAGATGAAAATTACCGTTTGATGAAAGATTGTAAATTGGGGGAATCAATAGTAGTTGAATTTACTGATAATTATGGTCATACATGTAAGAGGGAATTTCTTGTGTCAGGTATTGCCTATAACAGTGGAGATAATGTTTATTGCAATGTGTATATTACGTTTAACGCGGCTAAAAATATTACTGAAGAGGAAAACTTTATATTAGAACAAGGCGATATACTAATTACAAAAGCACAAAACAGAACATTGAAATCAATAGAAAAAGAGCTGATTGATTTGCTTGCATGTATTAATGAATGTAAAGGAAAAATTCAAAATTGCAGGCTTAATTCATATTATAACAATGAGTTAACAAATGATTCTGAAAATATGTATTCATCTGCAATAGTTCCATTTGCAGTTATGATTGTATTTGCTTTTGTATCATTGTTCTTAATAGTTTACAGTACTTTAACGTTATTTTTAAATAAAAGCTATGAGCAGTTTGGAATGATACGATGTATAGGAGCTGCTAAAACTCAAATATTACAATTGCTTTTTGTACAGGAAACCTTTTGTGGTTTAACAGGTGCAATTTTGGGTATTGTTTTGGGAAAATGCATTGGAGCAGCATTTATATTGAAATTATTGAATCTTTTTGTTGAAGTTGAGGAATATACGGTTCCAATTTGGGTTATAGCTGTAACGGTTGTGTTATTGTTTGTGGCGATTTTGATTTCAATGTTGATAGTTTATTTTACTATGTTGAGAACAGGTCCGTTGGAAATGATGCAAATAAAAAATAAAGATTCAGTGAGTGCTTTAAATAGAGAAAATAAAGTTTCAACGGATAAAATAGATAATTTGGCTTTTTTTGTGGCACAAAATAATATTATCAGAAATAAAAGCAGAAATAATCTTATTGTAATTGTTCTCTCAATAGTATCAATTGTAGTAACTGTAATTGGCAATTTAGCAGCATCAATTGATTGGAATTCAATTTTGAATTCATCAGTATCAATAGCCACATTAAGAATAAACTCCGGAAATTATCATTCCGCATTAAGTCAGGCTATAATAGAAGGAAGCGAAGAACTTTCACCATTTTGGATATCGTCGGAGACTAAACAGAATATTGAGAAATTAGATAAAGTTGACTCTGTTTATTGGAGTACGGAGATATATGGATTATCAGATGAAAATATCGGTTTGATTATTTATTCTGATGAGTTGATTGAGCAGTTTTGTAAATATAATGACATAAAGAAGCCGGATAAAAATGATTTTTTTGCCTGTCAGATTTATCAGGAATCGGAAAAGATTGATTCAATTAATCTGAAGACTATTGAAAATGCAGAATATTGTTTTCCTGCGGCTGTAGAAGGTATAAAAGAAATTTCTATTAATCAATGGATAGAATTTGAGACTCAGACTTTTGCGCCGGAAAGCGTTGGAACGGATTTCGTAATTATTAATGAAGCAATTGCATTAGAAATATTTGGTTCAATTGATACATATACATCATTATTAATAGATTGTGTGGACACAGAAACAGTAGCAGAACAATGTTTTGATATAGTGAGTAATACATTGTCTACGGTTATTAATCTTGAAAGTGAAAAAAACAGGTTGCAGGAACAGGTAATAGGAGTAATTTCAATTTTATTTGTCTTGTCATTAGGAGTGTTTGTATTAAGTGTTTTCCTTGTACAGAATATGAATGAAGAAAATTTTGCTCTGCGAAAACGTGAGCTTGGAATGCTTATGAGTATCGGGGCTCAGAAATGTTTTTTAGAAAAGTCACTGATATATGAATTGGTGCTTTTGGAAATTAGGGCAAGTATAGTATCACTGATTATTGTAACGCCTGTTAGCGTGATGGCATACCTGAAAATTAGAGAAGAAATCGGAATTGGATGGTGGGGATTTATTTTGAACATATTATTAATGGTTGTTTTGATATTATTTTTTGCAATCAAAATACATAAAAGTATGAGAGTTAGTGTATCAGAGATGCTTGGCTGTGAATAGAGGAGATTGTTATGTCAATTATAGAAATAAGAGATTTGAAAAAAACATACACGAACGGAAGTGTGAATAATGAAGTGCTTAAAGGGTTGAATTTGACGATTAATGACAATGAGATTGTTGTAGTATTGGGTAAAAGTGGTTCGGGCAAAAGCACACTTCTTAATATAATTGGTGGTCTTGAATCATACGACAGTGGGGAAGTTAAAGTGCTTGGTGAAAAATTACGTGAAAAGAATGAAAAAAAACTTGCTGAATATAGAAGAAATACTATAGGCTTTGTGTTTCAGTCTTTTCAATTAATTCCGGTGCTTTCTGTGTGGGAAAATGTTGTTATGCCTTTAAGACTTGATAAGAAATCAATAGACAAGGAATATGTTATGGATATTTTAAAAACATTGGAAATATCAGATAAATGCACTGAGTTACCATCTAAACTATCAGGAGGACAACAGCAGCGTGTTGCCATTGCCAGAGCTTTGGTTAACAAGCCGAGTATTATTTTGGCGGACGAGCCGACGGGTAATCTTGATTCTGATAATGGAAATCATGTTATGGAGCTTATGATTGACAGTGTAAAGAAATATGGAAAATCCATGCTTGTAATTACTCATGATAAGGATTTGACCAAAATGGCGACAAGAGTACTAGTTTTAAAGGACGGGAAAATAGTCCAAAATAAGTAAAGTTTTATTTTTAATACTATTCTGATATGAAAAAATGTGATATAATTAGAAAGGTTTTTATAAATTAATAATTACTAATAAATTGGATGGGTGTAGTAGAGATGAACAGAGAGAAATTAGGAAGTCGCTTAGGCTTTATCCTGCTTAGTGCAGGATGTGCGATAGGAATCGGTAATGTATGGAAGTTTCCATACATGGTTGGACAGAATGGCGGAGGAATTTTTGTATTAATATATCTTGCTTGTCTGGCAATCCTTGGAATTCCTATTATGACAATGGAATTTGCAATGGGACGTGCCAGCGGTAAGAGTCCTGCCAAGATGTATCAGGCATTGGAGCCTGCAGGAACCAAATGGCATATTCATAGTGGATTTGCGGTAACAGGTAACTATATTCTGATGATGTTTTACACATCTGTTTCAGGATGGATGTTAAAATATTTTGTATCTACCGCAAAAGGTGATTTTGAAGGATTGGATGCAGCTGGTATAAGCAATTTTTACAACAATATGCAGGCTGATACCGTATCAATGGTTGTGTACATGGTAATCGTTGTTGTTATTGGCTTTCTTGTATGTTCATTCGGACTTCAGAACGGACTTGAGAAGATAACTAAGGTAATGATGATTGCTTTGATTGTTATAATGGTTGTGCTTGCCATAAGAGGTTTCTTTGCACCTGGTGCGGCAGAAGGACTCAAGTTCTATCTTATGCCTAATGTTGATAAGATTAAAGAGGTCGGAATTGTGAATGTAATTGTCGCGGCAATGAACCAGTCGTTCTTTACATTGAGTCTTGGAATGGGTGCAATGGCGATTTTCGGAAGCTATATTGGTAAAGAGCGTTCACTTATGGGAGAGTCTGTAAATATTGCATTATTGGATACTTTTGTTGCTTTCTCGTCAGGATTAATTATTTTTCCTGCATGCTTTGCTTATGGTGTTGAACCGGACAGCGGTCCATCACTTATTTTTAAAACATTACCTAATGTATTTAATAATATGCCGCTCGGAAGGCTTTGGGGAAGCCTTTTCTTCGTATTTATGTCATTTGCGGCACTATCAACTATTTTTACAGTATTTGAAGGAATTATTGCATGTACAATGGACATGTTTAACTGGAGCCGTAAAAAGTCCTGCATAATTAACGGAATTTTAATGCTGGTGCTTTCAATTCCTTGTGCACTGGGCTTTAATGTACTTAGCTTTATTAAACCTTTCGGAGAGGGAACAACAATAATGGATTTGGAGGATTTTCTTGTAAGCAATATACTTCTTCCTATGGGTTCATTGTTATTTGTATTGTTCTGTGTGACTAAGAAGGGCTGGGGCTGGGACAATTTTGTTGCAGAGGCTAATGAAGGCAAGGGCCTGAAGGTGAAGAATTTTATGAGATGGTATTGTACCTTTGTAATTCCTGTAATAATTCTTGTTCTTTTTGGACTTGGGCTATATAATTATTTTAAATAAAGGTATTGCGAATTTAAGATAAATTGTTTAAACTATATTTTTGGAATACTTTTACAGGAGAAAATAGTCATGTCTAGCGAATCACAAAGTTTAATTAACACACAAATTCAGGTTGTGGATGGTAACATACAGACAGAGGTTAACCGTTCCAAAATGAATATTGTAAGGCTTGTATTGTTGGGAATACTTGCAGGAATGTTCATCGGAGGTGGTGCCGCAGCGAGCAGTGTGGCAATGCATGCAGTATCCAATGTGGGTATTGCGAGATTTATCGGTGGTATAATCTTCCCTGTAGGCCTTATGATGATTGTTTTTATCGGTGGAGAATTATTTACCGGTGATTGTCTTCTTATATTGGGAGTACTGGATAAGAAGGTTAAGTTCTTCAGCATGATAAGGGTTCTGCTGATTGTGTTTTTCAGTAATATGATTGGTGCAGTACTTGTAGCATTGTTAGTATATCTTGGTGGTCAGTACAATTATACGGATGGTCTTTTGGGTGCGTATACAATTAAGGTTGCACTTTCAAAATCCACAATGAGCTTTGGCTCAGCATTCTGCTCAGGTATTATGTGTAATATTTTTGTATGCGGAGCAGTTCTTATGGCAGCAGTTGCTAAGGATGCAGGCGGTAAGGTATGGGCGATATTCTTCCCGATTCTTGCATTTGTAGTAAGCGGTTTTGAACATTGTGTAGCTAATATGTATTACATACCTGCAGGAATAATTGCAATGAATAACGATAAATATGTTCAGGCTGCAATGGAGAAATATGGATATTCAGCAGAGCAGTTGACAGAGCTTAACTGGCAGAGCTTTTTTGTGAACAGCTCAATTCCTGTGACACTTGGAAATATTGTAGGTGGTATGGGACTTGGTATCATATTATACCTGATTTATAAGAAATTACCGGTTAACCGCAAAGGAATTAAATAAGTACAAAGAAAGGATTACAGCAGAAATATTGTTGTAATCCTTTAATTTTATTTCAAAAACATTTTAATATGGTTGTAGCATTTGTTTACGACTATTCTGTTAGCCCACGCTGCAAATGCCTGTTCATCAATATAAAACAATAAAATAAAAACGGTCCACATTATATTTTCACACATGCACTGTTCCTTATTATCATAAGCACCGTTCCTAAAAATCATTAATTTTTAGTTACTTTTTCTGTTGCTTCTTCCCTTGTAAGAGAGAATTTCGCCATCAATCTTTTAATTAGCTCTTCATCATTTATACCCAGCTCGCGGCATGCCAAAATGAAACCTTCTTCACGTCCCTCTTCATAGCTATCCCTCTTTTCGTACTCAATTACATCTTCCCATGTCATATAGCGTTCACCAACCTCTTCGTTGTTTCTGATGATATCAAGAATTTCCTGAATTTTACAAAGGTCAGAATCCGTGGCATTTTCTTCACTGCTGTTTTCCATAAAATTGAGAAGTGCCCTTAATTCCTCGCTTCCTCCTCTGGTACCTTTAGTATATAAAAATACCTTGGTTACACCATCATTATACACTATGTCGTGATTTTCTACCACAGTATTTTTCACGGTGTATATCATACGGTCGTCCTCGAAAGGATCATCTGACAATATCCATATGGAAAAATAATCCGGTAATAAGCGGAAATCTTTTCTTGAGCCTAAATTTTTGGCATCTGATACGGACTGGTAGTATCTGCTGCGCCTTTCTAAATCGCTTTCTCTATAGCCATTAGGCTAAATATCGTAGACGCGTACGGCGGTCTCTCCTTCCCTTTCTCTTACCTGCAAATCAAGACGTATACCTCTTCCGCCTGGAACAAGGTTGTGGTACTGTTTTTCTGATTCAATAATTACGTTATGTATTTTTATACCAAGTACACGTCTTATGATTATCTCAGATATTATTTTGGCATTTTCGGGATCTTCGGTGGCTTCCACCCACATGAAACTGTTCATCATGTTAAGATATTTTAGACTTTTGATATATTTTTTAGAACTGTTAGACATCGTATTTCCCTTCTGGAACGATGCTTATATGGGTAGTGTATAACAGCTTGGTATGTATGTCAACAAAAAACAGCTCTTTTCTATTGAAAGGATTACAGCAGAAATTTTGTTGTAATCCTTTAATTTTATTTCAAAAACATTTTAATTAAACTATCATTTGATTTTTTATATGGCTTATATCTCATTGGAAGATCGAGCCATGTTTTTTTGTTCACAATACTTTTTTTGTGCGAGAAGGTATTAAAGCCATCCCTGCCATGATATGAGCCCATTCCGCTGGCTCCTACACCGCCAAACCCCATATTGGAGGTCGCAAGATGGATAATAGTGTCGTTAATGCATCCGCCGCCATAGTTGCAGGTTTCGGTTATCATTTTAATTCGCTGTCTGTCACCCGTAAACAGATACAGTGCAAGAGGGTGGGGCTTGGAATTGATGATATTGATTACTTCGTTAATATCCGTATATTCCATTACAGGCATAAGCGGTCCAAAAATCTCTTCGCACATTACCGGCGAGGTCCAGTTTACATCAGTAAGCACAGTCGGTGCAATCTGACAGGTGGAAGGGGAGGTGTCTCCGCCATAAAATACGGTGACTTCCTTCATAAGACCACAAATTCGTTCAAAATGTTTATTGTTGATAATTTTACCGTAGTCCGGTTCCGACAGAGGATTCTCTCCGTGTTGTTTTTTAATCTCTTTAATAATCTCCGTTAACAGCTTATCCCTGACTGATGAGTGACAGTAAATATAGTCAGGTGCCACACAGGTCTGTCCGCAGTTCAAAAATTTGCCAAAAACAATTCTTTTGGCAGCAAGTGGGATGTTCGCAGTTTCGTCAACAATACATGGACTTTTTCCGCCTAACTCCAATGTGATTGGAGTCAGATTTTTAGAGGCATGTTCCATAACCTCACGTCCTACAGTAGGACTACCGGTGAAGAATATATAATCAAATTGCTGTTCGAGAAGGCATTGATTCTCTTCTCTGCCTCCGGTTATAACCGTTACATATTCCGGAGAGAAGCTTTCTTCAATTAACCGGGCTATGATTTTGCTTGTGTCAGTCGAATAAGCACTTGGTTTAATGATAGCAGTATTGCCTGCTGCAAGTGCATCAACCAATGGATCAAGTGTCAGAAGAAAAGGATAATTCCATGGGCTCATTATCAGAACCGTTCCGTAAGGGGAAGGCTTAACATAGCTTCTTGACGGAAACTGTGCCAGGTGTGTCGCAATGGTGTGCTCCCTGGCGAAGCTCCGGATATGCTTTAACATATATGTTATTTCACTAAGGACAAGTCCTGTTTCACACATATAGCTTTCAGAAGCACTTTTTCCCAAGTCTGCCCTGAGTGCATCATGTATTTCATCCTGAAGACGTATTATGGTGGCTTTGAGTTTTTTTAGTGCATTAATTCTGTGTTTGACCGGCAGAGTGGCACCTGTTGCAAAATAAGTTTTCTGAATATTTATTTTATTAATTATTTCATTAGCTGTCATTTCGGAAATCCTTTCACATAACCTTATAATAGAATTGTTCAAGCTCCCTGGATGTCATAAGCACCGGAACAGGATATAATGGATTGGCTTCCTTTTCCGCATATCCGGCAAGACGGGATATATCACCTTTCTTAATGCCTTCAAGCTTATCAGGTATATGAAGGTCGGATTTTAATTGTTCGATTGCATCAATAAAAGCAAGTGCTGCAATATTTTCTTCAGTGTCCTTGTCTGCAATATTAATAGCTCTTGCGAGAATGGCAAGCCTTGGATAAATTTTTTCACCATAGCTTCTTAATACATGGGGAAGGATAACAGCATTAGCCAGGCCATGAGGGGTATTGTATTCTCCGCCGAGTGAATGGGCAACTGCATGAACATAGCCTACATATGATTTGGTAAAGGCACTTCCTGCCAGATATGAGGCATATAGCATTTTGCGTCTTGCAGTCATGTCATGTCCGTTTCTATAGGCCCGCCTTAAATATTTAAAAATCAGTGTTACTGCTTTGATGGAATCCTTGCGCGTTCCGTGTGTTGTCGAGCCTCCGATAAAGGCCTCAATTGCGTGGGTAAGTGCATCCATTCCTGTAGTTGCTGTAAGTGAAGGAGGGAGTGAGCGTGTAACCTCCGGGTCAAGAACAGCATAATGCGGAATAAGAGGAAAATCATTTATAGGATATTTATGTCTTGTTTCAGAATCTACAATTACTGATGCCAGTGTTGTTTCACTTCCGGTTCCGGCAGTAGTCGGAATTGCAATAAGCGGGGGAAGCTTATGTCCTATTTTGAGAATACCCTTCATTTGTGCGAGGGACCGGTTAGGTTTAACAATTCTTGCACCAACTGCTTTGGCACAGTCAATTGATGAGCCACCGCCAAAACCGATTAATGCCTGACAGCCATTTTCAATATAAAGACCGCGTGCTTCTTCTACATTATCCGTTGTAGGATTTGCGACTGTATCATCATACACAATGCATTTGATATTCTCTGAGGCGAGAAGCCGCTCCAGAGGTCTTGTTATACCCAGTGAACGTATACTTTTATCAGTTACAAGAAGAATGGTGGTAATTTCTTTTCTGCGCAGAAGCTCAGGGAGAGCATTGATTCCGTCGAGACGTTTTGGTTTACGATATGGCAGTAAAGGAATTGCCATACGAAATACTTTCTGAAATGTGCGACAATATAATTTCTTAATTGAGTTCATGTTCCTATCCTTTCAAATATGCTTCCAGATTTTCTTTGTCGGTCAGTAGGAGAGGTGCACGATATTTTTTCCTGTTCACAGGTAATAAGCCCTCGTCCGGTAAGTTCGGCGATTGTACAGGAAATAGCGGCTTTATCCTCGCAGCATTGTGTGGCTATACTTGTTACAAAAACATCAAATCGGTTAATCATTTGACCTCCAAGATGTTGATTTATCAACAAGTTCATAATAACATATAATACAAATTAGTCAAACAAATATCAGGAAAAATAACACAGTAATCAATTTTTATGCTATAATTTTACAAGATATTTTTTTGAGGTGACAGAAATGAAGATTATAGATGTTAAGCGAAGTGTTTTTGAAGATAATGACAGAGATGCAGATTTGTTAAGGGAGGAGCTTAAGAATGAAGGAACCTTTCTTATTAATGTGATGTCATCACCCGGAAGCGGTAAGACTACTACACTTGTACAGACAATTAACCGTCTGAAGGATGAGTTTAATATCGGGGTTATGGAGGCAGACATTGACTCTGATGTGGACGCTTTAACTGTTTCCACCCATACCGGAGTGAGAACCATTCAGTTGCATACGGGAGGAATGTGCCATCTTGATGCAGATATGACAAGACAGGGAATAAGGGAGCTTCAGACAGAGGATTTGGATATTGCAATTCTTGAAAATGTAGGGAATCTCGTATGTCCAGCCGAATTTGATACCGGAGCCGTTAAGAATGTCATGATTCTGTCCGTGCCGGAGGGACATGATAAACCGCTTAAATATCCGTTAATCTTTACTGTATGTGATGTATTAATAATTAACAAAACCGATGTGCTTCCATACTTTGATTTTGATATGGAGAAGGTTAAGGAATATGCACTTGCAAGAAATCCTAAGCTTGTAATTTTTCCCATTTCTGCAAAAACAGGCGAGGGCATTGATGAATGGTGTGACTGGATTAAGAAGGAGTTGAAAATTTTCAAAAATACTATATAATATATTTTAGAATAACAAGGAGGCTTACTTTAATGAAGAAATTGATGAAGAAACTTGTTGCTGTTGTTTTTACGACTTTGCTGGCGATTGCTTCAATTCCCGGCACACCTGTAGCGGCAGCAGATACATTCACAGTGTATACGGATGTCCCTGATGCATGGGGCAATCCAAGTATCTGGGCATGGAATGATATTGGTAATGTTTTTACAAGTTCATGGCCGGGAGAACTTATGAATGCTGAAGAAAATGGCTGGTATAGCTATGATATTCCTGCTTCAACTACACATATTATTATCAATGATAGTTTGGAGAGCGGGGCTTCTCAGACAGAAGATCTTGTGGTAGAACCTGTGGATATGTGGATTATTGTTAGTACTGATAAGAGTGTGGAGATTCTTTATGAAGCACCTGAGGGAGCACCGGGCTCAGCTGAGACTGAATCGTCTGAAGATGTACAGACCACAGAAGTACCGACAGAAAATGAAACACAGACAGATACTCCAACGGAAGAAGGAACATTTAATCCTCTTACAATTATTATACCTGCCATCTGTGTGACCGCTATTATTGTAATTCTAATCGTGTCGTTATGTACCAATAAGAAATCAAATGAAGAATAATAAGAGAAGTAGGGCTGTTACAAAATTTTATTTTGTAACAGCCCCTTTTTTCTTGACTAAATTATTCTGTTAAAGTAAAGTATTAAATAGATTATTTTATATTAACGGGAGACAATCATAATGGAGAAGTTTAATGACATCTTAAATTCAGTGGATAATTTTGTATGGGGAATACCACTTGTTGTTCTGATTCTTTTAACAGGACTTTTTCTTACTGCAAGACTTAAGGGAGTCCAGTTTCGCAAATTACCGCATGCTTTTAAGAAGATGTTTGCTAAAGATAATGATGCCAGGAACGGAGAGGTATCAAGCTTTGGTGCATTGTGCACAGCACTTTCTGCAACCATAGGAACGGGTAATATTGTTGGAGTTGCAACTGCCATTGTGGCAGGTGGCCCGGGAGCGTTGTTCTGGATGTGGATTGCGGCACTCGTTGGTATGGCAACCAAATATTCTGAGTGTCTTCTTTCGGTTAAATATAGAAAGGTATCAGAGGATGGCCATATAATTGGCGGCCCATTCTACTATATTGAAAACGGCATGGGTCCAAAATGGAAATGGCTTGCCAAAATATTTGCTTTCTTTGGTGTGGGAGTAGGTCTTCTTGGTATAGGAACTTTTACTCAGGTAAATGGTATTGCCAGTGCAGTTAATAATTTCTTTGATTCCGATAATTCATGGACGGTTCATATTTTTGGAAATGATTATTCGTGGACGGTTGTTATCGCAGCAATAGTAATCACGGTATTCGTGGCACTTGTTCTAATTGGAGGATTGAAGAGAATCTCTTCAGTTGCACAGGTGGTTGTTCCTTTTATGGCTATTACATATGTTCTTGCAGTTGTATTGATTCTTATTTTTAATATTAAGGCTGTTCCTGCGGCATTTAAGACAATTGTTGAGAGTGCATTTGGATTACGTGCAGTGGCAGGTGGTGCACTTGGAGCGATGATTGTTGCCATGCAGAAGGGTATTGCCAGAGGAATTTTCTCCAATGAAGCAGGACTTGGAAGCTCACCTATTGCAGCAGCTTCAGCTAAGATTGAAGAACCGGCACAGCAGGGACTTGTATCAATGCTTGGAACGTTTATTGATACAATTGTTATCTGTACCATGACCGGACTTGCTATTGTTATTACCGGTGCATGGGATATGGGACTTGAAGGTGTGGCAGTTACCACCAAGGCATTTCAGCTGGGGCTTCCTTTTCCTAACGAGGTGGCTTCATTCTTACTTATGCTCTGCCTTGTGTTTTTTGCGTTTACAACGATTCTTGGTTGGGATTATTATAGTGAAAGATGTCTTGAATATCTTACCAATGGCAATATGAAAGCTGTTAAGGTATATAGAATAATTTATATTGCGTGTGTATTCTGCGGTCCTTTTATGACAATTACGGCAGTATGGACAATCGCAGATATATTTAATGGTCTGATGGCTATTCCTAACCTGATTGCACTATTGGCACTCAATGGCGTAGTTGTGGCCGAGACGAAAAAATATCTCAATAAAATAAAAACCAAAAATTAATTATAATCAACCTCTACAAGGCACAGACCACATGGCGGGACAGTAATACCGGCAAGGGCTCTGTGCCTTGCTTCTATCAGCTCTGTCATGCTTTCAGGTGTTCGCTGACCATATCCTACCTCTAACAGGGTTCCTGTAAGAATTCTTACCATGTACTGAAGAAAACCGTTTCCATGGTAGGTAAAGGTAATGTAGTTACCATTGTGTAGAATTTCGATTCTGTCAATGCGTCTTACGGTGGATTTTTTCATCCTGGCATTGCCACAGAAGCTGGCAAAATCATGCGTACCAATCAGGAGAGCGGCTGCCTCACGCATTTTATCCGTATCCGGAGTTTTTTCAAGTACATACACATATTTTCGGTCAAAAACAGGCTTTAATTCCCCATAATAACATGTATAGCGGTATGTTTTACCGGTAGCATTATATCGGCTGTGAAAACGTTCGGAAGCTTTGCTTACCTCTTGAATGCATATATCCTCAGGCAGATATTTGTTGAGATAGTCACGAATATTTTCAGTGGAAATGCCGGTATCCAAAGTAAAATTCGCAACCATTCCTAAGGCATGAACACCGGCATCAGTTCTTCCGGCACCTGTAATGCGTATTGATGTACCGGCAAGTCTTGTAAGCACACTTTCTATTTTGCCCTGGATGGTCATATCGTTACTATTGTGACTCTCCCAGCCTGAATATCTTGTTCCGTCATATGAAACGGTAATTTTATAATTCTGCATTAATAATCATCCTTAGCATAAGTAATAGTATTATTATAACACTTTTTACGATTTTTTTACATATATTACAATTCCAATTTTACATCCATATTTTATTATAGTTTTGCAGATGAAAAATAATTCATCTGGACTATGGCGGGGTATTAAGACCCGATAAATATGGAGGAATAATATGAGAAAAACAAAAAAAGTTGTAGCAACCGTGCTTATGGCGACGATGGTTGCAGGTTTGGTAATGGGTTCAGCCGAAGCTTACGCAAGAAGTTCGGGAAAAGTAGCGTGGAATGATGCATCAGGCTCAAAGGATGCAACAACATCAGTAACTGATTTGCAATATGCAGAGGATGATTCATATTCAACGGAGTATGAAGTGAATTCAAATGTATATGCGGACAGTGAGGAATGGGCTGAATATAAGACAAAATGGGAAAACATAAAGACAAACTATGAATATGCAGCTCTTACTCCGGGCGAGGATGCGACTAAGTTGAATTTTGCATGGTATTCAAAAAATAAAGAAACACCAATGGTTAAATTGACTGATGCGGACGGCAAATTAATCGGACTTTTTGAAGGAACTCAGGATTTGGATAATCAGGTGACGATTAATGACGGAGAAACTGTTACATTATACCCTAATAAGGTTACCGTAACAGGTCTTACAGAAAATACAACATATAAATATCAGTACTGGGTAGATGGAAAATGGTCAGAAACATATGATTATACAACCAGGTCAACAGAAAGCTTCTCTGTTATGTATGTAGGAGATCCACAGATTGGTGCATCAACAGGAAATACGGCATCAGATGGAAGCACAGGAAAAGAATATTTTGCAATGAACGATGCTTATAACTGGTATCATACACTTGAGAATGCTGTTGCAGCACATGATAATTTAAGTTTTCTTCTCTCAGCCGGTGACCAGATTAATCAGACAAGTGTATCAAAGGATGCTGACAATCTCCAGCAGCAGATTGAGTATTCAGGTTTCCTTAGTCCATCGGTATTAAGAAGCCTTCCTATTGCAACAACGATTGGTAATCATGACTCAAAGTCAGTAAATTACTCCAACCATTTTAATTATCCTAATCTTCAGACAAGTGCTGAAAATACAGAAGGAAAGACGGTAGCCGGTACGGATTATTACTTCAGGTATGGAAATACGTTATTTATCAGTATTGATACGAATAATTATAACTGCGCAACTCACGAAAGCGTAATTAAGGAAGCCTGTGAGAATAATGAAGATGCAGTATGGAGAATTCTTATGTTTCATCAGGATATTTATGGTTCAGGCTATGACCATTCAGATACAGATGGTATTTTACTTCGTACTCAGCTTACACCTATTATTGATGAATATGATATTGATGCGGTTCTTCAGGGACACGACCACACATATTCAAGGACATATCAGTTATCATCTGACGGAGAAACTCATACAACATATTCAACCTATCCAAGCGATACATCCTCTGATGAGTTTGCAGCATATACAGAAGAAAATAACTGCTATAATGTACTTACAGGTACATCTGACGGTACTAAGGTAATTGATCCTGAAGGAACAGTATATTTTGAAGCTAACTCATCAACAGGAAGTAAGTTTTATCGTATGATGGGAACACAGCAGGATTATATTGCCACAAGATGCCAGAGCTGGAGACCGACATATTCAGTAATTGATATTACAGAAACTACTCTTACAGTAAGAACCTATGATGCAGCTACTAACGAAGAGCTTGTTGCAGATGGTGGACTTGCAACTGCATATACAATTGTAAAATCAGCAGATAAGGAAGCTTTAGAGACGGAGCTTATAGCTTCTGACAGTGCTTATGAAGCAGCAAAGAAAGCCGGAAATTACACAGAAGAATCCTTAAAGGCTTTATTGAGTACAATTGAAGCAGCACAGCAGGTTTTTGATAATGCCGAAGCTGATTCAACAGCAATTGCCAGTGCAATTACCTCTTTACAGGACGCAGTAAACGGATTAGAAACCGTAAAAGATGAAAATATCAGCAATGATGATAACGGTGAAAATGACAATGGTGGTAATGATGACGCTGATAACAATGATGTCGTAGATAACAATGTTAATGCAGGAAGCAGTGAATTCCCTGTCATTGCATGGTTCACTGTTGCAGGTGTGTCACTTGCAGGAGCAGCAGGATTGGTTATTTCTGAAAAAAAGAGAAAGGTAAATGAATAAATTAATGTCGGATAAGATTAAAAAGACTGTCCGTCTTATAGTAATAATGGCCGGAGTGGCTGCTTTCATTGTAGCAGTCGTCCGGTTTTATTCCATTGAAAAGACGGAAATGGTGTCAACTAAAGGATATTATTATGAATCAGCCAGAGTTACGGAGGTTGTTAAGGACAATCTTAATTCTGACGGAGTAAGGGTAGGTTATCAGCTTTTGAAGGTGGAAATCCTTTCGGGAGACTATAAAGGTGAGGTGCTTGAGGCAACCAGTGCAGAGGGAAATCTCTTTGGCGCGATATGTAAACAGAATGACAGAATTATTGTTACAATGAGTGTGTCGGGAGATAACAAAACAGTGTCCGTATATTCAAAGGACAGAACAGTACAGGTATGTGTATTTGTTGGAATTTTTATGCTGCTGATATGTGTAATCGGGGGCAGGAACGGAATTAAGTCCGTTGCAGGTCTTGCATTCACGGTTGTTGCAATCATATACATATATTTGCCGATGATTTATGTAGGTTTCTCGCCATTCTGGGCTGCGGTATTAATTGCTGCTGTCACTACAATAGTGACAATGTATCTCATTGGAGGATATTCCATCAAAACATTTTGTGCAATTACAGGAACGGTCACAGGTGTTCTTGTAGCAGGAGTAAGTGCATGGATTTTTGGGATTGCAGCAGATATTGACGGATATAATGTCTCCAATATTGAAACACTGACATTTGTCGGACAGAATACTGAAATTCAGATAGGTGGTCTGCTTTTTTCGGGGATATTGATTGCCTCACTTGGTGCAGTAATGGATGTGGCGATGTCCGTGTCATCAGCAATTTGTGAAATCAAAGATAAATCACCGTCATTAACATGGCAGCAGCTTTTCAAAAGCGGTATGAATGTAGGCAGGGATATGATGGGAACCATGTCCAATACACTAATTCTTGCGTTTGTAGGAAGCTCCGCAAGTACACTTATAATTAATTATGCATATGATCTGCCTTTCAGACAGATAATCAATTCATATAATATTGGTATTGAGATAATGCAGGGTGTCGCCGGAAGTATCGGAGTAATCCTTACGGTACCGATTGTAGCAATAATAACGGCTGTTTTGTTATCTGTAAAGTATAATAAAACAGGGGAAACTGTAAAAAATAATAAGGGTTGAACATTTGAAGGTTCAGCCCTTTGTAATAATATGTATTTAATTTGTAAATAACTGTACCCAGTAGATTCCGTAACCGCCTACGCCTTCATTGCTCATGCCCACACCTAGTTTGGTATAGTTGTCACTAATCATATTTGCGTAGTGTCCCTCGGAGTTTTTCCAGGCAGTGACTACAGCCTGTGGAGTCTGCTGGCCGGCGGCGATATTCTCACCACAATTGCCATAATTAATTGAATATGTATTAAATACGGTAAAACAGCTTGTTCCATCTGGTCTTGTATGTGAAAAATAATCTGAATAATCTATTTCAATAGCACGCATTGTAGCTGCCTGGCATAGTGTTGTGTCAAGTGTAAGCGGCTGTACGCCTGCTTCGGCACGTAGTTGGTTAACAAGTGTTAAAATGTCATTATAATAAGACATATTTGCGGCTGCTTTTGAATTGCTTTCCGATAAAAGAACTTCGTCAGTAGCACAATATCCTGATGTATCATAATAACTGTAAGAATTTGTGTTGTATTTTTCTTTGGAACCATCTGAATATACATAGTAATAATCTGTAGTTGTAGTGATTTTCTTAACTCCGTATTTGTAGTCGTCAGTTTTACTTGAAGATTCTTCAGTGTAGTCAATTATGTATTTGGCGGTTGTTTCCTCCTGTGTCGCCTGAGTAGTAGGAGCCTGAGTAGTAGGTTCCTGAGTAGTAGGGGCCTGTGTAGTAGAAGGCTGTGTAGTCTCGGCTGTGGTTACATTTTCGGTCTCGGCAGGTGATGTTGTCTCATTCTCTTCTATAGGCTGATCTGGTTGTGTTGACTCTTCTGTTACATCTTCTGTAGTGGAAGTGACGGAGGTTGTATTTTCTTCGGAACTGACTTCCTTACCGGTTGCAATAGACGTGATCCCGCTATCATATGATTTATTGGTATTGCCGGTTGAACATCCTGCCGGGAAGACAGTGGCAATAACAACTAAAACAATAACTGAGATTATTCTTTTAAGGATATTTTTCCTGTTAATAAGTGTTTTGCTCATATTTTATGTAATTCCTTTCATTTCAATATGTTACTAGGCGTTTGCGAAACGCCACAAGCCGCATTAATACGGCATTTTTTTGCTATAAAAAACAAATAACTCCTCACTGGATATGGTATAATAGAGTTGCCAGAAACTATAAACCATTCACC
>JBGVJZ010000009.1:0-108528 GCA_045129695.1 Lachnospiraceae bacterium | reverse complement strand
ATGGCATAACTGTCGTAGATAGAATCCTCGATTCCTTCATCAGACAAATTGAACCATACCTGCATAAGATACATGCGGAGCATTGTTTCAATTCCGATAGGTTTGCGGCCACGTTTATTATTGAAATAGTATGGGCGGATTATTTCCACCCAGTAAGACCATGGAATAATTTCATCCATAGCATCGAGAAATTTTTCTCGTTTGGTTTTCTTTTTGCGATTGGAATATTCCATATCTGTAAGTGTCATTTGATTCATAGGTATACCACCTTTTGTTTGATACTTACATTTTATCATATATTAACTGAAAATGCTTGAATTAATCAGCGTTTCCTTAGATAACGGTAAAAACATTAAAATAACAGATAATGAAAAAACCATTATAAAATCAAATGGAACAATTACAGTACCATATACATATACAGATACAGCAACCACAGTAGAAGAAGAGGTTAATCAGATTTCTGTAATGATTACAGATAAAGCGTATACAGAAAATGATGCTAATATTCTGTATTACGGAGCATTACAGAATACTACTATTAATTCAACAACCGGTACAGGAACTTTTGAATTACCAAGGGTATTGGATGACAAGATAATAGGTACAGACTATCATGTATATATCCTTGCAGAGCATGTGAATACAACTAATGCAACAGACTATGCAAGTGCACCTGTAGAGATTACTAAAATATATGACGAAGTAAATACTTTTGACATTAAAGTTGATGCACCGGTTGCTAAAAGTGCACTTGATACATCAGCTACAGCATCCTCTGAAATTGAAACAGCAGCTGTTACATGGATGGATGGGGAAAATGCCGTAACAGGTAAGGCAGAATATGACACTGCATATACTGTAAAGGTTACCTTAACAGCTGTAACAGGTTATGTAATTACAGAAAATACAGAAATAACAATTAATGGCAATGCGGTGACAGTGGTTAAGAATAATGACGGAACAGTTACTGTAAGCTACACCTTCCCGGCTACAGAGCTTGGAACTATAACCCATACTGCTTCAGGCTATGAAGGTACCTATGATGGAAATGCACATTCAATCACAGTAAATGTGGAAGCTATAGAAGGTGCAACCATAATGTACAGTCTTGATGCAGGAGATAACAAAACTTATAGTGCGACAAAACCAACATTTACTAATGAAGGAACATATACAGTGTACTATAAGATTGAAAAAGAAAACTATGAAACAATAACAGGAAGCATGACTGTTAAGATTACAGCACCAAATGATTCGTCAGAAGGAAATAATCCTCCGGCAGGTGTTGACCCGGATGCTGGTATTAATATAATAACAGTAATTGCACCAATTTTTATTGTAGCACTCTGTGGAGTGATTATGATTAAAAGAAGAAGGATAATGGAATAATCCGTATAGGTAATTAGAAGCCCTAAAAGTCAATTTAAGTGACTTTTAGGGCATAATTATTGAAAAGTGTGAAAAGATGATATATAATCATATTGAAAAGTGTTGTAAATCCATATGAAATACTATTGAAAAGTGTAAAAGGGTGATTTTGATGCTATTTAGAAAAATTCAAAGCTATATTGAGACCTATTTAAAATCTGATTCCAATAAGGTACTAATTATTGATGGGGCAAGACAGATTGGCAAAACCTTTATTATCAGGCATACGGGAAAATCGCTGTTTGCTAATTATATTGAAATAAATCTTTTAGAGGATTCCTTAGGTTCAAGACTTTTTGAAAACACAAGAACAGTAGAAGACTTTTATTTACAGGTTAGTATGATTGCGGGGGATAAGATGAAGGACAAGAAGGATACTTTAATCTTTCTTGATGAAATCCAGGCATATCCTCATCTTTTAACATTGCTTAAATTTTTAAAAAATGATGATAAATATAATTATATTGCCAGTGGTTCTTTGCTGGGGGTAACTCTTTCCAAAACAACTTCTATTCCTATGGGCAGCATAGAAGTGAAGCATATGTATCCCCTTGATTTTGAAGAATTTTTAATAAGTCAGGGCTTTAATCAGGTTGCAATTGAAGCAATGCGTAGCAAATTTGCAAATAGAGAATGTCTTGAGGAAAATATTCATAACAAAGTATTAGACTTGTTTAAGAAATATTTGTTAGTGGGTGGATTGCCGGATGCAGTAAATTCTTATTCAAAAGATAAGAATATCGTTAATGTAAGAAATATTCAGAACGAAATATATGAATATTATGCAATGGATGCTTCTAAATATGATAACGAAAATAAATTAAAAATCCGCAGAATATATGATTGTATTCCATCTAATCTTGAAAATAAGAAGAAAAGAGTAGTTATTAAGGATATAGAGAATATTAAAGGAAAGAGATTTTCTGATTATCAGGATGAATTTGATTATTTAATAAATGCAGGAATCACACTTGAAGTTAAAGCAATTTCCAATCCTACCTTTCCTCTTATTGAGTCAAGCAGTAAGAATCTTATAAAGTTGTATCTTAATGATGTAGGTATTTTGACGAATGTTTTGTATAAACATAATATTCGTGCAGTATTGGATGATGATAAAAGTATTAATTTAGGGACTGTATATGAATCTGTAGTGGCTTCTGAGTTAAAGGCACATGGACACAAATTATTCTACTATGATAACCGCTCAAAAGGAGAAGTGGATTATCTTATAGACGATTATGATTCTCTGTCAGTTGTGCCACTAGAGATAAAGTCCGGAAAAGACTACACTGTACACAGTGCCTTGAATCATTTTGTTAATAATGAAGATTATGGAATTTGTAACGGATATGTTTTGTCTAATGAGAGACAAATTATTAAGAAAGGTAAAATAACATATTTACCTATTTACTATATTATGTTTTTTTAAGCAAAAAACTGTTGACATTCGTATTTTTATATTATAAAATGTTCTAGTGTGCCGCACAGCGAGGTTATAAGACTGCACATAAGCAGACACCATAGCTGGCGAGTATTGATAATAGGAGGAAGCCAATATGTACGCAATTATTGCAACAGGTGGTAAGCAGTACAAAGTATCTGAAGGCGATGTTATCAAGGTTGAGAAGCTCGGAGTTGCTGAAGGTGAAACAGTAACATTCGATAAGGTTCTTCTCGTAAGTGATAAGGAAACAGTTGTTGGTAATCCAACAGTTGCTAACGCAACAGTTACAGCTTCTGTTGTATGTGAAGGCAAGGACAAGAAAGTCATTGTTTACAAATACAAGAGAAAAACAGGATACCACAAGAAAAACGGTCATAGACAGTTATTCACTAAAGTTAAAATCGAAAAGATTAACGCTTAATGATTGGATAGTCAGTTATGACAAATATTATTTTATATGCAAAGAAAGATGGAACAATCTTTGGTTTGCAATCTAAAGGACATGCCGGTTTCGGTATGAGAGGAACAGACGTTGTATGTGCATCTGTTTCAATACTGGTAATTAACACTATTAATTCAATTCAGAAATTAACTTCTGATAAATGTAATGAAAAGGTTAATTCAAGAAAAGCAACTATTGATTTCGAGATTGACGGTGATGTAAGTCCTCAGTCCGCTTTACTGTTTAAGTCATTGAAGCTTGGGCTTGAAGGAATAGCAGCTGAATATCCCGGAAATGTGAAGATAACAGTCGAGGAGGTGTAACTCATGTTAAAATTGAACCTTCAGTTTTTCGCTCATAAAAAAGGTGTTGGTTCTACCAAGAACGGTAGAGATTCTGAATCTAAGAGATTAGGTGCTAAGAGAGCTGACGGACAGTTCGTTTTGGCCGGAAACATTCTTTACAGACAGCGTGGAACAAAGATTCACCCAGGCGTTAATGTAGGACGTGGCGGTGATGATACTTTGTTTGCTACAGTTGACGGTATCGTAAGATTCGAGAGAAAAGGCAGAGACAAGAAACAGGTTTCTGTATATCCGGTAGCATCAGAAGAGTAATAATACTTAAGCTCCAGATCCTTGGATTTGGAGCTTTTCTTCTATCAAATAAAACTATTTATTTTGTAGAAGAGAAGCTTGAAACTCATTAGTTGAAAGGAGATTAATATGTTTGCGGACAGAGCGAAAATTTTTATAAAATCCGGAAAAGGCGGAGACGGACATGTAAGCTTCAGAAGAGAGCTTTTTGTTGCAGCCGGAGGACCTGACGGAGGTGATGGCGGACGTGGCGGTGATATTATTTTTGAAGTTGATAAGGGACTTAATACACTTAATGAATTCCGTCATGTAAGAAAATATGTTGCGGAAAGCGGCGAAGAAGGCGGTAAAAAATTATGTCATGGTAAGGATGGTGCGGACCTCGTTATTAAAGTTCCGGAGGGAACTATCATTCGTGATGATGTATCAGGTAAGGTTATTGCGGATATGTCCAACGGAAGAATGAGAGAGGTTGTCCTTAAAGGAGGACGTGGCGGTAAGGGTAATAAGAATTACGCCACTGCAACAATGCAGGTGCCAAAATACGCACAACCGGGACAGCAGGCAAAGGAGCTTTGGGTAACACTTGAGCTTAAGGTCATTGCAGATGTCGGACTTGTTGGATTCCCTAATGTAGGGAAATCAACTCTTTTATCGATGGTAAGTAATGCCAAGCCGAAGATTGCCAATTATCATTTCACAACTCTTAATCCTAATCTTGGTGTTGTTGATCTGCCGGGTGCAGACGGATTTGTAATTGCAGATATTCCCGGACTTATTGAGGGTGCATCTGAGGGAGTAGGACTCGGACATGAATTTCTTCGTCATATAGAAAGAACCAAAGTAATAATTCATATGGTGGATGCTGCTTCATCAGAAGGCAGAGATCCAATAGAAGATATTCATAAAATTAATTCTGAGCTTAAGGCATACAATGCTGAACTGGCGGACAAGCCACAGGTGATTGCTGCTAACAAGATTGATTTAATTTATGATGGTGATGAAGAGAATCCTGTAGACCGTCTGAAGGCTGAATTTGAGCCTTTGGGAATTAAAGTGTTCCCAATATCGGCGGCTACCCAAAAAGGCTTAAAAGAGCTTTTGTTTGCAGTTAAAAATATACTTGATTCACTTCCGTCAGAACCGATTGTATATGAAAGAGAATATTTCCCTGAGGATATGTACAAGCCTGATGAGCCGATAGAGGTTTATAAAGCTGATGAACATGCTTTTGTTATTGAAGGACCAAGAGTTGACCGAATGCTTGGTTATACCAATCTGGATGATGAAAAAGGCTTTGCTTTCTTCCAGAAATTTATGAAGGAGCAGGGAATTATCGAACGTCTTGAAGAATTGGGAATCGAAGAAGGTGACACAGTATATCTTGGAGATTTAGAATTTGATTTTTACCATTAAATGTCATAGGAGGAATTATAATGACAACTAAGCAGAGAGCTTATTTAAAAGGACTTGCAATGAATATTGATCCGATTTTCCAGTGTGGCAAAAGTTCAATCACGCCCGAATTTGTTGAAGCAATTTCGGAAGCACTTGAGAAAAGAGAACTTATCAAGATAAGTGTTCTCCAGAACTGTGCAGATGACCCGAAGGAACTTGGAGTTATAATTGCAGAAAGAACCCGTGCACAGCTTGTACAGGTAATTGGCAAGAAAATAGTTTTATACAAACCTGCAAAGGATGAAAAAAAGCGAAAAATAGAGCTTCCAAAAGCCGGTAAAAAGGCTGAGTAATGCTTATGAACACACAGAAAGTCGGTATTTTGGGCGGGAGCTTTGACCCTGTGCATAATGCCCATATAAAATTAGCACAGTATGCATATGATGAACTTAATCTGGAAAAAGTAATATTTATCCCTGCATATATTCAGCCCTTTAAGCTGGATAAAGAGGTTACGGACGAACATCATAGATTGAATATGCTAAAGCTTGCCCTTTTGGATTATCCGTATTTTGAAGTTTCTGACATAGAAATTCAGATGAAGGGAAAATCCTATACAGCGAGAACTTTAGAGGTTCTGAAAAAAGACTTTGACAATATGGTTTTTATACTTGGTGCAGATTCATACCTTGCACTTGATAAGTGGAATCAACCCGAAAGTATTTTTCAAAATGCTGAAATAGCCTGCGCACACAGGGATGGTTCAACACCTGAACTTCTTCATGGCAAATGTGAAGAGTATAGGGCTAAATACAACGGCATAACCCATTTTCTTAGCATGCCTGATACGGATATCAGCTCAACAGATATAAGAGAAGCACTTAAAGATAATGAGAATGTAGAAAAACTGATACCGGATAAGGTTTTGAACTATATAAAAGAAAATAATTTATATTAATTTTAAAGCAGTGCATCAGCATTATAAATTTTTATGAAATAATTGACCGAATAGTAAATGTGTTTGGCGGGAGGCATTGTCCTCTCGTTTTTCTATAAACGATACTAGGAGATATAATTTTCAACGTTAAAATATTTTACAAGGAATCAGGACTATAGGAACAGGAAAGAGTACAAAATATGGATAAATTATTTTTAGAAAAAATATCTGACGAAGTTCAACGCAGAATGGATTCTGACCGTTATAATCACACAGTGGGAGTTGCATACACAGCGGCAGCACTTGCCATGCGGCATGGAGCTAATGAATCCTCGGATTATATTGATAAAGCATTAATTGCAGGTTTTCTGCATGACGTTGCCAAATGTATTCCATCTGATGAACTTTTAAAGAAAGCAAAGGTATATAATCTGACAATAACAGAATCTGAGCATAATAATCCTTTTTTGCTTCATGGAAAAGTTGGTGCTTATATTGCACATACTGAATTTGAAATTGAGGATGAGGATGTTTTAAATGCAATAAGCCGGCATACAACAGGAAGACCCTCCATGTCTCTTCTTGAGAAAATTATTTTTGTAGCAGATTACATTGAACCTGCAAGATATAAACAGAGAAATCTGACAGTAATCAGAGAAACAGCATTTACTAATCTGGATGAATGTGTATATCTTATTGCAAGGGATACTGTAGATTATATTAATGAGCGTGGTATGGAGCTTGATGAGATGACTGTCAGGACAAGGGATTATTACAAAAATTTCTTGTGATAATCCATAAAATATAATAAAATACAGATAATATACAATAGAAAGGCAGTAATTTAATGGATAACAGGGAATTAGTTAAAAAAATTTATAATGCAATAGAAGACAGAAAAGGTGAAGATATAAGAGTGCTTGATATTTCAGGTGTCTCTGTTATGGCAGATTATTTTATCATTGCCAATGGTAACAACAAGAATCAGGTTCAGGCGATTGCAGATAATGTTAATGAAGCAATGCTTGAGAATAAGGTTGGGCTTAAACAGACGGAGGGATATAATACAGCCGGCTGGATTTTAATGGATTATGGCGATATCATTGTTCATATTTTTTCCAAGGAGGAGCGTTTGTTCTATGATTTGGAAAGAATCTGGAGAGACGGCAAAACAGTTGAGATTGAGGAAATGTAATGAATTATCAGGAAACAATGGAATATCTTGATTCCCTGAATAAGCTTGGCAGTGTTCCCGGATTGGATTCAATTCGGGAACTTCTTTGCAGATTAGGAAATCCACAGGATAAGGTGAAATTCATTCATATAGCCGGAACTAACGGAAAGGGTTCGGTAAGTGCATTTACATCTTCGATACTTATAGAAAATGGTTACAGAGTCGGAAGATATAATTCTCCGGCAGTATTGTCGCCACTTGAGATAATTAAGCTTAATGCAGAAGATATTTCAGAAGAGCATTTTGCAGATATTATCTCAGCTATACGAGTACAATGTGATGCTATGAACAGGGACAGTCTGTCTCATCCAACAAGATTTGAGATTGAAACTGCTGCGGCATATGTTTTTTTTGCAGAAGAGAACTGTGATTATGCGGTAGTTGAATGTGGAATGGGCGGAAAACTTGATGCAACTAATGTAATTAATACAACCGTTTGTTCTGTTATTACACCGATATCCATTGACCATACTTCTTTTTTGGGAAATTCAGTTTCTGAAATTGCCGGTCATAAAGCGGGTATAATTAAGAGTGGTGTACCTGTTGTAAGTGCAGCACAGAATGCGAAAGCAGAGAAAGTTATACGTTCTTATGCAATGTATAATAATTCAGAATGTTGTTTTGTCACTGAGCCTGTTAATAATATTCGATATACAGGTTCTAAAATTATTTTTGATTACAAGGATTTTACGGATGTAGAGATTGGACTTTTAGGCACATATCAGCCATATAATGCAGTTACAGCAATTGAATGTGCGTTAATGCTTGCCAGATATGGTGTTGCTATTGAAAAATCAAGTATTTATAGAGGCCTTTTGAAGGCAGAATGGTTTGGAAGATTTACCAGACTAGGAACAGCACCTGATTTTTACGTTGATGGGGCACATAATCCCGACGGTGCATATATGCTGTCCAAGTGTCTTAAAGCATATTATCCTGAGGGTGGACTTACTTTTGTTGTAGGAGTTTTTGCTGATAAGGATTACGCAGCAATTCTTGATTGCTGTATTCCGTATGCTTCAAAGGTTATTACAATAGAAACACCACAAAATTCAAGGGCTCTTTCTGCTAAAGCACTTGCAGAATTTGTCAAAAACCATTATGATGTATGTGTTCATACATATAATGATATAGAGGAAGCGGTGCATTTTGCCGTAGATAACACATCGTCTGATAAAGCGGTAATTGCATTTGGCTCACTTTCTCATCTTGCCAATGTTAAAAAGGCATATATGAAGCTGATATAATCTTTTGCACGAGGTGAAATAATGATAGATCAGAACTTAATAAAAGAGGGCGTAAAACTTATTTTGGAGGGCATCGGTGAGGATGTTAACAGGGAAGGTCTTGTTGATACTCCTGATAGAATTGCAAGAATGTATGAAGAGATTTTTGCAGGAATGAATGAGGATGCCGGTATCCATTTAAGCAAGACTTTTGGTGCAGACAACACGGAAATTGTTATAGAAAAAGACATTTCGTTTTATTCAATGTGTGAACATCATCTCGTACCCTTTTTTGGAAAGGTTCATATTGCATATGTTCCACAGGGAAGAGTTGTGGGACTTAGTAAGCTTGCAAGAACTGTTGAGGTGTTTGCCAAACGTCCTCAGCTTCAGGAGCGTATGACTACCCAAATTGCTGATGCATTGATGGAACATTTAAATGCCAAGGGAGTGATGGTTATAGCTGAAGCGGAACATTTATGTATGACTATGCGTGGTGTTAAGAAACCGGGAAGTCATACGGTTACAATGGCTTCAAGGGGTGTTTTTGAAACAGACGGCAGACTTTCGGATACTTTTATTTCAATGGTAGGAATAGGAAAATGATAATTGGCACAAAAGAGTTCAATATTAATAAAACACATATAATGGGTATTTTAAATGTCACGCCGGATTCTTTTTTCGATGGTGGCAAATATAACAATGTTGATAAGGCAATAGCTCATGCACTTCAAATGATTGAAGAGGGTGCTGCAATTATTGACATTGGAGGAGAATCGACAAGACCGGGCTACACACAGATTTCTGATGAGGAAGAGATAGAAAGGGTATGTCCTGTTATTGAAAAACTCAAAAAGGAAACTGATATTCCTATTTCACTTGACACATACAAAAGCAAAGTGGCAGCTGCCGGAATTGCCTCCGGGGCTGATTTAATTAATGATATATGGGGTCTTAAGTATGACCAGGATATGGCAAAGGTTATTGTGAAAGCGGATATTCCATGCTGTTTAATGCATAATCGTAATAATACGGAATATAAGAATTTTAGGGAGGATTATCTGACAGATACTAAGGAATGTTTAAGAATTGCTTTGGATGCCGGGATTTCACCACAGAGTATTATTCTTGATCCGGGTGTTGGTTTTGGAAAGACATATGAGCAGAATCTCCTGGTAATAAAGCATCTTAGTGATTTTGTTGAGCTTGGTTATCCTGTATTGCTTGGTACATCCCGCAAATCCGTAATCGGACTTACACTTGATTTGCCAAGAGATGAGAGAATTGAGGGAACAGTTGCAACATCTGTTATTGGTACCCTTAATCATTGTATGTTTCTAAGAGTTCATGATGTAAAAGCTAATTACAGGGCAGTAAAAATGACAGAAGCAGTTATGCCTGCTTCAGATAACAGGTGAAAATATGGATGAAATAATAATTAGCCGTCTTCAGGTATTTGCTAATCATGGAGTATTTGAAGAGGAAAAAATAAATGGTCAGAATTTTTATGTATCGGCGGCAATTGGAATTAATGGAAATATTCCCGGCAAATCAGATGATTTAAAGGATTCTGTTAATTATGCTGATTTATGTGCTGCGATAACGTCGTTCATGAAAGAACATATATATAACCTGATTGAAGCTGTTGCAGAAAATCTTGCGGCATTTATTTTGGAATATAGTCCATTAATACATTATGTTAAATTAAGGATTGATAAGCCTGAGGCACCTATCGGACTTCCTATTGATACAGTCGCGGTTTCTATAGAAAGAGGCTGGCATACAGCATATATTGCCGTTGGTTCTAATATGGGCAACAGGGAGAACTACATTAAAAATGCAATTAAAAAGCTTGCTGAAACACCTGGAATAAGGTTGATTAAGCAATCATCAATTATTACAACAAAGCCATATGGAGGGGTAGAGCAGGAGGATTTCCTAAATGGCTGTGTGTGTGTCAGAACAAGGCTTTCTCCGCATGAACTTTTGGAGGAGCTTCACAGAATTGAAGCACAGGCAAATCGGGTAAGAGAGATTCACTGGGGTCCAAGAACACTGGATTTGGATATTGTGCTATATGATGAGCTGATAATTCATACAGAGGATTTAATAATACCTCATATTGATATGGCAAACAGATTATTTGTTCTGGAGCCTCTGAATGAGATTGCACCTTATGCGTATAATCCTGTTACCAATATGACCGTATCGGATATGTATAAAAAAATACTATAATACAATAATTATTAAAGGGAGCTTTAATTCATGGAATATTAAATGATGTACTCATGAATAAAGCTCCCTTGCGTTGTTAAATAATATTCATTCTTACAAGTCCTATGACCTTACCAAGAATTTCACAATGATCCACAATAATCGGTTCCATATAATCATTTTCAGGCTGTAAACGATAATGTCCGTCTTCCTTATAAAATCGTTTAACAGTAGCTGAATCGTCCACAAGTGCTACAATTACTTCACCATTCCTTGCGGTGTTCCTGCGTTCAATAATTAACTGGTCACCTTCGTAAATTCCCATATTAATCATGCTGTCACCCTTAACCTTAAGCATAAAGGTCTCTGAATTAGGGAGCAAGTCAACAGGAAGAGGAAAATAGTCTGTCACATTCTCAACTGCAAGAAGCGGCTGACCGGCAGCAACAGTGCCAACCATAGGGACATTAACCATCTCGCGCCTGTTTGTATTAATCTCAGTGTTGTCTGATGATGTATTTACTGCTTCACGCATATTATGATAAAAATCATCATCCATAATCTCAATAGCTCTTGGCTTAGCCGGGTCACGGCGAATAAAACCATTCTTCTCAAGTGTCTCAAGGTGTGCATGAACACTGGAAGTGGATTTAAGATTAACTGCTTCGCAAATCTCACGCACTGAAGGCGGATATCCCTTTGCCATAATCTGTGATTTCATAAAATTAAGAATCTCCTGCTGTTTAGCAGTAATACGATTTCTACTCATATAATAACCTCCATAAAACTCAGCATTTACTGATAAATTTATTCTAGCACAAGTTAAAAAAATAAGCAAACAAAAGTTCCGAAAAAATGTTCGAATTTACTATTGACAAACACATGTTCTGATGGTAAAATGAGCATATCGAACATATATTTGGCTTTAAGAGAACGTTTTATTGGACTTATGATTTTGTACACTATATAAGAATTCACAGGAGGATGATAATATGAAGAGAAGAACAGTTAAGATGACTATTTTAGGTTTTTTATTTTTGGCATTATTTGGCGGATTTGTTTTTGGGAGCATTATTACCAGAACACAGAGTTGTATGGCACAGAATAATGAGAATAAGTATTTTACGAACATTACGGTTATGGAGGGTGACACTCTTTGGAATGTTGCTGAAAAGTATATGGATGATGAGCATTATTCATCAATCTATGATTATATGGATGAATTGAGAAGGATGAATAATCTCACATCTGATAATTTATACGCAGGACAGAATCTGGTTGTTACATATTATTCAGTTTCTACAGCTAATAATAATTAGAACAGGAGTACATATGGAAGGATAATGCGTATTATTGATCATAAATCCTTTTTCGGCGACAGGCATTACGATGATTTTCATTGCGTTTTGGCCAGTCCTTGAAATCAGCATTGATAATTGCAGAGAAAGCTCTTTCAGTCATACCCGGATTTTCATTATTTAAATTTTTAATCAATTTTTTGGTGTATTCTCTTTTGGTATATCCATCTGCCGGACAAGTGTTTTTAACTATTGGAATATTATATTTATTTTGAAATCCTATAATCTCAGCTTCAGGAATATACATCAGTGGACGTATTAATGTAAGATTCATTTTATCCAAATAAGATACCGGTGAGAAGGAGTGAAGTCTGCCTTCATATATCAGTGACATGAACAATGTTTCCACCATATCATCTTTATGATGAGCAAATGCAATCTTATTGCAGCCTAATTCCTTTGCTCTTGTATTTAATGCACCTTTACGCAATTTAGCACATAACGAGCAGGGATTCTCTTCTTTACGTATATTAAATACGACATCGAATATTTCTGTATCAATAATTTCGTAATATACACCGAGCTCTCTGCACAATTCAGCAATTGGTTCAAAGTCCATATTGCCTGAACCAAGACGTACCGTTAGTGCAATAATTTCAAATTTATTAGGATAGAATCGGCGAAGGCCTGCCAGGGCATACAGAAGAGTAGTACTGTCCTTACCACCGGAGATACCGATTGCAATTTTATCACCATTGCTAATCATGCCATAATCATCTATTGCTTTACGTGTATAGCTGTATAATCTTTGTAATTCCATAAGTGTCATTTCCCTTCAAAGAATCAAGTATATTGAGGATAAATTTTAATATATTTTTTTCATGATTTATAGTATAATATTTCTGGTTAAATTTCAATAATAAGAGAGGAACACAGATGAACCTTTTAGATGAGAGAATAGTTAAAGGACTGTCTAAGTCTGGAATTAAGGAATTGACACAGATTCAGAAGGAATGCCTGGAGCCGGCTCTTTTGAAGAAGAATATAATTGGCTGCTCAGGAACCGGAACAGGTAAGACTTTTGCTTATTTATTACCAATGATTATGAATAATATAGATAATAAGGCTCTGTATGGAATTATTCTTGCACCATCCAAGGAATTATGCATTCAGATTTGCAGTCAGATTAATCTGATTTCCAATCAATCAGGAATTCCGATAACTGCAGCAGCTTTGTTTGGCGGGGTAAATAAGCAGAGACAGCTCCAGACATTGAAGAGTAAGCCTAATATTGTTGTAGGAACTTACCAGAGAATCTACGAGCTTATTAAGGACAAGAAAATTTCTGTTCATAATGTCAATACATTTGTAATTGATGAAGCAGACAAAATTCTTACTAATGATAATATGGTCGATGTAATTGCATTAAGGAAATGTTGTCTCAGAGACATTCAGTTTATGATTTTTTCGGCATCAATTAATGAAACGACCAAGGAAAACAGTAAATTACTTAGTAATCAGGATTTTGTTAATGTTTTCACAAATTCTAAGATAACAATTCCTACAAATATTAGACATATATATTTCGTTGTTGAGCGTCGAGACCGAATAGAGATGGCAAGAAAGGTTATAAAAGCAATTGACACTAAACATTGTATAATATTTGCAAATTCCAAATATGATACGGAAGAAATTAATCAGAAATTGAATTATCACAAATATAATGCAAAATGCCTGCATGGCAAATGTGATAAAAATGAAAGACGTCAGATAATTGATGCTTTTCGAAAAGGTAATATTGAATATTTAATTTGTTCCGATATGGCAGCACGTGGATTGGATTTTCAGAACATTGATGCAATCATTAACATTGGATTACCGGAGAAGCCTGTGGATTATCTGCATCGTGCAGGCCGATGTGGTCGTAATGGTCAGGATGCAATTTGTGCATCAATAATCACTGAATCAGAATTAAAATATATTCAAAGTGTCAGAAAAACTTTCTCTGTAAATTTATTGGAGAAAAAACTGTACAAAGGACAAATTGTACGTAAATAAAGCGTATATGTGTATATGTTGTACAAAAGCGGTTTTTCGAAAGTGGTTTGGGAGAAATGAGGTTTATACAGGTATTTAATTTCGTTAAACCTGAGTTTAACGAAAATGTCAGTTCTGTTATTTAATTAATACCACCCCTCAACGCTTTTGTCAAGCTTTAAATTTCCTCATTCGTCATTTTTCGCTGAAGAACTCAAGATCATCATCTTGATATTCAAGTAAATCACCCGGCTGCAATCCAGTCAATCGACATATCACATCTAATGTGTCAATAGATATAGACTGATTATTTCTGATTCGAGTCAATACAGATTCAGATAATAAATTATCACGACGAAGCCGAGTAGTTGTGTATCCTGAATCTCTAAGCTCATCAAGTACATTTTTATATAAAATCATATTATACCTCATTTAAAAAATTCATGACCCGAAATATATAATTCTCTATCTTGTTCACTCTCAAAAATAAGCGTAAGAGCACCAGCTCCAGTACTATTATCCTTTACGAGATAATATATCTTATCCATACTTTTTCACCCTACTGCTAACAAGCAGTCCCTTCTTTTATTTTATAAATACATTATACACTTTTTTCAGTGTAATGTCAATATATATTTTTTTATTTCCGTGTGACTTTCTGAAAGTTTTACCCACATATATAATCAAGTGGTTTTATTTAAGCTGTCAAATATTTCAGGTGCCTTCGGGGTCCCCTCATTTCCCCGAAATTCAGACAAAGTCAGACCTCACAACATTGACAGAAAAACAGAATAACAGAATAATTCCAATTAAATTTCGCAAATATGACAGATAACAAGGAATTATTTCCGTTATTTCCGTTTTTTCCGTCAATTTTATGTTCGCGTTCAGTTAATTCGATGCCCCATAGATAATACATACTTATTTTTAAAATCCATCCGGCAAAGGCAACATATCATCTGTATCACCATTATCAATCAGGAATCCGTCAGAATCAACCTCAAACATATTATGTTTTTCATCCGGATTATCCGATAATCCGAAAAATTCCTTGACCTGTGCTATCAGCTCATCCAGTATAACCGGGTTATGCTCATGCTTTACTGTTTTACCGGAAAGATTGTTAAGGACCTGCACCCGAGTTCTGTAATTCATCCGTTCAAGATATGCATCTATGTTATTACTGCCGAGCAATTGCAGCTCCTTAAGCAGGTCAACTATGAGTCCTGTACTGTTGGAGAGCTTCTCTCCTGATTCCTGGATATGGTTGATAATTCCAAAATCAACGGAACTGAATTTCTTGCCAACCTTCAACTGGGTCTCAACTCGTGTCAATGGATAGTCCAATTCTGCTTCAGCTGCTTTATCGTATATCCTCACAAATCCATGCTGACCACGACAGCCGTAATACTTCGTTCCTTTATATAATCCGGGAATCTTACGGGTGCCAAGAACAACTACATCATCCAATCCGCATGCTATGTCGATTGTATAGTCTATCTGGTCCAGGTAGCCACCGTTTGACACATCATTAACGATTGCCAAAACATCACTTAGCAAAGTAGAATCCCAATGCTTATTGGGGTTAACTTCAAGCGACAATGCATCATATTCAACGTAACCGTCTTTTTTTTCCAATGGCTTAGCAACAAAACGCCCTAAACGAACATACACATCATCAATGTGCAAATGATGCTTCCAAAATTGTCCCTTTACGCTTGGTGCACAATTTAGCTTATCATAATAATTTTTGCATTTCCCGGAAAGAGCCTGGAACCGCGGAAGTATATTTTCAATATTCCCGGTATAATAAAAACACTTAACATTATCTATCGAGTGAACAAATCCGTTATCATCAGTCACTGTTTTAAAATATTTAATAGCCAAAATCTATTCACTCTCCTATCTTAAAAAAAATGCATTATCGCCGAATTGGGATAAAAAGAATTTTTAAAAATTTTTTTTAAAAAGTTAAAAAAAATAAAAGTAGATTAAAATAAATCAACTTTTTATGATTAAAATAAAAATTGTAAATTTACAATGAAATCCGCCTATTAGATATTGGCGGATTTCATCAAAATATAATTGATAAAATTTAATGTTGATATGCGAGCCTCCGGGAAGGGATTGTGGAAGGCTACCGCCGGAAGCTGTGGCACGCTGCCGCTTCGCTTTCCGCAGCGTTGCCATTCAGCCTTTCCGGCTGATAAGCCTAATCCCTTCCCCTCTCACATATCAACATTAAACCGCTCATCCGAGCGGACATATAATCTATTCATGCACAAATGGTGTCTGGACATACTCCACCCTTTGCAGCTCAGGAGCTTCAAAGGAATTGAAATATTTAGACCAACGCGGAATAAAGGTTAAAGTTCTAGACCCTAACCACCACCAAAACAGGGAATCGAATTCTAAACCCTCTGCAAGAGAGCTTGAATCATCCGTTTGACTTTCTTTTATTGTTATGAACTTACGGATTCTTTTTCCGTACGTGAACACACGTGCAAAATTTTTAACCAAATACATCTGGTCAGTAAGATCACGAAGCTTCTTGTCAATGTCAAACGTTTGGGAAAACAAAACGCACTTAACATGATAATGCCTTTGAAGCTTGAAAAAGTCCCTTACCTCTGGCTTAAATGACTTATAATTACGGTTGTCCCATATCATCCCCACTTCATCACACAAAAGCAGAATCTTTGGAGAATATGGAAAAATCCAGTTCCTGACGATCTTAAACAGCTTAACTAAACCTTTATAATCACCAGAATTAAAAGGTTTAAAATTAAAATCTTCAAGCTGAACAAAACCAATCCAATCAGGATTAATATAATATGTACCGGGTATCTGTTCAGTCGAATAAACAGTCCAACCGGTCCTAATATGCTGCATAGCATATTTTGTAAGCGTCGTGGACTTACCACTGCCTTTTTTGCCAAATATCATAATTAACTTATAAGGGTTATAATATTTCTGCGTAAGAAGCAAAAACAAGCCCATTAAGACCATTATTGCAAGCATAATATAAAACAACGTAAGCATTGATTAAAACCCCCTTCCCATACGAAAAATAAACATAAAAACAGCAGCACACACCATACAAGCAAAAGGCATTATACCTAAAAAATTAGAATCAAAAACACCAATTGAACCTAACATCAAATCACCAAATCCATCAATGTAAGATGTATTGCTTGTTATAATATTAGCGTTTTTAGCAAAATAAATAGCACTGGAATCTCCAACATTATTATAAATATCTACAGTACTCCTAATAATAAAAACATTAGGAGGAGTTATTGTAACAGAAAATGAAGAAAGATATTCAGGCTCACTCCAACCAGTAGAATCAGAGTATATATAATTCGTCAAATACACATGAGGACTTGAAAAATGCAGGGTAATAACACTACTGTCACCACCAGAACCCGAACCCCTAACGCTGCAACCTTCAGGCAAAACATAAAGCTTCAAAACATTATTAGCTTGATAAATCAATACATAATCTTTACCATATACAGCTTCAGGGAGAAAAGGAATCTCTCGACCATCATAAGTATAATCAGCAGCTTCCACTGTCACAGGACGCAGAAAAACGAATGAACATAATATAATCAATGCAGCCATTAAGCCGCTTATTAACTTCATTAAAGTTTTCATTAAAAACCTCCAGTTTCAAAAAACCTCTCTCCGGAGAATGTCCGGAAAGAAGTTTTCAGAAAAAAATTAGTGCTTGGTCAAAAGACGTCCAAAGATACCGATAGCACCGCCAACCAAGAATATACCGGTACCAACCAAAAGGTATGGTGTATCCATGATTGTGTTACCAACAGTAGTAACCTGACCAAAAAGCCATGTTGCAACCTCAGTCATTGTAGATAAAAACTCTGTCATAGCACTTGTTGCTGCACCTTCCATAGCACAACTCTCCTTTCTTAATTATTTAATATGTTTAACGCGTTGAAAAATAACAACGACAACATATACAATCGTTATCGCAAAAGACAATGATAACAGCCAGTTAGAATTTATCGCTGTCCATGCTTTGGTAAACATACCCAAAATAAAATCACTAATCTGATTCATTTGACCGAAAAACTCATCTCCGGTCGTTCCAGTAATATCCATAACATCAGTCATGCTATTCCCTCCGCTTCAGGACAGTTTTTAAAAATTCAAAAAAAGTTAAGAACAGATAAAAAGCAAATACACAGGCAAGACATATAATCACCGGCAGAACAGATTCCATCAACGTATCAGTCCAAACTATTGTATAATTGATACCCAAAAAATCCAATACAAGCTCTATCATCGCTTATTCCTCCTTAAACTAAATAACAACGTACCATTACAAAGTAAAACAACAAAAATCAATGTCAATATAATATCCGTATAACTCAATTCCACACCCCCATATCTGCCGGAAAATATAATTTATATCTGGTAATAGCAGGCATATAAAATATATAAGACATAAACCCGTGTAATTCATATTCAATACGCTCAAACATAATATCATCATAATTAACGTTTCTTATTACATCTACATCGACACACCGTAATATATTTCCATCATCATCAACCATATCAACACCAACAACATCACCATTATCATCAAAGACGAACTCATAATAATCAACTTCTACAGCTGTAGCAGTTATAAAAAGATCCGGACATATTCCATCATCAATTGAATCAGTAACAACATAAGCTACAAACACATTAAGGACAGGAAACAAAAAAAACATAACACCGGCAAAAGCAGAAATCCAACCCCAAAAACGGACATCAAGAAAGCTATACAAAATAAAACTGACAATAAAAAAAACAAAAAAGAAAATAACAATAAACCAAAATAACATAAAAACTCCCAACTCACTTTCTACCATTAAACGTATACGATATTAAAAATACTATTACAATACCAGCCAACAATAAACCAAGCAGCGTTACACCCTCTGTCAGCTCCATGCTGGACAAGTTATCCACAAAATCTTTAAACAATTTAACTAAATAATTAATACAATCATTAATCATGCAGCACTCTCCTATCTGGACATATACAGGATGCTTAATCCATATATAACAAGAACAAATGGTGCAATAAAGTCAGGCATGAAATGTACCATGTTATTAACAATGCCGACAATAACAATCAGGACACCACCAAGAATCACGTATAAAGATTTATTATTCATGGATTAAAACATCCCCTTCCTGATTACCATGTGCAGCACAAAGAATGAAGCACCTAACAATGTTACTGTCTGCATTGGGCCCATAACATCCCAAAATTTCATAACCAAAGTATTAATAAATACGGTACCGCTTACAACCTGAGAATCAAAGGACAAAGTATTCTCAAGAACAGGTATTGCTATATCCCCATCAGCAGAACCGGATACACCAGAGACGGCACCATCAACAAAATCAATAACCTCACCAAAATCATCTATAAAATCGTCACCAAAATCATCAAATACGTCCGTAACAGAGTCTGCTAAAGTTGTAGCCTTAATGGCATCCAAATCAGTATTAATATCAGTTAACTGGGTCAACATTCCCGTTATACCGACAAGAGTATCAGCTATGGACACATCCTTAATAGCATCAAGCTCTGTATTAATATCAGTTAACTGATTAATAATATTCGAATCATCAAATGGTACAAATCCGGTTAATGAATCAGATGTCGAGCCGGATGAAGAACCACCTGACGTAATATGACTGTCAATACTGAATAAAAGCTGCTTAATATCATTTAACTTTTCATTATAGTTATAATCCGGTATATCAATATCCTTAACTGTACCGATAAGCTTATCAAGATATAAGTTAGTATTTGTGATATTATCAAATACTGATTTTATAGCACTATGTAGATCGATAAAATAAAACTCCAATCTAGTATCAATATTAGACAAAACCTCATAAATAGAATAGACAAAACCATAAAGCGAAGTTTTTTCTATAATCTGATAAGTTCCATCATCATTAAAACGATAATAAGTCATGTATAAATCAGTTAAATTAGTATATAGTGAATCATCATACATAGACTCAATAATTTTTCTAATCTCTTCACCCTCCTCAACACCATCTATATAATTTAATAAACCAGGCATATCCTTATCTCCTAAATAAGATAAAAAAGTATCCCAATCTATAGTCTCCCAACGAGTAGGAAGAGAAAAAGAACCAAAATCTTTATACCAAGAAGTTCGAGCAATAATAATATTCTTTTGATACAAAGAATTTGTAATATCCGTAATACTACCATAATCAGGAGTAAGCAAAGGTTCATCTTCAAAACTAACATCACTAGAAAAAACAAGTATATATACAAACGAACCTCCTACAGAATCATAAAACCACTTGTAATTAACACTGGCATTATTCGAATACATACCAGATACAGAATATTGCTCGAGCCAATCAACGCCATCAACAGAGGTATATACATGCTTATTGCATAGATCACTAAAAGTCAATAAAGCTTGTGTCGGATCAGGATTAGTTATAGATACCAGCGGAGCTGCAGAATCTACAAACGTATAACCCACTTCATCAACATAAAACAAGTACTGGTAATCAAAATAGTAATCCGGCGTATAGCAAACATCCACTGCACTAGAATCATAGAATCCGGATATATCATAATTGCTATACAAACATACCAAATCATCAGGATATCCTGATACAGTAATTGAAGATGAACCATTAGAATCAGTTATAAAACCATATAAAACAGATGACATATCCGACAAATCGACCTTATAAGTTCTAACACGATTCTTACCCGAATAAATAGCATTATCAACAGTGTAATAAAAAGAACCATCACTATAAGAGCGTACTTTATAACAATATGATTCATCATAGAACCATTTATATTGACTGTTTCCAGCAAGTCGACTAGAACACATAATATAAATACTCATTTCAGAAGGCGAAAACCAGTAAGAACAAGGTATCTGATAACCATAGTGGTCAAGCTCACAAGTCTTAGCCCATGATTCAGGATAACTATATTCAGTTGGTGCATTACTATTAAGAAGCATACTTCTGCTAATAGTAAAAGATTCACCTTCATACGTCAGATAAATATTATCAGTGTCATATGTAACCTCGACACCAACATCAGCCGGAAGAGACGATACCTCCGCAGCCTTCACAGAAACCAATGATATATTCAACAAAAACGCAGCTATCAACATAATAGAAGTTAAAACATATGCAATTTTTCTAATAAAATTTAATTTCATAAAAAACCTCCAGTTGATATATTCCAATAATATGATATATAATGATTAAAAAAATGATAGGAGATAACAAATGATTGATTTTATGCAAAACACATTACTACCAACATTATTAATAATTATTTGTCTAATAACAACAACAGCAAGTATAGCTTTACCGATTTTAATAATTCAAAAAATTAGAATTACAAAAAGAATAAATTATAAAATGAAAAAAGAACTAAAAAAAAAAAAAAAAAGAATAAACGCAAGTAACACTTATCTCCCTCGGTAATTCCGAGGGGATTTTCTTTTTTTTATAAGGATTTCCCCTCAGAAGGACTGAATTCTGAGGGGATTTTTCAAGTTAGGAATAAATATTGGAAAGCCTTCTACTGTATGCTTACCCTATAAACAGTGGCTTTTTTATTTAGCACTAAACCAACATTTACTAATCTCCTACAAGGATGAAATTTTTATTACTATATCAACCAAACAAAACAACTAAACTAACAAATTCCGCGTCAGGATGATGCTCTCTCAACAGCTTTAAACCAAGCTCCGCAGCCTTAAACAACGATTCCGCATTAACTTCTATGTAATAAACAGTATCATCCGGATTAGTTGCAACAACCGAAAAATCAAAAGTCATTGAACCCATCATCAACACCCTCCAGTTCTTCACCTTCATAGTCAAAACCACACGTTACACATAAATCAACAAGAGCATCTTCAATTATTTCAGAATCATCATCGAAATAAAGAATAAGCATATAACTTAAAAAAAGTTCAAACGTCGAATTAATACCCATATCTCCGTATTTAACCTTATGATGACGTCTTGCATCCTCTATACGATTAACAAGTTCGGGCGAAATTTTAAATACATACGCAAATGACATATTATTCAGCCCCCTTTCTTAATCCGGCTTCAACAAGAATATTTACAACATCCTCTCTGGTAAGTGGCTTTTCCTCAATCACTGGCTTAGCAGACGGAACATATACAGTGTTTTTAGATACATTGTTGTTATTCTTAACAATTCTTACAAGTTGGAACAAAAACACAGTATCAATTAGCTGAAAAAGTATTATTAATATAAAAAATATCATGCCTTAGAATACCTCTTTTTCCTTATTTTTTTTACTATTATCATGCGAAGCAACCGGAACAACCGGAGCTGATGAAGCAGCTGCACCACCTGATGTATTATTAAGCTTAAAAGGCATGATATTAATGATTTGAAAATACGTCTGGAACTGTTTCTGACTTACATTAGTGCCTTTAACTATAGGTGTCATCTTAACATCTAGCTCAACAGAGTAACTCTCCTTTTCCTTAAGACCAGATATATCAAGCGTGCTGTCCTTAGGTATAGACACCTTGATTATCTGCATGTTCTCGTCTAAGAAAACAAGAACCTTGCTAATACCTTTACGGATACTACCGCCCACAACCATCTCATAAGGATTCTCTTCATATCCCCTATATTCCATCTCAACAAATGCTTTCATTTTTTTTACTCCTTCAATTATTTTTTTAAATTTAAATTCCGTTCCGTTTCAACATGCCTGTAAAGTTCATCCATATCAGAAAAAACATAGCGAAATTTTCGTATAAAACATTGTTCATCTTCGTCATAATAATTCAATGAAAAAGAATAATAAGCACCACAATAAAGAATCACTTCATAAAAACAACGATCATCTTCGCCATAAAAATCATAAGTAAGAAATTCGGAACAACGATACTTTTTATATTGACAACTTTTTAATGTTACATTTGGAATATTATGCACTTTACATAAATCACTTAATATTACATGTAATGATTTTTTGCCTTTATATATCAATGCCATTTTTTTTACACCTCAATCCCTAAAAAAAATCTACCAGCACAAAAAATTTATTTTATCCGGAATTGATAAACCGCCTGTTTTTCTGCATAAAAAAATCCTCCTAACCTGATTATTCAGAACTGAACAATCAAGTTAAGAGGATTAAATAATTCCTTATGACGCCCCTTTACTTGACAATTTCGCCAAACTGCTTATTTAACGCAATTTTGCATCCCCTATGGGGTCGGACTGGATACGGGAATATTAAAAAACCAGTCCTTGCAAAACAGCGTTAAACCGCTGTGAGTTTAGCGAAATTATTAATAAAGCAGCTTTTGCTCTCCTAATCGAATTTTTTATAACAAAAACCTGAATGTTAACTAAAAAAATTAATTAACATTCAGGTTAAATTGTAACTAATTATTTTGATTCTTCGGATGTTTCATTATCTGTGTCGATTTCTTCATCCTCATCATATAATGGCTGAACGTATGTAATGGAATATCTTAATGCAAAAGTAAAAAATGGCAGCCATATGTATGTTACAGGTGTTACACTGGTAATTTCACAGCCATAATCAATTAATGTATCAAGAATTGATTCAAGATTCCATGCCCAACAGAAAAAACAATCGCCACGTGAAGTTCTATCAAATTCCATAATTTTATCCTCCCAAAGGTTTTCTTTTTATAATAATAACAAATTACAAATGAAATGACAATTAATAATTATTATGATAGAATTAATTAAATAAATTTTAGTAAAGGACGATGATTATTGAATGGCTGAACTAACCTATCATGAACAGGAAAAACAACAGTCAGTAATTAAATTAAGAAAGCTTCAGAAGGAGCTTCCGGCTTTTTTGATGGATTATTTTCGTGGAATTGAATACATGAATGCACCAAGAACAATTATTGCTTATGCAATTGACATTAAAACCTTCTTTGAGTTCCTTCATGGTAACAATTCCACATGCCGGGATATGAATATTCATGACTTTCCTATTTCCATTTTGTCTGATATTAAGTCATATGATATTGAAGAATATCTTGATTACATTAAATTGTATGAAAAAGAAGGAAAAACCTATACCAATAATGAAAGAGCAATCAAGCGTAAGCTCTCCGCTCTTCGCTCCATGTACAATTATTATCACAAAAATAGAGTGATTAATGAAAATCCTGTTTTACAGGTTAATATGCCGAAGCTTCATGATAAGGCAATTGTCAGACTGGATCCAAATGAAGTGGCAGATTTGCTCGATACTGTTGAATCAGGTGATGGACTTACCAAAAAACAGTTGGAACGTCATGATCAGCTTAAAATCAGAGACTTGGCAATACTTACTCTCCTACTTGGGACCGGAATACGTATCTCAGAATGTGTAGGACTGGATATTAATGATGTAGATTTTAACAAAAGCAGAATTAAAGTTGTAAGAAAAGGCGGATATGAGGCTTATGTATATTTTGGTGATGAGGTTGCGGAGGCTTTGAATGAATATCTTATTGAGCGTAAATCCAAAAATCCTGCGATTGGACATGAAAACGCACTCTTTCTATCCAACAGAAACAGTCGTATTTCGGTAAGAAATGTTGAGATTATGGTCAAGAAATATGCTTCCATTGTTACACCTCTTAAAAAAATTACACCTCATAAAATGCGAAGTACCTATGGTACTAATCTGTATCAGGAAACCGGTGACATATATCTGGTTGCAGATGTTTTAGGACATAATGATGTTAATACAACTAAGAAGCATTATGCGGCAATTGATACTAATCAGAAATACATGGCAAGAAATATGGTTAAATTAAGAGAAAAATCAGATAAAGAATAAATTGAAATCAGCCGGTGAAGTAACACCGGCTGTAATTATTTAAAACAAAATTATTCTGAAGCTGCAATTGTAACTTCTGTAACTGCTTCTGTTGTTGTCTCTTCTTCAGGTACTTTTATCGTTACCTGAATTGAATCAGTCATAATATTACCATAAATATCTGCAATGAAATACGGAATATCATATGTTCCTTCGGAAGGAAATACGCCTTCCCAAGTTGTATAAGCATAAGAACTGACATCCAGACCATTTTCATCATAGGCTTTTACAAATTTGGAAAGAAAGTCTGCTCCGTCTCCAACGTATGCCCATGAATATTGAATTGTACAGTTAAAATCCTTAAGTCGGGTCTGGCAGAATGGCGAACCATCCGATGTATCAGTTGGATCCCATGATATACCTACCGGAATAGGAATAATTGTGGATATAACATCAGATGTTGCGTTTTCATCAGACAATACAACAATTTCTGAAGCATACGAGCAATTCTCATATATCCATCTTGCATCCTGACATAATAAAATAATTCCATTGGAAGATACAGAATTACCAATGCAATTGTAGCTGTTTACATCAAGTGAGTTCTTATTACCATCTATGGTATAGCAGGCTGAATGGAATTTAAACAGACCACCAAAGTTTGTATAATATCTGTAAAACTCCGAATCTGCCTCTTGCTGCCATACAGACTTTGATAAGTCATCTTTTACAAAATGATATTCATCTTCTGTCATATTCTCAGGCAAAGCTGCAGGCATTTCCTTAATAGGTTTAGAAGAAAATTTATCCGTATCAACATCCCAGCTGTAAATGCTGATAATATTGTTGGCAATATTAATACTTATAAGGTATTTTCCTTTGACATTGGAAACAGTTGCTTCAGTGGTTGTCGGTAAAGCAGTCTGTGTAATCGTATCAGTGGTACTATTTGATAAATTGTGATTATCTGATTTGTTTGCAATTATTACAACTGTCGCGATTATTGTAATAAAAATAACAAAAAAAATCAGATAGTATTTCCAATTTCCGGTACGAACAAAATCGTTAAATTTTCTTCTTTTTGATCTGTAAACCATAACTAGATTCCTTTATTATTACCTGTTTTAAGTCGTAATTCAATGTAGGACATGATAAGCTCAACAGTACCATCTATACCTAATTCTCCACTGTCAATGCATAAATCATAACTTCTGGAGTCACCCCATTTCTTGTTGGAGTAGAAATTATAATAATTAGCACGTTTTTTATTTGTCTTAATAATCATATCTCTTGCTTTGTCCTCAGAGATATTATAAATGCGCATAATCCTTTTGATTTTAATATCAATATCTGCCTTAATAAAAATTGTATAGCAATCAGGCATATCCTTTAGGGCATAATCAGCACATCTTCCCACTATGATGCAGGATTCCTCCTGTGCCAGTTTTTTAATTGCATCGTATTGAGCCATAAATACCTTTTGATTCAGAGGCATGTCAATATATGAAGCTGTTGAATAACCCATCGAATAAGTATCCATGACTAATGAATATAAGAAACTGTTAGTTGGCTTCTCATCATAATCTTTAAATAAATCTTCTGTAATTTCACTATTCCTGGCTGCAATAGTAAGCAGTTCCTTATCATAGCATTTAACGCCCAACCGTTCAGCCAATGCCATACCAATCTGTCTTCCACCGCTTCCGAATTCGCGTCCGATTGCAATTACAAAATGTTGGTTCATATAATCGCCTCCCTGATGACTTTTTATACTATAATTATAAATAGTTATAGGGAAAATTCCAACAATTATTTTAATTTATTCAATAATTTCTGAAAATATTCAGGTAAAGGGGCTTCAAATTCCATATATTCTCCTGTTCTTGGATGTACAAAGCCAAGTACCCCTGCATGCAATGTCTGGCCTTGCAGATTAAAAGTAGTTTTGGCATTGCAATATACATCATCACCAAGAAGTGGATGACTTATACTTGCCATATGAACTCTTATCTGATGTGTTCTGCCCGTTTCCAGTTTGCATCGGATAAAAGCATATTTTCCAAGATTTTCAAGTACTTCATAATGTGTTATTGCTTCTCTTCCATTACGATAGTTTATTGCCATCTTTTTACGATCGACAGGATGTCTTCCAATTGGTGCATTAACAGTACCATGTTTTTCGGAAAAAGAATTATGACAAACAGCATAATAATATCTTGTTATGCTATGCTCTTTAAGCTGCTCACTTAATGACAGGTGTGCATTGTCATTTTTACAGGCAATTATTATTCCTGTAGTATTCATATCTATACGATGAACAATGCCGGGTCTTAAAACTCCGTTTATACCTGACAGATTATCTCTGCAATGATACATAAGTGCATTTACCAGTGTGTGGGAGTAGTGTCCGGCAGCCGGATGAACAACCATCCCCTTTGGCTTGTTAATCAGTATTACATCTTCATCCTCATAAACAATATCAAGGGGAATGTTTTCCGGAAGAATCTCCAGTTCCTCAGGCACCGGTACCATTATTTTTAGTTCATCACCATTACATAAGCGGTAATTTGACTTAATATTTTTATGGTTAACCAATACAAGCTGGTCACTTATTAATTTCTGTATATAAGAACGTGAATAAGAAGAAAGCATATCAGATATATATTTATCGATACGCTCTCCCACACCATGATTCTCAATATTAATTTCTATAATGTCCTCATACTGATTATTGAACATTTTCTACACTCTCTTTATTGTCCTTATTTTTCTTGAAAAAGTCTTTAATATAATTAAAATCATTATCTTTAAACTTAAATATTATAAGTAATATTAAGCAAAGCATTGACAATGTAACACATATATCTGCAACATTAAATACAGGAAAATCTATAATTTTAAAGTAAATAAAATCATGAACATAACCATTCATAATACGGTCGATAAGATTTCCGACTGCACCGGCACCAAGAACAACAAGTATTAATTTAAGCGGATTATATTTTTTCTGTATTGGTGTGATTATATACATAAAAATAATTGCTAAAAGCATAATTGATGTTATTATAATGAAAAAAAGCTGTTTGCCCGGCATAATACCCCACATTGCACCGGGATTGGCAACATACGTAAGCTGTAAAACTCCGTCGATTATGTCAATGGGCTCCTGATTTTTTAAGTGCTGTACCGACAGAATCTTGGTTATTTGGTCAACTGCAATCAAAATGGCAAATAGCATAAAATTTGTAATATTAATTAGTATCTTTTTGTTTTTCATATAAACTTCCTTCAAACATATTTGTTAATTAAAACCATTAAACGCCCTTTTTTGGTAGATGAAAGCCCGGATATGAATTTAATCTTACCAAGTCCGCGAACAGAAATTATATCACCGGGCTTAATATTGTAGGCATTAGAAGTTATTATTCGGCCATTTACGGCTATTTTGCCCTCTTCTATATAAGATATAAGGTGACTTCTTGAACCAGCAAAACCAAGGGCAATTACATTGTCCAGACGTAACGATGCAATACTGCCTCTTATCTCCTGAAATGACGGTTCATAATTAAAATCCACATCACTTACAACAATACATTTTACAAAAGTGTGTTTTATCCTGGTTAAATTCTCAATAATATATCCGCAAATAGATTCGATACAGAAAAAATAAGCAAAATCCTCTGTCACGAGAATATCACCTATCTTATTGCGTGTTATACCAAGATTAATTATTGCCCCAAGATAATCTCTATGATTCAGTTCTTCAGAAAATTTTCTGTTAACAGGCTGAATCTGAATAATGGAATATCCTGAAGGTGCAGAATCAGCATCGCAATATGACGGAAGAAATGTAATAACCTTTCGTTCTGCCAAATCATATCCACCATTCATAATCCATTTAACATCGGGAAGGCTTCCGATTATACCGTTAAAAAGTGACTGGCTGTTTAAATCCAAAAAATCAGATGTAACCGGAATATTACGATAATAGCAATTATTCGCCATATCCAATAACCGGTTACAAATTAATCGTTCTTCATCCTTCATTAAAATCTTAAATCCTGTGCAAAAGAGCCTTCACTGGATATGTATCCCTGAAAATCACCTGAAATATCAACTGATTCCGGTGTGATAATAAAAATATAATTGGATACCTTCTGTAAATTACCATTAATTGCAAAGCATGCACCTGATGTAAAATCAATTATACGCTGTGCAAGCTCAACATCGATTCCCTCGAGGTTAAGAACAACTGCTTTACCATCAATTAAGGTGTTTGCAATTTCTCTTCCGTCCTCTACATTTGTAGGTTTAATTATACATACTTCCATAGGTGTAGAGCCTCCCATTCTTACAATCCTTGAGTTTGTGGCCGGTCGGGAAGATTTAGAGGTACGTGCAAATCTGTTTGGCTTGGAAACAGGCTTAGCCGGTTCGTCATAATCCTCCTCAGGTTCTGAACTCTTAAAAGTATTCTCGCTTCTATCCTTTTTCTTAGCTTTAGGAGCAGGAATGTCCTCATCATCATCTGCATCATCGTATCCGTCGTATACCTGATCATCATCATCGTTATCACCAAATTTCATCTTATCAAGAAATCCGTCAATAAAACCCATAATATTCTCCTCTTTCTTATATTTTCAAGACTTACCCGTCACCTGAAATTTAATTGGAGACGGGAGATATCTCTCGATTGGTATAATTTCTTTCGCCAAAAATAGCTGTGCCGACCCTTACATGTGTGGCTCCTTCTTCTATGGCAACCTGGAAATCATTAGTCATTCCCATGGACAAAAAATCCATACTTGTATTATCAATGTTTTTTGCCTTTAAGTCAACACATAATTGCTTTAATTGTTTAAAATATACTCTATTCTCCTCAGGATTGTCCACAAAAGGTGCACTCGTCATTAATCCTCTTACCAGTATATTAGGCATTTTGGATATTTCTATTAATGCAGCTGGTGTTTCATCAATGGTAAAACCGAATTTGGTGTCCTCTGCCGCAACATTAACCTCCAAAAGAACAGAAACTGTAATCTCCTGCTTAACTGCCTCGTCGCTGATTGTCTGTGCCAGTCTTAATGAATCTACGGAATGAATTAAAACAGTTCGGGAAATTACCTGTTTAACCTTATTGCGTTGCAGATGTCCAATCATATGCCAGTTAATATCATCAGGAAGCATTGGACTTTTGGCTAATATTTCCTGGACTTTATTCTCACCAAATTCCCTTATACCGCAGTTATATACTTCAGATATCATCTCTGCCGGTTTAGTTTTACTAACAGCAATCAACGTAATATCAGAGGGGTTTCTGCCTGCTTTTGTGGCAGCTTCATTAATCTTTTGTTGTACTAAATTAAGATTATTGCTTAACATAAAAATCTCCTAGTTAATAATTTCATACTCTTTAATAGTGGTATAATCCAATACAATATGGTCATATATTGCGAGACCATATGTTGTACCCTTACGAATTATATAATATTCTTCATTCTGCTCAAGAATATCAACCTTTTTAAAAACTGCGTAGCCTTTATTAATACAGTATACGCCGGTTAATTCATCCATCGTACCTACTATATATGTTTCATCAGAATCAGGAAGCATCAGAATATCACCACTTTTAAAATCATCCATTGAGACGAAATAATATTTATCATTTTCTTCATAGATGGTGGTATCAATTGCCTCAGTCATTATCTGACCATTCTCGTTATAATATTTACGGATAAAAGTACCGGAAAGAGTCAGATATTCCTTAGGAATTGTGTAAAAACCCTTATTAAAAACCGCTGATACCGGAACTTTAAGTCCACTTATATTGTTCTCTGTAATTTCAATTTGCACATAACGGTCTTCAATAAAATTAACCATATATTTGGACAGCTCAATTCTGCCGTATGTCTTACCGCCTGTCGTAATCTGTGAAAAATCAGCAACACACTGGATGTCTTTGTTAATAAAATTAAGATTGATTTTGGTAGAATCAGAAAGTGCTGCTGACTGATTCTCATCCAACTGAATATAAATATACCACACATCACTTTTAACAAGCTTATAAGCTGCATCGCCCTGGTTAATGAGCTCTGTGTTCTGAAGATTGGTTGAAGTATAATCATTCTGGTTAAATACAGTATCTGTTAAAGCCGTCTCACTGATTGCTTCATAACCATCAATCACATAGGAAACAAGTCCTGTAATATCAGCCTCTATAGGATGAAAGAAATCCATGCTTTCTGTGTCAGAAATATATTCTTCAAGATGATTTGCAATATCGTAGGCCTGATACTCGTATATTTTATCAGTTATATGCTCACGTACCCTGTATACATTATAAAATTCTGATGCAGAATAAGATACAGAAAAATCAGCCAGCATATTTTTGATTTCGGTCATTTCATCCGAATTAAGCTCGTCATCAATACTTGCTTTAATTTTATCATATACTCTTCCGGTCTCATCTACAGAATATACTACTGTTCCGATTGATGCACGCTGTCCATTATTGAGAAAGAAATTTACATTTCCTGAATAATCGGATTTGATTACCTCTTCATCCCTTATAATAAAACCTGTAAAAGAATTATCATAGGCAAGAGAACCCGCACTAACCTGATAAATAGTGGTTTTTTTGGAAAAAACAAAAATAAATACGGAAATAACTATATATACAAATATAACTATAAATAATATTAATCCAATATTAACATCCGGTTTACGTGAAAAACGTATGACATTGTTTCTCTTTTTGGCCAATTATATCACCCTCTTCTTTTTTTATACAAGCAAATCTATAATAACATTTTTTTCATAAAAATACCATTATAAAATACATCAATAAAGAAAATCATAACAATATGATAATCTTTTAAGGAGGATTTATATTATGATTTCAAAAATTTTGGATTATACTGCATTAATTTTAACCATTATAGGTGCAATTAACTGGGGATTAATCGGATTTTTCGATTTTGACCTTGTTGCTTTTCTGTTTGGAACAATGACAGTATTTACAAGAATTATCTATGCTATTGTTGGTATCTGTGGTGTATACATGATTACAACATTCGGAAGAATTAGAAGATTCGGGGAATAATAAAAATGCCGGCAGTTATTATAACTGCCGGTTTTCCTATTCAGGAATAAGCGAAACAAGATAAGTTAAATCCTGACACATAAAATCATAATTATCATCTTTCATTACAAGTACAATATACTGATGTCCGTTATCACCCTCGGCAAGAAGTACATAGCTTCTTCTGGCAACCTCAGTATAGCCAGATTTACCGCCAATAATAGTAACATGGGAAGGTGCTGTAGCAACTCCTGTAAAAAAGGGATTGGTTGTTGTATATGAACAGCCAATATCATAGGTGTTATACGGTGTAGTCCTTTTTAAGGTACCAACATACGATTTGGCAGATAAAACACTAACCAGATAATCTGATTTAATTGCTTCTTTAAAAATGAGATACATATCATAAGCAGTCGTATAATGGTTATCGTCGTACAAACCATGTGCATTCACAAAATGTGAATTGGTTGCACCAAGTGAATACGCCTCACTGTTCATCAATTCTGCAAATTCTTCAATACTGTCTGCTGCAAAAAGTGCAAGTACAGACGCAGCATCATTACCTGACTTAATAAGTGCACCATTCAATGCTGTGTCAAATGAAACAACATCGCCCTCCCTGAAATCACAGATAACAACATTATCCTCATAAAAGTATATTTCATCTCCAACAACTCTTGTAGAGGTTGTATCTCCATATTTGATTGCAATTAAGGATGTAAGGCATTTTGTTGTGCTGGCAGGATATACTTTAGAGTGAACATTCTTCTGGAAAAGCACCTCATTGGTAGTGATATCCACCAAAAAAGCTGATTCAGCATTTACAGCGTTGCTTGTTGCTGAATTTGCTGCATTGGCAGGTACAACAGCTAAATCTTCAGCAAAACCCTTTGCAAAGCTTAAGTCATTATCAGTAATATAAGAAATAGAGCTGTTATTCTCGATTTTAAATTCGTTTAGAACCTCCGGCTCCTGCTTACAGCCGGAACAAATAAAAATTGTAATAATTAATGGAATAATAAGTTTTTTTCTCATTGCGCCCTCTTATTTAAAAATTTCTCTCCATTCAAGATCTCCTCGATCAAGAGATTTAACTAACATTTCTGCTGTTGCAAGATTCGTTGCAAACGGAATATTGTGCATATCACAAAGCTTAAATAGTTTACCGGCATCAGGCTCATGTGAATTTGGAGACTGCGGGTCCCTTAGAAAAATAAGCATATCAATCTGATTGGTTTCAATTTCTGAACCAAGCTGTTGTTCACCACCCAAATGACCGGCAAGATATTTGTGAACCGTAAGGTTTGAAACCTCTTCAATAAGTCTTCCGGTCGTACCTGTTGCATATAATGTGTGTTTATTAAGAATTCCACGATAGGCGATGCAGAAATTCTGCATTAATTTTTTCTTGGAATCATGTGCGATTAATCCTATGTTCATATTTTTTACCCTCCAAAGCAGTTTTTCTGTCAATTCCAACGCTTAGAACCAAACCGATTCCTGCATATATAGATACAAGGGAGCTAAGCCCATAACTAACAAAAGGTAATGGAATACCTGTGTTCGGCAATAATTCCGTTGCAACACCAATATTGATAAAGGTCTGAAAAATTACAATGGTTGCAACACCAAAGCATATTATACGTCCGGACAGGTTGGATGCTCTTGCCCCGGTAATAACACACTCCATGGCAATTAAAAACATTAATCCAAGCACAACAAGACTTCCTACAAATCCCATCTCTTCTCCAACAATAGCGAAAATAAAGTCTGTCTGCGGTTCTGCAAGGTAATTACCATTCTTTACAGAATCAGGGCTGTCATTATACAGACCCTTGCCATTCAACTGCCCTGAACCAATTGCTAATACCGAATTGTCCTGCTGATATCTGTCATCATCATATTCATCAGGATTAATAAATGCCATAATTCGTTTTAACTGATATGGCTTTAGTAATTTCTGATTAGGTGTCTGAATGTAAATAATCATCGCAACTGCAATTGGTACAATAACAGCTAAAATAATACCAATTTTCTTATAGCTTATGCCTGCCACAAATAACGCAACGATAAAAATACATGTTACAAGAATGGTTGTGGATAAATCCGGTTCCGATACAATGAGGAAAAGTGGTATTGCCGATAATGCACATGCAATAAAAAAATTCTTCCATTTTTTAAGAAAATCCGGATTATGACCTAACAGCCATGCCCAAAATGTTATCATCAATATCTTGGCAAATTCTGAGGGCTGAACACTGATTGATTCAGTTATTTCAATCCATCTTGTAGCACCGTTTACATTCTTACCGAATAAAAGCACCGCTCCTAAAAGCCCGAGACATACTGCGTAAATTAACCAATGCAGTTTGAGTAGGGAATTATAGTTAATTACGGATATAATAACCATAAATACTATACTTCCTATCAGTCCGATAATCTGTTTGGACTGGTATCCTGCTCCCGGTACGGCACTTCCTATTACAACAACACCTATAAGTGATAATGCAAGCACCCAAAAAAGCAGTCTCCAGTTATAATATTTAATTTTGAAATTAAAATGTTTGAGCATATATAACTACCCGAAATATTTATTTTCTGCTTCCTTTTAAGTCTTTAATAGGAATATTTGCAAATAAAGCAGGTACTGTACCATTGTTGGTATCGGATTCAGTCTGTGTTATCTGTATATCAAGACCTTCAACATCAATTTCCATATATTTGGTAATTACTTTAATGATATCATTTTTAATCATTTCCATAACATCCGGTGAACAGTTTGCTCTGTCTGATACCAAAAGAAGTTTTAAACGATCCTTTGCTACATTACCGGAATTTTTCTTTTTGAACATTTCAAATAAACCCATCGTAATATCCCCCTTAATTTCTCTTGAATAATCTTGCCCAAAAACTATTCTTAACATTCAAATCCATAATTGGAACTTCTTCGCCAAGAATACGCTTACAGATATTCATATATGCCTTACCTGCCATTGTGTCTGAGCCTACTAATGGATCACCCTGATTGGTTGAGATTACAATGTTCTCATCATCCGGTACTGCACCGATAAGATTAATTGAAAGGATATCAACAACATCTTCTATTGACATCATATCACCTTTCTTAACCATATCCATACGGATTCTGTTAACAATAAGGTCTGTTCTTCCTATTTCATTAGCTTCAAGCAGACCGATAATTCTGTCCGCATCTCTTATTGCTGATACCTCAGGTGTCGTAACAACTAAAGCCCTGTCAGCACCGGCAATTGCATTCTTGAAGCCCTGTTCGATTCCTGCAGGACAATCAAGAATTATGTAATCAAATTCTTCTTTAAGTTCTTCAGTTAATTTCTTCATCTGTTCAGGAGAAACCGAATTCTTGTCCTTCGTCTGCGCTGAAGGTAAAAGATAGAGATTTGGATATCTCTTGTCCTTAATCAATGCCTGTTTAATACGGCAGTTACCTTCAATTACGTCTACAAGGTTATATACTATTCTATTCTCAAGACCCATAACAACGTCAAGATTTCTAAGTCCTATATCTGTATCGATTAATACTACCTTTTTGTTCAATTTTGCAAGACCTGTTCCTACGTTTGCAGATGTAGTGGTCTTTCCTACTCCACCTTTTCCTGATGTAACAACAATTACTTCACTCATTTTTAATCCTCCGATTTAAATAATCATATATATTATGCAAGTTTTTGCAGTTTAAATCAATAAATTTTTATAAAAATTTTATGTTTATAGCTTAATATCATCTAATACATCCTTATCAAGACGTTCAATATAAATGTTTTCGTCTTCAACAAATGCTATCATTGTATCAGGACTAATCGGCTTTATCTTGGTTCCGCTTTCATTGCAACGGGCAATGGTGTCACCTATTCTGATTTGTATAGGTGCCATTTCGAGAGCTACGACAAATGCGTCCTCATTACCGTTTGCACCTGCATATACGGTTCCCTTCAAGGAACCCAGAACAATAATATTTCCTTTGGCAATAACCTTAGCTCCGGGATTAATGTCTCCAAGTATTATTATACTGCTTTCAGACTCAAGCATCTGTCCGGAGCGTAGTGTTCCTTTATAGAACTGTCCGGTATGTGCTGAAAGCTCCTCAAGCCTGTCCTCAACAGCTTTTTTGAACATTTTCTCCTTCATTTCATCGTTGTCAATCACACATACAATATTCAATTGGGAATTATCCGCAATAATCTGGAGAACCTCTCTTTCTTCATCACTGTTAAGTCTTCTTCCTTCAAAGGAAATTGCCATATTGGCTTTATCAAAAAATTTTGATGCACTTTTGAATTTTTCTGCAAGGTCTTCCTTGAGTTGTGCAAAAGAAATATTTTTGTCCATCTGAACAACAATTCCGTATTTATTTCCCTTGATAACGACTGAATTATTCATTTATCTGACCTCCTAATTTATCATTTCAAATCCTGTATTATAATGGAAATACATTTCTGTAGGTGGTTCTACATCATAATATGCACACATTCCGTAATATGTCATAATACCGGCATTTGCAGCTGCATAACCATAAGGTATCATTGCTGTAACCACAACCTCAGGATTATCATTACCATCCTTTGAGTATAAAATATAGCAGGCATGGTCTGCACGGTTCTTATCCTCTTCTGCAGTTCCTGATTTAGCATAGAGCCTGGCAGGAATATTCGTTGTAATAGCCTTATAGCTTCTGTTAACTACTTCGTTCATACCCTCTGCTACCATATTCCATATTTCAGGATTAATATCAACTGTATGAGAAACAGCAGGCTCATAAATATTTTCTTCTCCTGTAAGGGTATCCACTGTTTTGGAAATAATCGAGCTGTTATACACTGTACCCTGATTAGCCAGAGTAGATACATAACGTGCAAGATTAAGAGATGTATATGCATTGGTTCCCTGTCCGATTGCTGAAGCAACCGGATTATAATCCGTTACATGTGGTGTTGTTTCAGGAATCTGTATTCCGGTTTTGGTGGATAATCCAAGTAATTCTGTATATTTCTGAATTTGTGACAGTCCGTAATTAAAATTTAATGTTCCGTCAGACTGTGTGCTTAACCGGTAACCGATTTCACAAAAGTATTCATTACATGATTCGGCAATCGCAGATTTTAATTCCAGATAGCCATGTGAATTAGGATAAACGGCACATTTAATATTAGGAACAACCACATCATAAATACCATTACATAAAATAGTACTGCTCTTGGTTATTAAGCCTTCGTTAAGACCTGCTACCGCAATTAATGGTTTAAAGGTTGAACCGGGAGCGATTTTAGTCTGTGTAACTCTGTTAACCAAAGGTGTTGAATCATCATCTAAAAGCTTTGCATAATATTCGCCGTTAATTGAACCGGAGAAATAATTAATGTCATAACTCGGATAACTTACCATTGCAAGAATATTACCTGTATTAGGATCTTCCATTACACATGAGCCGGAGCATGGATCCAATGCAAGCTCGGCCGGTGTTATCTCAAGTGCTTTAAGCTTATTAATAATGAAATTATATACTGAACCGCCATTCTGAATTGTCACATATTCACTTTCAGTGTAATTGATTGCATCCTGTTCCATAAGAATCAGACAAATATTCTTAATAGAAATCTGCTGGGTTACAATCAGGTCATTATAAACCATTTTATCAAAATCCCTGTAATTAGAAATTAATGATAAAGCTTCATCTATTATGCTGTCAGTTACTTCATCTGATGTAGGATATTCTGTGGAAACATCAAGATTATAAATGTTTACCCAGTCATTTTCAATAGCTCCTTCCAGATATTCCCTGAAAGAAATACTACCTGAATTCCATGCCTGCTGCAATGGATCAGATGAAGTAACTTTATCGGAATTAAGTATTTCAGTACTAAATAACTGGCTTCGCATCATTTTAATAGCTTCCTGCAGTTCTTCAGAGAGGGAATTCATTGGAACCGTTCCTTGTAATTGTTCATCAAGCTGTAATAAAAGCTGCTCTCTTTTCTGGAAGTAAGCATTATATACAGCTGTTGCCGCCGGTGTATCTGATTCTTTAATTAAATCCATGTTAATTTTGTTATTATTAATAAGTGCAGCACATACTTCATAAATTGGTATTACAATTTCCGTGCCGTCTCTGTCACTTGTGGAATTAACAATACGGTCAACAAGAATTTCCATAAGTCGTCTTTCCATAAGATTATACAGTTTTTGTTGAAGCTCAACATCAATTGTAAGATATACATCTCCACCGACTGTTGCCTCTTTAGTATCAATTGTTTCAAGAACACGGCCGACATTGTCAACCAGCATGGTTTTATAGCCCTTCTTGCCTGCCAGCAATGTCTCATATGTGGATTCAATTCCGGACTTGCCAACTATATCCGTTGATTCATAAGAAGGGTCAATTGACTGAAACTCCTGTAATTCCGTGCTGTTTATTTTACCTGTATATCCGATAATATGGGCAATATATGTTGAGTAGTTATATTTTCTGATATAATCCTCTTCTATGGTAACACCGGTCAGGATATCCGAGTTTTCAAGAATTGATGCCATTGTTTCAGGCGAAACATTTGTGGCAACCGTAAACGAGATATACCTTTTGTATGAATTGGCAGCCAGATTATATCTGATAAAAATAATCTTAAGCACCATTTCGTCCTCATATATTGTCACTGGTGAGGTGTTTTTATCATCTTTTGACACAGGCTGGTTAATTTTGTATCGTTCCATAAGATAATTAACAACATCTTCTGCTGTAGATTCACGTTCTGTTTCGCTTAACTGACTTATATTTGAGTGTCCGTAAATATCTCTTAAAAATCTTAACAGTGCATTGTCAGAAACCGTAAAACTATATCTTCCATTAACATATTCAATTGGAAAATCATAATCAATGGCGTCACCGTTATCTTCTATGATATTTACCATTCTGCTAATAATGGAATTCAGAGCCTCATTCTTGATTTTTGTAGACTCATAATAACCACAGTCCTCAATTACGACGGAATATGCAAGCTCGCTGTATGCTAAAAGTCTGCCTTCTGAATCATAAATATTACCTCGCGCTCCATTGATTGTAATGGTCTTTTCAGCCTTCATTGTATAACTGTTCTCATACTCTTCACCATTTACAATCTGAAGCACAAAGAGTCTGTATATTAAAATGCCAAAAAGAGCCATTGCCACAATTACAAATGGAATGACCCTGGAGTTAACAAGTTTTTTAAGTCCAATGCCGATATCTTTAAATAAATCACGAATTGTTTCTGTGAACATTTCTTGCCAGCCTCTTTCTGTCGATATAATCAAGTTTTCGGTTAATATAATATACAAGAATATAAGCAAAAATTGTTACTACTACAGTATAAACCACCTCAGGTAATATTATATTTAAAATATAATAGCCAAAATTCAGTCGGTTCCTGAATAAGAAATTGAAAAAATAAAATAATATCCCATAGGCAAAATCACACATAGCTACAAGTCCGATAGGAAGCAGAAGCTGTTCTTTATTGTATTCTTTGTGAAAAAAACCATTAAAAAATCCCGATAAAAGGTATAACAGTGGTGTAAATCCTACAATGCCACCATTCATTATATCCACCAGCATTCCACCGAAAAATCCTGTGAGCATTCCCGATCTTCTTCCACGCATGAAACCAACAATACAGGCGAACATAAGAATAAGATTGGGGGTAATATTTCCTATGCTAAAATAAGTTGTAAAAACAGTACTCTGCAAAACATATAGTAATGTAATTGAAAAGAAACTGATAATAAATCTTCTCAAAGTAAAAGCACCTTATTCCTTAATTTCTGTTTTTGAGTCCAGAATAACCAGCACCTTGTTAATATGCTTAAAGTCAACAGCAGGAACAATATATCCTGACTGTGTAAGATTATTGCTGTCCATTGTGATGTCCTTGGCATAACCGATAAGTAAGCCTTCATGATATTTCTCACTTATATTTGATGTAATAATCATATCACCATTTTTGATGGAAACTGAACCGTCAAGATACTGTAATCTGATATAGCCCTCTTCCATAAGCATTAAATCACCGCTTACAGTACATACATCAGATGTATTAAGAAGCATTGCACTTACCTTGCTGGAATCATCAATAATGGAACGCACTATTGAATAATCCTCAGATACTTCCGTAACAATTCCTACAAGACCGTTTCCTGCAATAACGTTCATGTCCTTACAGATTCCATCGGAGTAACCCTTATCAATTGTAAAGGTACTATACCAGTTGTTGGAGCCTCTTGCAATAACATTGGCTCCTATTTTCTCATAGTCAGAATACGCATTATCAAGCTGGTACAGTTCTCTTAACTGATCCAATTCAACCTGATCCTTGAGTGTAAGCAGTTTCTCGTCGGAAAGCTTATCTATCTGTTCCTGAAGAGCTTTATTCTCTGCCTGAAGCTGTTCTATTGAATTTAAAAGCTCACTTTTTTCGGTAAGCCATAAGCCGATTCCGTTAACCCCCTTCTGCAGAGGAACAATTATCTTGGACGCCGCCTTTTGCAAAGGATTGGTGAGTACGTTTGTAAAACAGGTCAGTGCAATAAAAATAATACATACAATTGTCAGAATCGTAAGCCATGTCTTAGATGAAAAAATATTTTTGAATTTCTTTTTCATAAATAATCCTTTGCCGCTTATTCGATAATTCTTGTCTTAGGCACATAAGCAATATCGTTATATTTAGGATTTGCAATAATCTTACGGATACCGCGTACCACACATTCGGATGGATTTTCAGTAATATTTACATGAAGATCCGTTTGTGAATTAATAAGCTCAGATAACCCCTTGATTGCAGAGGAACCGCCGGTAAGATAAATACCTGTATCAATAATATCTGCTGAAAGCTCAGGTGGAGTACGTTCAAGTATTATTTTCATTGAATCAATAATCTGATGGATAAAATCAATCAGACAGTCATATACCACATCTGAAGAAATTTCACACTGTGTCGGAAGGCCTGTTACAATATGTCGGCCATATACACTGACAAAGTGCTCTTTCTCTTTAATAGCATTGCCAAGCTCGAATTTAATATATTCAGCTGTTTTGGCACCTATAACAAGGTTATAGTGTTTACGTACAGCAGAAATTATAGCTTCATCAAGCTTATTCCCTCCGAACTTAACTGCTTTACTAAGAACAATTCCTCCTAATGAGAGAATTGATATCTCTGTAGTGTCGGCACCTATATTAACTACCATGATACCCTGAGCCTGTGTTACTTCAACGCCTGCGCCAAGCGCATCTGCAACAGGCTTGTTAATTACCATTATTTTCTTTGCACGAATTTTGGAATCCTTTATAAGTTCAAGAAATGCACGTTTCTCTACCTCCGTTATTCCGGTAGGAACTGCTATATAATAGTCAGCCGGTGCAATTTTCTTATACTGTCTGCTGATTTTTCTGATAAATTCTGCAAAGAGTCTCTGCATATTATCAAAGTCAGCAATTACGCCGTATTTAATCGGAAAAGATACATTGATTGAAGCCGGTGCCTTTTCATGCATTTCAAAAGCCTCATCTCCATAAGCATATAATTCCGTTTTATTTGCAATTGCAATAATATTCTTCTCATTTAAAATTTTATCATTATCTTTGGAATATATTTTAATATTACTGGTACCTATATCAAGTCCATATATACTACGTGCCATTTTCTAATCTATTCCTTTCCTAATAAATCCTGTTCTTTAAAACTAAAATACTGATTATCTCCAATTATAACATGGTCAACAAGAGGTATTCCGAGGAGTTTTCCTGCTTCCTCGATTACTTTGGTGCATTGCATGTCATCACGGCTGGGAGCCGGGTCACCGCTGGGGTGATTATGAACCATAATTATGTAAACTGCTTTATTGCGTAACGCTTCGATAAAAATATCCCTGACGCTTACACAGGTCTGACTGACAGTACCGATTGATAACAATGATTCATGGACTAATCTGCATTTGTTATTTAGTTGCATAAGGTAAAACTGCTCTCTTTCCTTGTGCCTTAATTCTTCCATATAATAATCTGCAACTGCTGCCGCTGTTACAAACTGTTGTCTGTCAGGCAATGCGGCTCTGGATATTCTGGAGGAAAGTTCACCGACACAGGTAAGCATCACAGCTTTAACCTGTCCTATTCCCTCAATTTCCTGTAATTCCTTAAGACTAAGGTGTTTGAGTGCCAATAACCCCATTCCCTTTGACAGCTCAAGAATACTTCTGGCAACCTCAATACAGTTGTATCTGGTTGTACCTGTTCTAAGAATTACAGCAATCAGTTCAGCATCAGAAAGTGCTGAGGGACCATATTTTAAACATTTTTCATAAGGTAAATCTGATGCTTCTAAATTAAGTTTTGACATTAAAGACCTCCTTTAAAACCATTTTAAGCGGAAAGGCCAGTCTTTTTACATACATATATTATCACATCAAAAACTTAATGTATACAAATTTCATTAAAATTTAAAATCTGTTTCCAATAATTTTTGTAGACTCATCATTATACCGAACTTCGCATGATACCATGTCAGGCCACCCTGAAAGAAGGCTGTATAAGGTGGTCTTAATGGTCCGTCAGCAGATAATTCAATCGATGAACCTGAAATAAATGCTCCTGCTGCCATAATAACCTGTGAGTCATATCCCGGCATATCCCAAGGCTCCGGTGTTACATGACTGTCAACCGGTGCTGCTGCCTGAATACCCTTACAGAAAGCTATTAAATACTCAGGCTTTAATAATTCAACTGCCTGAATTATGTCATAACGCTCCTCTGTCTTATCAGGAACAACCTTAAAACCAAGGTTTTCATATACATTGGCAGCAAAGATTGCACCCTTTAAAGCACCTGACGTAACTGTCGGAGCCAGAAAAAGTCCCTGATAAAATGCAGAATTAATACCTAGTGATGCACCTAATTCCTTACCCAGTCCCGGGGCGGTGAGGCGGAAGGCTGCATTATCTACATATTCCTTACGTCCGCAGATATATCCTCCGGTTGGAGCAAGTCCTCCTCCGGCATTCTTAATAAGGGAACCTACAACTAAATCAGCTCCTACATCGGATGGCTCAATCGTCTCAACAAATTCGCCGTAGCAGTTATCTACCATGCAGATGACACCGGGCTTGATTTCCTTAATAAAGCTAATCAATTCTCCAATTCTTTCAACGGAAAGTGTCGGACGGCTTGCATAGCCTTTGGAACGCTGAATTGTTACAAGTCTGGTTCTGTCATTAATTCCGTTTCTGATGGCTTCATAATCAAATGAACCATCTGCCAATAAATCAGCCTGGGCATATGTAATACCATATTCCGCAAGGCTGCCCTTCTCAGGTCTGATTCCTATAACTCCCTGCAAGGTGTCATATGGAAGCCCTACAGGGGAGAAAATTTCATCTCCCGGTCTTAAATTGCCTGCAAGTGCAATTGTCAATGCATGCGTACCACAGGTAATCTGTGAGCGCACCAAAGCTGACTCTGTGTGAAAAATATCAGCATATACCTGTTCAAGTGTATCTCTTCCCATGTCATTATAACCATAGCCCGTTGAAGTACCGAGATGAGCTTCACTGACCTGATTCTTTTGCATTGCACTGATTACCTTTAACTGGTTATATTCAGCAACCTCATCTATTTTTCTGAAACGTGGATACAGTTTCTCTTCAATTTCTTTACAATAATCAAGTACCTTTTTAGAAATACCTGAATCTATATACATTTTATAATTATTATCGTTCATTGTTAATATCCTTTATAATCTGTTTGTTTTTAAGGCATTCAAGCATATAATCAAGAGCTGCCCCGGTGTCGTAATTAAATTCATTTTTGTTTACAAAAATAACTTCACGCTCCCTGCCAAACCATGTCAATTGTCTTTTGGCAAAATGTCTTGTATCCCTTTTAATTCTGTAGATGGCTTCATCAAGACTGATTTCACCATTTAGGTAATCAATAATCTCTTTGTAACCAAGTCCCTGCATTGATACAAGCTCTTTGGTGTAGCCTTCGTTAACAAGATTACTTACTTCTTCTACAAGACCGTTTTTAATCATTATGTCAACACGGCGGTTAATTCTGTCATAAATCATTGCACGTTCATCATTTAATACAAAATAAGCAAAGTTATACGGTGATTCCTTCTGTCGCTGCTCTTTGTTATGTATGGATATTTTCTCACCTGTCTGGTGGTAATATTCAAGAGCACGAATTACTCTTTTTACATTGTTATAATGAATCTCTTGTGCCGATTCAGAATCCACCTCTTTAAGAATATTGTGAAGATACTCCGCACCTTTTTCTTCCGCAAGTGCTTCTAATTCATGCCTGTATGAATTGTCTCCGTCATCAGTACTGAAATCTATGTCATACAGTACTGACTGGATATAGAAGCCCGTACCGCCGGTAAGAATCGGAATATGTCCTCTGTTATATATATCATCCATTGCTTTTTTGGCAAGTTCCTTAAAGAGAAATACATTAAAATCCTCTGAAGGATCCAGTACATCAATGAGATGGTGCTTTACACCTGCCATTTCTTCCGGAGTAATTTTAGCAGTACCGATATCCATTTTGCGGTATACCTGCATGGAATCTGCACTTATTATCTCACCGTTAACTGCTTTTGCAAGGGAGATTGATAATTCTGTTTTGCCCACTGATGTGGGACCTGTTAAAATAATTAAAGGTTTCCTGTTCATATACTAAATAATTCTCTTAAATTTCTTTTCTAATTCATATTTACTCATGGTTATCATTGTAGGACGCCCATGTGGACAATTATATGGATTCTCAAGGTTCATTAAATTATTAATAAGTTCCGTCGCTTCCTGGCTGCTCAAACGGTTATTGCCCTTGACTGCTGCCTTACAGGACATTGTAGCAATTCTGTCCTTAATTGATTCCGGAGTCTTCTTAAAGGAGTCTTCAGTCATTGAATCCAGTATTTCAAGTAGTATTTCCTGTGGATTGCTTTCGGTAAAATCAGCAGGAATTCCTCTTATTGCATAAGAATCACCGCCGAATTCTTCAATTTCAAAACCGAAGCTTTCAAAGTACTGCATATTTTCTTTAAGTATAATTTCCTCTTCACCGGTAAGTGAAATAATAACCGGAGGACTCAAATACTGTGTAGAAATATTACGTTCAACATATCTTTTCATAAACTGCTCAAAAAGTACTTTTTCATGTGCAGCATGCTGGTCAATGATATACATATTCTGTTCAAACTGGATTATCCAGTAGGTATCAAAGACCTGTCCGATTATTTTTATGTCCTTTTTATGCTCTTTTTCCAAAAGCTTAGGTTCATCAATAAGCTGCAGCTGTTCATATTTAGCTGTTTCCTTCTGTGGCTCATCTTTCTGTGCCTGATTGGCAATACGATTTACCTCAAAAGGTTCCGGTGCCCTTACAGGAGCAGGCTTAACAACTTCTTTTACAGGAGGTACAGGTTCTTGTATAGGAGGCTGTGGTACAGTCTTTGGTACAGAATATGGAATTTCCGGCTCTTTAAGAGTAACCTGTACAGGCTTCGGAATTTCCGTAGTTTTTGGCTGTTTTATCGGCTGAATATTCGGATTAATAACCCGTTTCGGTTTATCTTCAATTACAACCTCAGGAATCAGCTCACGTTTTGTAAGTGCCTTAGTGATGCAGTCAATAAGTGAATCATAAATATACTGACCATTGGAGAATCTGAGCTCCATTTTGGAAGGATGTACATTAACATCCAGCTGGTCAGGCTCTATCGTTATATGAAATGCCGTAAAAGGATACTTATGCTGCATCATAAAAGGAGCGTAAGCAGCCTCAATTGCCTTCATAATTATTGCACTTTTGATGTATCTGCCATTAATATAATAATTCTCAAAATTACGGTTACTTCTGGCTACAACGGGCTTTGCAATATAGCCCTTAACTGAGAAATCCTCATAAGTACCTTCTATTTCAACCAGCTGGTTCGTAATTTCACGTCCGTAAATTGCATAGATCACATCCTTAAGATTACCGTTTCCGGATGTCTGGAGTTTGGGCTGGTTATTCTGTATGAATCTGAAGGATATATCGGGATGGGACATACATAAATGCTCCATAAGTGAGTTAATATACCCGCCCTCTGTTGAAGCAGTTTTTAGGAATTTACGTCTTGCAGGAGTATTATAAAACAAATTTCTGACAATAAAAGTAGTTCCATCGGGAGCTCCGACTTCTTCCATTGTCTTCTCTTCTCCACCTTCAATTTCATAACGGATTCCGCAAAGTGCATCTCTTGTCTTAGTGATCAGCTCCACCTGTGAAACGGCACTGATACTTGAAAGTGCCTCACCTCTGAAGCCAAGTGATGAAATACTTACAAGATCTGCTGCATCTTTAATTTTACTGGTGGAATGGCGGAGAAACGCAACAGGGATATCCTCTTTAGCAATACCTGAACCATTGTCGGTAATTCTTATAAAGGATAAACCGCCTTCTTTAATTTCAACTGTTATCGCCGTAGAGCCTGCATCAATTGCATTCTCAACAAGCTCTTTTACAACAGAAGAAGGCCGGTCAACTACTTCACCGGCTGCTATCTGATTTATAGTATTTTGATTCAAAATATGAATGGCCATTTATTTTACCACCTGTTTTTAATCTGATCCTGAATTCTGTATAATGAGTTAAGTGCTTCAATCGGGGTCATTCCGGTAAGATCCATTTCCTTAATGTCGTTAATAATATCATCATTATTAACTGCATCAAACAAGGACATCTGTACATATTCTTCCTTGCCTATTTTCTCAGGAATCTTGAAGGAGGCTGCAGGAACACCAAGCTTGGCAATCTCTTTTGCTTTTATTGAAATATCATTATCAGCAAGTTCATTTACGATTTCTCTGGCTCTCTGAATAACATTGTCAGGAACACCTGCAAGCTTGGCAACCTGAATACCATAGCTTTTATCGGCACCACCCTTAACGATTTTACGAAGAAATACTATGTCATCACCCTGTTCCTTTACTGCAATACAGTAGTTGTTAACGGAATCAATGGTTCCTTCAAGCTCTGTAAGCTCATGGTAATGAGTGGCAAAAAGTGTTTTAGCTCCGAGAAGCTTCGGATTGCTGATATGCTCTACAACTGCCCATGCAATTGATAATCCGTCAAAGGTACTTGTTCCTCTTCCGATTTCATCAAGTATTAACAGACTGTCAGATGTTGCATTACGAAGAATATTGGCAACCTCAGTCATCTCAACCATGAAGGTACTCTGTCCGCTTGCTAAGTCATCGGAAGCACCAACTCTAGTAAATATTCTGTCTGCAATACCGATATCCGCTGCCTTCGCAGGAATATATGACCCGATCTGAGCCATAAGGACAATCAATGCTACCTGTCTCATATATGTGGATTTACCAGCCATATTAGGACCGGTAATTATTGATATTCTGTTCTTGTTATTATCAAGAAATGTATCGTTCGCAACAAACATATTGTTGTTAATCATTTTTTCAACAACAGGATGTCTTCCGCCTGTGATTTTGATAGTTCCTTTGTCATTAATAGAAGGTCTGATATAATCATTCTGTGTTGCAACAACTGCAAGAGAAGCAAAAACATCTGCACTGGCAATCGCCTTGGCTGTTGTCTGAATTCTAAGTACCTCTTTGGCAATTCTGTCACGTATTTCAACGAAAATATCATATTCAAGTGAGAAAAGCTTGTCCTCCGCTCCAAGAATAATATCCTCTAATTCCTTTAATTTAGGGGTTGTATAACGCTCTGCATTGGTAAGTGTCTGTTTACGGATATAATCGTCAGGAACCATGTTTTTGAAGGAGTTGGTTACTTCAAGATAGTATCCGAATACCTTATTAAATTTGATTTTGAGGTTTTTTATTCCTGTTCTTTCCTTCTCATCTGCCTCAAGCTGTGCAAGCCAGTTCCTGCCCTCTGTCTTGGCATTGCGTAAACGGTCAACCTCATCGTTATAGCCCTCTTTGATTAATCCGCCGTCTTTGAGAGTAATAGGAGGCTCATCAACAATTGAACTGTTAATTAATTCGTAAATATCGGTTAGTGTGTCCAAATTCTGATAAATATCCTTCAGAAGTCCGGATTTCATTCCCATAAGAATTGATTTGATATGAGGGAGCATTTCTATCGAGGTCTTAAAGGATACTAACTCCCTCGGTCCGGCTGTTTTGGTACTGATTCTTCCTATTAATCTCTCAAGATCATATACAGGGTTAAGGTATTCTCTTAATTCCTCCCTGTCAATATAGCTGTCAATCAACTCATTTATGGCATCCTGACGTTTAATAATATCATCTTTTACAATAAGAGGCTGTTCTATCATCTTACGAAGAAGTCTTGCCCCCATTGCCGTCTTAGTCTTGTCAAGCACCCAAAGAAGTGAACCACGCTTCTGTTTCTCACGCATTGTCTCAACCAACTCAAGATTGCGTCTTGTAGAACTGTCAATAATCATAAACTTACCCGTTACATATGGGGTAATTCTTGTCAGATGGGGCAGAGAATTTTTCTGTGTCTCATAAAGATAATTCATCAAGGCTCCAGCAGCTATTATACCTGTCGGATAATCCTTAAGTCCAAGACCTTCTAACTGATTAATTTTAAAATGTTCTTTTAAAATTTTATTAGCACTTATATCGTCAAAATACCAAGGCTCCATCTCAGAAACTGCAATGTTAAGTCTTTCTGTTATATCGGTAATATCAATTCCGCTTATACTGAAGGCCTCATTACAGATAATTTCTGAAGGTGAGAATTTATTAATCTCATCAAGCACTTCTCTTCCTGTTGTAACCTCGGTAACAAGAAATTCTCCGGTTGTAATATCACAAGAAGCAAGACCTATGGCATTACTCATATAAGCGATGCACATAAGGTAATTATTCTTATCCTCTGATAAAGCACCGGGATTGAAATTCGTACCCGGAGTAACAATTTTGATTACTTCACGCTTAACCAGCCCTTTGGCGGTCTTAGGGTCCTCAACCTGCTCACAGATTGCTACCTTATAGCCTTTCTGTACAAGTCGGTTAATATATGTATCTGCGGCATGATAAGGAACTCCGCACATCGGAGCTCTTTCTTCGAGACCACAGTCCCTGCCTGTAAGTGTTAATTCAAGTTCTCTTGAAACATTTATCGCATCATCAAAAAACATCTCGTAAAAATCGCCAAGTCTGTAGAAAAGTACACAATCCCTGTACTCTTCTTTGGTTTCAAGATATTTTTGCATCATTGGGCTTAATTCTGGCATGTAAGTAACCTTCTCTTCTATAAAGTAAATTATTTGCCGGTAATTGCTATAGCTCTTTCTATTGCTTCATCAATATTGGCACAGAAATTTTCAACACCGGCTTCCTCATCAAACTTGGCCTTCTGCATCATTTTCATTGGCTGTTCATTGACATGTGAGAAAATAAGTGTGGTTTTGTCTTTTTGACATTTATGTAAAATATCATACAAAGAATGTAATGCACTGGCATCAATTGACGGAACACTTCTCATTCGTAGAATTATTACATCCTTGCTTGTATCCTTAGTAAGCTCCATAAATTTATCAGTCATACCAAAGAACATCGGTCCGCAGATTTCGTATACAAGTGTGTTATCAGGGACAATTTTAAGTCTGATATTATCAGGGTCATCCTCTTCCTCAGGCTGAATATATTTCCAGCTTTTTACATCTGTTGTATCCGCCATTCTCTTCATAAATAAAGCTGCTGCTACAATCATGCTAATCTCAATTGCGACAACGAGGTCAAAGAAAACTGTTAACAGGAATGTTAAAGCAAATACAAGTATATCACTCTTTGGTGCTTTTTTGCATAAACGTATACAGTTTGCGATTCCTGCCATATTGTAAGCAACCATAATAAGAATTGCTGCAAGTGCAGGCATTGGAATCCATGAAGCATAAGGCATTAATAATAAAAGAATTATTAAAAGCACAATAGAGTGTACCATTCCGGCAATCGGTGTACGTCCGCCGTTTTTAATATTGGCAGCAGTTCTTGCAATTGCACCTGTTGCAGGGATTCCACCAAAAAGTCCTGATAAAATATTACCGATACCCTGTCCGATAAGCTCTGCATTGGAACGGTGTTTGCTTCCAATCATACCATCCGCAACAACGGCTGACAGAAGTGATTCGATACTTGCAAGAATCGCAATTGTAAATGCAGGACTGATTAAGTTTTTAATCATTTCAAAATTAACATTCGGTATTGAAAGAGCTGGAAGCTTGGCTGACAAGTCATAATTGAGGCTGCCGATTGTATTTACAGGCAGATTACAACAGTTTACCAGCACCGTTGCAACAATAATTGCAATTAATGAACCCGGAATTGCCTTAACATATTTTAATTTCTCTGGCAGCAGCCCCATAAGCTTCGGCCATACAATCTGAATAACAAGAGCAAGTACACCTATTGCAAGGGCAATCCAGTTAAGCTTAGTAATGTTCCTGCCCATTGCAATTACTTTATCAATGAAATCTGACGGAAGTGCACCCATATCAATTCCCATAAAATCCTTAAGCTGTCCGACGGCAATACTTACGGCAATACCTGCAGTAAAACCGGTTGTAATTGTATAAGGAATGAACTTAATGAGGTTTCCGGCCCGGCACAGACCAAATATAATCATAAAAATACCTGCCATAATCGTAGCCACAATAAGTCCGCTTATGTCATACTGTTCAATAATTCCGTAAATAATAACAACAAATGCTGCTGTAGGTCCGCCAATCTGAACCCTGCTTCCGCCGAAAAACGAAATACAGAAGCCTGCTATAATTGCGGTGTAAAGACCCTTTTCAGGACTGACACCCGATGCAATTGCAAGTGCAATTGATAAAGGCAGGGCAATAATCGCCACAATAATTCCTGAAATAATGTCCTTAATTAACTGATCCTTTGTGTAGGTTTTCATCACAGAAAACAATTTTGGTTTTAATTCATGCATTTCTTATGTCCTTCTTCTTCCTAAATTCCACACCCGTAAAACTATACCTTATTGTATTTCACCTATATAGTAAAATCCTTTACTCTCCTTTAATAAAACAGAAATAATCTGACCTACCATTGAGGCATCACCCGGAAAATGAACAAGTGTATTATTAGATAATCTTCCTGTAACAAGTTCAGGATGCTGCTCATTAACCTCTTCAACCAGAACCGGCATTGCTTTGCCGACATCTCTGCCACAACGCTTGGAAGCACCTTCTGAAACAACCTCCAAAAGTCTGTCAAATCGGCGTTTGGTAACATCCTCCGGCACCTGATTCTCCATCGCAGCCGCCGGTGTACCAATCCTCTTTGAATATATAAATGTAAAGGCACTGTCAAATTCTGCCTGTTTTACCACATCAATTGTATCTTCAAAATCTTCTTCTGTTTCACCTGGAAACCCTACAATAATATCTGTTGTCAGGGCAACATCCGGTAAAGCCTTACGAATTTTTTCAACAAGTATAAGATAAGCTTCTTTCGTGTAATGACGGTTCATTAACTTAAGAATTCTTGAACTTCCGGACTGTAATGGCAGATGTATATGTCTGCAAACCTTTGGAGTAACACGCATTACTTCAATAAGTTCATCAGATAAATCCTTTGGATGAGGTGTCATGAAACGAATCCTTTCAAGTCCTTCAATCCTGGCAACCTCTGTAAGAAGCTCTGCAAAAGTTATTGGAGTGTCAAGGTTCTTTCCGTAAGAATTGACATTCTGTCCAAGAAGCATTACTTCTTTAACTCCTTCGGACACAAAACGTTCAATTTCACGAATAATGTCTTTTGGTTCCCTGCTTCGCTCCCTTCCTCTTACATAAGGAACTATGCAGTAGCTGCAGAAATTATTGCATCCGTAGGTAATATTAATACCTGATTTAAAAGAAAACTTACGCACATTTGGTAAATCCTCAACAATCTGATTGGTATCCTTCCAGATATCAATAATCATTCTGTCAGACTGTAGTCTGTCATAGATTAATTCTGCAAATTTAAAAATATTATGTGTACCAAAAACAATATCTACAAACCGGTAGGTTGTTTTAATCTTCTCAATTTCATCAGGTTCCTGCATCATGCACCCGCACATCGCAATGAGCATATTCTGATTTTGCTTCTTAATAACATTAAGATGTCCAAGTCGTCCATATACTCGTGTATTGGCATTTTCCCTGACAGAACAAGTGTTATAAATTACAAAATCCGCCTGTTCGGAATCACTTTCCACATATCCAATCTGCTCTAAGATTCCGGCAAGCTTCTCCGAATCCCTTGCATTCATCTGACAGCCAAATGTCTGTATATGGTATGTAAGAGGTCTGCCTTTTTTAGCTGCTTTCTCCTGAATCAAATTTTTAAGCTGCTCAATAAAATAATATTGTCTTTCCGGTTCGTTTACCGGAATACTGCTAATATTCTGGTTCATAAGAATCCTTTCCTGTAATTATCTAATCTGACCATTACCATAAATAATATATTTGGTAGTGGTTAATTCTTTCAGTCCCATTGGCCCTCTGGCGTGTAATTTCTGTGTACTGATTCCTATCTCAGCACCAAAACCGAATTCAAAACCATCGGTAAATCTTGTTGAGGCATTAACGTATACTGCTGCCGCATCAACTTCATCCAGAAATTTCCGGGAATTATCATAATCCCTGGTAACAATTGCTTCTGAATGACCGGTATTATATCTGTTAATATGTTCAATTGCTTCATCAATACTGTCAACAATCTTGAGTGAAACAATATAATCAAGATATTCTGTTTTGTAATCTTCTTCCGTAGCTTCATGTAATGAAGGAACTATTACGCGGGATTTCTCATCTCCTCTAATCTCTACATTGTGAGAGAATAATCTTTCTGCAAGAAGCGGAATAAACTCATCAGCAATATCCTTATGTACAAGTAATGATTCACAGGCATTGCATACACCGATTCGTTGCGTTTTGGCATTCTCAATAATATCAAGCGCCATATCATAATCAGCAGTTGCATCCACATATACATGGCAGTTGCCGGTTCCTGTCTCAATTACAGGTATTGTTGCATTATTAACAACAGCTTTAATAAGTCCTGCACCGCCTCTTGGAATAAGTACATCCACATATTCATTCATATGCATGAATTCTGTTGTAACAGCTCTGTCCGTACTCTTAATTAACTGAATACAAAGAGGATTGATATTGCGTTCCTCCAAAGCCTTCCTGATAACATCAACAATTGCAATATTTGAATTAATGGCATCACTTCCGCCCTTAAGAATAACAGCATTACCTGCTTTGAAGCAAAGTCCGAAGGCATCAAGTGTTACATTAGGTCTTGATTCGTATATAATTCCAATAACACCAATTGGTACTCTTTTCTGACCGATTGTTAGTCCGTTAGGTCTTTTCCACATTCCGATGACTTCACCCACAGGATCATCAAGAGTAACAACCTGACGGATACCCTCCGCCATCTGTACAATTCTGTCATAAGTAAGCTGTAAACGGTCTAATAAGCCCTGTTTCATTCCCTGTTTACGGCCGTTTTCCAAATCAATTTCATTAGCCTTAAGAATAAGCTCTGCATTATTAACAATGGCGTCAGCAATTGCCAGTAATGCATTGTTTTTATCCATAATATTAAGTCTTGCAGTTTCTCTTGATGCCGCTACGGCATTCTCACCCATCTTCACTAATTCTGTCATATTAAGACCTCTCTTTTATATGATTTTAATAATTTCTGTATCTGTTAAAATATAATCCATTGCAACATCAAAAGGATTTGTGTCTATTTCATCAACCAGTTGAAAATCAAACGCAACTCCTATTTTAATCAATTCAGGAAATTTTGCAAGATACCGGTCATAAAATCCTCTTCCATATCCTGCACGATTGCCCCTTCTGTCAAAAACCATTCCGGGGACAATTATTATTCCGCTGTGGCTATACATAACCGGTAAATCCTCTGAAGGCTCCCTGATGCCCATATATCCTTCACACAAGTCCGAGGTGTCTTGTATCCGGTAGAAAATCATGTCTTCACCGTATACCTTGGGAACAGAAATTGTTTTATTCATAGTAAGACATTTTTCTATTAAAGGTATGGTATTTACTTCATTACGAAAAGACACATAGGCGCGTATGTCGGAGCTATTAATAAAAGCTTTCATGTCAAATAATTTATCACAAATAATCCGGCTTAAGCGGTGGTTTTCCTGTTCAGACATTCCATCGCGGAGCTGTCTGACATATTGTCTTGCATATTTTTTGTCCGTCATATTAATATCCGAATTCTCCCATTACAGATTCATCATTATCAATCCATGTACTGACATCAATTACCCGGTAATCGGTTTTATTATCTCTGATGATTACTGTGCTTATTCCTGCATTAATTATTGTTCTCTTACACATTGAACAACAATTGGCATTTTCAACATAAGACATCTGTGGTAATTCAAAACCAACAAGATATAAGGTGCTGTCAATCATATCCGCACGTGATGCACAGATAATAGCATTAGTCTCAGCGTGAACACTTCTGCAGAGCTCATAACGCTCGCCTCTTGGGATGTCAAGCCTGGCTCTTACACAGTAATTCAGATCCGAGCAATTCCTGCGTCCTCTTGGGGCACCAACATATCCGGTAGATATAATTTCATCATTTTTAACAATTACGGCACCATATAATTTGCGAAGGCAGGTTCCACGCTGTGATACCGCTTCGGCAATATCAAGGTAATAGTTGTTTTTGTCTCTTCTTTCCATAGTGTTCTCCTGTTATTTAATAAAGTCCGTTATATTAAAGTTTGCATCCTTGTGGGAGATGAATAAAGTACCAACCTGTTTTCCTTCGATTATATCTTCAATCACACCAACATCCTTACTATTGGCAATTATCATATCTGCACCGGCATCTGTTGCAATTGTAGCGGCAGCAAGCTTGGCAGACATTCCTCCTGTTCCTACGGAGCTTGCTGTTTCTTTAGCCATTTTCCGTATATCATCATCAATTTCAGGTACAAGGTCAATAAAACTGGCATTAGGATTAAGATTTGGGTCATCAGTAAACAGACCATCTATATCCGACAGAAGAATCAGCAGATCAGCATTTACCAAAGCACATACAAGGGCGGATAATCTGTCATTATCTCCAAATTCAATTTCGTATGTAGATACAGTGTCATTCTCATTAACTACAGGAATTGCACCGAATTTAAATAATTCCTGAAATGTATTTCGTGCATTATTAATGCTTTCCTCATGTAATAAGGTATATTTGGTCATGAGCACCTGTGCCGCTGTCTGATTATATTCTGCAAAAAGCTTCTGATATGTCATCATCAGCCGACATTGTCCAATTGCCGCACATGCCTGCTTCTCGGAAAGTACTTTGGGTTTCTCGGAAAGCCCTACTGCCTGTCTTCCGACAGCAATTGCTCCTGATGATACAAGTACAATATCCTTGCCCTGATTCTTAATGTCACACAGAATTCTTACGAGACGCTCTAATTTCTTATAATTAATATTTCCTGTAGTTTCATGTGTAATTGATGAAGAACCGATTTTGACAACAATTTTCTTTTTATCTTTAAGTAATTCTCTATAATTCTCCATGTTAATCTCCAAATGTTATATTGAAGCTATTGCTTCTGCTGTTTTGATTCCGTCAACGGCAGCCGAGGTTATTCCGCCGGCATATCCTGCACCCTCACCACATGGATACACACCGCCAATTCCAATGCTTTCCATTGAATCAGTTCTGGTCATGCGAACCGGTGACGAGGTACGACTCTCAACTCCTGAAAAAACCGCATCGGGCATATTAAATCCATTTATCATTTTATCAAAAGATTTCATTCCGTCAATAACAGATTCACATATAAATTCAGGAAGTACTTCTCTAAGATTGGCAGGAGTGAAAATCCCCTTAATATTCGGAACAACACTTCCGTATCCGGCACTTGCCCTTCCACCTGCAAAATCCTCATTAAGCTGATAAGGCACAGAACTTTTTCCGGCTATAAAGGCATTTTCTTCAAGAGTTCTTTGGAATTTTACGCCATCAAGAACATCATCTCTGTAAAAGTCCTCAGGTGATATAGTGACAATTATTGCACTATTTGCGTTATCACCATCCCTTTTGGAATAGCTCATTCCGTTAACGCAGGTTCTTCCTTGTTCTGATGATGCATTAACTACATAGCCGCCCGGACACATACAGAATGAATATACTCCTCTGCCGTTATCTGCTTTAGCCGTAACCTTATAGGCCGGAACAGGTAAATTTCCCACACTGTCTGTACCATAGGCAAAATTATTAATAAGCCTTTGTGGGTGCTCGATTCGCATTCCGACAGCAAAAGCCTTCGGCTCCATAGGAAGTCCCCTGTTCTTAAGCATTTCAAAGGTATCTCTCGCACTATGTCCAAGAGCAAGTACAAGTCTGTCACATTCATAATCCTGTGAATTATTTATCTGAACCCCTGAAATATGTCCATGTGATACATATATATCCGTCATTGCAGAGTTAAAATAAACCTTTCCTCCAAGTCTCTCGATTTCGAGACGAATGTTGAAAACAACTCTTTGAAGTATATCCGTACCAATATGAGGCTTAGCATCATAAAGAATATCTTTTGAAGCGCCGAATTCAACAAAGGTTTCCAGAACCTTGCGGATTCTTCCTGATTTCTCTTTAACTACAGTGTTTAATTTGCCGTCAGAAAATGTTCCTGCTCCGCCCTCACCAAATTGTACATTGGTATTAACATCTAATTTACCCGTTTCCCAAAATGCATTGACAATTGCCGTTCTGTCATGCACATTGGCACCACGCTCAAAAATAATGGGTTTAAAACCTGCCCTTGCAAGAAATAGTCCACAGAAAAGTCCGGCAGGACCACTTCCAACAATAATTATACGTTGAGAACTGTTACCAACAGGCGGGAAAGTATATTTGTTTGCGTTGGTTGACGTAATATTATTATCGTGAAGCTTTTTAAGAACAACAGCTTCATTGGTGTTTTTTAACACAACTTCAACACTGTATATATACATTAACTGTTCTTTTTTACGTGCATCAATTGATTTTTTTACAATTTCATAGTCAAAGGTTATGTTGTCACTTAACTTCAAAGCTTTGCGAATTTTGTCATGAAGTCTGCTTTCAGGCTGGTTAATATTTAGTTTAAGCTGGTTAATTCTAATCATTGATTGTCTCCTGCTAATCTTCCGCTGGCAAATGCCCATGTAAGGTTATATCCTCCGCATTTACCATCTGCATCAAGTATTTCTCCTGCAAAATATAAGCCCTTCTGCAAACGTGATTCCATAGTATTTAAATTAATTTCATCAATATTTACTCCGCCTGCACATACCTGTGCATTTTCAAAACCGTTGGTATCCTTGGGAATTACGATGAAATTCTTAATTTTATTAACAATTCTTCTGATGTTGTCCGAAGACAGATTATTGCATTTTAGAGATGGCTTAATACCACATTCCTTGATAATTACGTTAGCAAGCTTTTTATTAAGTATTCCGGATAATATCTGACTGATTTCCGTCTGCTCATGTTTTAGGACAGAATTAAACAGATAATTATATAAATACTTATCAGTATATTCTCTTGCAAAATCTATATGTATCATCGGATTTTTTCTATCATCAATAAGTCTTTTCACTGTTCTGCTGATTTGAAAAACCGGAATTCCAGAAATTCCGTAGCCTGTCAGCTGCAGTTCTCCGTATTCATTAACCACAATATCCTGTCCGGTACTTACACAGAGTGCTGCATCTGCACGTACCCCTTGTAATTCTTTATAAAAATTCTCTTTACAGATTAGCTGTACAAGTGCAGGAATTACTTTTATAATTGAGTGCCCAAAATGTTTTGCAATGGCATAACCGCTTCCGTCAGAGCCGGTTTTGGGTGCGCATTTGGAACCGCAGGCCAGGATTAATTTATCTGACGTAATTGTTTGTCCTCCATAGCTGATTACATACTGATTATTAATATATTTAATTTCACAATTTACTGATGTAATAACAGTTATTTTAAGCCTGTCAATTTCATTTCGCAGGGTATCCAATACAACTGATGCCTGTTCAGAACGTGGATATATGTATCCGTTCCTGCTAATTGTAAGCAGTCCCATATCCTTAAAGCATTCAATAATGTCCTCCGGCATAAATTTTGAAATCACAGAAAAATAATCCGCATTGGAATTACTGTGAAAACAATCCGGACTAATATTTAAATTTGTTAAATTACATTTGCCGTTTCCTGTGGATAGAATCTTTTTCCCCACTCTGTCCTGATGCTCCAAAAGGCATACTCTCAGCCCTTTAGATGCTGCAGTTATGGAAGCCATCATTCCGGCAGGACCGGCACCAAGTACTATAGTATTATATTTCATATCTAACGCCGAAAACACCGGCACTCCTTTTCTAAGATGTATAAGCATTCAGAAATTTAAACAGTTCTTCAAATGTTAATACTTCTTTACGGTTGAGAATTGCTATCTGAACCTCTTTCGGAAGATTATAAAGCATAATCCCCGTATAGTCATAAAAAGAACCATCGGATTTATAAATCCATACTTCTCCATACATCGGATACAGCATATAAAGTGTTTCATTCTCATCAATGTATTCCTCTGCGGTGCGGGTAATGGTTTCACTCATAACATAATCTCTTTCAACAATTATCGGATTTTTGTTGGTCATATGAATATATACATACCCTGTCACATAAGAAGCGGTTCCTGTGAAAAATAATAAAATGGGTAAAATAATTTTCTTCATAATATTTGTATTTTACCCATAACAGATTATTTTATACTGTTTTTGTTAAAAGTATGTGGAATTTCATCAAAAAATAATAATTCCTGAATCCCCTTCATATCATCATGAAGAATAATTATGCCATCATCCGTAAAAAATTCTGCAAGAAACTGACGACATATACCGCATGGATAGGTAAACTCTCTTGAAGAGCTTACAATTGCAATCTGTTTAAAAACGACTTGTCCGTCGCTTACAGCCTTAAGAGCCGCACATCTTTCGGCACATATTGTGGCACCGTAAGAAGCGTTCTCAACATTACAACCGGTATAAACATTTCCGTCTCCGGTAAGTATTGCTGCACCGACTTTAAAGCCGGAATATGGTGAATATGCCTTTTCCATTGCCATATATGCTTCTTTAATTAATTCTTCCCTGTTCATTCCCTCACCTGTCTTGTTATATTAAGCCTATCAAGAATTTCTTTCTGTTTATTTTCCATGATTTCTGCCTCATTCTCCTCCATATGGTCATAGCCCATAAGATGAAGCATACTGTGTGCAATAAGGAATGCATATTCTCTAAGATATGAATGTCCGTATTCCTCAGCCTGATCCTTAACCTTGTCCAGGGATATCAAAATATCTCCCAGCATTAATTCACCTGTTTCGGGATTAAAGCACTCATCCTTATCCTCAAGGAAATCAAATTCACCCGGTTTCGCATATTCCACCAAAGGGAAGGATAATACGTCTGTAGGTCTGTCAATGTCCCTGAATTCTTTATTAACTGCGTGAATACCTTCATTGTCCGTAAGAGTAAGACTGATTTCAGCCTCATATGGACAGTTTTCGTAGTCCAGGGCACAATTAATTACCTTATCGGCAATATCATAATAATCAATTCCTAAATCTTTTTCATATTCCTGTTCAAGAATTATTGTCATTTTCTGTCCGCCTTTCTCTTTGGATTACTGCGTCTAACGTCTGAATGTGCAGTCTTGGCTTCATAATCGTCATAAGCTTTGACAATTTTCTGCACAAGTGGATGTCTTACAACATCCTGACTTGACAGTTTAACGATTCCTATTTCATCTATTCCTGATAAAACCTTAAGAGCCACATCAAGTCCTGATGTAATGTCCTTAGGTAAATCCTTCTGTGTTAAATCACCTGTTATTATAACCTTTGAGCCAAAACCAATTCTGGTAAGAAACATCTTCATCTGTGCCGGAGTTGTGTTCTGTGCTTCATCAAGAATAATATAAGCATTATCAAGCGTTCTGCCTCGCATATAAGCCAGTGGTGCAACCTCTATCAGTCCTTTTTCAGAATTGTGAAGAAAACTCTCTGCACCCATAATCTGATACAGCGCATCATATAAAGGCCTTAAATATGGATCAATTTTACTCTGTAAATCTCCGGGAAGAAATCCCAACTTCTCCCCTGCTTCAATTGCAGGGCGGGTTAAAATAATACGGCTTACCTCATTATTCTTAAATGCCTGAATTGCCATAGCCATTGCAAGATATGTCTTACCTGTTCCGGCAGGACCTATCCCGAATACAATCATTTTGTTGCGAATCTGATCAATATACTGCTTCTGACCGACGGTCTTTGGCTTAATCGGCTTGCCTGTAATGGTTCTTGCAATAATATCATTATCAATTTCTGATATAACATCTGTATTGCCCTCCATTGACAATGCAAGAGCATAATCCACATTCTGACCGGTAATTGTATTGCCCCTCTTAGATAAGGTAATCAATTCGTTAAAGACCGCACAGGCCCTCTCACATGCAGTATCACTTCCTATTATCTTCATCTCAGAATCACGCATTACAATTGTGACTTTGAGAGTTTTTTCGATTTTCTTAATGTATTCATCAAAACTTCCAAAAATATTTCTGCTGTGCTCCAATGGAATATCAATTATATTCTCCGTTAAACTCATTATTATTCTGTTCCCTCTGTCTCTTCTATTTCTTCAACAATTATTGGTGCCTGATAACCAATAGCCGGCTGAGTAGTATTAATCATGCCATAAGCTTTACCTGAATAACCGGATATTTCTATTTTAACACTATTATTGTTAATTTGAATACTGTTTTCTTGTAATTTATTAATATAATTTGCAAGATTTTCTTCTAAAACTGCCTGCATTTGTTCATCTGAGTAGCTTTCATCAACAAGCATATATTCTCTGTAATAGATATATCCATAGTAAATAGGGTAAATAAAATTCTCGTTTGTGGCAATCTGTTTATAGTCGACCACGGTATCATAATGCTCAAAAGAACATTTAAATGACTTATTTTCAATTATTGTATTTCCAATTCGCGTAAATTCATTTTCTTCTGTTCGTCCGGTATATTCCCTGGTCTGATAACTCCTGTTCAATGTATCCTCGTATTCTATTGAAGTATTAATTAAAATGTCTGCATCTGCATTTGTATAGACAGTTTTTATTACCTCATAGCTTTCATTTGTGCATTCCACTTTGGAGGTAACAAGAACATCTCCCGCTTTTACTTCGTCTCCAACTGATACAATAGGCGTTCCTGTTCTTACCGTAATCGACTCAATAATCCCGTCACAGGTTGCGACAATGTCATTTATCTTATTCTGTTCATCCATAATTGGATTGGTATTATTTTCCTTAACATCAATTGTTAGTTTAGTTCCGTTAACTGATACGGATACCCATATTATTCTGTCAAATTCCGCCCTTATTAATTCCTCAAGAAAACTTTCGTCGATAATACCTGTCTGCATACCAACAGAAATATTATTATCACACAAAAATTCTATTATTGTATTGTCAGAGTAATATAAATTACCGTTTATTTTAATTTTCCATATAAAATTTGACAGAAAAATAACAATCCCAAAAAAGGCAGCCACACCAACAGCAAAATAATATCTTTTTCTGTTTTTAAACAACCAGAAGGGAAGTCCGCTTTTCTTAAGAATACGAATCCTGACTCCGGTTATTTTAATAATATCCTTACTTTTTAGCAAGTCCCCGGCTCTCATAACTGCATTGAAGGAATTATTTTCTCCGGTTATTTTTTTTAGAAAAATATTGTGATGGTGGCAGATATTAATAAATCTTTTTGCACCCAGTCCGGTTATTTCAATAAGTATTGTCCCTTTGATACCGCCGGATTTCATTACTCTACCTCCGTTAGTTCAATTGTATTGATATGTCCACTGATTTTTAAATCATCCTTGCTTAGATATTCTATAATAAGCTTATCCCCGTTTATTGCTATTATTTCTTTTTGGGCTTTGATTTTAGCTGTTTCAAGTGTCAGTTCAATAATTGAAATAAAATTTTCTATATATATTTCTTTGTTCCCATGCAATGTAATTATGGAATAATTTTCCCGAAATTCATTTATTATTTGATGTCCCATAGATAAATAGATTTTTTATAAAATATATGATTAAAACAAACCGGATATGAATAAATAAAGGCACATACATATAGTATGTGCCAAAAGCTCCGGTGTTCCGGATTAAATTCATGTAAATTAATTGTATTTACGTTTTCTAGCAGCCTCTGATTTCTTTTTGCGTCGAACGCTTGGCTTCTCATAATGCTCTCTTTTACGAATCTCCTGCTGGATTCCTGCCTTCGCACAGTTTCTCTTGAATCTGCGTAATGCACTATCCAATGATTCGTTCTCTTTAACGATTACATTTGACATTTCACACCTGACCTCCCTCCAGTTGTAAGATTAGTGCAACACAACTGTTTGGGTATTAATTGCCGCAAGAATGCTATCTTGCCGACTTGCACGACTACAATTATAACACATTATCAGAATTCGTCAATGTTTTTTTGAAAAATTTTAATTATAACTGTGAGGCAAGTGTTTCTCTTGCAGTTGCAATTGCCTCATCTATTCCCTGCGGATTCTTGCCGCCTGCCTGTGCCATGTTAGGACGTCCACCACCGCCGCCGCCAACCTTAGGTGCAGCAGCCTTGATAATATTACCTGAGTGAACTCCATTTGCCACAAGGTCATCAGTTGCAGTTACAATTAAATTAACCTTGTCTGCACCCTGTGCTGAAGCAATTACAACAACACCTGAGCCTAACCTGGCTTTAAGGTTGTCACCAAGGTTACGAAGCTCGTTCATGTCCACATCTTCAAGCCTGATTCCAAGAAATTTAACGCCGTTAACTTCTTCAACTTTATTCATAACATCACCAAGAGCATCATTTGCAGCTTTGCTCTTAAGTGACTCAATCTCAGCGCTTAAGGCCTTAACCTCATTCTGAAGATGTACAAGCTTCTCATCAATATTAGCCGGAGTAGCCTTCATAAGCTTACATACTCCGTTGAAATGCTGCTCAAGATTCTTATAATATTCAAATACTGCTTCGCCGGTTAATGCTTCAATTCTTCTTACACCGGCAGCAATTCCTGCTTCTGATAAAATCTTGAATGCTGTAATACTTCCAGTGTTGCCTACATGTGTACCACCACAGAATTCTTTGGAGAATTCGCCCATACATACTACTCTTACAACATCACCGTATTTCTCGCCAAAAAGTGCCTTCGCACCTGTTTTCTTGGCATCCTCAATGGATAACACCTTAGTCTCAACCGCAATACTTTCAGCAATCTTTTCATTAACAATTTTCTCTACCTTATCCAGTTCCTCCTGTGTCATTGCAGAGAAATGTGTAAAGTCAAAACGAAGTCTGTCAGGAGTTACAAGTGAACCCGCCTGTTCAACATGACTGCCAAGAACTACTCTTAATGCCTCCTGAAGAAGATGTGTGGCACTATGATTCTTGGCTGTTGAAGCTCTGAGAGCTGAATCAACAGTCAATGCAACCGTATTGCCAACACTGAATGAACCCTTGGTAACCTTACCGACATGTCCGACTCTTCCACCTTTTAACTTAATGGTATCGACAACTTCAAATTCAGCTTCTCCCGCCGTAATCACACCGGTATCACCCTGCTGTCCACCCATTGTAGCATAGAAAGGTGTTTTATCAACAATTATTGTTCCTTCCATTCCTTCAGTTAACTCATCTGTTAATTCTGTCTTGGTTGTAAGAACTGAAATATTGGAAGAATACGTCAAATTATCATATCCTACAAATTCGGATGTAATGCTTGTATCAATTAAATCATATACTGTTGCATCAGCACCCATGTAGTTAGTCTCTTTACGTGCACTTCTTGCTGCAGCTTTCTGTTTCTCCATAGCTTCGGAGAAGCCCTCCATATCAACAGCAAAGCCTTTTTCCTCGAGAATCTCAATTGTGAGGTCAATTGGGAATCCATAAGTATCGTACAGCTTGAACGCATCATCGCCGTTCAAGGTCTTAGCATTATTTTTAACAAGCTGTTCTTCCATGTCGGATAAAATCTTAAGTCCCTGGTCAATTGTCTTATTAAAGTTCTCTTCCTCAGTTGTAAGAACCTTGAGAATAAGCTCCTTCTTCTCATCGAGTTCAGGATATCCGTCCTTAGAACAGTCAATTACTGTCTGTGCAAGCTTGGCAAGGAATAATCCGTCGATACCGAGTGTTCTACCGTGTCTTGCAGCTCTTCTTAAAAGTCTTCTGAACACATAGCCTCTTCCTTCGTTAGATGGAATTATACCATCAGAAGCCATAAATGTTACTGAGCGGATGTGGTCTGTAATAAGACGGATGGAAATATCCTTCTTCTCATCATTCTGATATGTTACGCCTGCCAGTTCACAGATACGGTCACGAATTGCTTTCATTGTATCAATATCAAATACAGAATCTACATCCTGAACAACTACTGCAAGTCTCTCAAGTCCCATACCCGTATCAATATTCTTCTGTTTAAGTTCTGTATAATTGTGGTGTCCGTCACTTTCAAACTGTGTAAATACATTGTTCCATACTTCCATGAAACGGTCACAGTCACAGCCTACCTTACAGTCAGGCTTACCACAGCCGTATTTAATACCACGGTCATAATATATTTCTGAACATGGTCCGCAAGGTCCTGCACCATGCTCCCAGAAGTTATCACAGTCACCATTCTCATCACGATAGAAGCGTGTAATCTTCTCAGCAGGAACACCGACTTCATTAGTCCAGATATTGAAAGCTTCATCATCATCCGCATATATTGAAGGATATAAACGATCAGCCTCCATTCCGATAACCTTGGTAAGGAACTCCCATGACCAGTTAATTGCTTCTTTTTTAAAGTAATCACCAAAAGAAAAATTTCCAAGCATCTCAAAAAACGTCAGATGTCTTGCTGTCTTACCTACATTATCAATATCTCCCGTACGAATACATTTCTGGCAGGTTGTAACTCTGTTACGAGGCGGAATCTCCTGTCCTGTAAAATAAGGCTTAAGCGGTGCCATTCCCGCATTAATTAACAAAAGACTGTTATCATTATGAGGAACAAGTGAAAAACTGTTCATCTTAAGATGGTCTTTGCTCTCAAAAAATTCAAGATACTTTCTTCTTAATTCATTAACGCCATATGCCTGCATGGCAAAATCCTCCTATTGTATGTAAATTATTCTTCATTCTGTAATTCTGAGGCAGTAGCTTCTTTAGCTGCTTTCTTCTTGTCTACAATTTTTCTAATGGCCGCGCCTAAAAATACAGCAAGAACAACCACTGCCAAAATTCCGATAAATCTTATTATTTCAAAAAAAACATCGTTTAACAATGTATATACATCAGCTAAAATCATATTTTACTCCTCCTTATATGGCTCTACGCATTATTTTTATAATATCACAAGAAAACCTTTGTTTCAAGATAAAATAACGTCATCAATAAGCTCGTCTCCATCAGCCGCGCCTGTTGCCAGAATGTCACACCTCTCATTGAGAGCATGTCCGTTATGCCCCTTAACCCAGATATAATTAACCTTATGCGGTTCCATAACCTTTAATAAATATTTCCACAAATCAGGATTTTTAACAGGTTCATTCCTGCCGCGCTTCCAGCCCTTGGAAATCCAGCCCTCAATCCAATGCTGATTAAATGCATCTACCAGATATTTGGAATCCGAATACAGATTAACCTCGCATGGTGTTTTGAGTGCTTCAAGTCCGCGAATTGCAGCTAACAGCTCCATTCGGTTATTAGTTGTTTTAATATAGCCCTGTGACAGTTCTTTCTCATGAAGCTGTCCATCCTTGTCAACATATTGCAGCACAACTCCATAGCCTCCCGGTCCGTCGGGGTTGCCCCTTGCTGCGCCATCAGTATAAATATCCACCTTCACTAGCATTCCCTCCATACACCTGTATTAATAAAATCATTGGCACGTTCCGTTGCGTTATTAACAATACGACTGTCATAACCGATTATTTCCAGAAGTTTGATGGCATTTCTTGAGGTCGCCCGTCCGTCATGAATCTCATATGAAAATACAATTTCATTATCCACAACCTGCTCATTGAAATGATAATTAGCATAATATCTCTCAAGAATGTAGGTAAGTTCAATATCATGGGTTGCCGCAAAACACTGTACATTGCTGTCTGCCAAATCCTTAAGAATCTGTGAGGATGCAGCAATTCTTTCAACGGTATTCGTGCCTCTTAAGACCTCATCTACAAAGCATAAAATCTGTGCTCCGGCTTCAGCCGCAGCGTCTACAATTCTTTTCAGAGATTTGATTTCAACTATATAATAGCTTTCTCCTGCTTCAAGGTTATCAGAAAGTGCCATAGAAGAATATATTCTGTAAAAAGGTGCCTTGTATTCTGTGGCAGGACATGTATTAATTGTCTGTGCAAGCACAGCATTAATCGCAACTGACTTAAGGAAGGTTGACTTGCCCGATGCATTGGATCCTGTAATCAGAACAGGCTTACCACTGTTAATTGAATTAGCAACCGGTTCTTTAATGGATAAATGATATACTTCTTTAAGCTTAATACCTGTTTCATCCGTAAATTCAGGATTACAATAAAAAGGTATTACTCTTCTGAAATTACCAACACTAATCATTGAATCAATAAGACCGAGTCTGTTCATAAGACCGAGGATATCTTCATAGCAGTTACCGATTTTTCTAAGCATATTATTGAATTTAATCAGATCAATATGCGTAAACATTCTTACATATTCCATGACCATATCAATGAGTGAACCGGAATTATCTTTAGACGATACAAGAAGGAAAGAATTCCTTGTTATTTTTGCGAATTTTTTGCCGGCCTCAATAAAAAACTCATTATATTCTTTTAATTCATCAGAGTTAATTGCTGCAATTTCCTTTCCTGCCTCAACCATTGCCACTAACTGTCTAATACATGAGAAGTAATTCTCAATACGGGCCTTGAGCTTGTAATATGTTACAATTGCCGCACCCATACTTCCAAGCACCATTCCGATACCTATAACCGGATCAACCAAAATCATAAAACATATTGAAGCAATCACCATAAAAATAATTATATAGTGAAAAGCGTTGGAGGATGGTTTTAACTGAATAAGCCTTTCCATATAATCAGAAGCCGAAATCTTACGTGTAAATCCTATTCCTCTCATGCTGACCATTATTCTTGTACGTTCAACATCATGTGAATCAAGATAATTAATCAGACGCTCTCTTTCTTTAAGGATTTCTTTATCAAAAACAGGTGTTCTTAAAAGCTTGTACAGATATTCACGTCCAACAGAGGAATTGGTATGGTTAATAAGTAAAAATATACTGTCCATATCAAGGTCATGCCATGTTGTATCATCAATATGGAATTCATCCTTGAGAGTATTCCTGTAAAAATGTGAAATATTCTCAAATTCCTCGTATGTATATTCTGTATTATCCACCTGTCCATAGCGGGAAAGCATTTTGTAATAAAGAGTTTTCTTTGCATTAGAAGATGTAATAATTCCGATTATTATAAGTATTGCAATTATTGCAACAACAATTAAAAAAATATAAAGCGGGTCCATTTTAGTTCTCTCTTTCAAGTTATAATTAGTTATTATACACTTAAATTGTTAAATTTACTACACAAACTTAAATAAAGGGCTATTGCAAAACAAAATTTTACAACAGCCCTTTGAATTATATATTATATTACAATATTAAACATACCAGTCCGCCACTTGTTTCATTAACAACCTTTTGCATTGTATCCTGTAATTTGGACTGACAATCATCATTTAACATCTGAATCTTGCCCCTGATTCCATCTTCAATAAGCTGGCCTATTGATTTGCCAAAAATACTTGCATTCCATACGTCGCCCTGCTCATTACTATCCTTGATATATCGGATCAGGTCTTTTGCCTGATCTTCACTTCCAACAATAGGAGAAATCTCTGTTCCAATATTTACTTTAATCATGTGTACAGAAGGACTTTCAGCTTTGATTTTAACACCATATTTGTTATTAGTCTTTATAAGCTCGGGCTCATTAAGAGTAATTTCCTCCTTAAGCGGCATAACAACACCATAACCCTTGCTTTTTGAGGATTCAATGGCTGACATGTAACGTTCATAGTTTTTTTTGAGGCAGGACAGATTTTTTATCATGGAAATCAGTTCATATTCATCATGAATTGCTTCTCCTGTAAGTTCACTTAAATTCTCGTAATAGTATTTTTCATCAATATACAGGTTGATTTTCTGCAGACCTTCCACAAAATCAAAATCTTCAAATTTAATCTTGCTGATATATTGGGAGGTAAAATCAATATTTCGGTTCATTACATCCTTGATATATGTAATTTTATCCATTGCGGTACGAGCATATTTTAGCAAATCATCTTTAACGGGATGTTCCGGAGGCAGCATTTCAACCCATTTAGGCATATAGAATTCAATACTGCTTATAGGAAATTCATAAAGTATTGTTCTTATAATTTCGTTCAAATCCACTTTGTTCATTTTCTGGCAATCTGCAGGAATTGCACTGACTTCATATTTGCGGCTTATCGCTTCGGCAACCTTTTGTGCTTCCTCAGATTTAGGAATTACAGAATTAACAAGAACAATAAAAGGCTTATTTATTTTCTTTAATTCGGTTATAGTCTTTTCTTCTGCTTCAAGGTAATTTTCCCTTGAAAATTCTCCGATTGTTCCGTCAGTAGTTATAACAATTCCAATAGTTGAGTGATCCTTGATTACCTTCTGTGTTCCGTATTCAGCAGCCTTGGAAAAAGGAATTTCATTAGGAAACCAAGGTGTTTTTACCTGTCTTTCCTTATCATTTTCATAAATTCCCTGAGCATCCTTTATCATAAAGCCAACACAATCAATCAAACGGAATCTTGCATTTATATGTTCTCCAAGATTAATTTCAACTGCTTCCTTCGGAATAAATTTAGGTTCAGTTGTCATTACCGTTCTTCCACCTGCTGACTGGGGAAGTTCATCAATAACTCTTTCCTTTTCATTTGGATTAGAAATCTCAGGTATAATCATAAGGTCCATAAATCTGTTGATAAAGGTTGATTTACCGGTTCTTACCGGTCCGACAACGCCTATGTAAATATCACCGTTTGTGCGTCCTTCAATATCTTTATACAGCTGAAATTCTTTGTTTGTCTTATTTTCCATTAAAAAACCCCTTCCGCGTATCAGGTAACGAATTAGTTCATTACATTACATACTAATACCTATGAGAAGGGGTCAAAAAATATTCATATTAAAATGGAAGATTCTGGTTTTCCAGCTTTTTATCACGTAACATTAATTCTTTAACTGCACTTGAAGCATCTGCATTTTCAAAGAGAACTTTTGTTATATTATTAACAATAGGCATATCCACGTCATATTTAGCTGAAAGTGCCGATGCAGCTTTAGCTGAATATACACCCTCAACAACCATATGAACCTCTGCCATTGCTTCATCCATCGTCTTGCCCTGACCGATTAAAATTCCGGCTCTTCTATTGCGGCTGTGCATACTTGCACATGTTACAATTAAATCGCCTATACCTGATAAACCATAAAAAGTCTCAAGCTTACCGCCCATGGCAACACCAAGACGTGATATTTCATGAATTCCTCTTGTGATAAGTGCGGCTTTGGTGTTATCACCATAACCAAGTCCGTCAGCTATTCCTGCAGCAAGTGCAATAACATTCTTAAGAGAACCACCTATTTCAATACCGAGTACATCCGGACTGATATATACCCTGAATACCTCGCTCATAAAAATATTCTGAAGATATTCAGCAAACTCCATCCTGTCTGCACCAACGACACATGTTGTAGGGACTCCTCTTCCAACCTCTTCTGCGTGACTTGGTCCTGACAAAACAGCAACTTCACAATTTGGAATCTCATCCATAATTACCTGTGTCATAGTCATTAAAGTGCTCTCTTCAATTCCCTTTGCAACATTGACAATTTTAAGTGAATCAATTCCCAAGGTTCCGATTTCTGCAGCAGTACTTCTGACATAAGGAGACGCTACAGCCATAACAAGCAGCTCATTCTCACTCGCAAGTTTGTTCAAATCCGTTGTAAGTTCTATTTCCTTAGGAATCTTAACACCCGGAAGTGATTTGGCATTTTCTCCTGTTGTACGGATCGCTTCTATTTCTGCTGGAAGTTTAGACCAGACCATTACCTTATGTCCGTTATTATTCAAAAGAATGGCAAGTCCCAATGCCCATCCTCCTGCACCAATAACACCGATTTTAATCATATTATTTTAGCTCCTTTTTCTTTTTAAATGATAATTCATTCTCTGTACCATTGAATAATCTTACGATATTTGTTTTGTGGCGTATAAATGCAAGTAAAACAAAAAGTGAGAATACACCCATTGCTTCATAAGAAACAGCTAATGGCTGCAATCCTTCAATTCTTCCAAGACCGTCAAGAATTACGAATGTAGCAAATACCGAAAGTACCATAACAAGTGAACCTGATGATACATATCTTGTTAAAACAACTGTAAATACAAAAAATATTAGTCCAACTACAATTAGTTCCCATCTGCCAAGCGAAATAATAACACCGGCAGTTGCAGCTATTCCCTTTCCGCCTTTAAATTTAAGGTAGGCAGGGAAATTATGTCCCAAAACGGTACCGAGCCCTGTATAAAGAACCAATAATGTTATTGAATCAGTAAAATCCTTACTGAAAATGAGTCTGACAACAAGTGATGCAACGACTACTTTAAGCAAATCACCTGCAAATACAATAAGTCCGGCCTTCTTACCAAGCGTTCTTAATGCATTGGTAGTTCCGGCATTACCACTTCCATGTTCTCTTATATCAATATGATGAAACCTTCCACAAATATAAGCAGTCTGTATCATACCGAATACATATCCGATAATCAGACAAATCAAACGTTCCATGATGAATTAACTCTCCTTCTCGCTACGTTCTCTGACAATAAAATGTAAAGCTGTGCCTCTGAAACCAAAGGTCTCACGAATTCTGTTTTCAATATATCTTGTATAAGAAAAATGCATAAGTTCTTTATTATTTACAAACAGAACAAAGGTTGGTGGCTTGATTGAGACCTGCGTGATATAGAAAATCTTAAGTCTCTTACCCTTATCTGACGGTGGCTGCTGCATTGCGACTGCCTCTGATAAAATTTCATTAAGAACCCCGGTCTGTATACGCATACTCTGATTCTCAATAACCATATCAATCATGTCATATAATTTAACAAGTCTCTGGCCTGTCTGCGCTGATACAAACATTATCTCTGCATAAGGCATGAAAGAGAGAATGTCCCTGATTCTCTGTGTATGTTCATAAATTGTTTTGTCATTCTTCTCAATTGCATCCCATTTATTAACAACAACAATTATTCCTTTGCCTCTCTCATGGGCAATTCCGGCAATCTTAGCGTCCTGCTCTGTTACACCCTCGGTTGCATCAATTACAACAAGAACGACATCTGCACGTTCCACAGCCGTTACGGTACGGATAATACTGTAACGTTCAAGCTCCTCTTTAATCTTATTCTTGCGCCTTAAGCCTGCTGTATCAATGAAAACATATTCCTTGCCGTTATACTTAACCTCTGTATCAATTGCATCTCTTGTAGTTCCTGCAATGTTGGATACAATAACACGATTTTCACCAATGAGTTTATTGATAATTGATGATTTACCAACGTTTGGCTTACCTACGATTGCAATTCTCGGTCTGTCATCTTCTTCATCAGTTAAATCATTTTCATTAAAGTGGGATACAACCTCATCCAGCATATCGCCCAGACCTAATTTACCTACTGATGAAATTGGATGCGGATCGCCGATACCAAGATTGTAAAACTCATATACATCAGCCATCATCTTCTGGAAGTTGTCCACCTTATTAACTACAAGAACAACCGGCTTACCTGATTTACGAAGCATATCTGCAACCTTGGAATCCGAATCAACAAGTCCCTGCTTAACATCTGTCATAAACATAATAACATCTGCTGTAGCAATTGCAATTTCAGCCTGCTCTCTCATCTGTGATAAAATGATATCCTTGGAATCCGGTTCAATACCTCCGGTGTCTATTAATGTAAAATTATAATTCAGCCATGAAACATCTGCATATATTCTGTCCCTGGTTACCCCCGGGGTATCCTTAACAATTGAAATCTGTTCACCTGCCAATGCATTGAAAAGCGTGGACTTACCCACATTAGGTCTTCCCACAATGGCAACTACCGGTTTACTCATATTCTTACTCCCTTGCATAGTAAATCCATTTTAATGATTTACTTTAATCTTATCTATAATAACAAGATATTCAGGCTTTGTAAAGGTTTGTTTGCTATTATTTTATCATTAAAAAGCCGCATAATCCACCACGTCTGCCCTTTGACGCACGATGTGAAAACAACAGTTTCGGGTTATGACAGGTACAGATATCTGTAATAGAAATATTGTTTTCATTAACGCCCGCATTAAGGAAATTAGTCATATTTGCCTGCCACAGGTTAAGATGGAATTTTCCATTTTCTTTTGGATAAAGTATTTTGTCAAAAACCTTTGAACCATATTTGACCGCAAAATGTTCAGCTACGTCCTCTCCAATTTCATAACATTCCTGACAGATTGATGGTCCAATAAATACAATTAAATTCTTTGGATTAGTACCATACTCTACAGTCATTTGTCTAATAGTTTTCCCTGCGATGTCTCCAACAGTTCCCCTCCAGCCTGAATGCGCAAGTCCGATTGCTTTGTTTACAGTATCAACAATATATAGTGGAACACAATCAGCATAGGAGGTCACAAGGCATATCCCGGGTTCATTGGTAATCAAGCCGTCAATATTGTCAAAATTGCGTTCTCTGACTACTCCCATTCCGAGATAATCCTTTGTTACCTTTAAAACATTGGTTGTATGTGTCTGCTTGGCATAAACCATATTTTCCGGCAATACGCGTATAGCTCTGCCAAAAATTGAAAAATTCTCCCTGACTTTTTTATCATCATCTCCCACGGTATATGACAGATTCATGGACTCATACTGTTTGGTGCTTACACCTCCAAGTCTTGTGGAAAAAGCATGATTTATAAAATCAATTTTATCCAGCCTTCGGCTTGTAAAATAGGGAACTGTTCCTTCATGAAATAAAGTTGTGTTAGTAAAATTAATATAATCAATATTCATTAAAATGCATTCCTTATATGTTTTAATTTCCCCCCGAGAATCGCAATTACATCAAATCTTACAGGTGTGTTCATATCTATATTATTCTTAAGCATATAAAATTGGGATACCCTTCGGATTGTATTCTGTTTATAATAATCAACTGCCTCCTCAGGGTATCCATATGTTGCTGTGGCACGATATTTTACTTCGCAGAACACAAGATAATCTCCATCTTTCGCAATAATATCAATTTCACCGGTTTTACAGCGAAAATTCATACAGTAAATATCATAACCCTTTTTCTTTAAATAATCCGCTGCAAGCAATTCCTGCTGCGTACCGATTTCTCTTCTATTTACCATCTATTTTTCCTTTTAATTTATCAAGGTTATCCACAAATACTAAAATCTGTGCAACAACATTATACAGCTCAGGAGGAATCATGTCTCCTATTTCAAGCTTTGACAAGGTATTGGCAAGTTTGGCATCTTCATATAAAGGGACATCACTTTCCCTGGCTTTCTCGATAATTTTGTCTGCGAGAATACCGGTTCCTGACGCAACTATTGTCGGAGATTCATCACCTGCATTATATTGCAGGGCAATCGCCTGCTTTTTGGTTGTGTTTTTTTCTTCCATAATACACCTACGCTCTCACATCAAAAGAAAACCGTTTAATTTCAACAGGAGGAAATTCCTGTTCAATTACACCTGTTTTGAAGGTATATGGAGTGTCATTCAAATCAACAATTGTCTCCACATTATAACCTAGCTTTTTAAGTGCAGCATTTAATTCAGAAATATGTGCTTCAATATAATTCAATATATCTTCATTCGCCACCTTGAAATTAGTTGCAACATTATTATTCTTAAGAGTTACAAGTACATCCAGTGGTCCCAGATTGTCCATATCAAGATGGAGAAATGCTTTTAACTCTTCCTTACCTTCAGCGATATTCTTACCATTCTTATATACATATAAATCACCGTGTGCATTCTGTCCTGACATTTTAATAGGAATCTGAACAAAAGACATAAAATGATTAATATTATTCATAAATTCAATATTGCCGGATATAGTCTGTGTATTCTGCATAAATTCATTTAATTTAGGGTTTCCCGAAAGCTTCTCAGCAAGATTTTTATTATCCGAAAGTATTTTTCCGAATAATTTTTTCAGATTCTCATGGTTAATATGCTCCGGCTGAAGAAAAATCTCCTGCCTTATGAAATTATTAATAACTTCTCTGAATTCATCGCTTCTTATAATTTTCTGCGCAACATCCTTATCCATTGCAGTATTTTTAAGAATATCAGCAAACTCCGTTAAAAACTCCCCGGCTGTTATTCTATTGCCTTCAAGCCTTGTTAAAAGCTGTGCTGTCGCAGGAGTATCTGCAACATTAAGAATATCACGTAATGTTGATAAATTCTTCTCTCCAAGCACAGAAAGCTGCTCTGGCGGCGAAATCGTATCGGAAAAGGAGGTCAGAACATCTGTTAATACCTTTCCAGTCTCAGATGTGGTATCAAATTGCAGTAATGCATTCTGAAGACTCATTGTTAAATCATTTGCCTTAGCGCTCAACCCCTGATTAAATTCATAATAATTATGAATTGCATTAATATTTTCCTCTGTAACAGGAATATCCATTTTAGTCAGAAGAATAATATCATCCACTGTTGCGTTGGGATGTTGTTCCAGTAACTGCACATAATGATTCAGTGAAGCTGAATCAATGGGCTGCCCCTGCTTCATTAAATTGTGAACAAGAGAAACAGTAGTCTCATTAACAGACAATTTTGCATTTCTTAATGCATTATGTATTGTCTGGTCATTCATAAGATTCTGAAGTCTCTCTGTATTAATGGACTTAAGAACGATTTGTTCTCCTGAATTACTTTTTATGGAAAATGACGCAGTATCTCCAATGTTATAGGATAATGCATCCGAAAGTAAAGCATTGATTGTTACGGAATCAGATAACGCAAGCGTAATCTGATTCTGTGTAATATTCGTAATCTCACCTGTAAACACATCTCCCTCCCGGAGACCTGCAAGAAGTGCAAGACCTGCCTCAGAGGCGGACAGCCCCGAAGGCACAGTAATATATCGCTGTCCACTAACCGCAGCACCCTGACCTGCATTATTATCCGTTGCATTTGAAATGTAATTCACATTACGAATATTAAGATTCATTATATCATTCCCTGCTATTTAAAGTTTTTAATAAAGGTTGTTCTGTGTATAGGACATGGTCCATACTCCTTTAATGCATTAATATGCTCCTTGGTGCCATATCCTTTATTTCTGGCAAAACCATACATAGGATATAATTCATCATACTCCTTCATCATTCTATCCCTTGTAACCTTTGCTATAATACTTGCAGCAGCAATTGACTGGCTCTTAGCATCACCCTTGATGATTGGAATCTGTTTAATATCTATCCCCGGTATTGTAACTGCATCATTAAATAATATATCGGGTTGGATCTTTAAATTCTCAATAGCAATTTTCATTGCTTCATAGGTTGCCTGTAAAATATTAATCTCATCAATTCTTTCAGGTGACACAATACCGACACTCCACGCCACCGCTCCATGTGATATCTCATCATACAGAACATCACGCATTTTTTCACTTAATTTCTTAGAATCATTAATATATAAAATATCGCAGTTCTTAGGAAGAATTACAGCACCGGCAACCACCGGACCGCATAACGGCCCCCTTCCTGCTTCATCAATACCACAGATATGTGCGTACATTGAATATTCTTCTTCGAATTTCTGCATATTTTTAGTTCTCTGTAATTCTGCCTGTAAACGTTCTTCCTTGGTCATAATTATCTCCAATCTAAGGTCTTTTCAGTTTAAATTATGGTCTTTCCAATGAAATTTTACCCAGCTTGCCTGAGCGAAAATCATCTATTATCATGGATACCACTTTGTCAATATCAAATTCTCCGCCCTTTTTCAGACAGGATTTGGCAACTGCAATATCTTCAAAAATCTTATTCGGATTGGTTTCTTCAACACCATATCTTGAATGAATTGCACCCGGATAATTAGCCAGAATATAATTAACCAACTCATAAGCAAGCTCTGACAGATTCAATATCTGGTCATTAACAGAACCGATGAAAGCAAGATTCGTTCCAACTGCTTCATCATCAAATTTAGGCCACAGAATTCCCGGCGTATCCAGAAGCTCAACATTTTTATTCAGACGTATCCACTGCTTACCCTTGGTTACACCCGGTTTGTTACCGGTCTTTGCACATGCCTTGCCTGCAAAAGAATTAATAAAGGTTGATTTACCCACATTAGGAATTCCTGCTACCATAGCACGAACAGGTCTGTTAATAATCCCTCTTTTTCTATCTCTTTCTATCTTGGCCTTACAAGCCTCCATAATGGCATTCTGAACCTGCTTCATACCATTTCTGTTTCTTGAATCAAGCTTAACTACCAACAGTCCTTTTTGATTAAAATACTCCACCCATTCGTTAGTTACTCGCTCATCTGCCAAATCAGCTTTATTTAAAAGTACAAGTCTGGATTTATTTCCTGCAAGGCTGTCGATATCAGGATTACGGCTGGCAACAGGTATTCTTGCATCCAGCAGCTCTATTACTAAATCAATTAATTTAATATCCTCCTGCATCATTCTTTTTGCCTTGGTCATATGACCGGGATACCACTGTATTTTCATTATGTTTCCTCGCTTCTATTTAGTCTCTGTCTCCGGCTCTTCCTGTACAAGTACCTTAGCTTCAATTGTTCCGAAATCCGAAAACGGATATACAACAAGCCATGGTGAGCCGATTATCGAATCCGCTTTCACCAGCCCTACATTGGAAAAGCGGCTGTCATCACTGTTATTGCGGTTATCTCCCAGCACAAAATATTCTCCATAGCCAAGTTCAATAGGCTCAGAGGCATTCCCTGAATTATATATAACTGTATCAATAACATCATCCTCTAAGGGTTTACCATCTATATATACTCTTCCGTCAATAATCTGTACTGTTTCGCCCGGAAGACCGATAACACGTTTTACATAGTATTGTGAAACATTTCCAATATTGGGTTCAAAAACAATCAGATCATATCTCTTCGGATTCCTGAAGCGGTAAATTGATTTATTTACCAGAACTACATTACCATCACTTAAGGTTGCATTCATGGAATGACCTGAAATTGTGGTATTGTCAAAAAGGAATGTAACAAAAAGAAATGCTGCACATACTATTATAATTAAATCAACAATTGTCTTAATAATTGATTCATAAGGTCTGTAAATTATTTCTCGTTTCTTAAAGGTAATCATAACTGCTCCATATAAATATTTACTAGAATGATAGTACCATATTAAACCTTAAAACGTCAAACGCGATAGATATAAATATCTACCGCGTTTAAAATCATTATTATTTTACAAGTTCTTTAACCTTAGCTGCCTTACCTACTCTGCTTCTTAAGTAGAATAATTTAGCTCTTCTGGCCTTACCACGTCTTACAACAGTGATATCCTCAACAAATGGTGAGTGTAATGGCCAAGTCTTTTCAACACCTACGCCGTTAGAAATCTTTCTAACAGTAAATGTCTCACGGTTACTTCCGCCCTGTCTCTTAATAACAGTTCCTTCGAAAACCTGAATTCTCTCACGGTTTCCTTCTTTGATCTTAGCTGATACCTTAACAGTATCTCCGACTCTGAACTCAGGTACAGATTCTTTCATCTGTGCTGCTTCAATGTTCTTAATAATGTCGTTCATCTTATTTCCTCCTAAAATATGACGTTCTTAATACTTTCCGTAACAGCGGACCGCCACTTAATACAACTATTGAAATATATCATAAAGAAGAATGAAAATCAAGAGGGAATTTTAAAATTAATCAGCAGACACTAATTAAGATTAAAATATGTAAGAAAATATTGCCCATTCACCTGCTCAAATAAAAGATGATAATTGAATACTTCCTGATATTCTTCATCCTCATCCGCCTTATATATTTTAGCATAATATTTACAAGAAAAAAGTGTGTCACTATATCTGACATAGTCAGATACACTTTCTTCAATTATCTCAACAACATCCGGATGCCAGCCCCATACAATACTGCTCTGAACATCTTTAATCACCGCATAAGCATCTGAATTGTCAACCAGATACTTGGACATCTGGTAAAAGCTTAGCTTGTAATATATATTAGAAATATATGAATGTGTAATTTCAAGAACTCTTGGTTCAACTGTCTCTGTAAATTCAGCCCCGGCTGCACAATTATATGTAATTACATTATCATTACAGGTATATTCAGTTATTGGATTACCATTAATATCCTGTACTTCAATATTAGGAATTGAAACACATGCTCCAAGCTCATATTCAGCAAATTCTCTTACAAATCCATATTTGTCACTGACCCATGTACTTAATACATCCGAATCGGAATAAATCTTCTTAGCCTCTGATAACTCAAGCTTCATACCATTAACTGTAACTTCACTATCTTTTGCAACTTTAACGATATAGTTGGTAGTCTCAAGAGTATTCGTATCAAACACCAAATCCCTTATCTGCCACTTATGAAATCCAAACTCGTCATTAGCACCTTCCGGCTTAAGAGACACTACTGCAAGTCTTGTTACATCTGAATAAATATCGTATACCGGCATAACCTCTGTATATTTGTCATTCTTTTTATATGTAATATCCGTACCCTCTGCCGTAAAAACTTCCGCCAGAACATCAATAGAATTATATTTGCTAAGATTTTCTGCTCCATATTCAGCAATGTAATCTTCTACATTAGAAAACTTCCAACCATCGACAAGTTCTTCAATAAACAATACGGGATCCCCTGCATCCTTGGATTTATTGTAATTGCTCTGATAATCCTCAAGCTTATTCCACACAACCACAGCTATTGCAAAAATTATAAGAACAAAAACCGATACATATATTAATAAAAATTTTCCAAAAGTTAGTTTTTTCATTAGTAATACCACCTATCGTACAAGAATTGCCGTAGGAACTCCTCTTGCTCCATAAATTGAAGAAATTTTATTCTGTACTTTTCCATCATAGTACAAAACAGTTGAACCGCCACCATCAAGATTCGCTGCATTGACCGCGCCAAAATCCAGCATTTCGTTTATTAAATCATTCATGGATGCACCAAGGCTGTGTGTCTGTCTTCCATCAATAATTAACAAAAGTACCGCACCATCGCCTCGCTGACCAATTGCCGTTCTCGGATTAAGTCCGCCACCCATTCCTGTCACTTCCATAGGTACACCATTCATAATTAAGAATGGGCCGAAGGATACTGCATCCCTTATTCCTCTGTCAATAGCCTGCTGACCCGTCATGGTCCCTATGACAAAAACATTATTACTATCAAATCCAATCAGATTATAAGTGCCCTGAGGCATGCCAAACTTCAACTCACCTTCCGAAAACACCACACCAAGTGGAGTTCCACCGTCGCCAACTCCGCCTGTATCCTCAAATCCACCTGCATTTGTCGCTAAGGCTGCCTGATATTTTTCACAGATTGCCGGTACATTGATACCCTGCTCCCCCTTATAATCACCTGAAGTTCCAACAAATACCCTTGAAGGATCTTCAACTACTATCATGGTTCCTGAATATGTAGAGCCACTAACATTATAGAAAAGAATTCCTTCCTTTGTAAGGTAAGGTTCCTTACCCTCTATAACAATTTCTTCTCCGGCTTCTTCTCTGTCAACAAACTGTATAAGAGACGTATCAGTACTCTCATCAGTGTCTGCCACGCTGTTACGTTTTTCAATCTCTTCAATCTCTTCCTTGGTACAGACCATATTGGCAAGAAAACCTCCCGCACTGGACTCTCGTACAGACAGCACAAAAAGATCCTTTGCAATCGTTGAAGGACCATGCGTACAAATCCACATAATAACGTAGATTCCCAATATAACCATTAAAAGAGTCACACCTATTACTCCCATGCCTTTTCCAATAATTTTTGTTACTTTTTTCTTTTTAGAAACCACTTTTTATCCTCTCCAGATACTCCATATCTCTCTTACTAAGATTCGCATTTTGCAGCAACTCCGGTCTGTGCTCCAAGGTTCTCTCCAGTGATTTTTCCCTTCTCCACTTCTCAATATTTCCATGATGTCCGGATAAAAGTACTTCAGGAACCTTCTCACCCTGCCACTCCTCAGGTCTGGTATACTGAGGATATTCCAAAAGGTTATCATAGAAGGTCTCTATCTCTGAGGACAGTTCGTTATTAAGTACACCCGGCACCTTTCTGGAAATTGCATCAATCATTACCATTGCCGGAAGTTCTCCGCCTGTCAGCACATAATCACCTATTGATACGTTATCAGTAACAATTTTATCCAGAACTCTTTCGTCAATTCCTTCATAATGTCCACATAAGAATATCAGATTCTCTTCCTGTGCAAACTCCTCAGCCATAGACTGATTAAAAACCTTTCCCTGTGGAGTAAGATATATTACCCTTGGCTTAGTAGTCATATCCTTGCAGGCCGACTGATAAGCCTGATATACAGGCTCGGGCTGAATAACCATTCCGGCACCGCCTCCATAAGGATAATCATCCACATGGTTATGCTTATTATTAGCAAAGTCCCTGATATTGGTTGCATTAATTGTAATATGACCTTCCTTGATGGCTCTGCCTAGTATACTTGTATTCAAACCCTGTAAAACCATCTCAGGAAATAGCGTTAATATATGAAAATTCATCATAAGTCCAATAATCCTTTCAAAACATGGATTTTCATAATTCCAGCTGCAAGATCCACATCTAATATACACTGCTTAATTGCCGGAATTAAATGTTTTTTACCGGCAGCGGTTGTTATCTCATAAACGTCATTGGCAGCAGTCTGCAATACATCAGAAATCGTACCAATAACATTATCATCCTCATCAATTACTTTAAGTCCGATTAAATCGCACACAAAGTATTCTCCATCCTCAAGAGGAACGGCGTTCTCTCTTGTTACATATAATTCGCTATTTCGGAATTTTTCAACCTCATTAATATTGGTAAACTGTTTAAATTTAAGAATTACCATGTTTTTAAAAAATTTGACACCTGCAATATCAAGCTCCATTGTGTCTCTCTCAGTTTTAAGAATGCATTTCTTAAGCTTTTTAAATCGGTTGGCATCATCAGTGGTCGGAAATACCTTAACCTCTCCTGCAATGCCATGTGTAGATGTAATAATACCAACTCGTAATAAATCTTCCATTCATCCTCCTATAGTCATAAACCACATAAAATCATAAGGCTGCCCAAATAATTTGGACAGCCTCAAGTAGTCTTTTCATAGTTACATGATGTCTACAATAACTTTCTTGTCTTCCTTTGTTGCAGCGGCTTTCACAACTGCACGAATAGACTTGGCAATTCTACCCTGTCTTCCAATTACCTTACCGGTATCAGAAGGCGCAACCTTTAATTCTAAAACGATTGCCTTTTCCTTAACGGTTTCAGTAACTACAACTTCATCAGGATTATCAACAAGTGCTTTTGCGATAACTTCGACTAACTGCTTCATCTGAATTACCTCCTGATTATTCAAGTATTGCAAAATTATTTCTCAATTCCGGCAAGCTTGAAGATCTTTCCAACTACTTCTGTTGGCTGAGCACCATTTGCAAGCCATTTCTTAGCAAGCTCTTCATTTACATTGAAGGTACTAGGATCAGTGTTAGGATCATATGTTCCGATTTCCTCGATAAATCTTCCATCTCTTGGAGATCTTGAGTCAGCAACAATGATTCTATAAAAAGGAGCCTTTTTCTGTCCCATTCTTCTTAATCTGATTTTTACTGCCATTTTATTATCCTCCTTGTTCGCCCTCTGGGCTGTATAAAATTTATTTAAAAAGGAAATTTGTTAAACATTCCTTTTTTACCACGTTTGCCGCCAAACATTCCGCCATACTGCTTCATCATCTTCTTCATCTGTTCCTGCTGTTTAACAAGTCTGTTAACCTCAGCAATATCAACACCTGCACCCTTTGCAATTCTGTGCTTGCGTGAAGGATTGAGAATTGACGGATTAGAGCGTTCCTTCGGTGTCATGGAAAGTATGATTGCCTGAATTCTGTCAATCTGCTTCTCATCCACCTGGTCCATTGCACCCTTCATCTGACTGTTCATTCCCGGCATAAGATTTAAGAGGCTGCCAAGTCCGCCCATCTTCTTAACCTGTTTAAATGAATCCAAATAATCATTGAAATCAAACTCTTTCTTTTTCTTGAGCTTTCGTTCCATTTCAATGGCTTTCTCTTCGTCGAAATCCTCCTGCGCCTTCTCAATAAGAGTAAGCACATCTCCCATTCCGAGAATCCTTGAAGCCATTCTGTCAGGATAGAACTGTTCCAAATCAGAAAGCTTCTCTCCCATACCTACATATAAAATAGGCTTGCCGGTAACCGCCTTGATGGAAAGTGCTGCACCGCCTCGGGTATCACCATCAAGCTTGGTAAGTATGACACCGTCAATACCGATTAAGTCATTGAATGTGGAAGCGACATTAACGGCATCCTGACCCGTCATTGCATCGACAACGAGAATCGTCTGATTAACTTCGATATTCTCTTTAACTGTCTGCAGTTCCTTCATCATATCTTCATCTACATGAAGACGTCCGGCTGTATCTAAAATAACTACATTGTTATTATTAGCTTTGGCATGCTCAATCGCAGCCTTAGCAATCTCAACAGGCTTATGTTCTGTACCCATTTCAAATACAGGAATACCCTGCTTCTCACCATTAATCTGCAGCTGCTGTATAGCTGCCGGTCTGTAAATATCACAGGCTACCAATAAAGGTCTCTTGCCCTTGGATTTTAACTTACCTGCAATCTTAGCGGTTGTGGTTGTCTTACCTGCACCCTGAAGACCAGCCATCATAATAACTGTTAACCCTGATGGTTTAACATAAATCTCAGTAGTCTCGCTACCCATTAATGCAACCATCTCTTCGTTAACAATCTTAACAACCATCTGTCCCGGAGTAAGACTGGTCATTACATCCTGACCAACAGCCCTTTCGGTAACTGTGTTAATGAACTGTTTAACTACTTTAAAGTTAACATCAGCCTCCAGCAATGCCATCTTAACTTCCTTCATCGCTGCCTTTACATCAGCTTCAGTAAGACGACCCTTGCCACGGAGTTTCTTAAAAACATTTTGCAATTTATCTGATAAACTATCAAAAGCCATCAACAAACCTCTTATAATTCGTCTAAAATCTCGTTGGTAATGGAAATAATTCTTGATGCTCTCTCCTTATCACCGCCCTCTGTCATCTCAACTGAGATTTCATTAATACGATTTACCTTATCCTTAATATTCATAAACTTACGGATAAGCTGGAGCTTACTCTCATATTCATTTAAAGTCTTATCGGCACGCTTTATCAAATCATGCACACCCTGTCGGCTTATGCCTCTCTCCTCTGCAATCTCGCTTAAGGAAAGATTGTCCAGAACGTACTCTTCATAAATTGATTTCTGATGTTCATTAAGTAATTCACCATAGAAATCATAAAGCATTGCCTGCTCAAAAATTTTTTCCATAATCAAACACCTTTGTTAATATACAGCAAAAGAAAATGACTGTCAAGTATTTTTTCTTGACAGTTCAAAATTTTAATCTAATAATTTTTCAATATGTTTACTATTTGCCATAACAAGAAGATGTTCTTCCTCTTTGAAAACATAAGAAGGTTCAATCATCAGTATAATTCTATCATTTTTCTTGTATCCGATTATATTAGCATTGTATTTTCTTCTGAAATTGGATTCAATAACCGTTTTTCCTAAAATATCTGCAAAAGGTGCTATTTCATATATTCCATAATCATCATCAATTTCAATATAATCAAAAATGTTATCTTTAGAATATTTTTTGGCAATTTTCTCAGCAATATCTTTGTCCGGATATACAACTTCATCTGCTCCGTTACGAAGAAGAAATTTAGCCTGAACATCTCTGTCAGCTCTGCTAATAACTTTTCTGGCTCCCATTTCCTTCAAAAGACTTGTTATTTCAAGAGAATTTTGAAAATCCTCAGCAATACATACAAAGCATGCATCAAAATTTTTAATACCCAGACTTGCAATAACCTCCGGATTACTACAGTCCCCTATTTTGGCACTTGTTACAATCGGTAATAAATCTTCAATTCTATCTTCTACTGTATCTACAATCATTACCTCACAGCCAGCCTCTAACAAATCTACGCATAGATGATGTCCAAATTTTCCAAGCCCAATTAATAAAAAAGATTTCATATTATTCTCCTAACCGATTGATATTTTTTCCTGCGGATCATACAGTGGAGCCTTCTTTTTCTTCTTAAGGAAAGATAATGCAAATGAAAGACTTCCAACTCTTCCGCAAAACATCAGAATAATTATAATAACTCTTGAACCAATATTAAGACCTCTTGTTATACCTGTCGTCATTCCAACCGTACCGATTGCAGAGAACACTTCAAACAAAACGTCAGATATCGGAAGATTTGTAATTGCCAGAATTACGAATGCTGCTACAACAGCAAGCACCATATTTAAAACAGCAACTATTCCCGATTTATGCAATGCTTCATTCTCAAAACGTCTTTTAAAAACAGAAACGTTTCCATTATTAGTCATATTGCCCCATACACTTACCAATAAAACAAAAAGTGTTGTTGTCTTAATACCTCCTGCTGTTGAACCCGGTGAACCACCAATAAACATCAGAGCCATAGTCAAAATCTTGGATGAATCACTTAATGTTGCCGTATCAATTGTATTAAATCCCGCAGTTCTAGCAGTTACAGAACTGAATAGAGAAGTGATTATACGTTGATACAAATTCATATCCTTCATAGTATTATTATACTCTGTAACAAAGAACAATATTGCTCCTCCAAAAGTCAGTATTGCAGATGTAAGTAATACCACTTTAGTATGAAGACTGTATTTTTTAAATTTAAATTTATTCACAGAAATATCGTCCCAGACAATAAAACCAATTCCTCCAATTGTTATAAGTAGCATAATGACAATATTAACAATCGGATCATATACATACGGAACAAGTGATGTGTATGGTTCATATATACCCATCAAATCAAAACCTGCATTGCAAAAGGCCGATATGGAATGAAATATACCATACCACATTCCTTTTACAAATCCAAAATCAAAAGAAAATCTTATTCCTAATATTAATGCTGCTATTCCCTCAATAATAAAGGTCCCTTTAATAATCTTTTTGGTAAGTTTCACTACTCCACCAATTTGAAGAGTATTAACGCTTTCCTGCATCATGCCTCTTGTTTTAAGGCCTATTCTTCTGCGCAGTAAAACAGAAAAAAATACGCCAATTGTTATAAATCCCAATCCACCAATCTGTATCAGACACAGAATTATTACTTGTCCAAAAAATGACCAATGACTATATGTATCAACAGCCGCCAGACCTGTCACACAAGTTGTACTGACAGCTGTAAAAATGCAATCCATAAAGCTAGTCATAGAATTATCTTTGGAAGCTAATGGTGTCATAAGCAACAATGCACCAATAAGTATTATAATTATAAACCCTAAGACAATAAACCTCGTCTGTGAAAAGCGTTTAATTCTTTTATTTCCCATTATTTCCTCAATCTTTTAAAAATATATTTTAGAAGCTTGTCTGAACAAGCTTAGGTTCATATCCCGCATTTCTCATAGCATCAAGAATTTCATTCTTGTGGTCCATTCCGAATGATTCAAGTGTAATTCTTAGTTCCACAGCTGCATTTCTGTTAATACTTACAAACTGATTATGCTCAAGCTTAATTACATTTCCCTTTGCTTCAGCAATAATTCCTGCAACCTTAAGAAGCTCACCAGGCTTATCAGGAAGAAGAACTGACATGGAAAATACTCTTCCTCTCTGTATAAGACCATGCTGAACAACGGATGACATTGTTATAACATCCATGTTTCCGCCACTTAAGATGGATACGATTTTCTTACCCTGAATCTTCAGATGTTTCAACGCTGCAACGGTAAGAAGACCTGAGTTTTCCACAACCATCTTATGGTTCTCAACCATATCCAGGAATGCAACAATCAGTTCGTCATCCTCAACTGTAATAATTTCATCAAGATTCTTGCATATATATGGGAAAATCCTGCTTCCCGGAGTCTTAACTGCCGTACCGTCTGCAATGGTACTTACTCCCGGAAGTGTTGTTACTTCACCATTTTTAATTGATACCTGCATACAGTTGGCACCGGCAGGTTCAACACCTATTACCTTGATATTTGGATTGAGCATTTTAGCAAGTGTTGATACACCTGTTGCAAGTCCGCCACCACCAATCGGAACGAGGATATAATCAACTGTAGGGAGTTCTTTGATAATCTCCATTGCAATACTTCCCTGACCTGTTGCTACGTCCAAATCATCAAAAGGATGAATAAACGTATATCCCTCATCCTCGGCTAACTTCATTGCATATTCACATGCTTCATCATAAACATTTCCATACAGAACTACATCTGCACCATAGCTCTTTGTACGATTGATTTTGATGATTGGAGTGGATGTAGGCATCACAATTGTTGCCTTTACTCCATAAATTTTAGCCGCATAAGCAACTCCCTGAGCATGATTGCCTGCTGATGCTGTAATTAATCCCTTACTTCTCTCTTCAGGTGTAAGGGTGCTTATCTTATAATACGCACCTCTTACCTTATAAGCTCCTGTATATTGCATATTCTCCGGTTTAAAATAAACCTTGTTGCCTGACTGATTACTGAAATACTCGCTGTATACAAGTCTTGTCTCCAATGTAACCTCTTTGACACGTTCAGAAGCCTCTTCAAATTTCTCCAGTGTTAAATTTTCTGACATAGCTTTTATCTCCTTAAATTACATAAAATGTTAATTTCTATTCATTATAATCCTTAACGTCAAATAATGCATTAACAAAATCATCAGAATTAAATTTTTGTAAATCTTCTATTTTCTCGCCAACTCCTATATATTTAACCGGAACACCGAATTCTGCCTGAATTGCAACTGCTATACCACCCTTGGCTGTTCCGTCCATTTTGGTAAGAATAATACCTGAGATATCAGATACCTCTTTGAATTCTCTTAACTGTGACAATGCATTCTGTCCGGTTGTTCCATCTAGAACAATAAGATTCTCTCTGTATGCCCCCGGAAATTCTCTTTCAATAATTCTGTTAATCTTCTTAAGCTCATCCATAAGATTTTTCTTGTTATGGAGTCTTCCCGCTGTGTCACAGATTAAGACATCAGCGTTTCTGGCTTTGGCAGCCTGAACTGCATCATATACAACCGCTCCCGGGTCAGAGCCCTCGCTCTGTGCAATAATGTCTACACCGGCACGATTAGCCCATTCCGTCAGCTGCTCGATAGCTGCAGCTCTGAAAGTATCTGCCGCTGCAAGGATGACCTTTTTTCCCTGTGCCTTTAAACCGGCTGCAATTTTACCGATTGAAGTCGTTTTACCGACTCCATTAACACCGATAACAAGTATAACCGATTTCTGATTCTCAAACTCATATGCATTTTCACCTAAATCCATCTGTTCTTTGATGGATTTAACCAAAAACTCTTTACACTCGGTTGGTTCTTTAATTTTAAGTTCTTTAACCTTAGCTTTTAAATCCTCAATAATTTTTTCTGTTGTAGAAACTCCTAAATCTCCCATGATAAGTGTTTCTTCAAGTTCTTCATAGAAATCATCATCAATTTTCTTGAAACCATGAAAAATTGAGTTTAGTCCGGATACGACATTGTCCCTTGTCTTAGTTAATCCGGCTACCAGTTTTTTAAAAAATCCTGCCATAAATCCCTCTCTATTGTTTTGGTTTATCGTCTAACTGACTTTCAATAAGATCAACGGATACTAATGTTGATACACCTTTCTCCTGCATGGTAATACCATAGAGTCTGTCCGCACATGCCATTGTACCTCTTCTGTGTGTTATAACAATAAACTGTGTGTTTTTAGTTAAATTATGTAAATATTTTGCATATCTGTCAACATTTGAATCATCAAGTGCGGCCTCAATCTCATCCAAAAGACAGAATGGCGACGGTTTAAGATTCTGAATTGCAAACAAAAGACAAATAGCTGTAAGTGCTTTTTCTCCACCTGATAACTGCATCATATTCTGCAGTTTCTTGCCCGGTGGCTGAGAAATAATCGAAATGTTAGCTTCAAGAATATCAGCATCTTCATCCAGCTCAATGGTTCCCTTACCACCGCCAAACAGCTGTTTGAAAACCTTATCAAACTCTACTTTGATTTCCTCAAACTTCTCTGTAAATCTTGTTCTCATTCCTGTATCAAGCTCTTCAATAATTTTAATGAGTTTCTCTTTGGCTGCAGTCAAATCCTCATGCTGTCCCTTTAAGAACTCATATCGCTCCGATACTTCTTTATAATCTTCAATAGAATTTACATTAACATCTCCAAGCTTTCGGATATCACCTTTTATGTTATTAACGGTTTTCTTCATCTCTGCTTCATTGTCCAGAGTATCATCCTTAAATTCCACAGCCTGATTAAGAGTTATCTCATATTCTGACCACATATAATCAATTTTCTGGTCTCTGACAGACTCAACCTTTTCTTTGGTCTGGGAAAGACGATACTGCTCTTTTTCAAGTTCAACGAGCTTATTCTGACAGTTTTCTCTGCTTTCAAAGAAGGCTTTAATTGACCGACTCAGTTCTTCCTTCTTTGATTTTTTCTCAGTAAGAGAATTATTGTATTCTGCAATTGTCTTTACAGCTAGCTCAATTGTATCATTAATCTGCTGTATCTCGTTATTTTTGGTCTCAACAGCATTAACAGAATCAACCTTGCTTTCTTCGAGTTCTTCAATACTTTCACGCAGTCTGCTCATCTCTCTTAGAACACGTTTTACGCCCTCTTCAGCAAATGCCGCTTTTTGTGAAATTCCTGAATATTCAATATGAACAGCCTCTGCTGTTCTGGTTTTATCTGCAAGCTCTGACTTCATTGCATCAAGCTCATTGTTTGCCTGTTCAATCCATTTATTTGCATTATTATTAAATGTCTCAAGTTCATTAAGCTGTTCCTTCTGAACCTTAAGATTATTTCTGATATCGACTATCTGCTGTTCTATTTCAGCAGACTCGCGACGATTATTTTCGTAAACTGATTTAACCTCATTCTGTTTGTCAAGCTGCTGTTTATATTGAAGCTCAATTGTATTTTTTTCAAGAAGTTTTTCCTGTAATCCGGCTTTTGCGGATTCGATTTTGTTTCTTGCCTTACTGATTGTATTATCAAAATCGCTAAGTGCTTTTTCAAATCCGTTAATCTCAGATGTAAGCTTTGTTATTGCCGCTTCCAAATCCTCAATCTCACGTCTTCTTCCCAAGAGATTACTGTTATTCCTGAACGCACCACCCGTCATGGAACCACCGGGATTTAGTAACTCGCCTTCAAGAGTAACTATTTTAAGAGAATATGAATATTTACGGTTAAGCTTAAGTGCATTGTCAATATTATCCATAACAACACATCTTCCGAGAAGATATTCTGAAAGCTCCCTGTATTCATTATCCACATCAACTAATTCTGATGCATATCCGATAAATCCGGACTCACCATTCATTCTCTCTCTGGCTGAATTTCTTCTTGAAATTGATGACAGAGGAAGGAAAGTTGCCCTACCGAAACGATTATCCTTCAGGTAAGCAATCATTTTCTTGGCTGTCTCCTCATTATCGGTAACAATGTTCTGAATTGTTCCGCCGAGAGCTGTTTCAATTGCTATCTCATATTGCTTACGTGTCTTTATAATATCCGCAACAACACCGATGACGCCTTTGTTGTGCTCCCTGCACTCCATAACCTTCCTGATACTGTTGCCATATCCGTCATAACGCTCTGCAATATTTTTTAACGTCTCAAGACGTGACGTATTACGCATAAGCTGTTCCTTGCTCTGTGTAAGTTTGATTCCCGTTTCATGCTTACGCTGCTTCTCATTGCTGACAAGTGTCTCGTTATAATTAATTGTGCCCGATAATTCATCTGTTTCCTTGGTTACCGAACCAAGCTTCTGCTTTAGGTCCTTAATTAAACTGTCAAATTCATTTTCATCTGTTTTGAAATTAATCAGACGGCTGTTAAGCTCTGCCTTACGAATATTAATCTGCTCAAGCATCGTGTTATAACGCTGGATATTTGCCTGAATAATGCTCTTCTGATTCAGATTATCAAAAATTTTGTTTTTCCTATTATCAACCTCTGACATCAAATTATCTATGGAAGCATTTAATCGTGCAACCTCTCTGTCAGCAGCATTCTGTCGTGCAAAAATCTCGTCAGACAGATTACTGATATCAAATTTCTGCTTCATAAGATTCTGCTTCTCTTCATTGCGTTCTTCTAACTGGTCATTTAATGCTTTAATTCGCTCCGAAATATGTGTATCATTGGAATTGGCAGAATTAATCTGCTCCTTAAGAATCTCAATCTGATTAATTAACTTATTCTTATCAATTTCAGCCTGATTATTCTTAGCAGTGAGTTCTTCTATCTCCGATGATATTGTCTGAATCTCTGCATCCTTCTCATCATATACTGTTTTGATTTGCTCAAATTCAGCCTGTGTATCTGAAATTTCATTATTAACAATATCTAATTTACCAGAAACTTCTTCAAAGGATTGCTTTAAGGACTCAGCTTCCAAAAGGAATAAATTAATTTCGAATTTCTTAAGCTCTTCTTTTAGTTTTAAATACTCTTTTGCCTTTTCAGACTGACGTGCTAAAGGACCGACCTGTTTCTCCAGCTCGGCTAAAATATCACTGATACGCACAAGGTTCTGGCTCTCATTGTCCAGACTCTTCTGTGCAGCTGCTTTTCTTCTCTTGAATTTGACAATTCCGGCAGCTTCATCAAAAAGCTCACGACGTTCATCAGGCTTACCGCTTAATATTTTATCAATCTGTCCCTGTCCGATAATTGAATAGCCTTCCTTACCTACACCGGTATCATAAAAAAGCTCGTTGATATCCTTCAATCGACACGGATTACCATTAAGGGCATACTCACTTTCACCCGAACGATATACACGTCTGGAAACGGTTACCTCATCATAAGCGATATCAAGACGGTGGTCTGAATTGTCTATTGTTAACGAAACTGAAGCAAAGCTTACCGGTTTACGCATCTGTGTTCCGGCAAAAATAATATCCTCCATCTTCGAGCCACGAAGCTGCTTGGCACTCTGTTCGCCAAGCACCCATCGAACCGCATCTGCGATATTACTCTTTCCGCTTCCGTTAGGTCCGACAATACCTGTAATACCATTATCAAATTCAAATACCAATTTATTGGCAAAGGATTTAAAGCCCTGTACTTCAATTTTTTTCAAATACATATTTCATACCCATCCTAATCGTTATTCTGCATTTTGATAATTGCATCGTATGCAGCCTGCTGTTCAGCAGCTTTTTTGGTTCTGCCTTTTCCTTTGCCTATAACCTTACCTTCCAGCATTACTTCTACATAAAACTCCTTACAGTGGTCAGGACCTTTTTCACCAACAAGATTATAAACCGGGCCTTCTTTGTAAACCGCCTGAATTCTTTCCTGTAAAACAGATTTGCTGTCTACGAATAATTTTTTATTTTCAATATCATTTAAAATAAATTTTTCCACGAATCCTGTGGCACACTCAATGCCTCCATCTTTGTAAATAGCGCCCAAAAGTGCTTCCATAGCATCACTTATAATGGAGTCCCTGAATCTGCCACCGGTTAATTCTTCGCCTTTTCCGAGTAAAATCATTTTATCAAGCTCTATCTGTCTGGCACATATAGCCAGTGTAGGTTCGCACACAATACTAGCCCGAAGCTTTGTTAATTCGCCTTCAGGCATATCCTGGTAATTATTGAACAAATAACGGCTTACAGTAAGTTCTAAAACAGCATCACCCAAAAATTCAAGTCTTTCATTATTATGAAGCTTGTTATGGTATACCTCATTTCCATAAGAGCTGTGTGTTAATGCAAGCTTAAGCAGTTCATAATCCGTAAAACTGTAATTAATCTTTTTTTCAAATTTCTGCAATTGTTCGTTAGTCATAAAACACCTTTTCTATTTTTATAGAATTTAAAAAGCCCATATTAAATGGGCTTTTAATACACACTATGCGTGTTAACAGCATTAAGCAATAACATTAGTTACCTGCATTCTTAATCTGCTCAACAGCATCAGCTACTGTTACAATTGATTCAGCAGCTTCATTAGGAATCTCAATATCAAATTCCTCTTCAATACCCATGATAATCTGGAAAACATCAAGTGAATCTGCTCCCAGATCATCTATGAAGGTAGTCTCCATAGTAATCTCGTCTGCTTCAACATTCAATACTTCTGCAATAATCTGCTGTAATTTTTCAAATTCCATAATAATTAATTCCTTTCATTAATAAAATATAGTTTGAATAATTATTCATTAGCAATTGATTCTCTAATCTTACTACTAATATCTGCCTCAACAAAGGATATGCATTGATAAATTGAGTTCTTAATCTCTTTTGCATCAGATGAACCATGTGACTTAATTACTAAGCCGTTTAACCCAATCATAGGTGCTCCGCCATATTCAGTTGCATCATATTTCTTAAGAACCTTCTTAAGCGATGGTTTTACAAGTAATGCACCCAGCTTACCTCTGAAAGAAGAAAGCATACTGGCTTTAAGCTCACCAATCAATGTAGTTCCTACGCCTTCGAACATTTTCAAAATGCAGTTTCCTACGAAAGCATCACACACAATAACATCTGCCCCGCCGGACGGAATATCTCTGGATTCAATACTTCCGATAAAATTAATATCCTTACATTCTCTGAGTAAAGGCATTGTCTCTTTGACAAGTGCATTACCCTTCTCTTCCTCTGCACCGACATTAACAAGTGCAACCTTAGGATTCTTAATTCCCATTACACTTTCCATGTAAATTGAACCCATTCTTGCAAATTTAACAAGATGATCCGGACGTGCGTCAACATTAGCTCCGCAATCAACCAATAAGGATGGTCCGTTTGCTGTTGGCAGAACAGGTGCAAGCGGTGGCCTGTCTATACCTTTAATTCTTCCAACTATGAGTTGTGCTCCAACGAGAACTGCACCTGTACTTCCTGCTGAGACAAAAGCGTCAGCCTCACCTTTTTTAACCAGATTTAAAGCAACAACTAAAGATGAATCCTTCTTCCTGCGAATAGCCATAACCGGCGGTTCAGCTGTCTCAATTACTTCCGTAGCATTAACAACTATAATTCGCTCCGTAGCATAAGTATATTTTGCAAGTTCTGCTTTTACTACATCTTCCGGTCCAACTACTTTAACAATTACCTTGTCGCTTCCATTAACAGCATCAACAGCACCCTTAATAATTTCAACAGGTGCATTGTCGCCGCCCATAGCATCCAATGCCACGACAACCGGCTTGCTCATATAAAGCACCTCCAATGTTTAACTTAGGTAAAAAGTTATGTTATATTTAACATACTGATACCTACTTGATTAATATACTAGATATAAAAATATAAATCAACTATTTTTTTACATAAAAAAGACCTTTCGGAAAAATCCGAAAAGTCTTTACAGGATTAGTCCTGTGGAATAATCTCTTTCTTATTGTATGAGCCACAAGCCTTGCATACTCTATGAGACATCATAAGAGCTCCACACTTGTTACACTTAACTAAATTAGGTGCGCTCATCTTCCAGTTTGCTCTTCTCATATCTCTATGAGACTTAGATGACTTATTCTTTGGACAAATTGACATGGTTTTACACCTCCTTTATAAATAAAAAGCCATGCTTAACGACTTACTTATTATTAAAATTCTTAAAAATATCACTGATGACAGCCATCCTCGGGTCAGCAACGAAAGTGTCACAACCACATTCACCCTCATTAAGATCCTTGCCACATTTCCTGCAGATTCCTCTGCAATCATCCCTGCACAAAATCTTAGTCGGCAAATTCATAAAAATTTCAGGATAAAGCATTCCATCAATATCAATTGTACGACCATCCACAAAAGGATAATCTTCTTCATCTTCAGTTCTGTCAGCTTCATCATTCATATCTATATCAAGCGACATTTCAAAACAAATCTCCGAAGGAACAACCTTAAGACATCTGTCACATGGAATTCCAAGAACTAATTCCACATCACCGAAGATATTAATTTTGTTATTGCCGAGATTAACTACATTAAGCTCAATCGGTTTCTTACTGATTACATCATAATTACCATAAGAGCAGCTGTAAGTTGTAAATTCCGGCTCTACCGTATACTGTTTAGTAACTCTTTCAACCTGAGTATTTCCGTTAACATTTCTTCGTCCGGAGCCCTCAAGTATCAGCTTAGATAAATCGAGTTTCATACGCACACCTTGATTATTATACTAATGACACAAATATTTGTCAAATATTTTTTTACAGAAAGAAATTCAAATAAGAATCCGTCTGCGGGAATAAACCTTATTTAACCAGTTCATAGGTCTCTCTTGCAATTGCAAGCTCTTCATTGGTCGGTATTGCAAGAAGTAATACCTTGGAGCCTTCAGTTGAAATAACCGCTTCTTCTCCTCTAACACTATTGGCATCCAAATCAAGTTCAGTACCAAGATAAGTAAGATTTACACAGACTCTTTCTCTTACTCTGCCGTCGTTCTCACCAATGCCTGCAGTAAATACAATAGCATCAACACCATTCATCGCTGCTGCAAATGCACCAATATATTTGGAAATTCTGTAGCAGAATACATCCATTGCAAGCTCTGCAAATTCATTACCGCTGTCAATTCCTGCCCATATATCTCTGATATCACTGGACAAATCTTTTGATAATCCATACAAGCCCGATTTCTTATTAAGAATGTTTAAAACCTGTGAAACATCAAGTTTCTCTTTCTTGGCAATAAACTCAACTACTGACGGATCAATATCACCGCTTCTGGTTCCCATCATAAGACCTTCAAGAGGTGTAAGTCCCATAGAAGTATCTACGCACTTTCCATTCATAACGGCCGAAAGTGAAGCTCCATTACCAAGATGACACACAATAAGCTTAAGCTCTTCATACGGTCTTCCCATAAACTCGGCTGCACGCTTTGATACATAGCTGTGACTGGTTCCGTGGAAACCATATTTTCTAATCTTATATTTGTCATAGTATTCATATGGAATACCATACATATACGCACGCTTTTGCATTGTCTGATGGAACGCTGTATCAAACACAACTACCATGGGAGTATCCGGCATTAATTCCTGACAGGCATTAATTCCAATCAGATTAGCAGGATTATGAAGTGGCGCCAAATCATTACATGCTTCAATAGCCTTTTTGACCTCATCATTAACTACAACAGATGATGTAAAGTTCTCACCACCATGTACTACACGATGCCCTACCGCTCCGATTTCTGAAAGGCTCTTAATCACACCGGTTTCCTCATTAGTTAATGCTTCAAGTACATATCTGATAGCCTCAGTATGTGTCGGCATTGCTTTATCATGAGTTTCCTTTGTACCACCTGCCGGTGTGTAAACAAGTCTTCCATCTATTCCGATTCTCTCGCTGATTCCCTTTGCAAGAACCTTTTCTGAATCAGAATCAATCAACTGAAATTTCAAAGATGAACTTCCACAATTAATTACTAAAATATTCATTATTACACCCCACTTGAATTAATTAGATATCCAACTGTGACTGTACTGCAGTAAGTGCCACAACACCTACAACGTCATGAGCTGAACAACCTCTCGAAAGGTCATTAACAGGTTTGTTAATACCCTGCGTAATAGGACCATAAGCTTCAGCGTTGGCAAATCTATGTACAAGCTTATATCCGATATTTCCTGCATCAAGGTTAGGGAAAATAAGAACATTGGCATGACCTGCAAGTTCACTGTCAGGTGCTTTAAATGCTGCTACCTCAGGAATGATTGCTGCGTCAAGCTGTAATTCACCGTCAAGTTTAACATCCGGATCAAGCTCCTTGGCAATCGTAACCGCTCTTGCAACTTTATCGATATTAGGATGTCTTGCGCTTCCCTTAGTTGAATGGGATAAAAGAGCGACTATCGGTTCTTCTCCAATTAATTTGGCAAATGAATGTGCTGAATCTATTGCAATATGTGCAAGATTCTCAGAATCAGGATCCTGTTCAAGCCCGCAGTCACCGAAAATCAGTGTTCCGTTAGCACCCAGAGTCTTATCAGGAACAACCATTACGAAGAATGCCGATACAAGCTTAACACCCGGCTTCGGTCTTACAAGCTGTAATGCCGGCCTCAGTGTGTTGGCTGTCGAATGACATGCACCTGATACAACACCATCCGCCGAACCATCCTTGAGCATCATACATGCATAATAAATATAGTCAGATGTTAATAACTTTCTTGCCTCTTCCGGAGTCATTCCGACTTTTCTTCTAAGTTCGACAAGCTTGTCTACGTACTCATCAAGCTTATCAGAAGTGAGTGGATCAATTATCTTAATTCCTGTAATATCCAAACCTTCGCTATATTTCTCTACCTCTTCCGGAGTAGCAATAACAATAACCTCTGCAAGACTTTCCTGAACACTGGTTACTGCCGCTTCCCAGATTCTGCGATCCATTCCTTCCGGAAGTACAATTTTCTTTTTGTAGGCTCTGGCCCTTACTTTAATCTCATTAATAAATGCCATATAAATGACTCCTTTCCTATGTAGTCTTCTTATTAAGTATTTAATTATTAATAAGGCTAAAAAATCCTATACACAATTAAATATATTATACCTTGAAAGGAGAAGATATACAAGTAAAATTATTTCCGTATCCGTTCAAAAAACGACATGGAAACAAGGCTCGAAATGAAGGTCAGACAAAGTGCCCCCGCCGGAACTGCAAATTGCATAGTTCTTAATATTTTTTTATTATTATTTAATATTTCAAGCAATTTAGATAAATTAAGTTCATCCAATACACTTAAATCACCAAAAAATAAATATCCGACAAATACAAACAATATAATTACTACAAATCCTGTTATTACTGACTTACCTCTGTCAACTCCAAAAATATAATAGACAGGTATTTCAACAGCCATACAAATCATAGCTGTGCCAATAATAACCGGCAGAAGCTTCCAAAGATTTTTCATCATGTTATGTGAGACATCTATCGAAATATTGTTTTTTATAATAAGCCCTTCAGTAACCATTATAATCGTTACAAAAGCAAATACACCTAATAAAAATATATATTTTTCAATTATATATTCTTTATGTTTTATCGGTGTACTCAAATAATATTCAATTTGTTTTTGGTTGTCACTTTTAACAAGAGCTATCCCAATATAAGAAAATATAAGTATAAATACTATAACAAAATATAAAGAATACAAATATATTGTAATTACTTCTGTTTCACCATTACCATTACTGCCCAAAGCCAGAACACTGATTAATATTAAATGCAGGATTGAAAAAACCACAAACATCCTGCTTTTGGTTGCAATAAATTCCTTATATAAAAGTCCAATCATAATCCCAAGCCTCTTTTCTTTTTAAGAATAACAACTGAAACAAAATAAGAACACACAAGTACCGCCAATGCAGTCATCACAACAATAACCCCATTATCAGTTAATAAATTCTTGATTTTATCAAAAAGAATCATTATATACGCTTCATCTGGCAGATGTTCATATTTCTGCATGGCTTTATCTCCCATAAATATTCCTATGACAAAAAATACAACAATTGGAATTACACACGCTATCCTGCCCCATCTGGCACCTAAACCATATATACAAGTAATTCCAAAAGCGGCATCTATTATAAAAAGGCCTCCAATAAATAATACCACCGAGAACATTTCTTTAAATACAAGCGTATCCGAACATATACACATACAAAAAGCTGCAAGTCCCGAGCATAATAGTCCTACCAGAACATATAACGCCAGAGAAATATATCTCGCTCCTACAATTTCATAATTATTAAGTGGCATACAAAGTAAATTTTTATAAAATTCAGCTTTTCTGTCTTCAATAAAACAATCAATTATATTTCCTACAAATGCCATCGGAATCACAAGTATAAAATGCATGCTCAACTCAATCATACTGATAAGAATATCCTTGTCCATAGTATCTGTACTGTCATAATTATTTAAGCCATGGGCTATATTTCCAAATCTGGAGCTAAGAATAAACATTACAGCTATAGCTATAACTCCCAGCGTTACAAAAGTAAACATTTTTAAATTTTTCTTAAGGCATATAAAATCCTTTAAAACCAGGCCTCTCATTATCGAATCCTCCTTACTTAATAACATTAAAAATCAGGATGTCTTCAAGCGAAACAGAGTTCATAACCAGATTCGGATATTTGTCAGTACAGCTTTGCTTATTCCTAACCATAACCTCTTCACAAAAAGCTGAACTTCTTACCGAAACAATATCTTCTGTATCAATCATTTTCAACTGCTCTTTATTACATTTAATTATCCCGTAGCTCTCAAGAAGTTCTTGCGTATTTCCTGACAGGATTACCTTTCCTCCATTGATAAATATAATTTCATCTGCAATTCTTTCAAGGTCACCGGTGATATGTGTAGAAAATAGAATTGTATGATTTTCCTCCATTACAAATTCCTGAAAAATCTGCAAAATCTCTGTTCTGACAATAGGGTCCAGACCTGATGTCGGCTCATCCATTATTAATAATTCTGCATTATGTGACATAGCAACAGCAATTTGCAGTTTCATTCTCATTCCACGAGAAAAAACTCCGCATTTTTTATTCAAAGGTAATGAAAATTTTTTCAGAAAAGACATAAAATCTTCTTCACACCAGTTTTTATATATGCCTTTAAATATTTTATTAAGCTGCTTTGGAGTAAGAAAATCATGGAATCCCATTTCGTCATATACAACACCTATTCTATCTTTAAGTGTTTTTCCATTTGACAACATATCCTCTCCGAAAACCTTAATCTCGCCCGAATCCTTCTTAATAACATCCAGAATTAATTTAATTGTGGTAGTCTTACCTGCACCATTCTGACCGATAAAACCGCATATACCGCCTCTGTTAATCTTAATATTAACGTTATCAAGCTTAAAATCTCCGTAATCTTTACATACATTATGTAATTCCAATACACTATTCATTACTATTATCCTCTCCTTCTTCATATAGCATTTTAAAAATCTCTGTTAAATCTTCATAATTCATATCTGCAATACGAGCCTTCAAAAGAATCTGTTCAAACATTTCTTCTATTTCATATACAATGTTTTCTTTCAACATTTCTTTATTAAGTGATTTAACAAAACTGCCCTTTCCGGTAAATGATTCAATATAACCGTCGCGTTCCAACTCCTCATAAGCTCTTTTTGTCGTAATTATACTTATTCTAAGCTCCTTTGCGAGTAATCTCATAGAAGGAAGCATGTCCCCTTCATTAATTGTGCCATTTAAAATCTGACCTTTAATCTGTTCTTTAATCTGTTCATAAATTGGTTTATCAGAGTTGTTGGAAATAATTATATTCATATATACCTCTCACGTGATTGTATATATACAATATACACAATATATGTTTTGATGTCAATAATAATATTGACTTAAACTCATAGCAAATTTATAATACTTTAAATAATATTTTTTGAGGAAATTGTACATGAAAACTGTTGGAATTATTGCTGAATATAATCCGTTTCATACCGGACATGAATACCATATAAAGAAAGCACGTAAAATTACAGGTGCGGAATGTGTAGTTGTAATTATGAGCGGAAATTTTGTACAGAGGGGAACTCCGGCAATTGCAGACAAATTCACAAGAGCAGAAACTGCTCTTATTGGTGGTGCTGACCTAGTAATAGAGCTTCCTGTCATCTATTCTACCGGCAGTGCCGAAATCTTTGCTACAGGTGCGGTATCGATTCTTAACAAAATTGGAGGGATTGACCATATAGCTTTCGGCACTGAATCAGATGATATCGAAACACTTAATCAGATGGCAGACATACTATGCGATGAACCGGAAGAATTCAAGAATTTACTTCAAAAAAATCTTAAAAAAGGACTAAATATGCCCACTGCCCGTAAAGATGCATTAACTGCTCTTCTTCCTAAAATCAGTGCCGCAATTGACACATCTAACAATATTCTGGGTGTAGAATATCTTAAAGCACTCAAAACTTCCCACAGCAATATTAAGCCAATTATTATCAAGAGAATGGGTAGTGGATATCATAGTGAAGAATTATCCGAAGATTTCGCAAGTGCAACTGCACTAAGAGAATGTTTCAATCTTGAAGATTTCTCAAATCTTAATAAATTTATGCCTGAGAAAGTATTTGAATTATATAAATCAAAGCATTGCTCTGCTCTTCCGGTATTTGCGGAGGATATGGATATGATTTTGTATCATACTCTCATATCAGAACAAAATAACCTTGAAAAATATCTGGATGTTAATAACAATCTTGCAAATAAAATTAACAATGTTCTTAAATCCGGGGAGATACTAAGCTTCAATGACCTTGTTATGGCACTTAAATCCAAGGAGGTAACCTATACTCGCATAAGCCGTGCACTACTTCATACCGTCCTTGGCATAACAAACGACGATCTTTTTATGATTAAAGATAACAACTACCCTTGTTACGGAAGAATTCTCGGCTTCAGCGAAACAGGAAGAAAATTTTTAAATAATATAAGAAAAAACACAGAGCTTACGTTAATTACCAATTTATCTGATAATTTCGAGAAATTAAACGATGTACAAAAAAAATTACTGCAAACAGATATTTTTGCAGCAAATATTTATAGGAATATAGTAAGAATGAAATTCAAAACAACCCTAAAGGATGAATTCAGAAGTCGACCGGTAAATTAGAATTATAAGAATTTATCCCTCGGAGCCCATTCCGAGGGAGTTTTAATAGATTTATCGTTTCTCATTACAATCTCTTATCAATAATTACTTTTAATTTGCCGGTTCTTTCGTTGTACTCCAAATCCGATGGACTACACCAAACAACTGTAGGAATATCCATTACATCATCATCAAGTGCGTCCTTTAAAACCGGTCGTTCCATATACAGCTTCTCAAGGAATTTTTCCGTACAGTCAACTGCATTATCAGGTACTGCAATTTTGAAAATAAAGCGATCCCTTACATTATGCTCCACAACAATCTGATATGAGTAATAATCTATGTTACATTTAGCTAACACCTGTCCCACATCCTGTGGGTACAGTGTCACGTATCCTGCTCTTGCTGCAACATTACTTCTTCCAAGAATTCTGAATTTGCGGTCAGTTGAACCCTCGGGCTCCGTATATTCTCCCATATCTCCGGATGGATAACGGATAAGCGGAATCAGGGTCTTAAACAGTGACGTGATATAAATTGCTCCCGGCCTGTTCATTTCTGTAATTACTTCACCGGTATCAATATCAATTAATTCAAGTTTGCATAAATCAGACATTACCCTATGTTCATTAAATCCACAATCCTTAGTAAAATAACCAATCGGTCCGCCATCATTAGACGCATAGAATATTGAGCGAAATTCAATTTCTCTGCCCAAGGTCCGACTTATTCTGTCACGCTGATCCTGATAAAGAGTTTCTCCTGCAAAATATATTGTATCAACTGCAAATCCTGTAAGTTGGTTTTCGTCAATATATGACATTATTTTGGTTAAAATTGACGGAAGTCCTGCAAGACAATTAATTTTGTGTTGTAAAATAGTTGTAACCATCTCTTCAATTGTTACATTTCCAGAGAGATTATATACAATTGTTTTTGCAGGGGCAAAATACAACATACTATATGTATATAAGAAGCTTGCATACAAGCCACCTGCATAGAAAAGATTAGCTATTTTCGTTCCATTTGTAAGTCCACCCTTACAAAGCACAGCCCCACTGCATTCACATAATGTTTCCCATTCCTCCGCTGTATACAGAGAATATTTAGGATCTCCCGTAGTTCCTCCGCTTTTAAAAACCTGACCATCAGTCTGTTTTCTTGTAGCCACGCTTCCACCATCTTTATCACAATGTGCCCAGAAATCATCCTGGTCTATTAACGGAAGCTCATCCAAGGATACCTCTGAAGGCAGATTCTTATATAAATTTCCATAGTATTTTGAATTTTCTCTCGCATATTGAATAATTTCTTCCACCGAATAAGTTTTAATGCTCATTAATTATCCTCCTTATCATAAAATGTAAGCTCAATAATGTCATTTTTCAATTCCTCAAATTCGCCTACCAGCACAAGCTGGTCGTACCCTCTATCCACTGCCAGAAGCTGCTGCATAATAATATAGTCAGCCTTGGCACCACCGGGAATCAGACCCGAAAGCACAAACCCACATTTCTTGGCGATTTCATAAGCGTATTCACAGCTTGGCGAACTAAGAGAGATAACCAATTCAAGCATCTCATCTTTTTTACGTATTGCATCCTTAATGGATTCCTGCAAAATCCGCTCCAAATCTATAGAAGCTTCCATAATAATGATTTTTTTCATTCGAAGAGTACTGATATCCTCAATGGTCATCTGGGTCTCTGCTACAGCACCGAGAGCATCACGGATTTCGTACTTCCAGCCCAGTCTATCATACATTTTCTTAATAAAAGAAATAAGTTCCTTAGGAGGATATATACTGCTTTGTGCGTTATCATCCAAAATCTTAACGCAAGCAGTCAAATCAAGACGTTCTGACTTTTTATTATATTCACTTTCAACAGCTGTGCTCAAATATGACAGCAAAAGTGAAGTTGCAGTAAAGCCCGCTCGTATTACTGCCTTTTGTGACATCGGATGAAAAGCTACCGGTTGCCCCATTAAAGCTCTGAAATTATTCTCCTTACCAACTTTAATACAATGGTCTACAAACATTGCAAAAAGTCCCAGACCTCTGAATTCCCTTCTAATTACAACAGAAGATATTTCCGGCATATTTTCATACATATCTGAAAACGATAATGCAAAATGCCCCGCTGTCTGCCCATGGTCATTAACAGCAAGAAATGACATTATTTCCCTGTTCTGTATCATCCGCATAAAAGTATCAACATAATACATTTTCTCATATGAATAGGAATAACCATATTCACTATATACACATCTGATTGCCTCGATGGCATCCTCCTCTGTTAATACAGGACGAATTGATATATTGGTATCAAGTGCCTTCATTTCTTCGTATGGTTCAGGCTTAATAAAAGTAACTTTGTTCTTTATTTTCTGACGCATATATACTCGCTGGCCATCCTTACCCAATTTCTCCATACCTATTCCGTCCATCCATAAATCGAGCATATAATTGCGTAAATCATTGCCGTCTTCCGATATATTATCAACATTATAATCAAAGCTGGTCCACTGGGGAACACCCTTATCCCTTATGGAAACCTCAAAATATGTGTCAGACCAAAATAAATCCACCCATATAGGACCCACACCACTGGGATATGATGTTTCAATTCTGTTTTTTAACACTTCACCAACTACATATCTAAGCCTGTTGTATCTGCCAATATCCACTGCCGTATGTCTGCTGATTACAGCATCCAAAAAACTAAGTACCGGAAATATATAATATTTTCTGTTTTCGATTTCTATTGATGCTATTTTTTTCATCTTCATTGTAGGCAACCTCACTCAATACATATTCTGTTAAAGCCAAGAACCGGACCATACTCTGCTTTGTTCATGCCGGAAATAATCTTCTGAATACCATCCTTTATTGTCAAATGATTAAGATTGTCCCTGATTATTACCTTTTGGTCTGCGTTATTAACTTCAACCTCTATGTATTTTCCTTTTTTGCTGCTATAGCATTTATATAATTCCAAAAGATAATTCTCCGTATCCTTCTTCACAGAATCGTTAATATGTTCACATTCTTCTAAATATGCCAAAACTGCCGATTTAAAATCATCAAAATCATCCTTGCCACAATTAAAGGTCAGGCAGTATATATTATTCTCTATATTTTTATCAAGTAAAAACATATTTACATCCGTGCCGCTTTTTAAAATTTTTCTTCTCATTATTTTGTTCATAATAATAAAAATCACAAAAGTGAGTATCTCTGCTATCGTATAGGCAAGCCATACTCCGTTCATTCCGAACATTTTTCCAAGTACTAATGCACAGCCAAGGAATAACACAAAACACCTTAAACTTACCAGTATAGCTGACATAATGCTGTGTTCCGTAGATTGGAGATAGTAACCCAAAACAACATTGATTGTCATAATAAGCATACTTGTGGCAAAAATACGAACTGCAACTATGGACTTCTCCAAAAGCCATACGTCCTTAATACCAAAAATCAAAGGTACAATCTGTGGTACAATCTCCAAGGCAACTGTAATCATACCACAGATAACCACAATTGCCACTAAAGCAAGTCTTAAAGTATTACGTATTTTCCCGTAACTCTTTTCTCCGAAGTACAGACTTACTATAGGCTGTATTGTCTGACTGATTCCTTCAAACAAAGCAAGTGAAACAGTGTATAAATTAAATACAACCGTATATACAACAACTCCGTTGCTGCCAGCCAGCTTACTGATAAAATGATTAAGAATTAATATGGTCAAAAACTGGTATATAAAATGAAGTGCAGTGCTGATTCCGTTTTTGATTATTCTTAATGCTGTTTTATTAAATGTAAAAATAAATTTCAAGGTGTTCTTTTTGGATAAGAAATGACTTGATATAATCAGAACACTTACTAACTGTCCCAGAACAGTGGCATAGGCAGCTCCCTTAACACCCCAGTCAAAAACTCCGATAAAAACAACGTCAGACACAATGTTTACAATAATGGAAAGGAACATCCCAACCATTGAAAGAATCGGTCTGCCGTCATTTCTGACAAAAAACGCAAATCCCACATTCAGCATAAATACCGGAGCAAATATAAGAATAATTCCGGAATAGTCATACACCATGTCATAAACATCTTTCCCTGCACCCAGCCAATGGGTAATAGTTTTCCCAAAAAACACTCCTGCCACTAACAAAATCACACCTGTAAACACAAGCAATTCCACAGAAATACTAAAAGCTTTATTAGAGGTTTGTTTCTCTCCCTTACCCGAATCTATGCTCATGGCAATCGAACCACCCACTGCAAAAAGTGAGGCAAAGGTATTGATAATCATATATATCGGTGTAGCATATGTCACTACGGATAATGACAACTCATCCAAAAAATATCCAATAATTACCGTATCAGCAAAAGAAGCCAATGCAGTTGTAAGATTCATAAGTATAGTTGGAGCCAGCATTTTAATAAAAATGCTTTTTACTATAGGATTGTTCTTGTAATAGTATAGCTTATCCATAACCCCTCCTTATACAGGTGTTCTTCTGTCTATTACACTTCTGACTTTTCCGCCACCGGTACTTAATTCAAAATGTTCTTTATCCTGTTTTACCACAACAACTTTTCCCGTATTATCTCTTAAGCACTCTTCAATTTCAGGATAGTTATCCGACAGAATTTTAATGGCTTCTTCTTCAGAAAATGCCAAGTCAGGCTCAACATAAATAGTCATATAGCTTGCAGTATTGTAACTTAAAACAACCTGAAGCCAGCCTGTATAATTCATCTGTTTGCCAAAAATCGCCTTAATGTTCTTGTAGTTTACATAATTGGTAGCAAATTTAAAAATATCTCCAAATCGACCTAATAACTCAAAGCGCGGTGCAATTCTTCCACATTTACAAGGTTCTTTGATAAAACGCCCCAAATCACCAATCTCATATCTTTTTATTCCAATATTTTCCTGGTCCCTTGGTGTCCACACAAGTCTGCCTGCTTCGCCATCCTCCACCGGCTCATCCTTGTCAAGCTTTAATATCTCAAGATACTTACTTCCTACAATATGATGAATACTTCCTTCACAATATTCGCAGGCATATCCCATAGAGCCGATTTCATTACATCCATAGGCAAGCGAACCAATTCTTGTAATATTAAAGGTCTCCTTAAGATATTTAACCTGTGCCGGATCAAAATGCTCACCGCCATAGAAAATCTTTTCAATGCCTCCGTAATTAGCAAGCGCTTCTTTCTGCTCACTAAAAAGCTTAAGAAGATAAGTTGGCATGCCCACAAGCACATTCACCTTATTGGTAATAATTTCATCAGCAACATGCTTCATATCCATCTCAGCAGTCATTGGAAGCTGAATAACATCTGCTTTTTTCAAAGCCTCGTATATGCTGATAAAACCTCCATACAGACCTCCCGAATAAAACAAATTCATGCAAATATCCTTCTTAGGGTCAATTCCTGCTGCAATAATAAATCTTGCACCTTCCTCGTATGTAACCTCTGCATCCTCATAGGAATGCGGAGCATATTTTGCCTTTCCTGAGCTGCCACCACTTTTAAGTAACAGATAGCCTGTATCAGCAATTTCTCTTTTGGCAGGAAACTCGTCTTTTTTAAGGATTGGTGTTCCCTCAGAAAAAGGCTTATCCTTCATATCTGTCATTTCATCCAAGGTCATACTTCCCTGTGGTAAATTGCCATTAATAAGACTTACTCTTTTTAAGTACTGACTGAGAGCATACACTCCATCATGAGGTTCTCCGGTGTAACCGCCCATCATAAGTCCCGGTTCAGTAATTCTGTTAACGCCTCCTGCAAGTAAAAGTCTGCTAAGTGATGCTATCTCATCTTGTCCGCAGGCAAGCCCCACGCTTTGCAAATATGAACGAAATGGTCTTAATACAGAAATAACATTCTTTCTGTTAATTGCTTTTACAATAAGTGTTCTATAGAGTGGTGAAGCACAAAGCCCGCTGTCGTACTTAACAAATATACGGCATCCATTTCCACTAAAAAGCTTTGCTTCTCCCATCATCTCATCAAGATGACATAACTGAACTTGTGTTGTCAACTCTGCCTGTTCAGCCTGTGACATAGGGTGAAGTGGGTATGTATCCGAAACCTCCTGTAACACTTCCATAAGCTCTGCTGCAAATGCAACCAACTCTTCCCTGCTATCCGTCTCATAAAATACCAGCTGGGGTGCGCTACAAGCCTGCTGGTCATTGACACATGTATCCTCTGCAAGTCCTTTAAAAAATTCTTTACTATAGCCCTTCTTAGTAAAATATGAGAAACTTATACGATTTCCCCATTCAACAATCTTAACACCTGACGGAGCAAGCTTTCTTACACCGGATGTGGCCGCATCCGAGCCCCATACGGCAATTGTATTACACAACGAGAACATATCTCTAAGCAAATCCTCATCCTTAGAAGACAGAGGAAATACATAAAAATATGGGCATAAACTCTCATCAAGCTCACATAATTTTTCAACCATTCTCATGGCTACCTTATGAGCACCTGTTGCAGTTTTAATTAGATTAATGTTACCTGTAAGTATTCCTTCAACTGAGCTAAAAAACGGAAGCATGGCATCATTGGAGCTGGTAACATGTCCCAAAACTCCCACCGGCATCCAGCCTTCAAACTCATCCTCTCTAGTGCTTAATCTTGTAATCTCAAAAGGAAATCCTGAAAGTTCTCTTTTTACTTTTTTGAAAAGTTCTTCGGCTGATAATACAGCAATTGATTCCTTTTTAATCTGTAATGCTTCATCTCTTGAAAAACCAAGCTCCATAAGCTCAGGGAGTAGAAATTCTTCATTCGCGACAATATATTTTCCAAGCTTATCAAGACTATCTATAAC
>JBGVJZ010000008.1:0-69114 GCA_045129695.1 Lachnospiraceae bacterium | reverse complement strand
TCAGTATTGTTATTGGTGATAGCACTTGTGCTTGAGATGTTTTGTGTAAAGACATATGTGGAAGCCATATATTCCGGAATATCAACAGATAAGACGTTGAAATCAGGAATTGAAGGAACAGCAGTTATTAAACTGGATTTTTTTAATACAGATACAACAAGAAATAAAAATGACTTTGTTAAAGAGTTGTATGAGCAAAAAGAAGTAGCAGCGATTGGAACAATTTTGACAAAAGGTGGTGGCAGTTTTAAGGAATTGTTGGAAATTCAGAGAGGTAATGCAATTAATTATTCTTATACCTTAGAGGATATCTTGGAAGTAATATATATAAATTCACAGACAATAGAAGTATGTGAAATGAAATTACAAAGCGGAAAAACAGTTAAAGAACTGGATTTTCAAAATGGATTAGTGACGTATTTCTATTTGGGCTCAGCATTTGCTGAATATATTCCGGTGGGGACTACTTATGAAATGCCAAATGGAATGAAGTATATTGTTGCAGGCATAATGGAGGATAATCAGCGTTGGATTAAAGATTCTATACTTGTTAATTATCGAACAGATGGATTAGATTATTCATTTGATTGTAGTTACGCAATTTTTGCCGTACAGGAATCCGGGAATGATAGAAGTAATTTGTTTCTGACCGCATCCGAAGGATATACCATTGATGAGGCTATAGCGGTTACCGACGAAATTGCCGAGAAGTATGATATTTCTTATACCTGTGACAAGTTGTCAGATATGTATAAGGAAGCGAATAAAGAAAATGGGGCATTAATATCATACCTTATAAAGCTTCTTGTTCTGATTATAATAACCACACTTACCATGCTTATCAGTACACAGGTGGTCATTATGCTCGGTAACACCAAGAATTATGGTGTTATGTATTCTGTAGGGTTTTCTCAGAAAGAAATCGGAGCAATGCTTTTGTGCAGGCAGTTTATTATGGCAATTTGTGCTATAATATTGTCCGGTGCAGCGATGTACTATGTTGCATATACTGAATATGAATTAAGTGTCGATATGGACTATGTGTTAAAGACAATACTTGGAACTTACGTATATCCGGCAGGGATTTTAATGTCGGCAGTTATGGTGGGAATTGTACATATAGTAACGATTATTGTACTTAAGAGAATGACACCGGTTAAATTAATCAGAAGTAATTTATAATACGGAGATGAATAGAATGATAGTACTTGAAAATGTTGTTAAAGATTATGTTAATAAAGAGCAGGTAACGCATGCTTTAAGAGGTATTAATCTTACTGTTAAAGAGGGCGAATTTATTGCAGTTGCAGGGACATCGGGTTCGGGCAAAACTACATTACTTAATATAATAGGCGGAATGGATAATCTGACCTCGGGAAAATATTTTTTTAGGGGTAAAGAGCTTGAAACCGGCAAACAGAACGTTATGCATCAGTTCAGAAAAGAAAATATCAGCTTTGTATTTCAGAATTTTGCATTAATGGATAGATATACAGTATATGAAAATGTCGAAATGCCTTTGATTGCAAGGAATATTCGCAATAGAAAACGTATAGTTATGGAGCAGCTTGAGAAAATGGGAATTGCGGATCTGAGGAGAAAGCTTCCTTCAAATTTATCCGGCGGTCAACAGCAACGCTGTGCAATTGCAAGAGCCCTTGCTGCTGATACACCGGTATTACTGGCGGATGAGCCGACAGGTGCACTTGATAGTAATACAGGTAATGAGATAATGAAATGCTTTGAAGAGATTAACAAAAATGGAAAAACTGTTATAATAATTACTCATGATGTAAATATAGCAAAACGTTGTAAACGTATTATAAGAATTGAGGATGGTATGGTGGTTGAGTAAATATTATACGAAAAGAACAACATCCAATTGACTTTTTCGCTGAAATTGGATATACTAACCCTTGCAATAATTTAATTTGTTAACACTTCCATGTATTCGTGGATGATGTGTTTACCCGGGTCTCGCGCAATAAGAATCTGCGAACCATGTCAGGTCGGGAACGAAGCAGCATTAAGTGGAACCTCTTATGTGCCGCGAGGGTGCCTGGGTATATAGCACATTTGAATCGGGTACATGGATTTTTTATGTGTAAAAGATTTGTTATTTTGCCCTAAATATGATAAAATAACTCTGTTTGAGATTATTTAAGCAGATAAGCGAGGAAAGGCAATGTCTTACACAGCTTTATATCGAAAATGGAGACCTGATAATTTCAATGACGTGAGAGGTCAGGACCATATCGTAACAACATTGAAGAATCAAATAGAGTCGGAACGAATCGGTCATGCGTATCTTTTCTGTGGAACAAGGGGAACAGGTAAGACCACAATGGCGAAGATTTTTGCCAAGGCAGTTAACTGTGAACATCCGGTTGATGGTAATCCTTGCGGTGAATGTGCTATATGTAAAGCGATTGCAACAGGTTCATCGCTTAATGTAATAGAAATTGACGCTGCCAGTAACAATGGTGTAGACAATATTCGTCAGATAAGGGAAGAGGTAACCTACAGACCGACGGAAGGTAAGTACAAGGTCTATATTATTGACGAGGTTCATATGCTTTCAATCGGAGCATTCAATGCGTTACTTAAGACTTTGGAGGAACCGCCGTCATATGTTATTTTCCTGCTTGCCACAACTGAGGCACACAAGATTCCTGTGACTATAATGTCCAGATGTCAGCGGTATGATTTAAAGAGAATACCGGTGGAGGTTATTACGGACAGACTTAAGGAACTGGTTATTGCTGAGAAGGTACATGTTGAAGATAAGGCACTTCAATATATTGCAAGAATGGCTGACGGAGCCTTGAGAGATGCGTTAAGTCTTCTTGACCAGTGTATGGCATTTTATATGGGACAGGAGCTTCGTTATGAGGATGTGTTGGAGGTTCTTGGAGCAGTAGATACAGAAGTGTTCTCCAAACTTCTCAGAATGGTAATTAATTCAGACGTTACCGGACTTATCAGTGTGCTTGATGAACTGATATTGCAGGGAAGGGATTTATCCCAGCTTGTGTCAGATTTTACATGGTATCTGAGAAATCTCTTAATAGTGAAGACTGCGAAGAATGCAGAGAATATGTTAGATATGTCGGCGGACAATTTGCAAAGAATACGCGAAGAGGCATATATGGTGGATGAGAACACTATAATGAGATATGTGCGAATATTATCAGAGCTATCTGCATCAATAAAGTTCTCTACCCAGAAGAGAGTGCTTGTTGAGGTGGCATTCATTAAGATGACAAGACCACAGATGGAACATGACATGAATTCCATTACAGACAGACTTAAGGCACTTGAGAATCTTGTCAAAGAGAAAGAGGATATGCTTGCACTTGTGGCATTAAGACCGGAGAAAACTGTTGGAGCAGCAGTTTCAACAGCAGTACCAAATGAAGTACCGCCCAAAGCTAATGTAGCTAAGCAGACAATTAAGGCACTGCCTGATGATTTGAAGGCGGTAGTTAATAATTGGCAGGGAATTGTCGGTCAGACAGACGGAGTGTATACAAGCTTTCTGCGGTCGGCGAGAATAACTGTAATAGAGAACAGACTGGTTATTGTTACGGATGATCCTTTTATACATTCGTACCTTAACACTGAAAATGCAATTGTAATGTTGAAGAACATTATTGATAATACAATTGGCAAAAATGTTGATTTGGAAGTAAAATTACTTTCGGACAATACAACCTTCGAAGAGTCATTTGAGGACGTCGAGGAATATGTTAAAATGAATATCTCAGTAGAAGATTAATAGGAGGATTTTATGGCAAAACGTGGTGGATATCCGGGAGGAGCAATGCCTGGAAATATGAACAACTTAATGAAACAGGCACAGAGAATGCAGAGACAGATGGAAGAGTCTCAGAAAGAATTAGAAGAGAAAGAGATTACTGCAGCAGCAGGCGGCGGTGCGGTTGAAGTGACCATTAACGGCAAGAAGGAGATTCTTAAGGTTAAATTATCACCTGAGGTAGTTGATCCTGATGATATCGAAATGCTTGAGGATTTAATTGTTGCAGCTACTAATGAGGCAATTCGCCAGATAGAAGAACTTTCACAGGAATCAATGTCTAAGATTACAGGCGGTCTTGGGGGATTTGGATTTTAATGGATTATTACGGAAGGCAGATTAGTAAATTAATTGAAGAACTGGCAGCTTTACCGGGCGTTGGGGCGAAAACCGCACAACGCCTTGCTTTTCATATCATAAATATGCCAATGGAAAGAGCTGAAGGGCTCGCCAATGCCATAATGAATGCCAAGGCAAATGTGCGTTACTGTAAGACCTGCTGTACGCTTACGGATAAGGAGGAATGTCCTATCTGTAGTAATATTGAACGCAATCACAAGGAAATCATGGTTGTGGAGAATGCAAGGGATCTGGCGGCGTATGAGAAGACCGGTAAATACAAGGGCGTATACCATGTATTGCATGGTGCAATTTCGCCAATGCTTGGAATTGGTCCGGGAGACATCAGAATTAAGGAATTGCTGATACGTCTTCAGCAGGACGTGGACGAAGTTATTATTGCTACCAATTCCAGCCTTGAGGGAGAAGCGACGGCTATGTATTTATCCAAAGTAATCAAACCGGCGGGGATTAAGGTTACGAGAATTGCCAGTGGAGTTCCTGTAGGTGGAGATTTGGAGTACATAGATGAAGTAACGTTACTTCGTGCTTTTGAAGGAAGAACGGAATTATAGCAGTCGGAGGAGAAAATGCCAAAAGAACATATTTTGGTTAATGACATAATTACAGATCATAGGGAGCGTATGCTCAACCTTAAGAAATATTATCCTTTTTTCAAATTGTCGGAGATTTCATTTTCATGGTTTTTGGATGGAAAACATGACAATCTGGACATGGGTTATATTTTGATGGCTGTGCTGCGCTTTTTTATTGAGGAAAATAACTTTAAAGAGCAGGATGTAACTTATAATCGTTACGCAGAATTTATGAGTGACTGTATCAGAAGGGATTTTGGAATTGTTCTTGATGAGCAGGATAATAAAATCCTGATTGATTATATATTTGATAAATTAAAAAATGATGGAAAACCATTTACTTTTGAATATTATGATCCTGTTGAAAGAGTTAAGAAAATATCAAGGGTAAGGCTTTTGGAGAGCAGAATTCAAGATGGTACTGTATGGTATTCCATAAGCTCCGACGGAATAGAGTTCTATCTTGATACCAAGGAAATCAGGGATGAGAGCAGGATAAGTGTTGAACAGCTGCTTTTGGAGAAAATGATTCGTTCAGAGGATTTTAAAGGTGGTACGGAGGTAGTTAAGAGAATTAATCAGGAGGTTGAAAGACTCTGGTACCGCAAGAATAAAGTTATTGATCTGCTTACAACGGATGTTTTTGCAGGTATGGAGGCTTATGAACGATTCTTTGATACCGGAATTAAGTGGTTTGAAGAGGAACAAAAGCTCTTTGTGAAGAATAAGGAATTGATTGAGGCAGCATTAAAACGTGCTGAGAGCGAGAAAATCTCAGGTGATGCCTCACAGTTTTATCGAACCTCCAATGAAATATACCGTCTGGATACGGAGCTTAAGGTGGCTATGAATAATCATAGCGAATTACTTAAGACGTGTACTGATTTGGGAATTAAGGCGGATGATATTGTTCGTAAATCTAAGCTTAGCAGACTTAGAAGCCGATTCGATTTTATAAATGTAAGGGATAGAATTATCAGAAATGACAGAAGGGATGTTCTGGAATATCTGATACATCCTTTTTTGGAATTGAAAATTAATAAATATTTTGATTTGTCCAAGGCGGAGGATTTATTAAGCTACAGACCTGAACAGAAGGAAGCACCGGAGAAGGTGGTTAAAGCTCTTACAAAGGATATAGTGTTTGAGGACGAGCTTGCAGATGAGAGATTTATGGACAATGCAAGAACACTTTTCAGAATACTTCTTGAAATGCTGACGGAGCGTGTTGAAATCACATTAAGGGATTATAACGAGAGAGTAAGCAGTATTTTATCCACAGAAATTTTCCGGAATGGGGATTATTATGCTTTTCTCGTTCATCTGTGTGGAAAAAAGAACTATGTTCTTATTAAAAGCGATGCTGCACAGGAGACTTTTTTGGACGAGGGAATCAAAAGGTTTATGGAAGAGCCCTCATTTTCACAATATATCGGAATGCGTTTTGAACTGGAACTTGCGGGCGGAGACACTGAAGATTTACAGCTTGGTGAATATGCAACTGTAACGAATTTTGTAATACGTAGAATTTAGAGGTGTTTATGGAAAATAGAAATCTTGAAAAGGCATTGGATATTGTGTCAGCATTGATAATGGGAGATACTGTCAAAGCCTCCGGCAGTAATGCAATGCTTTATGAGGAATACAGCCACAACAGCGAGGTTTATGATATTACCATGCAGATAATGAAGAAAATGGACATACATCTGTATGAATATAATAATTCACTTATTATTAGTGCCGGTAATAACAACAGAGTGTTTGGATTTACCAACGAGGAGCTTAAGAGAATGATGGGTCTCAGACTTAATAAAGAGCTTTTTATGGTATATTTCATTATTTATAATATTATTACTGAGTTTTACAAGGATTCCGCCAATAGCACATATCTTGAATATGTAAGAATCGAAGATGTAATTCGTTCAACTGACGCAGCCTTGTCGGGACTCATAGACCATTCCGGGGGAATCGTGATGGAGGAGGCTGAGGAAGAATCCTTCAAAGCACTTGCACTCCTGTGGGACGAACTTCCTGTTGTCAGCGTTGATGATAAGAACGGAATTCGTGCGGCGAAGAATTCCAAATCAGGCTATGCCAAAATTGCATTTAATTTTTTGGTTACACAGAAGCTTTTTACAGAATCCAAGGAAAGATATTTTCCAACGGACAGGTTTAAGGCGATTGCCGAGAATTATTTTGAAGACAACAGGGGCAGGCTTTATGAGATTATGAACAGCAATAACGGAGAGGAGTAAAAGATGGCGCAGATTAACAGAATTCGTGTAAATAACGTTAAATATAATTTCGGCACGCAGTTTTATGATGATTTCCTTATGCGTTTATCGGGCAAAAATACAATATATGACCTTGCAAACGGTGGCGGTAAAAGTGTATTAATGCTTCTTTTGCTTCAGAACATGATTCCGAACTGCACACTTGATGATAAGCAGCCGATTGAGAAATTATTCCGTTCCGGCAACGGTAATACCACAATTCACTCGCTTGTTGAGTGGAAGCTTGATGCCTGCGATATCCGTAACGGTTATAAATATATGACCACAGGTTTTTGTGCCAGAAAAGGCAGGGAACAGGGAGAGGATGCGGATAATAACAGGGAAACTGCCAATATAGAATATTTTAATTATTGTATTTTTTACAGAGAGTTTGGAGAGAACGACATTAAGAATCTTCCTCTTGTTAAGAACGGAGAGAGAATTACCTACAATGGTCTCAAAAGTTATCTGAGAGACTTGGAGAAAAAAGATTTTGGTGTAGAGGTCAGAATTTTCGACAGAAAAGGAGACTACCAGAATTTTATCAGCAACTATGGCTTGTATGAGAGTCAGTGGGAAATTATTCGTGGAATTAACAAAACCGAGGGTCATGTAAGAACTTATTTTGAGAATAATTATAAGACAACACGTAAGGTTGTGGAAGACCTTCTTATCGAAGAAATTATCGAAAAATCCTATAACAACAGAATTCGCAAGGATTCTTCGTCAGGTGATGACGAAGAAATGGCAAAAACCCTTCTGGATATCAAGGATAAGCTGATTGAATTATCCAAGAGAAAAGGCGAAATGGGCAGATATGATGAACAGATTGCCCTTCTGGAACACTTTGGCGGAAAGCTTCATGATTTTACAGAGGTTTTTTCAGGAAGACAGGAAATCGAGTTAAAGCTTCTTGATACCCTTTTTGCATGCAGGCAGAAGGTGGCAGATACCAAAAAACGTCTTAATGAATTAGAACTTGTCACAGAGAACTGTCATAACAGATTAGCTGAGGAGACAAGGCTGGTAGCCCTTGCCGAAATAGAAACAGAGCTTGTGGAACTTGAAAAACTGAATAGCCTGATTAATGATACAATAACTGAACGTAATGAACTTATTAATAGCAGAAATTCCTTAAAAGATGAGCTGTATATGCATGAAAATGCCGCTGATTATGAGGATTATCTGGCAAACAAGCGTAAGTATGACGAGACTAGAGAGTTAATTAACAGCAGCAATTCCGATGGGAAGAATGTACTTTATGAGATGGCAGAACTTGCAGCGGCCAAGGAGCTTTTAATTACTGATAGGAATATCCGGCTTGGTACCCATAAGGATGAGCTTTTTCATAAATATCAGACAGCAATTACGGAATATGAAGGTGCTGAACAGGAACAGCAGCAGATTTATGGAAATGTCAAGGTTTATGAAGGCCTTTTGCAGGGAATGGAAAGTGAAATTTCTGCAATGGAGGATGAACTTGGGAGACTGCTTGAGAAAAGCGGACTGCTGGTTGCTGACAATGCATGGGAAATGTGTGAAAGTGCCCGCACAAAAGCAGATAGTGCGGCACAAAATATTGCACAGATGGAAACAGGCGTAAGGGATGCAGATAATCAGCTTAACATAATAAGTAATAACAGAATTGTTATTGAAAGTGGTATTGCCAAGCTTTCTGAAGAAGAGAATTATCTTCAGAATGAGTTTAGGGAAGCTGTTGTAATACAGGAAAAGTCAGATAAAATAAAAGCTGTTTATAATGCTGCCAATAATGAACAGCTGGAAACAATTCTCGAAGAACTTTTATACAAACTTAATCGCGAAAGAACAGATAATGAGCAACAGCTTGAAAGGCTTGTGGAGTATGAGAAGGATATAAGAAATCACAGACTACCGGAATATGAACTGCCATATAATACGGTGCTTAAATATCTCATAAGCCGTTATGGTGATGACGTAGTGAGCGGCAATGATATTTTATCCGATATGGGTGAAAATGCCACGGAGCTGCTTGCAACATTTCCACAGGTACCTTTTGTAATCTTTGCAAAAGATTCATATGATGAAATAAAACAGGATAAAGTACTTGCTGCTTTGAACACCGGCAGTTATATAATACCTATTCTTAAGTACTCAGTAATTGAAGAAGGATGTCAGCCGTTTGATACTGAGGAGTTGTTTGGTGTATGTCGTAACATGAGCTTTTTGTGGGATGAGGCATTGCTTGCTGCAGAAATCCAGAAAAATTCAGAGGAAATTAACCGCTATCAGGATATTGTCAGAAAATGTGCGGATAAATGTAAGATGGTAGCAGAGGATGAAATTTTTATAAAATCCATAAGAAACATTCAGACTGCGGATTCAATCAATAACCGTATTCAGACCATACAACGGGACAGAGACAGACTTGTCAGACAAAAAGAGAACGATATAATCAAAGCTGATGAACTCAGAGCTAAGCTTGTGGAATTAAATGAAAGTATCAGCAGTGAGAAAAAGCATCTTGAGGAATTTAAGAAAAACGTCGGAATATACGAAAAGCTTGAAGAGAAAAACGATTTGTTAAACAGAAAATATTCGAAACGAAAAGCTGATGAAAATATTTTAACGGAAATAAAGCGTTCGTACAGTAATGCGGTTCGTAAAACGGACGACAGAAACAATGCGCTTAATCAGTCAAAAATGGAATATGAGCATATCCGTCAGCAGTTTGATGAAAGTAACAGGGATTTTGAAGTTAATTTTAAACCATATCTGCAGGAAAATATTTCTCCGGCCAACGGGCTTACAGAGGAAGAAATTGATGCTAAAATGGCGGCTTTGCGTAAAATTGTCTCAGGAGAATTTGGAGATATATCGGATAAGGAAAAACTTCTCGCCAGTTATGAAGCCGCTATGAAGAAAAGCTCAGATAATATTCTGTACAGGGGTATGACAATGGAAGCGGCAGGAAAAGCTTATGATGAAGGAAAGCTTGCTTCATGCAGCATGGAGGAAATGCTTCAGCTTAAGAACAGGATTAGTGGTGCTGATAAGGCAATTACCGCTCTTGACGGCTCACTTGACGCACAAAGTGCCCAGAAAAACAGAATGGAGGGAAGTATTGAGCATGGAAGGCGTAAATATCAGGATAAATACGGAGAATTTATCAGGGAAAACATTACTAATCCCCAGGCTTTCATTGTAAGCCACAGGCAGGAAATGTCACGTATTGAAAAACAGCTGTTTGAAGCCACACAGAACATCAAGGCAGTTGAACATGACAACAAAGATATTCTTTTTATGGAAAAGGACATTGAAAGGATAATAAGAAATGCAGGTATTGAGGTACCTGAGAATACACGTTCTGATGGTGTTTACGGGGAACTTACCGCAGATGATTATGAGAAACTTCAAAAACAGTTTGAAAAGCTCAGAAAAGAGGAAAATCGTCTTCGCAACAGATTTGTTGAGGATAAGCAGGCGCTTGTGGATTCTCTCAACAGTCTTGAGGCCTACGAGCTTGCTGATGAGGTCAGAAACAGCCTTGTATCACCTGCAAAAATAGCGGATGTCGAGGAGATGCTTCAAAGCATACGGGAGACCAATGAGTGCATTGCACTTGAGAGAGACCGGATTGAGAAGAGCATCAGTGACATGGAAAGAATGAAGGAAAGCTTTGAAAACCGTTGTATCCAGATTTGCAGTAATATACGCACCGAGCTTGACCGATTGCCAAAGCTTTCAAGAATCACAATGGATGACGAGGTTATTCCTATAATAACAATGTCGATTCCATATATCAAAGAAGAAATATATAAAGACAGAATGTCGGTGTATATCAACGAAACAGTTGCCGGTGCAGAGACCTTTAATAATCCGGCTGATAAGCTCAAATATATGAAGAACCGCTTATCATGGAAAAAGATGTTTTCGGTTATAGTTACGGATATGAACAGCATTAAATTATGTCTGTATAAGCGTGAACACATTAAGGATCAAAGCCGCTATCTCAAATACGAGGAGGCGGTCGGCAGTACAGGACAGTCACAGGGTATTTACATACAGTTCCTTATTGCGATTATCCACTATATTTCAAGTCTTAATGCAATGGGCAAGGATAGTTCGGTAATAGGTAAAACAATTTTCATTGATAATCCGTTTGGTGCAGCAAAAGATGTATACATATGGGAACCGATTTTTAAGCTCCTGAAAACTAATCATGTACAGCTTGTGGTGCCGGCACGTGGCGCAACGCCTGCAATTACGAAAATGTTTGATGTTAATTATGTGCTTGGACAGAAGATGATTGCAGACAGGCAGCAGACTGTTGTAGTAGATTACAGGAGTCAGATTGATACGGAAGAAATGGACTATAATGTGTTGGATTATGAACAGACAATGTTAGACATTTTATAACTTCTTTTGACATTGATATATTGCTGTGATAAAATTATTCAGGGTTATTATCTTTAAATATAAAGAATATGAAAGGCAGGGTGTACAGTTTGGACAGAGTTGAGTTGGGAATCAAACTGGAGCAGATTGGCAGACTTCGTGATAAAGGTGATTTAGAAGAAGCTGTTAATGTTGCTGATACAATTGAATGGCGTAAAGTTAAAAAGTGGTCGGAGCTTTCGGTTGCAGAAGAGCTTTATGAGCAGACAGGAAGACTTAAAGAAGCCAGAAACATATGCGTTTATGCTTATAATCGCAATCTTGGCGGAAAACGTTTATTGTACAAGCTTACAGAATTATCTATTGCGATTAATGATTTGGATGAGGCTGAGGAGCTTTATAAGGAGTTCGTGGAGGAATCGCCGAAGGATTCAGGGAAATACATTCTTTTGTACAAAATTAATGTTGCAAGAGGTGCGTCTGTTGAACGTCTCATAGAGATTCTTGAAGAGTACAAGAATAGTGAGCTGGAAGAGAGATATGCTTATGAGCTTGCAGAATTATATGCACAGGCAGGAAGGATTGAGGAATGTGTTCGCGAATGTGATGACTTAATTTTATGGTTTAATGAAGGCGAATATGTTGATAAAGCACTTTCTCTCAAAAAAAGATTTGCACCACTTACCAAATCACAGCAGATGAAATATGATGTGATGGAGCAGTACAGACAGGCCGGAATTAATATCCATGAGTTAAGGGCACAGCAGGAGGCTGCGCGCGAAGCTGAAGCGAAGAAGAAGCAGGAAGCGCAGACGGAGATTATTTCTGTTGAAAATGAGACGGAAAAAGAACCGGAGGAAGAGATACTTGTTCCTGAGAAGAATTATTCGATTTATGATACTCAGAATATTCAGGCAGAACTTGCTAAAAGTATGTCCATTATCATGGAGAGTATGGCTGAAAAGGGTGAAAAAATATACGATGACAGTACAGGTGGCTCAGCCGGAGGAACAACCGATATAATTCTTGAGCCGCTTGAGGGTTGGAAAAAGGTACTTGCAGGAGATTATGAGCCGGGACCTGATGAAGATGCGGTTGATGCAGAGATTCGTGCTAAATTCAGACCTGAGTATGAGAAACAGATTGAGGAAAAAGCAGAGTCAGAGGAAAGACTTGAACCAACCAAGGAACTTCGTATCAATACACACCATTGGAACAGGCCGGTATCAGTAGCAACAGCACCGATAGCTACACAAAAACAGCCGGTTGAGACCGGAGTTAAGTCTGAGACTCTGGCAGGGCAGGAACAGGAGAATATTGAAGAATCCAAGAAACTCTCGCCGATAGTATCGGTTGTGGGACCTCAGACGGCGGCAAGTGTTATTGCTAATATTGCAGAACCGAAGGTCGTTTTGGAGGAACACGAAGGCGATGAGATCATTGAGGGTCAGATTGGAATTATGGACTGGTTAAACTCAGCTATATCTGAGCCTGAAGTACAGACTATGGAGAATAAAGATTCCGACAATCTTGCTAACCAGATTCGTGAGGAATTTGCCGGACATGAGGATCTGGCAGAGGAGATTCTTAAAGAGGTGCAGTCAGAGGTTGCAGCAACTGTTGAAGCAGAAGTGACTCAAATGATTTCGGAGGAAACCTTCGATGAAAACCCGGAGGTGGAGAAGCTTGAAATAGAAGAAGTTTCAGGTCTTGAAGAAGGCGATGAGGAAGCTGAACTGATAGACAGTGATATGATTTATGCACCTGATGAGAAAGTAATCCCGGAGATGACGGAGGATGAGAGAAAATACATCCGCAAGTATCTTTGCATGAGTGGTATGGAAGAATCCATTAACAAAGTGATTCAGGGCAAAAAGCTTGACGTTGATGACGGAACATCTGCTTATGGAAATATTGCAATTGTAGGCAGGGCGGATACGGATAAAACAGGCTTTGCCATCAATCTTTTTAAAGCACTCCATGCAAAGGATGATATCCGCCGGTTGAAGATTGCTAAAACGACTGCTGCAATTCTTAACAAAAAAGGAATTCACGAGTCTGCTGACAAGATAAAGGGAACCACTCTTATTATAGAAAATGCAGGAATGCTTACATTGGATGCAGTCAAGGATGTAACAGAATTTATGATGGGACAGACCGGCTCCATGTTAGTAATGCTTACCGGTGAGGATTATTCAATCAAGAGACTTTTTATGGAGGCTCCTGCTTTTGCGGCAATGTTCAATTATACAATTGAACTCAGGAAAATGTCAGTAAATGACCTTGTAATTATTGCTAAGGATTATGCAAAAGAAAAAGGATACAGTATTGACGAAAAGGCTCTTTTGAAAGTATACTTATTAATCGATGAGCTTCAGGTGTCCACTCCGGGAATTGAAGCAGATGAGGTTAAACGCCTTATTGATGGGGCGATTGAGAAATGTGGTAAAAAGTGTAAGGGGCTGTTTGGTCGTAAATCAAACGGATTAATTTTATTAAAAGAGAAGCATTTTGTATAATGCAGACTTTTTAATTGTGAAAATAAGAAAGGAATTTAATATCATGAGTACAAATTTGGACCAGTTGTCAGTTAATGCCATCAGAGTTCTTGCTGCTGATGCAGTTCAGAAAGCAAATTCCGGTCATCCGGGACTTCCTTTGGGATGTGCTGCTATTGGATATGAGCTTTGGGGAAATCAAATGAAGCATAATCCTGCTAACCCAAAATGGGCGAACAGAGACAGATTTATTCTTTCAGGAGGACATGGTTCTACACTTTTATATTCTCTTTTACATTTGTTTGGATATGGACTTACTAAAGAAGACTTAATGAATTTCAGACAGTTGGATTCTTTGACACCGGGACATCCTGAATATGGACATACAGTTGGTGTAGAGGCAACAACCGGACCACTTGGTGCAGGAATGGGTATGGCTGTTGGTATGGCAGCAGCAGAAGCACATCTTGCAGCAGTATTTAATAAAGAGGGATATCCTGTGGTTGACCACTACACATATGTTCTTGGCGGTGATGGCTGCATGATGGAAGGAATTTCATCAGAAGCTATGTCACTTGCGGGAACAATGGGACTTAACAAATTAATCGTAATTTACGATTCTAATAAAATTTCAATTGAAGGCGATACCGATATTGCCTTTACTGAGAATGTTCAGAAAAGATTTGAAGCATTTGGATTTCAGATCATAACAGTAGAAGATGGTAATGATATTGCTGCCATCGGTGCAGCTATTGAAGACGCTAAGGCTGATACAACAAGACCATCGCTTATTACGGTCAGAACAAGAATCGGTTTCGGTTGTCCGGCTAAAGAGGGTAAGGCAAGTGCTCACGGTGAGCCGTTGGGTGTTGATAATATTACAGCTCTTAAGGAGAATCTTGGCTGGCCTTCACAGGAAGCTTTCTATGTACCGGAAGAAGTATATGATAATTACAAAAATCTTGCAGCCAAGGGTGCTGATGCAGAGGCTGAATGGAACACTCTTTTTGCTGATTACTGCAAAGCCTACCCTGAGATGAAGGAATTATGGGATACTTACCATGATGAAAAGCTTGCAGACAAGGTTCTTGATACAGAGGATTTCTGGGCACATGGTGATGCAGCTGATGCGACTAGAAATATTTCAGGAAAGGTTTTAAATAAGGCGAAAGCATTACTTCCTAATCTTATTGGCGGTGCAGCAGATCTTGCTCCATCTACCAAGACATATATGAACGAACAGGGAGATTTCTCAAAGGATAATTATGCAGGCTGTAACTTACATTTTGGTGTAAGAGAATTGGCAATGGCTGCAATCGGCAATGGTATTATGCTTCATGGTGGTTTAAGAGCATTTGTATCAACCTTCTTCGTATTCAGTGATTATACCAAGCCAATGGCAAGACTTTCATCTCTTATGAAGACACCTCTTACTTATGTGTTCACACATGATAGTATCGGTGTTGGTGAAGATGGTCCTACACATGAGCCGATTGAGCAGTTGGCAATGTTCAGGGCAATGCCTAATTTCTCAGTATTCCGTCCATGTGATGCAACAGAAACAGCTGCAGCATGGTATTATGCATTGACCTCTAAGGAGACACCTACTGCACTTGTACTCTCAAGACAGAATCTTCCACAGCTTCCCGGTTCAGGCAAGGATGCTTTAAAGGGTGGATATGTAATTGCTGATTCAACTAAGGAGGTTCCGGATGCAATTCTTATGGCTTCAGGTTCAGAGGTTTCCCTTGCAGTTGAAGCAAAAGAAGCTCTCATTAATGATGGAATTGATGTAAGAGTTGTCAGTATGCCATGTATGGATGTATTTGAGCAGCAGAGTGCTGAATATAAAGAATCAGTGCTTCCAAAGGCAGTTCGCAAGAGAGTTGCAGTTGAAGCTTTATCAGATTTCGGATGGGGCAAATATGTCGGACTTGATGGTGCATATGTAACCATGACAGGATTCGGTGCAAGTGCTCCGGCAAACACATTGTTCAAAAAGTTTGGATTTACTGTGGAGAATGTGGTTGAGACTGTGAAGAAAATAATGGTTTAGTGAATTAAATGTTAAGGGCGATAGCTCCGTAAAATATTCCCTTCAAGTGAGCGCTCTCGCTTAAGTTGCCTGCCTAGCAGTACATAAGGCTACAAAGTACGTAGCCTTAGTACTGCTACGTCCGCAACTTAAGTGCGAACGCTCACTCCACGAAATAATTTATTGCCTTAAACTTCTATTCACTTACACTGTTAAACTGTAATTTATAGAATTATCGTAAAAGGTCCGTCATTGACTAACTCTACCTTCATATCTGCTCCAAATTCTCCATGTTCTACAATCGGAACCTGCTCTTTGCATAATTCGATGAATTTCTCATACATTTTTCTGGCTTCATCAGGAGCCTTAGCACCGGTAAAGCCCGGACGATTTCCATGACTGCAATCCGCACATAAAGTAAATTGTGAAACAACAAGAAGTGAACCGTTAATATCTGAAAGTGAACGGTTTGTCTTACCATTTTCGTCTTCAAATATTCTAAGCTTAACTATTTTGTTTACATATTTTTGTAACATGTCGTCCGTATCGTCAGTTTCTACACCGAGGAAAATAAGAAGGCCCTTTTCAATTTGTCCTATTGCATTGCCATCGACATTAACGCAGGCTTTTAATACACGCTGTAATAATATTTTCATACTAACTCCCCAAATTATTTTTTAATAAGTATATAACTTATAAGAAGAAAAATCCAGTATTATAAATTAGCTGATTAGAAAGAACAATCTGAAAAATAACTTATAACTTCTTAGTTGCTTACATTTGAATGCTATGTTATAATCAACTGGAAAAAATAACTATTATAATACTTGGGTTATCAAGTAATAGGAGGTATGAAATGGCATTTTGTACATTTTGCGGAAAGCAATTAGCGGATGGAGAGGTTTGCTCATGTCAGCAGGCAGCACCACAGGCGGCACCTGCACAGCCTGTATATACAGCAGCACCGCAGCAGACAGCGCCACAGGCAGCACAGCCGGTATACACAGCACCACAGCAGGCGGCACCTGCACAGCCAAAGGGACCAAGTCCTTTTAGTAAAGGATTTAAGACTGTTGGAGCATTTTTTAAAGGCGTATTTAAGAAGCCTTTTGATGCAACAGAAGAATTTTTTGATAATGCGAATCTTGTTGCGTCAGGATTTTTCTGGCTTGTATTAATGATTGTGTATATTTTTGAGAATATTATTAATACAGCAATGGGCTATGTTCTTTTTGAGAACGGCAGCGATACAAGACTTTTGTATATGTACGACAACAGCTACAGCTTTTTAAAAGGAGTAATTGATAATTGCTATAGCACAAAGGCTATTTATGACGTTGAATTTGGTTCGTTTGTTCAGGCATTTTTCTTCCCTATGCTGTGGATGATTACAGTAACAGCTGCAGTATTTGGACTTGGAATTTTAATTAATGCCATTTTTGTTAAAGGCAGCTTCAAGAAAGCAATTGTTAAAATCGGAGCACTTTGCGGTGTGACTGCAGCAGGTATGACAGCAATTCAGATTGTTGCAATTATGAAGAACTTTATCGTTGTTTCAGGAGTTAATATTTTCTTTACGGTAATACAGAGCATAATTGCGTTGTTTGTAGTTATTCAGGGACTTATGTGTGTCAAGAAGCTTATTAAAGATAAGAATAAAGCGTTCCTTGCCATGATGATTATGATTGCAGGTGTTACGATTGTAAGCTTCTTATCTGAATTATTCTTTGGATATTTTGCTCCATATTTTATTCCGCTTGTATTTTAATACATATTTTAACTAAATGGGAATGTGTCGGCTATGGCACATTCCTTTTTTGTGGGAACCCGGTCTTGTTTGACTTGACATTTTATGCCACTTAATATAAAGTTATTTAGCATTAGTTGCTTATAAGGAGATGCTGAGAATGAGTAAAGTATATGTTGTAGGACATAAAAATCCTGATACGGATTCAATTTGTTCTGCGATAGCTTATGCTAATTTAAAAAATAAAATAACCAAAACCGAGGACTATGTTCCTTACAGAGCAGGCCAGCTTAATGAAGAGACCAGGTATGTTCTGAAAAAATGTGGAGTCTCACCGTTGCCGCTTTTGCAGGATGTCAGGGCTCAGGTGGGCGAGGTGGATTTTCGAAGGACTGAGAGCGTAAAGTCATCTATTTCCATCAAAAAAGCATGGAATATGATGCAGGAAGAAGGTGTAGTTACCCTCCCTATTGTTAAAAACCGTAAGATGGAGGGAATAATAACTATTACGGATATTGCCAAATCATATATGGATGTCTATGATAATTGTATTTTGAAATTATCAGAAACTACGTATAAGCAGATTGCAGAAACTCTTGATGGTAAAATAATATGTGGACATGATAAGTCTGACACGGTAAGCGGTAAAGTATTTACTGCTGTTGCAACGCCGGAGACAATGGAGGAAAATATTAAGCCGGGAGATTTGGTAATTCTTGGAAACAGATATGAGGCACAGTTGTGTGCTATCGAAATGGGAGCCGGCTGTATTGTTATTTGTGAAGATGCACCTGTTGCACTTACAATTACCAAAATGGCTCAGGAGAATGGTTGCACAATTATCAGTTCGCCACATGATGCATTTATTGTATCAAGACTTATTTATCAGAGCATTCCTATTGGATATGTGATGAAGAATGAGGGACTGATATGCTTTAAGCTTGAAGATTATATAGATGATATTAAAAGAGTTATGGCGGAGAAGAGACACAGGGATTTTCCTGTTCTGGATAAACACAATAATTATGTTGGAATGATTTCAAGAAGAAGTCTCCTGCGTGCAGAGAAGAAGAAAATAATTATGGTGGATCATAATGAGGCAAAACAGGCAGTTGCAGGAATTCAGGCTGCCGAAATACTTGAAATTGTTGACCATCACAGACTTGGTTCTATTGAAACAATTTCACCGGTGTTTTTCTTTAACCAGCCGGTTGGATGTACTTCTACCATAATATATGGAATGTATAAGGACTCGGGAGTCGAGATTGGTGTACAGATGGCACAGCTGATGTGTGCGGCAATTATTTCTGATACCCTGATGTTTCGTTCGCCAACCTGTACTAAAAAGGATAAGGAAGCGGCTAAGGCACTTGCTAAAATAGCAGGAATTAATATAGAAGAATTTGCACACGAGATGTTTTTCGCAGGAAGCAATATCAGTGAGAAGACTGCCAAAGAGCTTTTTACCGGAGATTACAAGAAGTTTTCAATGGGAGATGTTACCTTTGGAATCGGTCAGGTTTCATGTATGGACAGTTCTGAGCTTGCACAGGTTAAAAATAAGATTTTTGCATATATGAAGGAGCAGTATGCATCAATGGGAGTAGATATGCTGTTTTTCATGCTTACAGATATGATGCTTCCGGGAACCGAACTTTTATGCGTTGGTGACGGAGCTGAGGAGCTTGTGGAGAATGCACTTGGAGTTCAGGGTAGTGATGGATCATTCCTGCTTCCGGGAGTTGTATCGCGTAAGAAGCAGATTGTACCTGAATTAATGATGGAGATTGCTCAATAGGAGGATTTTAATATGGCCAAACAGAATTGGAAGCCGGGAAATATGCTTTACCCTGTACCGGCAGTAATGGTAAGCTGCAACAGAGAGGGCGAAACGCCTAATATTATTACAATTGCATGGGCCGGAACTATCTGTTCAGATCCGGCAATGGTATCAATTTCCGTTAGAAAAGAGCGATATTCACACTCTATAATAGAAGAAACCGGCGAATTTGTTATTAATCTTGTAACAAAAGACCTTGCATATGCAACGGATTTCTGTGGAGTACGTTCAGGAAGGGATGTTGACAAATTTAAGGAAATGGGACTTACGCCTGTTCCATCTGAGAAAATTAATGCTGTTAAGATTGCAGAGAGTCCGGTAAATCTTGAGTGTAAGGTTACAGGAGTTCAGCATCTTGGAAGCCATGACATGTTTATTGCAGAAGTGGTTAACGTAACCATTGATGACAGATATATGGATGAAAAGGGTGCCTTCCACCTTAATTCAGCTGATTTGGTAGCATATTCCCATGGGGAGTATTTTGTACTGGGTGAAAAGATTGGAAAATTTGGATACTCAGTTCAAAAAAAGTCAGACAGAGGTTAATATAATATGAAAAACAACATTGTTTTAATAGGAATGCCCGGTGTCGGAAAGAGTAGTGCCGGGGTTGTTCTTGCCAAAATACTTGGTTATGAGTTTGTAGATTCGGATCTGGTAATTCAGAAGCAGGAGAAAAGACTGCTTAAGGATATAATTGCCACCGAAGGTAATGATGGTTTTCTTGAGATTGAAAACAGGATAAATGCGTCAATTGATGTAGTTAATTCTGTAATTGCAACAGGTGGAAGCGTCATTTATGGTAAGGAAGCAATGAAGCATCTTGCAGAGATAGGAACAGTGGTATACCTTAGGGCAACCTATGAGACGATAGACTCCAGATTGTCCAATCTTACCGGCAGAGGTGTAGCAATCAAAGAGGGACAGACCCTGTTTGATTTGTATGTAGAGAGAACTGTTTTGTACGAGAAATACGCAGAGCTTATTATTGATTTAGACGGACTTACAATAGAAGAAACTGTGAACAAATTGTCAAAAATGTTGTAAAACGCTAAAAAGATACAAAATTTTCACATATTTGTGTTAAAAAGGGTTTACAAAACCTGTTTAATCTGATACACTTCTAATTGTTACGAAAATGTTACAATATGTAACAAATTATTGTGGAGGTTATGATGCATCGTTTGGGACGACAGAAGAAACTGTATATTTCATATGTAAGAACAGCAATTATTGCGGTATTATTTTTGATTGTTGCCATACCTTTTGTTCAAAAAGTTGCAAACAGTGGCAAGACATATACCCCTGATGACAGATATATGGTTGTTCTTAATGGAGAGGAAATGGGCTATGTAAGTGATACTTCAATTGTACAGTCAGCACTTACAGAAGCAAGAACACAGATTAACACGACTAACAGTGGTGTTACATTGGTTGAGACAGATGTTAGTGTGTATAAGGAAGCAACTTCAGGTGCTGTTCTTTCAGAGGAATTATTAGCAGCATCAATGTATACAGCGCTAACCGCTAATACAAGTAATACTGTTAACACTTCAGTGAATGATACGGCATATACAGTCAGAATTGATGATTTTACCGTAACACTTGCATCCAGAGAGGATGTTGTAGAGCTTTTTGAAGCTGTGAAGGACAGATATATCGAATCTAATGAATTCACGGTTGAACTTGTAGAGAATACCGATGGCTCATATAATTCTTTGAAGACTAATCTTGTGTCTGCAGACCTTGAGATTAATGAAGCAGCCAAAGTGCTTGCCTCAATGGACGGAAATGCAGAAGCAGCGGTTGAGGAAGAGAATATTGTATTGAAGGATGGAATTCTCTCTGTTGGTTTTGAAGAGAATGTTGAGATTATAGAGACCAAAGCAGACAGCAGTAACATTGTATCTGTTGAGGAAGCTTACGAGTTAGTTACCAAGGAACATGCCGAAAAGGGCGTGTATACAATACAGCAGGGTGATACGCTTTCAGCGATTTCCAAGAAATATGAGTTGACGTTGGACGAGCTTTGTGCACTTAATGGTATTGATGTTAATACAACTATTTATGTAGGAGATCAGTTAATCGTTACAGTTCCTGCATCAGAGATTACGGTGGTAGTTGTTGAAGAAGCATCTTATGATGAGAATTATGATGCACCAATTCAGTACGTTGATAACAACAGCTTGTATATTGGTACTGAGAATGTTATTCAGAACGGCGTAAGCGGAACCAGAGGTGTTGTGGCACTTATCTCTTATGTTAATGGAGTTGAGTCAGACAGAGAGATTATCAGTCAGACTGTTTATACAGAAGCGGTTCCAACCATTATTGAGAGAGGAACGCTTACTCCTCCGACATATATTAAACCGGTTAACTGTAACTGGATTACATCACCGTTTGGATATCGTGTTCATCCGACAACGGGAGTATGGTCACTCCATACAGGTGTAGATTATGGCGTATCAACAGGAACACCTGTAAGAGCTTCATCAAGCGGTACAGTTGTAAGAGCTGCATGGTTTGGTGGATATGGCTACTGTGTAGATGTTAAGCATTCAGACGGAAGTCTTACAAGATATGCGCACTTGAGCAGCTTTGCAGTAAGCTACGGACAGACTGTAAGACAGGGACAGGTTATTGCTTATTCAGGTAATACAGGAAACAGCACAGGACCACATTTGCATTTTGAGCTTTATCTCAGAGGAACTTTGGTAAATCCTGTGGAATATGTACAATAATGATTTTATGAAGCTGTTCATATAGTGGACAGCTTCTTTTGTTTATTTGTTCCAAAAAAATAAAATATTGGTAGTTTACAAACAATATTTTTATGATATAATACATTTGCGTGTCTATTGATACGTTTTTTTGCCATGTAATAAATTTATTGCATGATTTTAGTTGAGATTATTGAGGTGCTATGATGGAACAGTACGTAATCAGAGGCGGTAACAGACTAAGTGGAGAGGTTGAAATCGGTGGTGCTAAGAATGCGGCACTGGCAATCCTTGCGGCAGCTGTTATGGCAGATGAGGCAGTTACAATAGAGAATGTACCGGATGTAAGGGACACAAGAATAGTACTTGAAGCAATAGAGTACATTGGGGCGATTGTTGAGAGAATAGATAAACATACATTTCGTATAAATGGCAGTACAATATATTCTACCAGTGTTGACATTGAATTTATTAAAAAAATCAGGGCATCCTATTATTTGCTTGGTGCATTACTTGGTAAGCTTGGTAAGGCTGAAGTGGCGTTGCCGGGAGGCTGTAATATCGGAAGCAGACCTGTAGACCTTCACATTAAAGGCTTTAAGGCTTTGGGTGCTAATGTAGAAATTGAGCATGGTATGATTTGTGCCAATGCAGACAGCCTGAAGGGTAATCATATATATCTTGATATGGTATCAGTTGGAGCTACTATTAATATTATGCTTGCAGCATGTCTTGCACAGGGCAATACTATAATTGAAAATGCTGCCAAAGAACCACATGTAGTAGATGTTGCCAACTGTCTTAACTGTATGGGTGCCAATATTAAGGGTGCAGGAACTGATGTGATTAGAATTAAAGGCGTGGAGAAGCTTCATGGAACTAACTATTCCATTATACCTGACCAGATTGAGGCAGGAACATTTATGCTTGCAGCAGCGGCAACTGCCGGAGATGTGCTTATTAAGAATGTTATTCCTAAACATTTGGAGGCTATTACAGCGAAACTGGTTGAAGTAGGCTGTGAGGTGGAGGAATTTGATGAGGCGGTAAGAGTAATCGGACATGAGAATCTTAGCCATACTAATATTAAGACACTCCCATATCCGGGCTTCCCGACTGATATGCAGCCACAGATTGCAGTACTTCTGTCAAAGTGCAACGGTACAAGTATTGTAACGGAAAGTATCTGGGAGAATCGTTTTAAATATGTTGATGAGCTTTCAAGAATGGGTTGCAAGATTAAGGTGGAAGGTAATACAGCTATAATAACAGGCGTAGAACGCACAACAGGAGCTGAAGTTGCTGCACCTGATTTAAGAGCCGGAGCGGCGTTGGTTATTGCGGGGCTTGCTGCTGACGGAGTTACAGCTGTTGATGATATTAAATATATTGAAAGAGGTTACGAGGATTTTGACAAGAAGCTGCGGGCACTGGGTGCTGATATGGCAAAAGTCGAATGTGAAAAGGATCTCAGACAGTTTGATTTCAAGGTGGTAGGCTAGACTTAAAGAACAAATAAGCCGGACATTTCATTATGAAGTGTCCGGCTTTGTCGTGTTTTATAAAACATCGGTTATTTTGAGAACTGACTGCCTTGATAAGTCGACAAACTCATTACCAACTTTAACAATTGGTTTGTAGAGACAAATTTTGTTAATGAGAATAATCTCTCCTTCTCTGCCATCAGATAATCTGACTTTGTTATTAACATAGGAAGAAACAATGTTCTCAAGGAAGGTCATAATGTATTGCGGATCATATTTATACAGACCTTCTGAATCAAAAAGCTGAATTACATCGAAAGGACAGAAACTCTTTCTGTATGTTCTGGATGATGTCATGGCGTCATATACGTCAGCTATGGCAATTATTTTGGCAAAAGGTGAGATACGGTCACTCTTAACCTTAAAAGGATAACCTGAACCGTCACAGCGCTCATGGTGAAGCAGACATGCTTCCTTAACCCTTATATCCAAATCCATATCCTTGATATATTCATAGCCACGTACTACATGGCTCTTAACAAGCTCATATTCCTCATTGGTAAGCTTACCCTTTTTATTGAGTATTTCAGGCGGAATAGCAAGTTTACCGACGTCATGAAGAATACCCGCTATTGCAAGCTGGTCTAAATCCTCCTGTGATACACCGAGCCATTTACCAAGGACCTGTGCAATTAAGGCAACCTTGAGGCAATGATGATAAGTCTGCTCGTCATTAGTCTCTATATTATGGAGCATATCAAGCATCTGCATAGAATTACTGCATGTATTTGTGAGACTGTTTACTGCATTAACGATAGCATCTGTGTCAGCATCTGCATGAGTAATTGCAACAGAATCAAGAATACTTTTGGTTGTATCCATGCTGTTGTTATAATCTTCCGAAAAAAGCTTGAATTCTTCACTTTCCTTGATTTTGGAAGAACCGGTTGCTTCCATAATTATGTCATCAACATCCGGAATAACCTCGATGGAGGTGTCAATAGGAACCTCAAGTATTGAGAAATGCTCCAGCTTGGTGATGGATTCATTGTTAAGGGCAGTGCCCTTACTTAAAATAAGTCTGCCTTTTGAGTCAAATATATCCTCACATACAACCATGCCCGGCTCCAACTCAAAAGAGAATAAAATTTCTTTAGCCATAATGACCCCCGAAAAAAATATTTTTTGAAACATAATACCTATATTTTATTATAGGAAAAATATACTATTGTGTCAATTGAACCTCAAATAAAAATTAGAATATATTTATATTGACAAATAAAGACAAAATACTATATTATCCTATTAAACGATGAGCAAAGGAACGAAAGACAGAGAAGTCAGGGAACGAAAATGCGACCTGCATTTAGCTGTCTTTTTTTAACTCTATGGAACTCAGTTAATATTTCTGGAGAGGAGATGTGCGGCATTATAATGCTGCATAAAAGTGCCATGGACAATAATATTTCTACAAACATTATTGAACTAAAGAACATTAGAAAATGTTTTGAGGACAATTTTGTAGCAGTTGAGGACTTTAATCTGGAGATTAAAAAGGGAGAGTTTGTCACTTTTTTGGGCCCGTCAGGTTGTGGTAAGACTACTACATTGCGAATGATTGCCGGCTTTGATATCCCTTCGGAAGGTCAGATTCTGCTGAATGGTAATGATATCAGTAAGCTTCCGCCTAACAAAAGACCTATTAACACAGTATTTCAGAGATACGCTTTATTTCCGCACCTGAACATTTTTGAGAATGTTGCATTCGGACTTAAGCTGAAAACAATAGATGTTACATATAAGAATGAAGCTGGTGACACAATTGTTACCAAAAGAAAACTAACGAAAAAAGAAATTAAAGAAAAGGTTCGTCATGCTTTGGAGGTTGTAGACCTTGAGGGCTTTGAAAAGCGTAGTGTGTCCACTCTTTCCGGCGGACAGCAGCAGCGAATTGCAATTGCAAGAGCTATTGTTAATGAACCGGAAATACTTCTTCTGGATGAGCCTCTCGGAGCGTTGGATCTTAAAATGCGTAAGGAGATGCAGCTTGAGTTAAAAGCAATGCATCAGGAACTTGGAATTACTTTTATATATGTTACACATGATCAGGAGGAAGCGCTTACGATGTCTGACAAAATCGTTGTTATGTCGGATGGAATGATTCAGCAGATAGGAACTCCTGAAGAGATTTATAATGAGCCTAAGAATGTCTTTGTTGCGGACTTTATCGGTGACAGTAATATCTTTAACGGAAAGGTAACGGGACATAAGAAGGTAAAATTCTGTGGAGCAGAGTTTGAATGTGTTGATGAGATGCCAATTGGCAGTCCTGTTGATGTTGTTATCAGACCGGAGGATGTAATTATGACGGCACCTTCGGAAGGTATTATAACAGGTACGGTAACTTCCGTTATTTTCAAGGGAATGCACTATGAGATTATAGTTGAATCCGGGGATAATGAAATAGTAATCCAGAGCACAAAGAATGCTGTAGAAGGTACAACCATTGGTATGTGTATTGAACCGGATGGTATACATGTAATTGAGGCAGAGACTAATCATAATGTTTTTGATGGTATTATTACGAAGAATAATACTGTTCAGTTTGCCGACGGAGAGTTTGAGTGTGATTTAACACAGCTTTATCCGGGTTCAAGGACAGATGAGGACGGAGTTTTGTATAATGCTGACGGAGAAGAGATGGATGTTGCCGGAACAGAGGTTGAGGTGCGTGTTTCTACTTCCGATGTTACGATGAGCGATGATGTGGATGCAGGCGGAACCTGTGGTAACATCATTTCGCTTATTTACAAGGGCGACCATTATCATTATATTGTCCGTACCAGAAATGAGGAGGATATTCATCTTCATGATGAATTCTTATGGAATGAACAGGATTATGTCAGCATAATCATTCCGAAGGAGAGTATTAAGCTTACACTTAAATCTGAAGATATAAAAGGCTGAAAGGAGATTCCTGTATGAAATTTCGTTTTTCGCGAAAGCAGCTGTGCATACCATATGGGGTGTTCCTTGTGTGTTTTGTAATTGCACCGCTTTTGGTTGTTTTGTATTATGCTTTTACAAATGGAGAAGGCAAATTTACTATTCAAAATTTTACGGGATTTTTTACAAGTCCCAATACAATCGGTACTTTATTTTATAGTCTGGCAGTAGCACTTACCACAACTGCGGTATGCCTGCTTATAGCATATCCTGTGGCATATATTCTTGCCAGAAGTAAGATGAAGAAAACGGCTGTTTTATTGCTGTTATTTATTGTGCCAATGTGGATTAATTTTACATTGAGAATTGCTGCATTGAAGGAAGTTCTTACTTTCATTGAAGGCAATCTTGCATATCATCCTTTTTTGAATACAATAATCGGTATGACATATGATTTTCTTCCGTTTATGATTCTGCCGATTTATACGACGCTTGTAAAACTGGATAGCAGTCTTTTGGAGGCTTCTGCGGATTTGGGTGCGGGAAACGTGACAACTTTTTTAAAGGTTACACTGCCGCTTTCAGTTCCGGGAATAATCAGTGGAGTTACAATGGTATTACTTCCTGCAATGACTAATTATGTTGTTCTTGATATGCTTTATAACAGCACTTATATTATGGGAAGCCTTATCGGAAGTTATTTCCATGCTTATGACTGGCACAATGGTTCAATGATAGCTATTGTACTTTTGATAATTATTTTTATTGTAACATGGCTGACAAACGGATTTGCTGAGGATAATGAGAGTAACAGGGGGGCTGTATTATGATTAAGAAAATATTACGTTCCTCATGGCTGATACTGGTGCTTCTGTTTATGTACCTTCCGATACTTATTCTGGCTGTATACAGCTTTACGGATACAGCGACAATTGGTACAGGTGGGAATTTTTCACTGAATAATTATAAGACTTTGTTTACATCACCGGAGCTTTTGAATATGATTGGCGGTACTTTTATACTGGCAATCGGTTCTTCAATGGTTGCAACGATTCTGGGAACGATAGGAGCAATTGGTTCATTCTATTCCAAAAAAGGAATGAAAAATGCTGTTTCCATAGCCAATCAGATTCCGGTTGTAAATGCAGATGTGGTAACAGGCTTTTCAATCTGTGTACTGCTTATTGTTGTATTGGGAATTAAGAAGGATACTTATATACCGCTTGTGGCAGGACATGTTGTTATGTCAGCGCCGTTTGTATATTTGTCTGTAATTCCTAAATTAAAACAAATGAATAATAACCTGTACGAAGCTGCGCTGGATTTGGGAGCAAGTCCGAGTCAGGCCCTGTTTAAGGTGGTTATTCCACAGATTGTTCCCGGAATTGCTTCCGGATTTATTATGGCGATAACACTATCACTGGATGATTATTTTATTGCCACATATACCAAACCTTCAACATTTGATACTATAAGCACTTATGTTTTTAATGCTACGAAGGGTTCACAGACTGAGCTGAAAACAGCGCTGTGGGCGTTGTCCACATTGATTTTCATACTTGTGGTTGTATTGGTATTAGTAAGTAATCTTATCACTTCAAAGAAGGAGGTAGGAAAACTTGGAAAAGAGGATGTATAGAAAATTCGGACTTGTGCTTGCTATAGTAATGGCTTTCGGAATGTTTTCAGGTAATATTACCGAGGTCTGTGCAGCAGAGGATGAGGAAATAGTTCTCCGCATAAGCAACTGGGAGGAATATATTGACCAGGGCGGATGGGACGAGGATGAGATAATTGAATTGGAAAGTGGAACGGTTTTCGGAGGGAATAGCATTATTGATGATTTCGAGGACTGGTATTTTGAGACATACGGTCAGAAGGTAAGAGTTGAGTATTCTACTTTCGGTACTAACGAGGATTTGTATAGTCAGCTTACTTTAGGTGATGTATATGATCTTGTGTGTCCTTCTGAATATATGATTATGAAATTAATCAGAGAGGGACAGGTATGTCAGCTGTCAGAGGAGTTCTTTGACAAGAGTAAGGAACATAATTACTATATACAGGGAGTCTCACCTTTTATATGGGAAACCTTTGAGAGTAATACGATTGATGGCGAGTTATGGAGTAAATATGCTGCCTGCTATATGTGGGGAATCACGGGAATAGTATATAATCCTGAGGAGGTTTCTTACGAAGAGGCTTCCACCTGGGGAATTCTTAATAATCCTGATTTTGTACGTCAGGTTACAATTAAGGATAATGTTAGGGATGCATATTTCCCGGCTTTGGGAATTCTGTTCAGGGATAAGCTTCTTAGTGAGGAGTTCAGAGCAGGTGATAATTACAGAAGTGAGCTTTTAAAGCTGATGAACAGCTCGGATGATAATACTATTGATAATGCAGAGCTTTTACTTAAAGATATTAAGGAGAATGTATATTCTTTTGAGACTGACAGTGGTAAGGCTGACATGGTAACAGGTAAGGTACTTGCGAACCTTCAGTGGTCCGGTGATGCAGTATATACCATGGATCAGGCAGATGAGGATGGAGTAGTTCTTGAATGGGCAGTTCCCAAAGAATGTACTAATCTGTGGTTTGACGGCTGGATTATGCTCAAGGCGGGAATTAATGGCAATGAGGATAAACAGCATGCAGCAGAGGCTTTTATTAATTACATGTCACGACCGGACAGCGTTATACGTAATATGTACTATATCGGTTATAGTTCGGGTATTGCCGGAGGCGATAATCCGCTGATATATGAGTATATCGAATGGTGCTACGGTGCTGAGGATGATGCAGAGGAGACACAGAGATATCCGCTTGGATATTTTTTCTCAGGTGACAGTGAAGATGAGAATTATATTCTTACAACGACACCTGATCAGAGCCGAAGACAGCTGTCGGCGCAGTACCCTTTGGTGGATGAGATTGAGCGGAGTGCCGTAATGCTGGTATTTGATAATGATGTAAGTGTGAAAATTAATCAGATGTGGATTAATGTAAGATGCTTTAATATAAGCACTATTTCTGTAAAAACATGGATTTGTGCAGGAGCTGTTGTGCTTGTGATTATCTTATTTGTTGTGATATATTTATTCAGACACAGGATTTTTTCAAGGAAAATGAAAAAAGGTTATCATGTGGTTGAGTAATTATAATATGCTATTGACTGAGCAGTCGTTTTGGGATACAATAGTTCCCAGAGAAAAGTTCATACGCAAACCGCTTATTCAGAGTGATGGAGATACATAGGATCTGTGAAGTCACGGCAACCCCTTTACAGGAAGGTGCCAGCCTGAGCGAATAATCGAACAATAAGTGGATTTGATTTTAAAGATATAATCAGGTCCATTGTATAATGGACCTTTTTCAATTTACAGAGAGGAGAAAAAAATATGGAAAAAATTTTATTTACTTCAGAATCAGTTACAGAAGGACATCCTGACAAAATCTGTGACCAGATTTCAGATGCAATACTTGATGCATTATATGAACAGGACCCATATTCAAGGGTTGCCTGTGAAACACTTACCAATACGGGCTTTGTGATGGTAATGGGAGAGATTACAACCAAGGCTAATATTGATATTACACAGATTGTAAGAGACACAGTTGTTGAGATTGGTTATGACAGCTCAGAAAAGGGCTTTGATGGTAACACCTGTGCGGTTATGACTGCTTTGGATAAGCAGTCACCGGATATTGCAATGGGTGTTGATAAGGCTTTGGAGGCTAAGTCCGGTGAGTTAACTGATGAATTCGATACCGGTGCAGGAGACCAGGGTATGATGTTTGGTTATGCCACTGACGAGACAGAGGAATATATGCCATATTCAGCTGCTCTTGCACAGAAGCTTGCAATGCAGCTTACCAAGGTTCGTAAGGATGGTACACTTTCATATTTAAGACCTGACGGAAAGACGCAGGTTACGATTGAGTATGATGAGAATAAGACTCCTGTAAGACTTGATGCAATTGTTGTGTCATCACAGCATGCACCGGAGGTTACACAGGAGCAGATTCATGAGGATATTAAGAAATACGTTATAGACCCGGTTGTGGACAGCAAAATGGTAGATGCTGATACCAAGATTTACATTAATCCTACAGGACGTTTTGTAATTGGCGGACCTAATGGTGATTCAGGTCTTACAGGACGTAAGATTATTGTAGATACCTATGGCGGAGCTGCAAGACATGGAGGAGGTGCTTTCTCAGGAAAGGATTGTACCAAGGTTGACCGTTCAGCAGCATATGCGGCAAGATATGTGGCTAAAAATATTGTAGCGGCAGGACTTGCAAAGCGTTGTGAAATACAGCTTTCATACGCAATTGGTGTCGCACAGCCTACATCAATCAATATTGAAACCTATGGAACCGGCAAATTAAGTGATGCTGAGCTAGTTGAAATCGTAAGAGAGAAATTTGATTTAAGACCGGCAGGAATTATCAAAATGCTTGACCTTAGAAGACCAATTTACAAACAGACCGCTGCTTATGGTCATTTCGGCCGTACTGATATTGAGCTCCCATGGGAGAAGCTTGATAAGGCAGAGGAATTAAAGCTTTATTTATAATTTTTTAATAAAGAATTCACAGTTGTTTAGTGTTTTTTTGATACCAGATTATGATAAAATAAGTTCGGAATATTTTCCGGACTTATTTTTTTAGGAGAGATATAATGAGATTGTCCACGAAATTAAGAATTTCATTTTGCATTCTGGTTCTGGTACCGGTATGTCTGTTTATGGTGGCGGCATTCGGACTTATCAGATTTTCGGTATTTAGCATAGAGGAGCAGTATAATGCTTCAGGAACCTCATATACGGAGTTGGCCAATCCGGTTGCCCTTATTAACAAAATATGTGAGAATGAATATAATCTGCTTCTGGAATCCTCAATCAATACACCGGAGAATTTTACCGATGAGGAATTTCTTAACTCAATTAATATGGAATTGCAAAAAAAGAATGCATATCTTATTATTCTTGAAGCTGACGATTGTATCTATGCCGGTCAGGATAATTATGAGCCGATTTTAAATGAGCTGGATAAAATTGATTTTGGACAAAATAATACAAGTGTCTATCTTGGCAAGCAACAGCAGATTCTGGTTAATAATATTTCATATACCTCCGTTAGCGGCAAAGAGGGAATGGTGTATGTTGTCATGCAGGTTAAAGATATTGTTCCACAGGTAAAGAATCTTCTGTATGATGGAATTATAGCGATAATTATTGCGCTGATGCTTACAAGTGGCATTTTTGTAAGCTGGATGTACAAAACGATGGTTACCCCGATTAACAAATTAAAGCTTGCTACCTATAATATTAAGAATGGAAATCTGGATTTTGAGATGGATGTATCCGGCAGGGATGAGATATCGGAGCTGTGCAGAGATTTTGATGATATGAGAAAAAGACTTAAGGAGAATGCAGAGGAGAAGCTGCGTACAGATTTGGAGAGTAAGGAACTGATAAGTAATATTTCCCATGACTTAAAGACTCCGATTACAGCTATTAAAGGATATTCGGAGGGAATACTTGATGGTGTTGCAGACAATCAGGAGAAAATGGACAGATATGTCAGAACAATTTATAATAAAGCTTGTGATATGGACAAATTAATTAATGAACTTACACTGTATGCCCGGATGGATTCTAACAAGGTGGCATATAATTTTCTCAGACTGAATGTAGGGGACTATTTTGATGAATTTGTAGAGGAATTGAATTTGGATTTGCAATCCTTGGGAATTGAGCTTACCTATACCAATAATCTGCCAAAAGATGTCGAGATGGTTGCAGATGCCGAACAGATTAAAAGAGCTATCAATAATATAGTGAGCAATTCCGTCAAGTATATGAATCATAAAGACGGAAGGATTGCCATCACTATTCTGGACTGCGGTCAGCAGTTGGGAATTGATATCGATGATAATGGCATCGGAATTTCTCAGGAGGATTTACCATTTATTTTTGACAGATTTTACAGAGCGGATGCTTCGAGAAACTCAGCAAAGGGAGGAAGCGGAATTGGTTTGTCAATAGTTAAGAAAATAATTTATGACCATAACGGTTCAATTACAGTAGATAGTGAGCTAGGAAAGGGAACTACCATGCATATTATTTTGGATAAGTATGTTGAGCTTCCGCCACAGGTCAAGAGAATATCACATTAATGGAGGAGAATATGAGTAGAATTTTAATCATTGAAGACGAGGGTACAATTGCAGAGCTTGAGAAGGATTATCTTGAACTTAGTGGATTTGAGGTTGATATTTCGAATGATGGTTTAGAGGGATATAAAAAAGCAATGGAAGAGGATTATGATTTATTTATTCTTGATTTAATGCTTCCCGGAATGGATGGTTTTGATATTTGTAAAAATATCAGAGAGGTTAAGAATACACCAATTATCATGGTGTCAGCGAAGAAGGATGACATCGATAAAATCCGGGGACTAGGACTTGGTGCTGATGATTATATGACTAAGCCCTTCAGCCCAAGTGAGCTGGTTGCGAGAGTTAAGGCACATCTGTCCAGGTACGAGCGTCTGATTGGTTCTAATAAATTGGAGAATGAGATAATTGAAATAAGGGGACTTAAAATTGACAAAACTGCAAGAAGAGTTTTTATAAATGGCGAAGAGAAGAACTTCACAACCAAGGAATTTGATGTATTATTATTCCTCGCAGAAAATCCGAACAGAGTGTTTACCAAGGAGGAACTGTTCAGCAAAATCTGGGATATGGAGTCGGTCGGGGATATTGCTACGGTAACGGTGCATATCAAGAAGATTCGTGAGAAGTTGGAGTATGATACCTCTAAGCCACAATATATTGAGACTATATGGGGTGTGGGTTATAGATTTAAGGTGTAAAGACAACAAATATGTGCGATATATACAAAAAATAAAGTGCATAATTAGTAAAGTATCTGAGAAAAAAGCCGATATATAATACAGTGATTAATTTCAAGAGAAAGGAAGACCAAGAGGGTCAGGTACAGACATCATGGAGGATAATAGAAGAGAACAAATAGAAGCATTGGAGGTGCTTGCAGAATTTAATGTTCGGTTGGTAAAGAACATGAGAATTGTAATTAAGGAATTGTCTGGGGCACGTTTGGAAGATACGGACAATTTTGTGAAGAGCATTATAGATGCAATTAATTGGGAAATTCAGGTTTTGAATGGAACGATTGAGCTTCTGAACGAAGGAAAAAAGCGTGTGGATAAGGACATGTTCAATCAGAGAATCCTTGCAGTTGGTGAGGCGTTTAGTGCAAAGGATGATCTAAAGCTGGCAGAAGCTTTTGAAGCAGTATTGCCTTATTTTGTAGGACTGGGCGAAGCTGCTGCGGAAGTAATACAATAGTGTGAAAAAGCTGGTGGTTACAGCGAGGATATGTAGCCTACAGCTTTTTTGAGTATAGGGGCTCTTATGAAAAGTAGTGTCATTGCTTACTTTGGATGATTTATATGATTTACAAGCAGACTAAAATAATATTTTAAATTAGTTGGAGCCAAACAGAGATGATGCATAATCGAAGGAGATATAATGACACCTAATATAGTATACGAAGATAATAATATAATAATCTGCGAAAAGGCACCCGGTGTTGCATCGCAGTCGGACAGAACCTTTGAGACGGATTTGTTAAGCAGTGTACTTACCTACAGAGCTGCTAAGGGAGAAAGTGCAACGGCACATATAATTAACAGACTGGATAAGCCGGTTGGCGGACTTGTTCTGTTTGCGAAGGACAAGAAAACAGCAGCTATGTTATCGGCTTTATCGGGTGAGCATAGCATTGAGAAGAAATATTTTGCTGTTGTAAAGGGCTGTATGACTGGCAAGGGAGAATTTACCGACTATCTGCTTAAGGATGCCAGAGGAAATGTGTCAGGAATTGTGCCGGAGAAGACAAATGGTGCCAAAAAAGCAGTGTTGGCGTATGAAGCACTTGAGAGTAAAGAAATTGATGGTGTAATGTATACTCTTGTTAAGATTCAGTTGTATACGGGCAGACATCATCAGATTAGAGTGCAGTTCTCAGGAAGAGGACATGGGTTGTATGGAGATGTAAAATACAATTCTGATTTTAAGGACAGAAGAGGTGTGGCGACGGCATTGTTTGCTTACAGTCTCAGCTTCAATAATCCGAACGGAGTGGAGAGGATTAGAGTGGAGGTTCAGCCTCAAGGTAAAATTTGGGATTTTGAATATTTTAAAAAATAAGAGTTGATACTGTTTATAACCGGGAGGTAAGGTTATGAATAGTGGAACTAAAAGAAAATTACAGATAATAGGAATTATTACAGGGGTTACTGTGGGCGTATTTTTGTTTATAAAATATCTGCTTCCGCTTGTAGCTCCTTTTGTTTTTGCGTTTTTGACTGCTTTGATTATAGATAAACCGGTGGGATTCATGGTTAAAAGACTCAGATGGAAAAGAGTTGCCTGCTCTATCATAATGATTGTGGTTGTGTTTTCGGTTCTCGGTGGTGTAATTTTCTGGGGAGGAAGGGCACTTGTCAGTCAGGTTAAAAAATTTGCAGATAATTATACACATTATTTGGATACGATTGATGGTGCCACCAATATGTGCTGCGATAATGTAGACAGGCTTTTAAGCCTTGATAACGGTACGAGCTACGAATTTGTAAGGTCACATACTATGGAGGCTGTGGATGGGATTTCGGAGACAATAGTTCCAACTATAATGGACCATTCAATGGATGTTGCATCAGGACTTGTATGGTTCTTTACCACATTGACGCTGGTTATTATGGGAACTATATTTTTTTCAAAGGATATGGAAAAAATGCGTTCGTGTATGGAAGGGAGTGTTTTTAAGGAAGAAATTTCTTTTATTGGTCTGAGAATGAAGGAGATTCTCGGAACATATTTTAAAACGCAGTTTATAATAATGTGTATAACCTGTGGAATATGTACCCTTGGGCTGTATATGCTTGGTAATCCATACGCTTTCCTGATAGGTATTTTAATCGGAATTGTTGATGCACTTCCGGTATTTGGTACAGGAACCGTTTTTCTTCCGTGGAGTGTTATTCTTCTTTTTATGGGAAGATTTAAGATGGCGGCGGGAATTATGCTTATATATGTGATCTGTTATTATGTAAGACAGTTTCTTGAGCCAAAGCTTATGGGAAACCGGCTTGGTGTGTCACCTACGCTTATGCTTATATCCCTGTATCTTGGGCTGGTGCTGTTTGGAATAAGCGGGGTAATTACAGGACCGATTGGTGTTATTTTTATCAAAGAAATAAGTGGTCATCTAATAAAAAACTTGTAGAAAATAATGGAAATAGATATAATTGTGTAAGACTTGTATTTTATTGAGAGGAAGCATAAGATGGTATTCAGTTCAGCAATTTTTTTATTTGTATTTCTGCCGGTTGTGCTGATTGCACACACATTGATTCGTAATACTACAGCCCGCAATGTATTGCTTATAATTGCGAGTCTTATTTTCTATGCATTTGGAGAACCGGTGTATATTGTATTACTATTGATATCTGTGCTGGTTAATTATCTGTTTGGGCGGATTTTATATGACCATAAGAACAGACTGGTGCTTGGTGTGGCGGTGGTTCTGAACCTTATGCTTCTTGTTGTTTATAAATACACGGGATTTATTGTTGAGACAATTAATTATATACCGGGAGTTAATATACCGGTGCCTTCAGTAGTTATGCCCATCGGTATTTCATTTTTTACCTTTCAGGCAATTTCGTATATTGTAGATGTATACAGGGATAAGGTAGAGAACAAGGCAGTTTTTTTCGATGTGTTGTTATACATATCCCTGTTTCCACAGCTTATTGCAGGACCAATTGTTCAGTACAGAACGGTGGCAGACCAGATTAAGGAGCGTACGGTAACGGTTGATAAGTTTGCATCGGGAATAAGAAGATTTGTTGTAGGTCTTTCAAAAAAAATGCTTATCGCCAATACAATGGGGTATGCTGCAGATAAAATTTTTGCTTTGGAAACAGGGCTTATTGATATGCCGCTTGGCTGGCTCGGAGCAGTATGCTATACATTACAGATATATTTTGATTTCTCAGGCTACAGTGATATGGCGGTAGGTCTTGGTCAAGTGCTTGGATTTGATTTTCCTGAGAATTTCAATTATCCGTATGTGGCAACAGGAATCAGGGATTTCTGGAGAAGATGGCATATGTCGCTTACAGGATGGTTTAGGGAATATCTGTATATTCCGCTCGGAGGTAATCGAAAAGGCAAGGGAAGACAGGTTCTTAATAGTATGATAGTATTTCTCTGTACAGGAATATGGCATGGTGCCAATCTTACTTTTCTTGTATGGGGAGCATTTCACGGAGTGTTGATTTCTATCGAGACTTTATTTTATAAAAAAGACAGACCTGTAAGAAAAGTATTTTTACCGATTAAATGGTTATACACTATTTTGGCAGTAGTTATTGGTTTTGTTATTTTCAGGGCTGATTCGCTTGCCTATGGATGGGATTACATTGTTAAAATGTTTTCTTTTTCCGTTAATGAGAGCGGAAGAATGGTATTAATGTCAATTGTGACACCGTCATTTATTGTAACTTTGATAATGTCAATCCTGGCATTGTGTCCATGGGTGAAATTTATTAAGAACAAATCACAGGGAACTAAAGCATATCCGGTATTATCCTGTGCAGGCTATGTGGTGACTTTTGTACTGTTGTTTATGTGTGTGCTTACACTGGCAGCAGATTCTTATAATCCTTTTATTTATTTCAGATTTTAATGATTACGGATGGAGAATAATATGGGCTTAAGAAAGATTTTGAAAATTGCATATATTGTATTGTTTCTGCTGGCTCTTGTTATTCCGGGAGTATGGACTTTTGTTGATAAGCAGAAGAATATCGGTAATGAAGAGACAGTGGATTTCTCCGATATGAATTATTTTAATGCAGCGGAGAAAATTGATTCTTATATGTCAACGGGTTTTGGTTTTAGAAATAAGCTTGTGCACATTAATAATCAGCTGTATTTTAATGTGTTTAATGAGTCAGGGGAGTCTTCCGTTATTGTAGGAGAGGATGGCTGGCTGTTCTATGAGAGTGCATTGCATGACTATACAGGAGAAAACAGGCTTTCTGACATGGAAATTAAGCGAATTACAAGAGTGCTTCAAATCGCAGAGAGTGCGGCAGACAAAAAGGGAGTGCAAATTGTTTTTGCAGTGGCACCAAATAAAATGGAAATATATGGTGAGTATATGCCGTATTACTGTTATGAGGATACCGGTGCCGGTAATTATGAGAATCTGTATGCACAGCTTGCGGCGAATAATGTAACTGCTGTTGATTTAAAGACAATACTTAAAGAACGTGCAGAGACATCTGAAGAAGTTATTTATCATAAACTGGATTCACACTGGAATAATCTTGGAGCAGCATATGCTTATGAAGCAATTATGAAAGAAGCCGGATTGGAATATGTAAACTTTACTGAAAGTAAAATTAATATTTCAAATGATTTTGACGGTGATTTATATTCAATGCTTTTTCCAGACGGAGAGCTTAAGGATGAACAGATATATTTTGACAGGGTACAGAACTTCTATTACGTAAGTAAATACAGAGGTCCTGAGGATTTGCTAATTGAGACTATGGTGGATAATGGTGAGGGAAAGCTTCTGATGTACAGGGATTCCTTTGGCAATGCACTTCATACATTTATGGCGGAAAGCTTTGAATACAGTGTTTTTTCAAGGGCACTGCCCTACGATTTGACTGCTGTGGACGAATATAATCTGGTTGTTCTTGAAATTGTAGAGAGAAATATCGGAAATCTTCTTCATTATCCTCCGATTATTGAGGCTGAGGCAGTAGAAATAGAGAGCACAGAGATGGCTGATATTAATATTGAAGGCGAAGTTGCAGTACAGAACGGGATGAATTATATTACTGTCCGGACAGATGCAGATTTACAATCGGTGAACATTTACATTAAGGTAAATGATGTGTTGTATGAAGCTTATCCATGTGGCAATGACGCAGATGCAAGTATGTATGTGGATGATAATATTCAGGTTGGGGAAATTTCTTTAATATATGAAGAGAACGGAAAATATTTTGAAACCCACAAGACCTACCTAAAATAGTTAAATGTGGTAATTGTACCCATAGAATTATTGATTTACTTGAAAAAATAAGCATTTTGTGTATAATAGTCTTAATTATTGTAATTAGGAGATATCAGATGAAGAGATATTTAAGTGTTTTTTTGTTAGTTATAATGTGCTTTACAGGTTGCAGTGCCTCGTCCTCATCAGGTAACTCAGAATCAGCGGAGGATAAGACAACTGCCGGCGGTGAACAGACGACAGAGGCAGGTGCATATGTTGTTAATGGTGTGACGGTTGTTCCCGGTAAGGATTTCGCTGATGCTAATAAGGCATTGGGTGAGCCGATTAATTATACAGAGGCAGCCAGCTGTTATTTTGACGGAATGGACAAGGTTTTCACCTACGATGGTTTTGAGATTACTACTTATCCTGTAGGTGATAAGGATTATGTTCAGGATATATGTATAAGCTCCGATAAATATGAGACTGTAGAGGGCATTACAATAGGTTCAGCTCTTGATGAAGTTGTACAGGCATATGGGGAGGATTATGAGCTTACCGGTAAGATGTACAGATATTTTTATAATGATAATGCTTATATGTATTTTTTTATAATGGATGAGGGCGTTAAATATTTTGGATACGCAATTAATCCGGATAATTAAGGAGAACTTTATGAGAAGAGTATTTTTATTTGTATTAGTGTGTATAATGACTGTTATGTGTATTTCCGGTTGTAGCAATAACTCGGGTAATACAGGAAGTAATCCTGCACTTACTTCAAAAGATAATCCGACAACGTCTAAGGCGGATGTACAGGAGACTACACCTGACGAAAATGTAACAGAGGAGCCCACAACAGAGGAGCCCACAACAGAGGAACCAACGACCCAGAAAACAGAATATGTCGGTGCGTGGACACTTATGAGTAACGAGCCGCTGAATCCTAAACAGTCCGGCTATGATGAGCTTGACAAGCTTGTTAATGAGCTTTTAGGCAGGCTCGTAACAGATGATATGAATGGATACCAGAAGGCATGGGCGTGTTATGAGTATCTCGTAGACAATATTACATACAGCAGAGGTATGGATGCTAATACGGGAATGTATTCTTCATCTGACCCGGCAGTAACTCCAAAGGAGGTACTATGGGCAACAGACCTGTTTAATTCAGGACAGGGCTGCTGCTATCATTATTCATCAGCGTATGTTTATATGTTAAGGGCATTGGGATTTGATGCACATCTTGTATCAGGAAATGTTCCGGCATATAATGGGGGAAGAACACCACACTGCTGGTTATATGTGAATATGAACGCTGGTCAGTACATTTTTGACCCGGATCTGGATATGAATTACTATACCAGAGAGCTGGGTGAGGGTGTCGAGAGCCCTTCAAAGGATAGATTTTTCTGCGTTCCGATGGAGAAAATGTCATATTTTTATACAATAGAAACTTATCATACTAATTAATATAGAGGAGAAAGACATGGCAAACGATAAGAAATTAGTTGAGGCAATTACATCCATGGAGGTGGATTTTGCCCAGTGGTATACAGACGTAGTTAAGAAAGCAGAGTTAATGGGATATTCAAGTGTTAAAGGCTGTATGATTTTTAAACCTGCAGGATATGCTCTTTGGGAGAATATTCAGAGAGAGCTTGATAAGAGATTTAAAGAGACCGGCGTTGAGAATGTATATTTACCAATGTTTATTCCGGAAAGTCTTTTACAGAAGGAAAAGGATCACGTTGAAGGATTTGCTCCTGAGGTGGCATGGGTAACACATGGTGGCCTTAATGAATTACAGGAGAAGTTATGTGTAAGACCAACGTCAGAGACCTTATTCTGTGATTTTTACAAGGATGAGATTCAGTCCTACAGAGATTTACCAAAGGTATATAATCAGTGGTGTTCAGTTGTTCGTTGGGAGAAGGAGACAAGACCTTTTCTTCGTTCAAGAGAATTCTTATGGCAGGAGGGACATACTGCACATGCAACAGCTGAGGACGCTGAGGCAAGAACACAGCAGATGCTTAATGTATACGCAGATTTTCTTGCAGATTTTCTTGCAATTCCTGTTATTAAGGGACGTAAGACTGACAAGGAGAAATTTGCCGGTGCAGAGGCTACCTATACAATTGAAGCATTAATGCATGACGGTAAGGCATTACAGTCCGGAACCAGCCACAACTTTGGCGATGGATTTGCTAAGGCGTTCGGTATTCAGTATACAGATAAGGATAATACCTTGAAATATGTCCATCAGACGTCATGGGGAATGACCACCAGATTAATTGGTGCATTAATCATGGTTCATGGTGATGACTCAGGACTTATGCTTCCACCAAGAATTGCACCGGTACAGGTTGACATTATTCCTATTATGCAGAATAAGCCGGGTGTACTTGATAAGGCATTTGAAGTGAAGGAAGCACTTCTGAAAGCAGGACTCAGAGTTAAGGTTGATGATACTGACAAGAATCCGGGATGGAAATTTTCTGAGCAGGAGATGCGTGGAATTCCTGTTCGTGTTGAGATGGGACCAAGGGATATTGAAGCAGGCCAGGCAATTATTGTCCGTCGTGATAACAGAGAGAAGATTACAGTTGCAATTGACGAGCTTGCACAGACCTTAACTGAATTAATGGATACAATTCAGAAGGATATGTTAGTGCGTGCGACGGAGCACAGGGATGCACATACTTATACAGCAGCTAATTATGATGAATTCAAGGATACTGTAGCTAATAAGCCGGGATTTATTAAAGCAATGTGGTGCGGTGAGCAGGCTTGTGAGGACAAGATTAAAGAGGATACAACTGCAACCAGCCGTTGTATGCCATTTGAGCAGGAGAATATCAGCGATGTATGTGTATGCTGCGGTAAGCCTGCCAAGAAACTTGTATATTGGGGTAAGGCATATTAATGAAAATTATTTTACCTGATGATGTGAGTACAATCATTAATAAATTAACTGAAAACGGTTATGAAGCTTATGCTGTCGGGGGATGTGTCCGCGACAGCATTCTTTGTCGTGAACCGGGTGACTGGGATATTACAACTTCTGCCAAGCCGGAGCAGGTTAAAGCATTATTCAGACGAACTATTGATACGGGAATTGCTCATGGGACAGTCACCATTATGATGGGCAGAACCGGTTATGAGGTAACGACTTATCGTGTGGACGGGGAGTACGAGGATAACAGACATCCTAAGAATGTCGAATTTACGCCACTTTTATCAGAGGATTTGAAAAGGCGCGATTTTACCATTAATGCCATGGCTTACAATGATAAGGATGGAATTGTGGATTTGTTTGACGGAAGTGGTGATATCGGACGTAAGCTTATAAGGTGTGTAGGAAACCCTGCTGAACGTTTCGGTGAAGATGCATTAAGAATACTTCGTGCTGTAAGATTTTCAGCGCAGTTAGGCTTTGATATTGAAGAGAACACCTGTGAAGCAATAAGTAAGCTTGCCCCCACTCTTGCTAATATCAGTAAAGAGAGAATTCATACAGAGTTGGGAAAGCTTTTGTTATCGCCCAATCCGGATTTTATAAATCGCGCATACGAGCTGGGAATAACGGAGGTGGTCTGCCCGGCATACGATAATATTAGTGATAAAAAAACGGTTCTTAAGCTGTTAAAGCTCACACAACCCTTAATCCCGTTCCGCTATGCTGCTGTTTTTATTGAAAACACTGCAGAGCAGGCTGAAAAAGCCTTAAAAGAATTGAAGCTGGATAATAATACAATTGCCAGAGTCTCTAATATTGTAAAACATCACGGACTTCAGCTCCCTGCTGAAGAAGCGGGGATTAGAAGATTGATTAACGCTGTGGGATATGATAAAGTGGGAGATGTTGTTGAATTTGAGACTGCTTTTGCGATATCAGTGGGAGATATAACGAGACAGGGTGAACTGATGGCAATGAAACAGATGATTAATCTAATCAAAGACAGAGGGGATTGTGTCGATAACAAAGGACTTGCAATTACAGGTAAGGACCTGATTGAAAAAGGTATGACACCGGGCAAAGAAATAGGCAATGCTCTGCATCACTGTATTGAACTGGTGCTTGAGAGACCGGAATGCAATACGCGTGAAATACTTTTACATGAACTTAATATTGAATAATTTATAAGCCATTCTCATATTTAGTGCTTTTCTTACATAAGATTAGATAGTTTCTATTCAGAAAAGAGCAAAAGTGAGGATGGCTTTAATGTTTGATAAAGGTTTGGATATTCTGGAAAAATATGATTTTGAAGTTCTGGAGATAACAAAAGGGCGCGGAGTGCTGATTTTAAACACTACAAAAGGGCCAAAAATACTTAAAGAATACAAGGGAAGCGGCAAACACCTTGTCTGGTCCGAGGAAATTTTTGAGAAAACTGACTTTGGCGGACGATTGCTTGTGGATTCATGTGTAAGAAATTGTGAGGGCGAATTTATAACTGAAAGCGTGGATAAAAGCCGTTATATTGTAAAAAACTGGTATAATTGCAGGGATTGTGATGTGAAGAGTATGTCAGATATCCTTATGTCAGTGCGTGCACTGGCAATATTACATAATGAGCTTGAGAGATGTGAAGGTGTGGAGACATTGTATAATGCCAGAAGTTACATAGATGAGATGGAGGGGCATAACAAAGAAATTAAGCGTATTAAGAAATATCTTCAGGGCAAAAATAACCGTACGGAATTTGAATTAGAGGCTTCAGGATATTGTAATGTATTTTATGAGGAAGGCAGCAGAGCAATTGAAGAATTTAAGAATTTTATTGCCCAAGAGCAGCCTAAAAAGGGTATCTGTCATGGGGATTACAATTTTCATAATATCTGTTTTGCACAGAATGTTCCGGTTATACTTAATTTTGACAAACAGAATTATAATTACCTGATGTGGGATTTATACAGATTTATGAGAAAAATTCTTGAAAAAGGTGACTGGAGTATTGAACTCGGATTGCAGTTAATTAAGGAATATGACAAGGAAAGGACTATAGGTGAAACAGACAGAAGACTTCTGGTGCTTTTTTTCGCATACCCTGAGAAATTCTGGAAAATCCTGAACGGATACTTTAATTCCAATAAAGCTTGGATTCCACAGAAGAAACTGGAAAAGCTGAGAAAATTTGTCGGACAGAATGATATGCGACTTGAATTTATTAGAACTATCTATTCTTAAAAAAATGTGTTACAATGAGAAAAATACTCTTAACCGGAGGTACTTATGAGAAATAAATTATATACCATTATATATATCATGCTTTTATGTGCAGTACTTACAGCCTGCAATAATGAAAGCACTACCAGACGACCATTCGCAACAACCCAGCCCTCCACTGAGGATGCAAAGGATGTGGAGACTCTTGCGGTAGTTACCCGAATTGATGAGGAGAATAAGATTATTGAATTCTATAAGATTGATACGGAGGAAGAATGTACATATTCCTATAATTCCGGTACGGAGATTCTGACCAAAACAGGCAGAAGTATATCCATGCAGTCAATTGTAAAGGGAGAGGTTGTTGATGTGTATTACGACCCTGCATCATTTATGGTATCAAAGGTTCAGATATCTGATAATAAGGAGGTCTGGGAGAACGGAAAGGTTAATGTATTTTCGGTTGATGATACTACAAGATCCATAACAGTCGGTTCAAGTCTGTACTACTATAAGGATGATATAGTTGTTGTATCTAATGAAGAGATAATCTCGATTTCTGAACTTACTTCAGAAGATCAGCTCATTGTTAAAGGCTATGGCAACAGAATTGTATCCATTATAGTGGATAAGGGGCATGGTTATTTGTCTTTAAAGGGAGCAGATATTTTTGTGGGCGGACTTATTGATGTGGGGGGCTCAATTGTAAAGGTTATAGAGGAAAATATGCTTATTCTTGTGCCGGAGGGAAGCTATAAAGTTGAGGTTCGCAATAATAACACAATAGCAGAAAAACATGTTACGATAATCAGAGGAGAACAAAGCATTGTAGATTTTTCGGATATTGCTGCCAATGTGACGACAACCGGAAGTCTTAAATTAAATATAAATGTCTCGAATGCAGCCCTGTATATAGATAACATAAAAAGAGAGAATATCGGAGTAATTAACCTCACTACCGGTACACATTCAATAATTGTTACAGCCGATGGTTATGAAACATATAGTACAAGTGTTGAAATTGAAACAGGTCACAAAAGCATGGATATAATCCTCGAAAAGGATAATTCTGAAGAGGCGACCACCGGTGAGGAAGAGACAACTATGGAAGCACCGACCATTGAGGATGAAACAATCATAAGCGAGATTAATGATGTTACCGTATCCGGTCCAGAGGGAGGATTGGTATATTTTGACAGCACATATATGGGCATCGCACCTGTTACTTTTGATATGATAACGGGAACACATGTAATATCCATAATCAGAGGTACGGAGATTAACAGCTACACGGTAACGCTTGCCGAGGGCGGAGATGATGTAATATATGATTTTACCGATAAATAGTTCTAATCTCTGTATAATGCCATATATTTATACAAAAACAGGAATTTTATATAAATGAGAAGGATAATATTGCTGTTTGTGGTTTTAACGCTTTTTGTCGGAGGATGTAGAACCACAGAGCTTACTGAAGATAACAGACGAACTTTGGATTTTACCGTAGTGGAAAGAGCCGGTATTCCGGGAGAGCTTTTGGCAGTAATTGAAGAACGCAAAGCTGAAGAATTCTCTATGTCATATTCCCTTGATGGTTATCTGTATATTGCAGTCGGTTATGGTACCAAAAACACCGGAGGCTACAGTGTAAGAGTGGATGAGATATATGAAACAGACAGTAATGTTGGAATTCATACAACGCTTATCGGGCCGGCTGCAGGAGAAGCGGTTAATAAAATGGCAACATACCCTTATGTAGTAGTGAAATTGGAATGTATTGATAAGAAAATAATTTTTGAATAACGAAGGAATAATACCCTGTTCTTAAACATATCTATTATTAGTATGACGTAATAATAGAATTGAGAGGACAGGGATTTTTATATGGAAACAGATAAAAAAACAATACATATGAGTTATACGAAATGCAAAGAGGAGATAATGCTGACTGTTGATGACGATTATATTCTCTCAGAGAACAAACCTGATATCAAGGGCAAAATAAAGGAATGCGGCGAAATTCATATTGAGAAGGTTCGTGGAATGGAGGGCAGAGTCAGCGTTGCGGGACACCTTCATTATCAGCTTCTTTACAGTACACAGAATGGCTGTGAATGTATGGAAGGTAAAATTCCTTTTGAGGAAATAGTTGCAATGGAAAAGGTTACTCCACAGGATATAATTAAATGTACCTCTTTTCTTGAGGATATTTCAATCCATATAATACATTCAAGAAAAATCAGTGTAAAAGCACTTATCAGACTTAATATATCCTCAAAAGCATTGTGCAGCAGAGATGCAATAAGCGGATTGCAGATGGAAAATCTCCAATACAAAAGAAAAAAGATAAATATCATGAATCTTCTAGCGTCACAAAAGGATATTTACAGAATTAGAGAAAGTATAAATCTTCCTTCATCAAGTGATGCTGCAGGAAGAATTGTATGGTATGAATTACAGCCGGAGAGCATGGAACTTCGTCTGAGGGACGGAGAATTAGGAATTAAAGGTGATTTGTCTGTATTCTGCATTTATACCTCGCAGCAGGAAGAAAACAGAATGAACTATCATAGTGATAAGCTTCCGTTTTCCGGTAAAATTGTATTGAATAACTGTGAACAGGAGGTTTATCCGGATATTGATGTAAGTATTTCCGAGAAAAATCTGTCACTTCGTCAGGACAGTAACGGAGAGTTAAAAATGCTTGACATTGAAATGATTCTTGATGTGGATATCAAGGCTTACGGAGAGGAAAGTCATGAAGTTCTGGAGGATGCATATTCTCCTGTCTGTGAATTAAAGCTTATGAAAGACACAGTAGAATGTGAAGCAATTGTCATGAAGAACAATATGCAGTGCAGAACAGAACAGCGCTTCAGAACAAAGGATAATGATATAATTCAGATTCTCAGTGCGTCCGGAATGGTGTATATTGAAGATGTGATCAATAATAAGGATCAGATTACTGTTGAGGGTTCAGTAACCGTTGATGTTCTGTATCAGAGAGCCGATAACGACAATACCATTGCACATGCACGGTATAAGCTGCCATTTGCCCAGAAAATAGAAGGAGTGGAGCCGGGAGATTATAACTACAACTGCAAGTCGGAGGGTCTCAAGGTTAATGCATCTGTTGTAGGAGAAGAAATAGAAATTAAATGTATACTTGGAATAGATTTAATGGTAACCAGACCTGTGGTTGAAAGCATTGTCAATGAAGTATTGGAGGAGGAACCAGACTATGAACGAATCCGTAATCTGCCGGGAATAGCAGGCTATATAACCAAGCCGGATGATACTCTGTGGGATATTGCTAAGAGATATGGTACTACAGTGAACAAAATAATGGAAAGTAACAATCTTGCATCGGAAGATATTAAGACAGGAATGAAGCTTCTGGTGGTAAAGAGCTGTTAGGGGGAGTGTACTTTCAATTCAGGTGATTAATAATATATCTTCACGTGTGTTAAGTGCGTTGTGTAACTCTGTTCGAGTGCTATGTATTTTAACCTTACATAAGCCATCAAAACATACGGATACTTTTTTGCAATATGGAGAAGAATCACAGTTTTCATCAATTATAAAGCTTGCGGAATGCAGTTTTACAAGCTCAAAGGTTGTCATTAATCCAATGCCGTTTCCACCGGAATCGGGATGTGTTGTATAACGTGTTTGCCCCATATGCTTAATGACATTGATGTCAAAAGGATGTCCGGTATCAAATATATCAATATATAAAGTGTTGTTTTCCTTATTGATGGAGAGCAGCACTTTTTTGTTGAGAGTGTTTTTTGTGGCGATAATTGCATTTTCACATAAATCAGCAATTAACGTATTGAGGGAGTCTTCATCAACAATTCCCTTCCGAAGAACTTTCAGATTTGCCGGAATTTTGCAGATGAAATCTACATGATTGAGAGTGGCTTTTTTGTACAGATATTGAATAAGTGCGTCCGTGCGTACCAATCCTGTTGCAGGAAGGGATGCAATATCATGTTCATAGGTGGACAGAATTCCTTGGCGTTCATGTGCCAGTGCATGTAAGTCATCACGAAGCTGCATTATATGCTCTATATCGGCCTTGCCTGCAATATGGGCATCAATGACTGCATTAACCGCCATTTCCATAGCAGGAATAAGCTTATTATCCTTGTGTATAAGCTTAGAGAAATTTTCATTTTCAAATTTCAATTCTTCAATCTGCCTGTTTAAATCATTAATTTCGTTGGCTTTGATTTTCCTGAGGTAGGAGCTTGTAAGCTGGTGTTTCCACCATAGAATGAGGCAAAAACCACATATAAGAGTCAGCATTGTGGCTATTAAAATTATAAACTCGTTTTGTGAGCCATAAAAACAAGTCATAAAAAGTGAAAATGCAGATATTAAAATACCAATAATACCGGAACTTTTTTCCAACAAAAAAGGCATGCCTTTTTTAAAACGTCTAAATTTAAATGCTATGGAGGAAAGTAGAGTTTGCAGTATTCCGATAAGTGGAAAACCTATATTATAAATTAAAGCACTATCCTTAGTAAAAGTAAGCAAAACAGGAACAAACGGAAACAACAAAAGTATACTTGCAAAATATAAAAAGTAACTTAACCCAAAGGAAATGACAGATGTTGTAAATATAATATTAAAAGGACACCTGCGAGTTAATTTAGTAACAATAAAGAATATTGGTATTACGATTAAAAGATATAAACGTGGTGCAGGAATTCTGACAAAATAGAGTAACACTGAACAAAGCGTTGAAAAAATAACATCAAAAAAACGTTGCTTTTTTGTGCAATTATTATTCAATAATTTGTCAAAAAAATAAAAGCTACACCAGAATATAAAAAAGTATTTAATAAATGAAGTTATCATTTTACTATCCTCATATATATTATTGTTTCTTACAAAAAACTACAAAAACCAACGAAAAACAACATCATAAACCGATATATTTTAGCTCTGTTTTTCATTATGATTTCAGAAAAATGAAAAAGGAGGATGCCAAAATGTGGAATGATGTTTGGGAAATAATACTGGGTTGGATTAGAAAATAAAGCTATAACATCTCATCCGATATTTTACGTGCATAATAATGTATAAATTCAGTAACAGTAGGCGAGCCTTTTGTTGAATTTATTGGTGCAGTATAATATCTTACCAGCGTTTCAATGTCGATGGTTTTCCAGGTTCTGTTTATAAGATCCTGCATTGCATGTTCAACACTTCCGGAACTTTTGTTGTATTTCAATGCAATGTTATCATAGATGGAGAGACGCTGGTCATTAATTATCATTAAAATAGCATCTGATAAATATTTGTATCCAATAGCTTTCTGGCTAACTCCAATTGAATCAAGTTCTGAATGTATTCTGGTAATAATGTTTTTTTCTGTTATGTGAGGAGATGGCTCATAGTCATTTTCAGTATTGACATATTTTAACAAACTGTTTTTCATTTGGTATAATAAATCAATTACTGCTTTCTCAGAATAATTTTCCTGATGTTTAGACATAATAAAATCAGCACCTAATTCTCTGGCTAATTGAAACGTAATCCTGCTGGAGTTATTGGTGGTAATTATTATATATGGGCGATGCTTTAAAGCGGTATTTTTAAGCTGTGCAAGAAATTCCAATCCGTTACCGCCACCTTCATGCAACTCCAAATCCAAAATTACCACACTTGGAATGTAGGTTTTAACATCCAATAGTGCCTGATTCGAATTATTAGTAATTTTAACTATCTTAATATCTTCGAAATTATCTGCATATTCTGAAAATCTGTTACAAACAGCATTGTCGTCCTCAACAAGTAAAATATTTAATGTATTCAATTTATGCACACCCCCAAAAGTTATAATATATCTGTATTTTAACACGCAAACCTACAAAAACCAACGAAAACCTACATTTTAGGGTAAAAAACATGAAAAAAAGTTGTTTTTTACTACAAAAACCGAGAAAAAACGAGATACAGATAAATTCTTTTGTTATATAATGTTCAAAATATTAATTTGTATTGATTATTTAGTGGGGTGAAAGTATGAATTGTAAGCATTATTTAATGATAGGATTGTTGATAATGCTAATTCTTTTAATGCTAATTTTCTTCATCTGCAATAGGAAAAAGGAGCATATGCCGGTTGTAATAAAGATTCTGATGGCAGTATGCGGAATTATATTGGCAGGAGATATATCCTATCTGACGGTTCAGGCTGCAAGTGGAGGTTTGCGACCTGACGTAGAGACTATTGCTTTTAATCCTGATATGAACGGATATTATGAAAATGTTAAGTCTTATAACGGCGATATTTACACAGGTGATTTTGTCGCCGGACTATATGATGGAACTGGCAAATGTACATATTCAGATAGTTCATTTTATGAGGGTGAATGGTCTGAGGGTGTTCCAAATGGAAGCGGTACATATGTAAGTGCTGAGGGTTGGAGTTATACCGGTAGCTTTAAGTGCAATGTCAAGGAAGGCGAAGGCACTTGTGTATATAAAGACAACTCCACTTATGAAGGCGAATGGGTTGATGATAAGCCTAATGGTAATGGAACATATGTAAGCTGTGAAGGTTGGACATATACCGGAAATTTTGTAGACGGAATAAAATCCGGATTGGGTAAAATCGTATATGCAGATGGAACAGTTTACGAAGGCAATTGGGAAAATAATTTAAAATCCGGTCAGGGAAGTTACACTTTTTCCGATGGAAGTGTTTATTATGGCACATGGAGTAATGATTCTATTGAGGGACAAGGTACATATACAAGCATTGAGGGCTGGAGTTATACCGGTGACTTCAAGAACGGAATTAAGCAGGGGGAGGGAATTATAACGTATGCAGATGGTTCTTCGTATAAAGGCACATTTGTCAATAATTTATATGAAGGTGCCGGAATATATAAACATACTGATGGTTCTTCATATCCGGGAAATTGGTCTTCTAATAAAGAAAACGGACAGGGTGTATATACGGATGCCAGTGGTTGGACATATGACGGACAATGGAAAAATGGCATTAAAGAAGGTTATGGCACTATAACATATGCAGATGGCTCTAAATATGAGGGATATTTTATTTCTGATAAGCCAGACGGACAAGGCGTGTTTAAGAGTGTCGAAGGCTGGACATATGATGGTGAGTGGAAATCCGGAGATATGAGCGGAGAAGGAAAGATAACATATGCAGATGGCTGCGAATATGAGGGAGAATTTGTATCAGATATTCCAAACGGAGTAGGTGTGTATAAGAGTGTTGAAGGCTGGACATATGACGGCGAGTGGGAATCCGGAGAGAAGCATGGAACAGGTCTTCTGACATATGCAGACGGCTCCGAATATGAGGGAGAATTTGTATCGGATATTCCAAATGGAGCAGGTGTGTATAAGAGTGCGGAGGGCTGGACATATGACGGCGAGTGGCAATCCGGGGAGAAGCATGGAACAGGTCTTCTAACATATGCAGACGGTTCTGAGTATCAGGGGGAATGGCTAAATGGAATGCGAAGCGGATATGGTAAATATACATGTTCGGATGGCTCATATTATGAGGGCAATTGGAGTAACGATAAAGAGAATGGTAAAGGAATTTATGTAAGTGCTGCCGGTTGGACATATGCTGGCGATTGGAAAGATGGTCTGAAGCATGGCAAAGGTAAGCTGACTTATTCCGATACATCATATTATGATGGCGACTGGTATGAGGATAAAAAAGAGGGAGTGGGAACACATACCTATTATGGCGAGAACGGGGAATATTTTGGAATTTATGTAGGTGAATTTTCTAATGATAAACGTGACGGCGAAGGAACACTTACATATGCCAATGGATATATTCAGACTGGGATGTGGAAGGAGGATGGGTATGTGAAGTGAAGGATAAATTTTTATGAAAATGAAGGATAATATATAGTTATCTGTTACTTTTACTACATAGAGAGTAATCAATGTTAAATAGTGAACGAGGAGAAGATATGGTTTTTATCAATCGAACAAACGAACTTAATTCATTAAAAAGTAATTATCAAGAATATACACAAAATGATAAAAGTCAGGTTTATATTGTCGAAGCAAATCACGGGGTTGGAAAGTCGGAATTTATTAGGGAAGTATCAAAATATTTTTCATATTCTCCATTAGATATTTTTCAATCAGATAACAATGAAGAACTTTCGACATTCAAAAGACTTGTTTTAGAACTAGATAAAATAAGTAGCGATCACAAATATGATGATTTTAAAACTTTTTATAGAAAAAAAACCAATAATGCCAAAGCCGTTCAGTTATTACTAAAGATTACAGCAATTTTTGGACAATCACTGTTTAAAAGCAGTGATTGTTTAATTAACAACTCTATTCAATATGAAAAATTCATATTAAAAGCGCAAATAGAAAATTTATTTGAATATGCTCAATATGTCTTTACTAAGACACGAATACATGTTGTTTTTCATAACGCCTCAATCATTGATTCGGGTTCTCTTGATATATTAAGTAAACTAATTACAACATCAAAAGGACATGTTTTTATATTTGAAACTGAATGTGATAAAAGCAGTTCAAGAATCGAGCACTGTCTACATAATAGTCATAGAATTTTTTTCAAAAAATATCTTTTGAATAAATTATCAAATGAACACATACAAACTTATATTCAGCAATTATTATGTGAATTGAAATTGCAAGCAAATGATATTGATTCGAGCATTCTTAAAGACAGCATTGAGAAAGGCGATTTAGAAGAAATTTCAAGCATCCTAAAAGATTATAATGATAGATTTGAAAAAGATACTTCGATTAAATTAAGAAGCATAAAAGAAATTCTTGGAAGTCTATCTGATAATCAGAATGTCTTGTTAATTTTAATTGCCTATGCAAATGGTAAGTTAAATCTTTTGGAAATTAATGATGTGATTAATGAACTAAATAATTCTTTTAATATGGTAGATGTAGATCATCTTATGGAGAAAAAGTTAATAGAACAACAAGGAGATTTTATTTTGCTTCAACCATTTGTTTATGAAAAGATAAATATGCAGGACTATATGTCATCTTTAAAATATGCAGTTGCTTCTGGACTTATCAAATATCTAAATACAAAGTTAACTCAGAATTATAACAATAGATATGTGGATGTTTTAGTTGAGTATTATATAAATAATAAACAATTTTACCAACTGAAATCAATACTTTCAAAAATCAGTCAGAGATTAAAAAACTTTAATACGCAAGCAGAGCGTATAGATTATTTTAAAAAATTCACCATAAATCAACAGGAGATATGTAGGAAAGATAAGATTTTTGCAATTACGTTTGCAAGAATAGCATATGATTCAAATCTATATTTCGAAGCTATGGATTTTATTAATTTAATAGAAGATATAGACAATGATACCATTTTTATGAAAGCCTTAGTGTTAAACCGATGTGAATATTTTAGTGAATCGACAAACTACATAAAATCTAAACTAAAGCGTCTCGATTCTCAATCTTCAATATATTTTAAACTTTCTTTAGTGCTTATGATGAATTTGATTCAATTAAATGAACGGGATGCTGCTGTTATTATTTTTAATGAAATAGTTCCTTATGCACATGAACCTCTTTACCCTTATTTAATTAGATTATCTAATGTGTTTTATAGTGATATTAGAGAACGTTTAGCAATTGTTGAATCAGTTAGAGAAGTGTTTTATCAAACGAATAATGATGAATACTCAGGTCTTCATGCAATATATCTTGCATACTTATATGCTTTGACGCAACAACCTGAACTGGCAGAAAAATCACTCTTAGAAGCTAGAACGTTCTTTGGAAATAATTTAATATATAATCATATGATTCTTCATAATGAAGCCACTATTAAATTTCATAATCAAGAGATTGATGAGGACATTCCAACATTATTAAACAATGCAAAAATAACCGCATATGACGAATATGATCAATTTGCCATTAATAACAATTTGCTTGTTTATTATATTTTAAACGATAAAATATCAAGCTTAGAATGTCAAAAAATTGCTTTAGAGTTAGAGGACATGCTTGAACATACTAATTTTAAACGATTTATTGATAAAATTCATTATAATTTATATCATTATTATGTAAAAATGTTTAATGTGGAAAAAAGTGAATATTATAAAAGAAAATTAGAGTTAGCTAATATTAAATACGATGATGACTATAAATATAAACTAATGTATGAAACTTCATGGAAATTACCAATTCACGTTTAATATTGAGATAATTGAAATATGTTTTTCTTTCTTCTTAACTATTTAAGAAAATATCACTGTAGCATAATTTATTATATTCTAATTAGATAGTTGAATTTTGCAGCAAGAAGAAGCATGAACTTCTTCTTGCGGTAGTTATATCAAAAGAATTGTTTAAATAATATTTTTAACATTTCATCATAACTATACCCATTAATTTTAAATGTTTTAGGAACAACTGATTTAGGATATAGTCCCGGATTTGCATTGATTTCAATCAAATAGAATTCAGAATTTTTAATTCTGCCATCTATTCTAATTAACTTATTAGGAGATAAATTATAGTAAAGCTGTTTTATGTGTTTGACATCTTCCTCAGATAAATAACAACTTTTTTTTATTTCGATTGCAATGTGTTGTTTTATTTCAGAAGTATAAGCCTTATATGTAAAATTATTCTCATCTGGAAATAATAGTTCTATTTCTTCCAAAAATAAATTGTTGTCGTCACCAAATAGTGTGATAGCAATTTCGTTACCTTCAATATATTCTTCTATAAGAATGCCATCAAAGTCTTTAAGTAATTGATTAACAAGGTGATCTGCTTGATCTATATCGGAAACTATAGAGCTTTGAGTAATACCAATTGATTCAGATTCATAATTGGGCTTAATTATTACTGGATAATTGAAGTCATACAGAAGTTCTCTCCTATAAGAGTGCATAAATACAAGTAAACTTTTGGGAGTTTTTATTTCAAAGTTTTCAGCAAATTTTTTTGTAATGTATTTATCTTGACATATCACTTGAACATATGGATCAGGATTGAAATACTTAATATTATAATTTTCACAAAATGCAGGCACATTCATATTTCTAATTCTGGTTTTATATCCAAAATCAAAATTTAAGACCAAGTCATCTAAATGATTAGATACCATTTCTTTAAATTGCTCAAAATTGTCATAAAACACAATGTCTTCAATAAATCCAGAAAAACCATCGGATAAAATTGTTTTTAAGTTACGACGAGTATATTCCCTATTATTGCTGATTTTTGTATTAACATTTTCATCAGGATTTACATTTAATATTACTACCAGTTTCATTTTTGTATCCTTTCGTTCACTATTTAACATTGATTACTCTCTATGTAGTAAAAGTAACAGATAACTATATATTATCCATTAAAATTTTAGATGTAGAATATTGAATTGGTCTTAAAAAATGTAGCCCTCCCAGGCTGTCCACTTTATTCCATCTCACTCCCCCACCTTAAAATCCTTCCTCGGGTGCTTCGTACTCAGAATGTCCCTCTGCTTTGCCATAGTTACATGTGTATAAATCTCCGTAATATTAATCGAACTATGCCCCAGCATCTCCTGAATGTAGCGGATATCGACATCGGCTTCCAACAGGCTTGTGGCGAAGGTGTGCCGGAACATATGCGGAGTAATGTGGAGGTCTATGGCGGCAAGGTCAGAGTATTTTTTAATCATACGACGAACGGATTGATCTGTAAGTGCTGTACCGGAAGGGTTAGCGAAGAAATGATTACACTGATAAATTTCATTTGAGAAAGTATGATAATACTCGGAAAGTATGGAGATTACAGCGTCGTTGCCGAGTTGGAGTTTGCGCTCCTTGGAGCCTTTGCCGAATATCAATACAGTCTGTTCAGATAGATTTATATCCGCCGGAGTAAGAGAACAGAGCTCAGAAATACGCATCCCCGTCGCAAATAGAAGCTCTATAACAGCAATATCACGAAGGACGGATTTCTTGCGATATGTGGTTGAAGCAGTAAGATGACAATGATACATGGTATATAGAAGCTTTTCCACTGTGTTCAACGGAATTGTTTTAGGTAAAATGACAGGCTCTCGAAATCTGACCTCCACTTTGTTGAAAGGATTGTATTCTATGTAGTCACGATAATCCAGATAACGAAAGAATGCTTTAACAGAAGCTATTTTTCGCTTAACGGTTTTTGGTTTAAATTGCTGGTGCAGCTGCATAATATAATGTTCCAATATTGTTGGGGTAAAAGAGTTGAGAGTAGATACATTTGAGAAATCGAGAAATTGTTTTAAATCGATTCTGTATGCCTTCAGGGTTTTGGCATCCAGACGTTTTTGATATTGGCAGTAGTTAAAATAGTTATTAGTTATGGATTGTAAATTATTCATAGATTGATGTTCTCCTTGGTGATTTTTTCATAGAATACAACACCTGTAATCAGGGAGTAAAGTTGCAAAACCTACAAAAACCTACAAAAACCGAGATTTTTGCTTGAAAATTATAGAAAAAAAGCCTCATTTACACACAAAAACGGAGATACATAATATTTTAATTGTCCTATACTTATATAAAATATGAAAATATTCATTGAAACGATAAAACCAATATAGGGAATGAAGGAGGACAATTATGAAATCACAAATGAAGAAAGCTGCCCGAATACTTATCGCAATGCTCTCTGCATTAGCGATAACGTTAATGGGAGTATGTCTGGTACCGCCGGTGTATCGGCATTTAATAGGAAGCGAACATATTAATATTATACCATATGCAGTAGGAATAATCCTAAGCCTTGTGTGCTTTGGAAGTCTTACTGCATTTTTTGGCTTTACAGACAGTAAAAACGATGTATACTATATGCATAGGTTATTGCGAATACTGCTGTACGGTGTGGCACTTATTGCAATAAGTATTGTAATGTCATTTATATATGGCCTTATTGCGGAAATTACCTACAGTATTTTCAAAAACAGGCTTACAGTAGATTATATAAAGGGAATAATAAATGTTATAACCGGATTAATAACCATATTCGCAATTCCGATGGCTGTAATAATGTTCTGGAATATACCTGAGGCAGAAGAAAAGCCGGTAGGCAATTCATTTAAAGCAGTTAAGCCGGGTATATATTTTAAAATTCTTATACTCGAACTTATCCTTGCCGGAATCGGAATAATCACAGTAGCGGAATTTAATTATAGTACTACAGGTACTGCACAGAGTGTAATACAAGTTATTGTGTACACAATTCTTGGAACAATCGGTCTTTGGATGTCACATATAATCAGCCTGCATAAGCCTTTTGGAACAATTAAACGCAGACCGATTAAATCCGTAATAAGCATAATGTTATGTCTGTCTATCACACTTACTTCCATTCCGATTAATGAGGCTTGGGCACAGGGTGAAGAACGCGAGAGCATAAGAGAGGTTGATTTTACTCGCCCGCCTGCACTTGACATGATGAATGGCGTGGACTATCAGAAGAAACCGACCTTAAGAGAGCCGAAAAAATATTATGAGGAGGAACAGATTGAGGGAACTCTTGTTGGGATGGATGAATATTCCAAAACATATCAGACGGGGGAGAATACATTTGTAACACAGATTGGGGGAGAGGCGAATACATATATAACAGAGGATAATACAGCTGAACCTGTGGACAATACCCTTGTGGAAAAAGAACTGTTGTCCATGCCGACACATTTTGAAAATGCAGCCAATGATTATACAGTTAAGCTGCCATTGAAGATAACCGACGGAAATGGTGTAAAGCTTTATAAAGATGATTACACCATGGAACTCATACCACTCGGAGGAGACTATTCAAGACCTGTGGCAGTGGACAATGCAGTTCTCTATAATGATGTATATCCGGGAATAGACTACCAGTACACAGTACTCGGAGATACAATCAAAGAGGATATTGTACTGAACCGCCCATCGGACAAGCACACCTTTAGGTTTGAAGTTAAAGCAAATAACCTGACAGTTATTGAAGAAAATGGTGTAATCAGAATATATTCATCAGAATCTGAAGAACCGGTATTTTCCATTGTTGCTCCGGAAATGATGGATGCATCAGGCGAGGTGTCAACCAATCTTTCGCTTGCATTAGCTAAAGAGGATGGAAAATATATTGCGACTATCACAGCGGATAAGGAATGGCTTAACGCACCTGAGAGGGCATATCCTGTAAGAATCGACCCGACAATAGATATAACCAACGAAAACATCATGCTTTATACAGTATCAGCAGGATTTCCAGATACCTACGAAGGTGCTAATGGTTATCCGTATTGTGGATATGATGATGGCATTGTAAGTAGTAATATAGTTAATTATGGAAAAGCCTTTCAAGAGACAAGAACATATATTTCTGTTAATTATGATTTTACCGGAATATCAGAAGATGCCAGAATAGACAGTGCAACTTTTGGCCTCTACCACTATACCGCATGGAGCAAAGGACAGAACATAATCGGACTATACACGGTAGAGAATACATGGAATCCGAAAACCATCACATGGAATGAACAACAGAATTATACCCATGAAAGTGTAGGAACTAAGCAGGCAGGTACTGTTGCCGGCTGGCTTACATGGGACATAACCACGCAGGTTAACAACTGGGCAAAAGGCATCAAAACTAATAACGGATTTGTATTAAAGTCTGTGGACGAACGGAACATGCAGTGTGAAGTTTTCCATGACAACACAAGGGAAAACAAGCCCAAACTCACAATCAGCTGGTCAATACCCGACCCTGTTGATACAGACTATCCGTTAAACTCGACAACCATTAATTTAAGACCTGTAACAGAAAATGACATAACAGGTAAACAGCAGTTTGATGCAGTATTTGCGGATGGAACTGCCACGCCGGATGCTCTTATTAAATATCAGATAACACCTGGGGGCGTATATGCATATACAAGGGCAAGTGCCAGTTATAAATACCCGGACAGCACAGGTTTTACAGATGATTTTCCAAACGGAACACAATACAAGGACAAGAAATCCAACTGGCAGACAGGACTTTTTAAAGGATTATCTTATGACACGGTTTATAAGATAACTGCACAGCCAACATTAAACGGCAGTACGGGAAGCACCGTAAGCAGTGAACAATTCCTAATATACAGAGTAAAACAGTTTGACACATACCCATCCATAGCAAGACATTACGGAGTACCGCTCTCAACACTTATGAGTGACAATGGTGTACAGGATGCACTTGTTGTACAGAATAACACAATATTTATACGCAATCCTAAGACCTCTGTACCATACAGCAATGATGAACTCACAGTTGATGAGAAGAAGAAAATAGACAACGCATTAATAGGAAGAGGACTCCACTGTGAATTCGGATATGAGCCGGTTAACCTCAATACAGGCAATTTCTATTTCAATGCAGTGGACGCTTCAATCCCTGATTACAACGGAGATTTCGCAATTGAGAGAACCTATAACTCCAAAGCAGGCGGTGTTAATTCAATGTTTGGAATTAACTGGAGCTTTGCATATGATGAGAGATTATCGGTAATTGCAGACGGAAGCATTGCATACCGAATGGGAGACGGCAGAACACTGTATTTTGCCCCTGACGGAAAAGGCGGTTATGATTCACCTGACGGCTATTACCATACCCTTAAGAAAATCTCTTACAAATCAGGTTCAAACACCCTGTACCGCTATGAAATCCATGATACAGACGGCTCCTATAAGAAGTTCGATTCATGGGGCTTTTTAACTGAAGCTGTGGATGATAAAGGCTTTACAACAACCATAAAATATGACAGCAGTTACAGAATAAGCAGCATTACCTCTCCATCGGGCAAGGTTTATGCAGTAACCTGTGATGACAATGGAAGAATTACAGCAATAACACTTCCAAACAAAGCAGTATTAAGATATAAATATGACACAGGCGGTAATCTTACTGAACATGTGGATGCCAACGGAAACAGCATTAAATATAGCTATGACAGCAATCACTACATGGTCTCATGGTATAACCAGGAAAATGACAGAATAATACTTAATGCCTATGACAATAAGGGCCGTGTTATCAGACAGACTGACGCCAACGGCAAAACAGTAACATTACAGTATACAGCTAATCAGACTATCACAACCGATGCCAACGGCAATGTCACCAAATACACCTATGATGACCACTACCGCACTACCGGGATAGAATATCCCGATGGTAAAACAATCACCAAGAAATATGACACCAACGGCAACCTGATAAAAGATGATGAATACACCTATACATATGACGGAAACGGCAATATTCTGACCAGAACCAGAGAAGACGGTCAAAAAACTTCCTACAAATATGACAGCAGCAACAGACTCACACAACTGACTGATTATGCAGGAAACGTTACAGGATATGAATATTCCACAACAGGGGATTTAACCAAAGTCACCCATGCCGACGGAACCACTGACACATACAGATATGACAGTACCCACAGGGTAACAAGCCACACCAATCCAAACGGCAGAACGGAATACTACACATACACAGGCGCAGCATTAAGCACATACAAGGATTACAATGGAAATGTATACAAGTATTATTACAATTCCATGAATCAGCTTATAACCACAACCACACCTGACGGCAGTACCTCCCGTATAATGTATGACCCTGTGGGCAATAAGATTGGTGAGCAGTCGGCAGACGGAGCCTACACGGAATATACCCTTAATAAAATCGGGAACGTCATACGAATCACAGACCCGATGGGATATGCAACTGATTTTGAATATGACGGAATGTACAACATAACCAAAGCGACTGACCCACAGAACAATGTACTTACCTATACCTATGACGGTAATGGCAATGAACTGTCAGTAACCGATGCAGAAGGAAACATTACCCGATATGAATATGACAGCCGCAACCGTAAGGTTAAAGAGATTAAGCCAAACGGAGCAATATATACATATGCATATGACACAGACGGCAACCTTATAAAAGCAGCTGACCCAAAAGGCAACATAACAGCTTACAAATACGATTCCGTACTTAATCTTGTTACAGAGAAAAAAGACTGTCTCGGAAATATAACTGCATATTCCTATACGGTCAACGGACTTTTATCCGGAATAACCCATGCTGACGGAACCAAAGAAAGCTATAAATATGATAAAAAAGACCGGTTAATCAGCCATACTGACACAACCGGCAAAACAACAGCGTACACCAACGATAAATGCGGCAACATAACCTCAGTGACAGAGAATGGTATAAGAACATACCGCTATGAATATGATGCCAATAATAACCTTATAAAAGCAACAGACCCTCTTGGAGGTACTGTAAGCTACGTATATGATTCCCTTAACAGACAGGTAAAAATAACTGATGAGTTAAATAACGTAACATCGTATAAATATGATGCAGCCGACAGAATATTGGAGATTACTGATGCAAACGGTGGCAAAACTACTACCGTATATGATCTTAACGGAAATATTACTGCAACAAAGGATGCCAAAGGCAACACCACAATATATGCATATGATGAAGTTAATAACCTCATATCCGCAAAGGATGCCAGAGGAAACATAACCAACTACTCATATGACGGAATACAGAATTTAACGGAAGTAACAGACGCATTAAACGGTACTACTGCTTATGAATATGATTCAGTCGGAAACATTACACAGATAACAGACGCAGAGGGATATATCTATAAGATAAAATATGACCTCAACGGTAACGCTGTAAATACAATCCTTCCAAACGGAGACACACAGACGTCCAAGTATGATGCACTAAACCGAATAATCGAATCGGTTGATGCGGCAGGATTAACGGAGTCGTATGTCTATGATGTAATGGGTAACATTACGGAAATATCTGACAATACAGGTTCAATGCTTACATACAGCTATGATGAATACGGAAGACTGGTAACCATAACAGATACCATTGGAAGATGTGAAAGCTATGTGTATGATGATTTTTCCAGAATAATCTCCAATACCGGAACTGACAAAAATACCACCACCTACGAGTATGACAGCCTTGACAGAGTAATCCGCATAAAGGATGCAGAAGGAGTAACTACTGAATTTAAATATGATGCCGCGGGTAATACAATTGAAGAAACTACCAATGATGCCACTTACAGTTATGCATATGATAAGATTAATCAGCTGATTCAGGAAACTAATCCTTTAGGTGGAATAACAGCATATAATTACGACTTAAACGGAAATCTTATTAAAGTAACTGATGCCAACGGAATCAGTAACAGCTATATATATGACAGCCTTAATGAGCTTGTCTCATCAACGGACGGAAACGGTAATACCACTTCCTATGAGTATGACGAGCTTATGAGAATCATAGCAGTTAACTCACCGGAAGGAGGCAGGACAGAATACAGATATGATTCTAACAGTAACCTTGTAAAATCCAAGGACGCCAACGGTTACATAACCGAATTTGTCACGGACGAAATCGGCAATGTTACAGAAACAATATCTCCAAAGGGTGCTGTGATTAAATACAGCTATGACAAACATAATAATGTAACAGAGATGACAGACCCGCTTGGCAATGTAACCACTTACGAGTATGACCTTAACGGATTAACAACCTCAATGACACAGCCAAACGGTGGAAAATATACTTATGAATATGACCCTGCACTCCGTCTTACCAGAGTAACGACACCTAACGGCTATATCAGAAGCTTTACTTATGATGAGTATGGTAACATAGCGTCAGAAACCGACAACATGGACCGTACCACCACCTACGAATATGACATAATGCACAGAGTTACGAAGGTAACCAATCCTGAAGGTTCTGACACAGTCTATTCGTATGATTCTAACGGCAACCTTACTTCCGTAATAGAGGCAGACAGTGCAACAACATCATACACCTATGATTTGCTTAACAGGATAACATCTGCCACAGACCCCCTTGGAGCAATAACAGAATGGCAGTATGACCCTGTGGGTAATGTAACAGGTGTTACCAAGGCAGGAGGAAGAACCACAACACTTGCATATGACAGTAATTACAACCTTATTACAATAACTGACCCGATGGGTTATGTATTCTCACAGAAATATAATGCCGCCAATCAGGTAACTGCAACAACCAACCCGCTTGGCAATACAACTGCCTATGAATACGACCTTATGGGACAGGCAACACAGGTGACGGATGCAACAGGAGCAACAACCAGGTATTCCTATGACGCACATGGAAATATCACAGGAGTAACCAATCCTCTTGGCGGAATAACCTCTTATGAATATGACATTGCCGACAGACTTACCTCAGTAACGGATGCACTTAACAGAACAACCCGTTATACCTATGACAGCATGGGTAATCTTACAAGCCTTACTGATGCAGACGGCAGAAAGACTTCCTACACCTACGACCCTGAGGGAAACCTTACAGGTCTTACTGATTCATCAGGCACTACGGAACTCATGACATATGACCTTGCAGGCAGACTTAAATCCATAGTACGTCCTGACAGCACCATCGTAACCTACGATTATGACAGACTCAACAACCTCGTGTCCAGAAGCTATGAAGAGGACGGAAGCGAAGTACTGTATCTCTATGACACAATGGGCAACCGCATCTCAATGACGGATGACACAGGTGAGAGTACATATGAGTATGACATAATGGGAAGAATCACCTCCGTTACGGGAGGCGACGGAAGAACCATAAAGTATTCATACGATGAATGCGGAAGACTTGCCTCAATCACATATGCGGATGGAAGTGTGGTAAACTATTCATATGACCTTAATGACCGCCTGACTGCGGTTGATGACAATGGTGATAAAACCCTCTATACCTACGATGCCATCGGAAGGGTAACAGCTACCATAAGACCTGACGGCTCGCAGACCACATATGAATACAACGAAAAAGGCAGCCTTGTACTGCTTACCAATACTGCTTCCACGGGAGAACTTCAATCCTCATTTGCCTACGAGTATGACACTCAGGGCTATATAACGAAGGAAACCGCAGCAGACAGTGACGGAACAGTCATAAGAACCTATACCTACAATGAAGCAGGAGAGCTTGCTTCATTCACAGAGCAGGAAGGAGGAAACAAAGCCCTCTATGAATACACCTATGATTCATCTGGCAACAGAACGAGACTTCAGATAAGCGGAACTGACAGACCTGAAACTGTAACATATAAGTATGATGAAGCAAACCGTCTTATTGAATCAACAAGTACAGTGGACGGCGTAACCACTTACATCTACGATGCCAACGGAAACCTCATAAGTGAACAGACTGGAGAGGAAGTAACTACATACGAGTACAATGTTGAGCAGCGCCTTGCGGCAGTTAGTAAAGGCGGAGAGCTTCTGATGGCTGCAACATACGATGGTGACGGCAATAGGGTATTCCAAAAGTCGATTAAGGAAGTAACCGAGTATATCAGGGTTGAAAATATTGATAAGGAAGAACCACAGGACAGTCCTGATAGCGGTGACGGTTTAGTCTCTGATAAAGATACCGGCGAAGCAGTTAATCCTGATGATGATTATAAGAATCCGGATATCAGTGATGGTACTGATATGGGTGAGGGTGAATCATCACAGATTCCAAATATTCCTGATAATACAATTCCTGAAACCGATTCATCAGCTGATAAGGATATAACTGATACTGACAGCAAAGAACCGGATATAATATATACCTACTATGAAAAGGTATATGCAGACCCTGCGGATACCATCTTCTGGTACGGCTTCGGACAGGGAATCATGCAGTTCTTTACAGTGGGAAACACATCCCTTGCCATGCATATGTCGGATGAATTCTGCCATGCATGGGATTATGTAACAGGTCAGTATGAGCTGGTACTCCACAGCGAGGCGTTACCTGATGATGCAGGGAAAGAAGAGTCAGAATATAACAGCAGAAGCCGTTCACGGAAGAGAAGCATAGTAATTCCTGATAATGCAGAGTATACTCCTGTTACCAGAACAGAATATGAGCTTACTTATTATGTAAATAACGTTAATACCAATAATGCACAAGTACTCATGGAGTATGATGAAAACGGAACTCTCAAAAACAGATACACATACGGCAATGTGAGAATCAGCATTGACAGCGAGGAAGAAAAGGACTACTACTTATATGACGGACGTGGCTCCGTATCACAGCTGGTTAATGCGGACAACATCGTTGAAGCCTACACCTATGACCCGTTCGGAAACGTGACAGGCGGAGCACCTGATTTTGAAAGCTTCTATGGTTATAATGCAGAAGAGACCAACCCTGTGACGGGACTGCAGTACTTAAGGGCAAGATACTATGACAGCGCGACGGGAAGATTCAGTACGGCGGACAGTTATCTTGGAGACGTGACTAACCCGCTGACACTGAACAGGTATATCTACACGCTTAATAATCCGGTGATGTATAATGACCCGAGCGGACACTGGTTTCACATAATAGGTGGAATTATTGCAGGTGCAGTTGTAGGAGCAGTTACCGGAGTTGTCAGTGAAGCGATATCCGCAAAAGTAGAAGGCAGAAAATTTAACGGAAAAAATGCTGCCAAAAATGCTGCTATTGGAGCAGTCAGCGGAATTGCCAGTGGTGCAATAATTGCAACAACCGGAAATATAGCCCTTGCTTCAGCTGCAGCCGGTGGTATAAGTGGAGCGGGTAATGCATTGGCCAACTCTATTGAACAAAAAAAGAGTGTCAAAGAAACAGTAAAGAATATTGTTGTAGGAAGAACAATAGGCACTGTCAGTGGAGTTATAGGAGGAGCAGTATCATTTGGGTTGGGTGCAAATCCTGCTGTACAAGCTGTCAGCCGAAATGTAGTAGGGAAAGTTATTACCGAAGCAACCTCTGTAATGGCAGGAAGTGTAGCAGGAGGATTTGTATCAGAGACTTCGACAAGAGTTTATAATGGTGAAAATATAAAGTCTGCGGTGAAGTCTGCCGCAAATCCAAAGACGGTATTGACAAATGCACTGACCGGATTGGCAGGATATGTTACAGCAAAGGCTGTAACTACGGCACAAAACAATATATATGAAAAAAATGCTCAAGCAAAGTACAATACAACTACAAAACCTGAGACACAAAAATTTTGTGATGATGCGGACAGCTATCAAAAACAGCCTGAGGTAGAAAAAACCACTCCAAAGTTGGAATGTGATGCAGCGGAGACGATAAATGGTGAGAGTGGTAAAAATTCCAATAGTTCATCAGCGTATTTACAAAGAGCATTAAAGAATCAAGGATTAGAGGTAGCTCCAAATCGATTAAAAGAGGTATGGTTTGAGGGAGATTATAAATATACTGTTCGAATTCATGAAGGAAATTCAAAGTATACAAATGCGAATTCTATATATAGAGTTTCGAGACAGAGTACTATTTTAGATGAACATGGACAAGGTACTGGATTAGAATATTTAGGTACTGATGGAAACTGGTATCATGAGTCTGTGTTAACTGAATTTTTTAAAGGCGGGACATCAAATCCTAATTTTAATGAAACGGCAGCTAAGATGACGCATATTCCTATAAATGGAGGTAATTAAGTATGTATTATAACGAAATCGATAAAATAAATGAGTTCTTAAAAGAACAATTGTGGATGGACTTTGAAATGTGTAATATTAATCGAGGGGAACTTGAGTTACATGGGTTTCTAGATGAAGCAGAGGATGATAAAGTAAAAATTATATTTGAACAACCTCATATGGTTTCTTGTAATTTTTTCTTTACATACGAGGGCAATGGGATTTTTATTTCTACTGTTGATGGTGAAGAAGCTTATAAAATCAATAAAATGTATGGAGTTACACAAGGTAATATTATTTTTAAAATTACCAATATAAATGTTGAAACAGATATGATTATAATAGCTAAGAATCTTGAAGTCCAAATAATATAATAAGTTTAAATAATTTAATCCACAAGGAGAAAATTAGCACTTGAATTTATATAGTGACATATAAATATTATACAAACATATAATACGCATTATTTTCATAGTGATTCTATGAAGATAATGCGTTCTTTAGTGTGAATTTAAATTATGTAGGACTAATTATTTCATATCCATCAACTCCCAAACAATAGAAAATCCGTACTGCATAGCCATTCGAAATAAAACTGCAGTGTAGGCACATTCCTGAGAGTGAATGGCATCAATAAGCTCATTAAAGAACCTACGTTGTTCTAATGGTAAATCAAGATTTTCATATTTATCAAACATTGCTTTGTGATGCTGGTAGGCTTTTAGATAGTTCTTATCTTTCATAAGATTTTCGTATACATTGTTGTATTCACGCTCTTCAAGATGACACTGTACCAGCTTGAAAAAATATGTATTAGTCATTGTGTGTTCCCTCCTTTGACAACACACGATACTTTATTGTTATGAAAATAGCTATTCATATAATTGAACAATAATATCAATATAAATTAAAGCATAATAAACAAATGGTATTAAAAAACTTTTGCTATATATTTATTTAATTATGTCTCAACATAAGGACAAAAAGTAAAACTTAATAGTGTGCATAAACATACATAACGTATTGAATTCATAGTAATGAGAATTATGAAGTCAATGCGTTTTTTTATGTATAAAAGCGGTATTTTATTTGTAAATTTTGCTATAAAAGGCAGTAATTCATTCATAAATATTACTTAAAAAAGCGGTAATCAAGAAATAAAAATCATTAATAAAGGCGATATTAATTCAATAGATTTAATGGATTTTTTATCTGAATTAAAAGTAGTAAGGGATATAAATACATATAAAACGTTTAATGATTTCAAGAAATTTTTTCGTTGTCAGATTAATTTTAAGACGAGTTATGAGCACCAATACTAACAATAATGGATAGGTCTGCCCATTACAGATAATTAAAAATAATACTGGTAGTTCTAAGTGAAAACTTTCATCTAGTTTCGTATATGTGAAGAGAGTGACTTATCAGTTGAGGTTGTCGGCGTTTTGCTATTCAAGTGAGATATACAAGTCTTTCAATGCATCTTAAGATGTGATACACTCTTATAAATACATTATAGGAGTGATTAAAAAATGAAAGGAAACTTATGGATGGAAATTAGAAAACGAACGCAAGAAAGGATTAAGCTATACAGAAATAGCGAGAAAACATCATATTGATCCCAGAACAGCTAAAAAATATGCGAATTCTGACACCAAACCGGTATATACACTCACAGCACCAAAACCTTCTAAATTGGATCCTTATAAACATCTGATTGATATGTGGCTGGAGGAAGGGATTTAGGACCCTTCTAAGGTAAGGATGATCCTGTTAGACATGAGAGGTTAGCAACCATAGGGAAGAACGGGATACAGATTTGTCTTCATAAAAAGGATGACGTTATGTACCTTTCTGACTGGAAAATGTTGTGCATTGCATCTGAAATGACACAGCTTTCGCCTATTAATGAATGTTTATCATTATTTGTAACTTAATAAATCATTGTACAAATGGCTGAAATGCAGGTTTTTTTGTGCAAAATAAATAAGAAAGTATAGAGAGGAAAATTTATGGATGAAATGATTAGAGCAATAAATAGATATCCTAATGGCACATGTTTAAAAGTTGAATGGGAAAATGGTAAATTAGTGTTAGAAGGAAAAATTGATACAATTTATGAGAGTAATAATGGATTGGATGAAGATGCGAATGGTTATAAAGAGTTTTATGCCTGCGCATTCAGAATAGAAAAAATTCTTATGGATTCATTAAATAAAGGTTATGATATAAATAGTTTACTTGAAATTTCAATAGTAAATGAACCGACATTAATTTCTTTAAAAGACGGAAGTGTTATATGGAAAAAAGTTAATTATTATCTATAATCTAGGTGACAATATGAAGTGTCCTCGCAATTGTAGATTCGTGGATTTACCTGTAAAATATTATTAGAACGAATAATAGGTAACAGGGATGTCAGGTTCTCATGGAGTATGACGAAAACGGAACGATTAAGAACAGCTACACCTACGGTAATGAGAGAATCAGCATTGACAGTGAAGAAGAAAAGGACTACTACTTATATGACGGACGTG
>JBGVJZ010000007.1:0-24307 GCA_045129695.1 Lachnospiraceae bacterium | reverse complement strand
TGGTGGATTCTGTAAACACCTCTTTCTTCCAGACCGTGTGCACCTTTTTCTTTACGGAAACATGGTGAATAGCTGGTAAGTGTCTGTGGCAGCTGTTCTTCCGGAATAATCTGATCGATAAATTTACCAATCATGGAATGTTCGCTGGTACCGATCAGATAAAGGTCTTCTCCTTCGATCTTATACATCATGGCTTCCATTTCAGCAAAACTCATTACACCTGTAACAACATCACTACGAATCATAAAAGGAGGTACACAATAAGTAAAACCTCTGTTTATCATAAAATCTCTTGCATAAGAGATAACCGCAGAATGAAGTCTTGCAATATCTCCCATAAGGTAATAGAATCCGTTTCCGGCAACTCTTCTTGCACTATCCAAATCAATTCCGTCAAAATTCTCCATAATCTCTGTATGATATGGAATTTCAAAATCAGGAACTACAGGTTCGCCGTATTTCTGAATTTCAACATTCTCACTGTCATCTTTTCCGATTGGAACACTTGGGTCAATAATGTTTGGAATAATTAACATTATTTTTCTGACTTTTTCTTCAAGCTCTGCTTCCTTAACCTCCAACTCGGCAAGTCTCTCAGAGTTAGCATTTACCTGTTTCTTAACCTCTTCTGCTTCCTCTTTCTTCCCCTGTGCCATTAAAGCACCAATCTGTTTAGATAATTTATTACGTTCAGCTCTAAGGTTGTCCGCCTCCTGTTTAGCTGCTCTTGATTCTTCATCCAACGCAATTACTTCATCTACCAAAGGAAGCTTTGAATCCTGGAATTTCTTTTTAATATTTTCTTTTACTAGGTCAGGATTTTCTCTGACAAATTTCATATCTAACATTTATTGTTATCCTCCTGTTTCTATTCCACTGTGTCCATTATAAACACTGTTAGGTATTCTGTTAAGTCTTTTGTTATATTTTCTTTATAAGGATTTCCCATTGAATCCATTAATAACCGTATTATCGGTCTGTCCGGTAAACCTTTGTTCTGAGACATTACCTCAGCTATATCCCCATCACTTGTTAACACTTTGCAACCATTTGGGAACCATGCAATATTTGAAATAATCTTTGTAACTACATCATAGTCAAAAAGATATGCACCTGCAGTTCTTAAATATTCTACAACCTCATGAACTTTTCTTTTTTTGTATCCTATACCATTTACAAGCTCATCAAAGAAATCACATATAGCAACAATTTTAACTTCTATTGGAATTCTTTCACTCTTCTTATGAAAAGGATATCCGCTTCCATCCTCACGCTCATGATGAGAAAGAACAATTAATTTTACTTTTTCAGGTATCCAATCATGATTGTGTATCATTTCATATCCATCTATAACATGTTTGCGATATACCATTTTTTCCTGTGATGACAACTTATCAATTTCAACATCATTATATTTAATTTCCAAATCACACATTCCAATATCATGGAACAGAGCGCCCAAACCAATATAATCAAGTTCTTCTTCTGTAATGTCAAACTTAATTCCCATTATAACTGATAAAATTGCTACATTAATCATATGGGAGTATATATCAATACTTCTTTTCTTGACATTTACCATGCAGCTCATAACTTCCTCACTGGTAATGATTTTTCTGATAATCTTAAATGCATGCTCTGAAACCATTTTCATCTCAGTGTCATCATTAAATCTTATTCTGGCTTTAATAGCATGTGTAACACAATCAATAATGTCACTTTCTATTGCCTCCGAGGAAAAGGTATCTGCTTCTTTATTTTTCATACTAATCCATACTGAATGAATATTATTATCAATTAATTTTTCAACTATTTCTTCAGTAATTACACTGCCGGCATATAATAAAACAACACCTGAGTCGTTGCTTACAGTTCTTCCAAGAACTGCATTTTCCGGAATTTCTCTGACATCTACAACTCTCATTCCTACCACCTCTCCATTACATACTAATCTGTTACATTGCTGTCAGAATTAATTGCCTGTTCAAGAGCCACTTTTTCTTCTTCTCCCAGTGTTATATAACTCTCACCGTTAACAATTTCTTTGATATATGTATAGCATCCTTCTCTGCTATGCATTGCATTCATGACAAATCCATTATTGGTCTTATCAAGCATTGCAAGGGCAAAACTCAGTTTTCCGCCCATTTCATTAAATGCGTCATATTTTACTATGCCAACTTTTTTATATGTTGACAATAATTCCTCATTTATTAATGCAATTTGTTTTTTATTTATGTCATTCGATTTCTTTAATTCATCAACTTCTTTGAATCGGGTCAAAATAGTATCTTCAAGTGTTTTACCATCCTTACCTGAAATAAATGTTTCATATCTGGCGTTTAATTTATTAATTCGAAGTGTATTATAAATAACTAAAGCGATTAATACAATAACTAAAATTACAAGTGCAAGTATTATGTATACAGAATTAGTTTCAATTAAATTAAAAAACGCTTTCATTAGTATTCCTCCACATTATTTATTTTTAAGTAATTCAACAATTCTTTCAAAATCATCCTTGGAATAATATTCTATTTCTATTTTACCTTTATTATTATCTTTATTTTTGATAACGATTTTTGTACCAACGGATAATTTGAGCTGCTCCTCCATATCTCTGTATATGAAATCGTTTTCGGGTAACTTCTTCTCTACTGATTTCGTAGGATTATTATATACTTTAACCAGTTTCTCAGTCTCACGAACACTCAGTTTCTTATCAAAAACTTCCATTGCAACAATATACTGCTGCTCATTATTTTCAATACCCAGTAAAGCTCTGGCATGACCACTGGAAATCATATCATCAATTACCATCTGCTGTACTCTCTCATCAAGCTTAAGTAATCTCATTGCATTGGTAATTGCAGCACGACTCTTGGAAACTCTTTCTGCAACCTCATCCTGTTTGAGACTGTATTCCTTGATAAGACTCTGATATGCGAGAGCTTCTTCAATAGGATTCAGATCCTCTCGCTGGATATTTTCAATGAGAGCAACTTCCATTATTTCCTGATTACTATAATCCTTAATTACAACAGGAAGTTCTTTAAGTCCCGCAAGCTTTGCGGCTCTCCAACGGCGTTCTCCGGCAACTATTTTGTAATAATCATTCTCTTTTTTTACAAGGAGTGGCTCAATCACACCATATCGTTTGATTGAGTCAGCTAATTCAAGGAGTGCATCCTCATCGAAATTACGTCTTGGTTGCTCTCTGTTAGGTTCAATTTCATTTATCTTAAGTACAACCTCTGCCGGTTCCTTAATAATCTTCTCTACTACTTTTTCCACTACCTTAGTATTCGTAGCTTCTACTTGAATATCTGAATCCGGAATCAGATTACCAAGGCCTTTTCCGAGTCCTTTTTTTCTTGCTACTGCCATTCTTCTTCTCCTCTATGTATTACTTCATCAGCTAATAATCTGTAACTCTCTGCTCCGGCAGATTTTGGATCATACAGATTAATAGGCAAACCATGACTTGGTGCTTCTGCAAGTCTTATATTTCTTGGAATAATTGTCTTGTATATTGTCTGTTTAAGATTTTCCTTAACATTCTCAACAACCTGAAGTGATAAATTTGTTCTGGCATCATACATAGTAAATACAACACCCTCCATCTCCAAATCAGGATTAAGTCTTTTCTTAACCAGATTAATAGTATGAATCAGCTGGGATAAGCCCTCCAAAGCATAATATTCACACTGAATTGGAACTAATACAGTATCAGATGCTGTCATAGCATTAACGGTAAGCATAGAGAGAGATGGCGGACAATCTACAATTACAAAATCATAATTATCTCTTATCTTGTTAATCTCCTTCTGCAATATATATTCTCTTTCATCAACACCAATTAAATCTATCTCTGCTCCTGAGAGATTAACATTCGAAGGCATTACATCAAGATTATCCAATACATTTTTAATTACACACTCATCAATAGTGCATTCCCCAAGCATTAATTCATATATTGTATTTTCAACATTATTCTTATCTACTCCAAGTCCACTTGTAGTATTTCCCTGTGGGTCAACATCTACAACAAGAACTCTTTGTCCAAGTTCCGCCAGACAGGCAGACAAGTTAATAGAAGTTGTTGTTTTACCAACTCCACCCTTCTGGTTGGCTACCGCTATTATTCTACCCATATTGGTTCCTCCAATTGTTTATCGTGTTTAACTATTATATCACTTAAGCAGTATAAATTCCATATTAATTTCATTTAAAATTATGTTTCACGTGAAACATTATGTGTATAATAAATTTAAAAAGCTTCACATGAAATGTTTCACGTGAAACTTTTCTCTACATCCTGGGTGCAGGAAATAACCTTATCTAATTCTGATATCTTAGTCAACATTATTTTCTTTTGATTCTCTAGTACCTTTAATTCTTCATTTTTATCCTTAATAAGTTCGTCAAAAGAATCAATTTCAGCAAATTCATCCAATTTGGCAACCTGAGATGATGATAAAATCATATAAGAAGAATCAAAAGTTGATTCAATATTACTCTTACTTTTCTGAGCATCAGATATCAACAAAACCACTCTTTCTATATCTTTTTCAATAGAATTCAAGTCCGACTGTAAATTTTCTTTAAGTGACAATAGATATTTACTTATTGTTTGTATAGATTTCCTTATATTTGTTTTCTTTAAATCTGTTTTCTTTACACTTGTTTTTTTCATAAAGTTTAAAACCTCTAATCAACATATTACAATATAACTAAAAATCTACTAACTATTTTAATGGTTCCTTCGACGGCAATCCCGCTTTACGTGGATATTTCTTGGAAATTATGGATATTTTCTTTATTATTACAAATGTTCTTGTAATATCAGTATTCGGTATCTTATATAATATTACATTTTCAACCTTTCCACCCAATAAGAAAATTGCTTTTTTGGCATTCTCAATTTCCTCTGCACAATCATCTGCTTTGTACGCTACAAAATAACCCTCTTTTCTGACAAAAGGAAGACAATATTCTGATAATGTAGCAAGATTCGCAACTGCTCTTGAAACACACATATCAAACTGCTCCCTATATTCAGACATTCTTGCATAATCCTCAGCCCTGCCATGAATTAATGACAATTTCTCCAATCCAAGCTCAGTCTTAACCTCATTAAGAAAACCTATTCTTTTGTTAAGAGAATCAAGTAAAGTAAAATTAATATCAGGTTTAAAAATTTTGAGAACTATTCCCGGAAAACCTGCACCGGTTCCCACATCAATTACCGATTTAACCTTATCAAGTGAGATTGCATTTATTACTGCCATACTGTCAACAAAATGCTTAATTACAACCTCGTCGTATTCAGTAATTGCAGTAAGATTCATCACTTTATTTTTCTCAACCAGCATTTCATAAAACCGGTCAAGCTGATTTATCTGTTCTTTGGTAGGTTCTACTCCAATACTGATAAGACTATTTTTTAATAAATTATCCATGTTACCTCCGATGCTGCTCCATATAAACCAACAGAACAGAAATATCTGCCGGTGAAACTCCTGAAATTCTTGAGGCCTGTCCAATTGACCTTGGTGAATAACTTTTTAATTTCTGTTTGGCTTCAAGACGCAGACTGGTAATATCATCAAAATCAATATCTTCCGGTATTATTTTATTCTCAAGCTTTTTAAAATGCTCAACCTGCTTTAATTCTCTTGAAATATATCCTTCATATTTAATATTGATATTAACCTGTTCTCTAACGTCATATCTTAATTCCGGTCTGTCCACATCCAATGACTCTATCATTTCATAATTAAGCTCAGGACGACGAATTAATTCTGCAAGACTTATTCCATTATTAAGCGGTGTACTTTTGTTCGCTGTCAGAAAATCATTAACTGTCTGAGTTCCACCAATTGTTACATGCTTAAGTCTTTCTATTTCTTCATCAATCTGTTCAATCTTTTTAAGCACAGAATTATATTGTTCCTGTGTAAGTAAGCCGGCTTCATATCCATGCTTTGCAAGTCTGATATCTGCATTGTCCTGTCTGAGCAAAAGACGATACTCTGCCCTGCTTGTCATCATTCTATATGGCTCATGGTTTTCTTTAGTAACCAAATCATCAATAAGTACACCGATATATGCTTCTGAACGATCAAGCACCAAAGGCTCTTTACCAAGAATCTTCATTGCTGCATTAATACCCGCAATAAGTCCCTGTGCCGCTGCTTCTTCATATCCCGAACTTCCATTTAATTGTCCGCCTGAAAATAAACCTGAAATATTTTTAAATTCAAGGGAAGATTTTAACTGGATTGGATTAATACAATCATATTCGATTGCATATGCATTTCTGACAATTCTTGCATTTTCAAGTCCGGGAACTGTTCTGTACATTGCATACTGAACATCTTCAGGAAGCGAACTTGACATTCCGCCAAGATAATATTCATGGGTATATAAGCCCTCCGGCTCAATAAATACCTGATGCCTGTCCTTGTCTGCGAAGCGCATAACTTTATCTTCGATTGAAGGACAGTATCTTGGTCCCGTACCATGAATTACACCTGAATATAATGGTGAACGGTCAATATTTTCCCTGATTATATTATGAGTATTTTCGTTAGTATAAGTAAGCCAGCAGGACACCTGTTCCTTCTGTATGTCCTCGGGATTCGTTGAAAAAGAAAAAGGAACAATTCTTTCATCACCAAACTGTTCTTCCATTTTACTAAAATCAATACTTCTTCCATCAACTCTTGCAGGTGTACCCGTCTTAAATCTGACTAATTCAATTCCTAATTTCTTCATTGATTCTGACAAATAATTAGCAGGTAGGAGTCCGTTAGGACCGGTGTTATAACTTACATCTCCATAAATACACCTTGCTTTGAGATATGTACCGGTACATAAAACTACAGCTTTGGTAAAATATTGTGCTCCCGAATAAGTCTTGACACCTTTAATTACTCCATTCTCTGCCATAAGCTCTGCAACCTCTGCCTGACGTATTGTAAGGTTATCCGTATTTTCAAGAACAGTTCTCATTGACTGGCTGTAAGCTGCCTTATCCGCCTGTGCTCTTAGTGAATGAACAGCCGGACCTTTGGAGCGGTTAAGCATTTTAGATTGGATAAAAGTGCGGTCAATATTTTTACCCATTTCACCGCCAAGTGCATCAATTTCTCTAACCAGATGCCCTTTAGAGCTTCCTCCAATATTAGGGTTGCAAGGCATAAGTGCGATACTTTCCACACTTACGGTAAACATTATTGTTGATAAACCAAGTCTTGCACATGCAAGTGCTGCTTCACATCCTGCATGACCCGCACCTACAATGGCAACATCATATTCTTCTACAACATTCATTTCTTCTACCACGCCCCGTATAGGGAGCCTTTCTATTTATTTTCCCATACAGAATTTGCTGAAAATTTCATTAACCAAATCTTCTTCAACTGATTCACCAATAACTTTACCTAGTTCTGTATAAGCATTCATCAAATCAATTGTATAGAAATCTTCAGGCATTCCGTCTTCAATACTTCTTATAACTAATTTAAGACTTTCTAATGCATTATCAAGACTGACCTTGTCCCTTTCATTAGAAATATACACTTCATCATTATAATCTATTTCTTTGTTTGTGAAAAGTTCAACTATATATGTGGATAAATCTTCAAGTCCTGTTAAATCCTTAGCCGATACAGGAATTACTTTTGAATCGGTAATCCTGTTAATATCTTCGACTGTTGTTACAGGAATAAGATCTGTTTTATTTAGCAAAATCACTGTTTTATATTCTTTAACAAGAGATAAAATCTCATCATCATTCTCATCGAGTAGTGTAGATGAATCCACAACATAAAGAATCAAGTCAGCTTCTTTAGCCATGCTCTTGGCTCTTTCCACACCTATTCCCTCAACAATATCTTCTGTGTCTCTTATACCGGCAGTATCTATAAGATTAAGCGTTATTCCGTCAAGATTAATCTGCTCTTCAAGAATATCTCTTGTAGTTCCTGCTATATCAGTAACAATTGCGCGCTCTCTCCCTGATAAAACATTAAGTATACTTGATTTGCCGGCATTTGGCTTACCAATTATGACTGTTTTAACTCCCTGTGTGAATAACTTACCATTTTCCACGGTTTTTAACAAGTTTTCCACATTATTCACAGAGTTTTCCACAGTTATCAACAGTTTATCCCCAAAATTTTCCAAAGAAATATGTTCAGGATCATCCAGTGCAGCTTCAATATATGCTATTTTTTCTAGTAATTCTGCCCTTATTGATGTTATTTTCTCTGATAATTTTCCGTTTAACTGTTTAATGGAGTTCTTAAGTGCATACTGATTTTTGGAATTTATAATATCAATTACAGCTTCTGCCTGTGATAAATCAATTCGTCCGTTAAGAAAAGCTCTCTTGGTAAATTCTCCCGGTTCAGCCGGTCTTGCACCTGATTTAAATACAGCTGAAAGTATTTTTTTCATAACAAAAACACCTCCATGACAGTCGATTTCCACAACATCCTCACGGGTATATGTGTTAGGTGCTTTCATTACAATTACAAGAACTTCGTCAATAATTTCATTATTATAGACAATATTTCCGTAATGAACTGTATGTGAAGCAACATCTCTAAGTTTCTTTGAACCTTTTTTGGATACAAATAATTTGTCCGCAACTTCTATTGCTTCCGGACCTGTTATTCGTATTATTCCTATACCTGAGTTGGACATACCTGTTGCAATTGCTGCAATTGTTTCTTTCAAAATTTCACTTCCTTATAAATAATGACATAAATGTATTATAAATATTTTTTACAAAAAAATAAACACCGTATTTTAATTTAATACTAAAATACGGTGCTTATCTTATCTCTCTGAATCAGAAAATTCTTCTGCTACAAATGGAAAGAAGTAAAAAGGTACAGTTAAAAGTTTTTGCTCAGCATTATATCCATAATTATTTTTGGAAACCTTTATTGCATACTCGAATTTATTATGATTTAAAAACTTCTCAAGTGAATTAAGTGTACCCTTACTTTTCTTAACATCTATTGGATATAATTTATTGTCTGATTCAATAATAAATTCAAGCTCGGCAGTTGCTTTGCCTCTCCAATAAAAGAGTTTATGTCCTTTTGCAATTAATTCATTTGCAATAAAATTTTCAAAGAAAATTCCTGTCAACGTATTATCCCTCTCGCTTGACAAAAAAGAAGCTGCATTAATTCCACTTTGATAAGAGAACATACCTATATCTCCAAGGAATAAACGGAAATTACTCTCATTATCCGGCATAAGCGGCATTGTAATATGCTCTTTAAGTTGAAAAGACTGATTTACAATATGTGCCATTGTAAGCCATTGAATAGATGTCGCATAATCCCTTGTCTTACTCTTTTCTTCAATTAGTCCCGGAGAAAAATTTTTGGATTCTTTATTCAACTCCTTATATATATTAGAAAACAAATTACGTGAGCGTAAAACTGCCTCCTGACTTGCCTGATATAATTCCATATCTGAAAGATAATTATCATATAAAACCTTAAGAATTTCTCTTGCTTCAAACAGTTTTCCACTGTCAATATAAGTCTCTACAGCTTCAGGCATACCGCCTATAAGCAGATATCTATATACCTGTTCCATTGCCAGTTCATGAATATTTGTATCAAGAGGCGTTCTACTTTCATACGCTTTTTTTACTGTTTCGTATAAAACTATATTACTATTCATCAAAAATTCATCAAAAGTCATTGGATAAATTGTTATTTGATTTATCTTGCCCACAGGAAATAAGAATCTACCATTACCGACTCCTCCACGCTTATGTGTTTCCCTCTGAATTTTAACTCGTACCATTGAACCGGTAGCAATAACAGGAATCTGTCTAAAATTCTGACAAAAATACTTAAGCGAAGAAACAATATTAGGGCATTCCTGCACTTCATCAAATATTAATAATGTATTTTCATTAATTTGACGACCCTTATGCAAAGAAATGTATTCTATAATCTTCTCAGGATTTGCTGTTTGGGAACAAAAATCACTTATCTCATCCTCTATTTTGCAATCAATATAGATATAATTATCTTTATAATAATTTTCTGCAAAAATATCTTTTATAAGATAGGTCTTTCCAACCTGTCTTGCACCCCACACGATCAAAGGTTTTCTTCTTGTATTATTATTCCATTCCACTAATTTCTGTGTTGCAATCCGTTCCATAAGCAAAACTCCTTATACATAAGATTAATGTTAGTATACCATAATTTGCACCTTTTATCAAGATTTTTACTTAGTTAATTGCACCTTTTAGAATGTTTTTTATTTAATTAATTGCACCTTTTACACTTTTCTACTCTGTTACATGCATTTTTTCTTAGATATATTACTTCTGCTGCCGTTACTGACATCACAGCTAATAATAGAGCATATATTGATGTTTTGAAAGCTGTTAAAATATCACTTGATAAATATAATAATCCTGATTCCGCAGAATAATTTTATACAATACAAAAGCTCCCCTGAATATGAACTGTATCGTCCATATTCAGAGGAGCTTTTTCATAACCAAACCTTATACTCAGTGAAGTTTTATCTTTTTAATAAAACTACTACATGTCTGAAAGGTTCTTCACCTTCGCTCTTAGTACATACATATCTGTCGTTCTGAAGAGCTGAATGAATAATTCTTCTCTCATAAGGATTCATTGGCTCAAGAGAAACAGGTCTCCTTGTTCTCTTAACCTTGTATGCAATATTCTTGGCAAGAGATTCAAGAGTAGCTTTTCTTCTGTCTCTGTAATTCTCTGTATCAAGTTTAACTCTGTAGTATTTTTCACTTTCTTTGTTAGCTACAAGGCTTATTAAATACTGTAATGAATCAAGAGTCTGTCCTCTTTTTCCGATGAGAACACCCATATCATCACCAACGAGATTAATTTTAATTGTATCTTCTTCTTCGTCAATTGTCATCTCAACAGTAACCTTTAAATCCATTGCGTTAAAAACATCGTTTAAGAAATTTAAAATACTGTCTTCCATGGTTGCCTTTTTCCAAACGAGAATTTTAGCAGGTTTACTGTTAATAAATCCAAGAATGCCTGAAGAACCTTTTTCAACAACTTCATACTCTACCTTATCACTTGTAGTTCCAAGCTGTACCAAAGCATTAGTCAATGCTTCTTCAACCGATTTACCGGTAACTTCAATCTTTTCCATAAGACATCCCTCTTATTTATTATTTTTTTTGTTATTTCTTTCATTATAAAGCTTAACCATATTTGCCTTTGATGCAAGACTTCCCGGCTTAGCTTCTGATGAGGAATTGTAATACTCTGTTGACTTCTTTACTTCTTCGTCTCTTTCACCTTTTCTGGCTTCACGTGCTTCAACCTTCTTAACCTCTTCAGCATATGTTGTTGCACCATTTACCATTTTCTTAGGTGGAAGTCCTTTTTTAATTCTTTTGGCATTAGCCTTATCGATATTCTTCTGAACCATTTCTTCAACATCAATCTTGTCCATATAACGGTTAACAATTAACTGCTGAATAATCTGTGCTACAGAACTGGTAATCCAGTAAATACCAACACATGATGGGAATGAAACGCAGAAAATTGCTGACATAATCGGCATAATAAGATTCATAACCTTCATTGAACCTGCCATCGGATTCTCATCATTACCTGTATTGACTTTATTACGTGATTCCATAAGTTTGGCACTTAACCACTGGGAAACACCTGCAAGAACAGGTATCAATAATGCCCAGTTAAAATGTCCATCAACTGTAAGTCTCCATCCCGGCTTCTGTGTAAGACTTATACCAAAAAAATTAGTATAGTTTATCAACTGGTCAACTGCTGATGAAATTTTAGTTGAGATATCACCAAAAGTATTCATCAAAGTATCCCATTGTGAACTTGAGAAATTATACATTACGTCGATAAGCTCATTTACCGTATCAATCTCACTTGTTTTAGAAACGAGACCTGCTTCAACCATTTTTTCAGCATAGTCTTCAACTTCCATAACTTTTTCAGCAATACCTGCGCCATTATCAACAAATAATCCCTTAATTTTGCTTACATATCCCGGAATTTTGTAAATAACTCTGTACAATGCAAACATAATAGGAAGCTGAATAATCATTGTAAGACATCCGCCTGTTGGAGAAGTTCCATACTTCTCATATACAGCCTTAGTCTCTTCATTCATCTTCACCATTGAAGCATTGTCTTTCTTATCCCTGTATTTTGCCTGAATTGCCTGAATCTCAGGATTCATCATATTGGACAATTTAGAAAACTTCTGTTGTTTAATTGTCATAGGGAGTAAGATAAGTCTGACAATAATTGTGAACAGGATTACACAAATACCTAATACCGGAAGTGTTTCAACCGGTATTGCATTTACAAGGTTAAATAAAAGGTCAATTATTTTACCCAGTAGCCATGCAATAGGTTTAAGAAATCCTGATTCTGTAGATAATAATATCATACTAAACTCCTTAATTACCCATTTAGGATTAACGAAATTCTCTATGGAACCGGATCATATCCTCCTTTTGCAAAAGGATTACATCTCATAATTCTCCATAAAGCCATAAAACCACCTTTAAAAGCACCATATTTCTCAATTGCTTCAATTGCATATTGGGAGCAGGTAGGTGTATAAATACATACTGCGTGTTTTTTTAATGGTGATAAATATTTACGATAAAATTTAATCATTGCTATCAGAACTTTCTTCATAATAATAAAGTCCTCCTTACTATGGCATTCTTATACCATGAAGCTTTGCCAAATGCAGATAAGCACTTTCAGTTTCATTATACTTTTTGTCCTTGAGACCTGCACGGGCAATAATTACAATATCGTATCCTTTAGAAATATTTTCACTATTTAACCGGACGCTCTCACGTATTAAACGTGTCAACCGGTGTCGGACGATACTATTCCCGACCTTTTTACTCACAGATATTCCCACTCTGTTAATATCCGTTCGATTCTCCAAAATATACATAATCAGATACTTATTAGCATAAGAATGTCCATTCTTATAAACATTTTGAAAATCTCTGTAATTTTTCAAAGACTCATATCCGTTCATGTACCCTTCTTTCTTCTGTTTCTACTATATTAAAATAATAGTGAAACAAAAAGGCCACAACACCTGCGGCCTATGCTGATAATACTTTTCTTCCTTTTGCTCTTCTTGCAGCAAGAACTTTTCTTCCGCCTGCAGTGCTCATTCTCTTTCTGAAACCATGAACCTTAGATCTTGATCTCTTCTTTGGCTGAAATGTCATCTTCATTATAAATACACCTCCTTATTTGATTATATTATGTCCTTATATCATAGAACATCATTCTAATTCTATTCAAATTGTCTTTTAAAGTCAAGCAAAACCTTTCAAAATTTATAAATTTAATTATTTTTTATACATAATGTTATCCACAAATTGTTGATAACTTGTGGATAACTCCGTTAAAAACTAGTTAAAAACCCCTTATATTCCCTTTTTAAGGACAAAAAACTTATCAACAATACATATTTTTTATTTTTTACCTTAAAACTTATTTAAGATTGAAATATTGATTAAAATAAGTTAAAATATATTAGTGGTAATTTGGATTTTTATTAAGATTTGGAGATGAATTAATGTTTAACGATATTTTAGACAAATGGGACAATATTTTACAGACGATGAAGACGGAATTTGAAATGACAGATGTCTCATTTAAGACATGGATTCTTCCCCTCAAACCTCATTCACTCGAAAATGATATATTAACTATTCTTGTCCCTGGTGAACAGAGAGGTCTCAATTATATAGAAAAGAAATATATAATACCTTTTAAGGTTACAGTCTCAGAAATTATGAATCATGAGATTGATATTAAATTTGTATCAACTGATGATATTTCATCTAATAATTATGTTAAGCCGGTTCATGTTAAACCTGAAATTAATTACGCTGCTACAGGTATTAATCCTAAATACACCTTTGATACCTTTGTAGTAGGTGAGAATAATAACTTTGCTCACGCTGCTTCACTTGCTGTTGCAGAATCTCCGGGAGAAATTGAAAGTTATAATCCTCTTTTCATATATGGAGGAGTTGGACTTGGAAAAACTCATCTTATGCAGTCAGTTGGTAATTTTGTTCTTAACCATAACCCTTCCTTAAAGGTTATGTACGTTACATCTGAAGTATTCATGAATGAGTTGATTGAATCTATTAAAAATGAGAAGAATACAAGCAATAAGAACTTCAGAGAGAAATACCGTAAGGTTGATGTTCTTCTTATTGATGATATTCAGTTTCTTATCGGTAAGGAAAGTACACAGGATGAATTTTTCCATACTTTTAATACATTAAGAGAAGCTAAGAAACAGATTATTATAACTTCCGACAGACCTCCTAAGGATTTTGATACACTTGAGGAAAGACTTCGTTCACGTCTCGAATGGGGATTACTGGTTGATATTTCTCCTCCAAATTATGAGACAAGAATGGCAATCCTTCATAAGAAAGCAGAGCTTGAAGGTTATAAAATAGACAATGATATTTTTGATTATATTGCAACTAATGTTAAATCTAATATCAGGGAGCTTGAAGGCTCTTTAACTAAATTAGTAGCATATTCAAAGCTTACTCACAGTGATATTAATATTGAATTTGCTGAAGACGTTCTTAAGGATATTATTTCTCCTAATGCCCACAGAGAAATTACTCCTGATTTAATTATTCAGGTTGTTGCAGAGCATTACGGAATTACTCCTAATGATATTGCTTCCCAGCGCCGTAACAATGAGGTTGCTTTTCCAAGACAGGTTGCAATGTATCTGTGCAGATATATGACAGATGTACCTTTAGAGACCATTGGAAGTTACATGGGCAAGAGGGATCATTCGACAGTTAAGTATGGTGTTGACAAAATATCTAAGGATCTTAAGAAGAATGATTTACTTAAAAATACAATTGATATCATTATGAAGAAAATTAACCCTACATAATGTATTTTTCATAACCTATTATAATAGGAAGAAACTCATTACACACTTTCAACATTTTAATGTTGATAACTTTATTTTAGTAGTGAATAACTATTTTATTATATTAACTTTTATATTTTATTTATTAATTTATGTTGATAACTCATAGTTTTTCAACAATAACTTTTTAGGTTATCAACATACTTTTTAAGTTCATAAAGTGGCTTATTTAAAGGGCTTGTACCACTTATCAACTTTTCCACAGCCCCTACTACTAATACTACTAATTATTTAATAATAAATTTAATTTGTTTTCTCGCGAAAGGAGTTTTTAACAACATGAAAATTATTTGCAATAAATCTGATTTGTTAAAAGGAGTTAATATAGCTTTAAGAGCAGTTCCTGTAAGAACTACGATGTCTATTCTTGAATGTATTATAATTGATGCTACTGAATTAGATATTACTCTTACATCCAATGATATGGAGCTTGGCATAGAGACTAAGGTTCAGGGTGACATTATTGAGAAGGGTAAAATAGCAATTGATGCTAAATTTTTATCTGAGATTGTCAGAAAGCTTCCTGACAGTGAGGTTACTATTGAGACAGATTCTAATTATACTGCAACAATTTCATGCGAGAAATCTGTTTTTACTATTTCAGGTAAGGATGGGGAAGATTTTTCATACCTTCCTTACATTGAGAGAAATAAATCAATTTCTTTGTCACAATTCACACTTAAAGAAATTATAAGGCAGACTATTTTCTCAATTGGAGACAGCGAGAGCAACAAAGTAATGACAGGTGAATTATTTGAGATTAATGACAATAATTTAAGAGTAGTTTCTCTTGACAGATACAGAGTTTCTATAAGAAATGTTAAATTAGCACATAATTATGATTCATTTAAAGTTATTGTTCCCGGTAAGACATTGAATGAGATAAGCAAAATTTTATCTGGTGAGGCAGATAGTGAGGTTAATATTTTCTTTGCTCCTAACCATATATTATTTGAGTTTGATGATACTATAGTAGTTTCAAGACTTATTGAAGGTGAATTTTTCAAAATTAACCAGATGCTTACCAAGGATCATAGTACAAGAATTGATATTAACAAAAAAGAACTTCTTGATTGTATAGACAGAGCTACTCTTCTTGTTAAGGAAGGCAATAAAAAGCCTGTTATTTTTGATATAACAGATGGTTCAATTAAGATAAATATTGTTTCTTCATTTGGTAAAATGAATGAGGATATTGATATTAATAAAGAGGGTCAGGATATTAAAATAGGATTTGATCCTAAATTCCTTATGGATGCTTTAAGAGTAATTGATAATGAAACAATTTCCATGTATTTTATGAATGCAAAGGCTCCATGTACAATAAGGGATGAGGAGGGTAATTATATTTACCTTATTCTTCCTGTTAACTATTAATTTTCCGGGAAGGAGATTCATCAATGGAAGTTATAAAGCTTAGAGAAGAATATATTAAACTAGGACAGGCTTTAAAGGCTGCCGGTCTTGTTGGATCAGGTGTTGAAGCCAAGGAAGTAATACTTGATGGTCTTGTTAAAGTTAATGGCAATGTAGAACTTCAGCGTGGTAAAAAACTCTACGGAGGAGATGTAGTTAGTTTTGACGGAGAAGAAATTAAGATTGAAGAATGATAATTAAATCAATTGACCTTAAAAATTTCAGAAATTATGAAATAGAACATATTGAATTTGATGATAATACCAATATTTTTTATGGGGATAACGCGCAGGGTAAAACAAATGTTTTAGAGGCTATATTCATATCCGGTACTACCAAGAGTCATAAAGGAAGTAAGGATTTGGAGGTCATTAATTTTAACAATGATGAAGCTCATATTAAGACTATTATTGAGCGTAAGGGTATTGATTATCGGATTGATATGCATATTAAGAAAAATAAATCCAAGGGAATTGCCATAAATGGTGTTCCTGTCAAGAAAGCATTAGATTTATATGGCATAGTTAATATTATTTTTTTCTCACCCGAAGACTTGAATATTATCAAAAATGGTCCATCCGGCAGAAGAAAATTTATGGATATGGAATTGTGTCAGCTGAATAAAATATATGCCAAAAATCTTATTAACTACAATAAATCAGTTGAGCAGAGAAATAAGCTTCTGAAAGATATATATTTTATGCCTGAATTAAAGGATACATTAGATGTATGGGACAGTCAGATTGTTAAATTCGGGAGTGAAATAATTGATGCAAGACGTAATTTTATTGAAAAGGTTAATGAAATTATTTTTCCAATTCATTATAAATTGTCCGGTGGAAGGGAAGAATTAACAATACAATATGAACCTTCGGTTGAAGAGATTAACTTTATGGATAATCTCTGCCGCTACAGGGATAAGGACATTAAGATGAAAATGACTGAGGTTGGGCCGCATAGGGATGATGTTTTGTTTATGATTAATGGAATTGACATTCGTAAATATGGTTCACAGGGTCAGCAGAGAACAACAGCTTTATCTCTGAAGCTTGCTGAAATAGATTTAGTTAAAGAGATTACAGGAGATAAACCAATACTTTTACTTGATGATGTTTTATCGGAGCTTGACGGAAACAGACAGAATTATCTTTTAAATAGTATTAATGATGTACAGACAATTATTACATGTACAGGTTTAGATGAATTTATTAATAACAGATTTAATATTAACAGCATTTTTAGAGTTGTTAATGGTAAAGTTTTCAAAGAAAATTAATTTTCGGGAGGAAATGCAATGAGTAATACAGGTTATACAGCTGATAATATCCAGATTCTTGAAGGATTGGAAGCAGTTAGAAAAAGACCGGGTATGTATATTGGAAGTACATCATCAAGAGGTCTTCATCATCTTGTATATGAAATAGTTGATAACTCAGTAGACGAGGCTTTGGCAGGATACTGTAATGAAATCTCTGTTCAGATTAATGAAGATAATTCAATAACTGTTATAGATAACGGACGTGGAATTCCGGTAGGAATTAATGCTAAATCAGGACTTTCCGGTGTAGAAGTTGTATTTACAATTCTTCATGCCGGTGGTAAATTCGGTGGCGGAGGCTATAAGGTTTCAGGCGGACTTCATGGTGTTGGTGCGTCAGTTGTTAATGCACTTTCGGAGTGGCTTGAGGTAAAAGTATATCAGAATGGTAATATTCATGAACAGCGTTATGAGAGAGGTAAGGTAATGTATCCTCTTAGAGTTGTGGGTGAATGTGATATTAACAAAACAGGAACAGAAGTAACATTTTTACCTGATAAAGAGATTTTTGAGGAGACCGTTTACAGTTTTTCAATTCTTGAACAGAGGTTAAGGGAGATGGCTTTCCTTACCAAGAATCTTAAAATAACTCTTCATGATGACAGAATTGATAAGAGAACCAAGACATTTCATTACGAAGGTGGAATTAAAGAATATATTCAGTATCTTAACAAAGGAAAAACTCCTATTTATGAGGATATTGTATATTGCGAAGATACCAAGAATGATGTGTATGTAGAGGTTGCTTTTCAGCATAACGATGGATATACAGAAGATGTTATTGGTTTTGTAAATAACATTAATACCCCGGATGGGGGTACCCATATAACAGGTTTTAGAAATGCAATTACCAAAACCTTTAATGAGTATGCACGTAATGCCAAAATTCTTAAAGAAAAAGATCAGAATTTTGAGGGTGATGATTTAAGAGAAGGTCTTACAGCTATTGTTAGTATTAAGATTTCTGATCCACAGTTTGAAGGACAGACCAAGCAGAAACTGGGAAACAGTGAAGCAAGAGGAGCAGTGGAAGGTGTTTTGACTGAGAAGCTTACATATTATCTTGAGCAGAATCCTTCTAATGCAAGAGCAATTTGTGAAAAAGCAGTTCTTGCTCAAAGAGCCAAAAAGGCTGCAAGACATGCCAAAGAGCTTGCCAGAAAATCACCTCTTGAAGGATTCAGTCTTCCGGGAAAGCTTGCAGACTGTTCTGATAAAGATCCTGAAAAATGCGAAATTTTTATTGTAGAGGGAGATTCCGCCGGTGGTTCAGCTAAGAGTGCGAGGAAACGTGAGACCCAGGCTATTCTTCCGCTAAGAGGTAAGATTCTTAATGTAGAGAAGGCAAGACTTGACAGAATTCTGGGTAATGCAGAGATTCGTGCAATGATTACAGCATTTGGTACAGGAATTCATGAGGATTTTGATATTACCAAGTTAAGATATAATAAGATTATTATTATGACTGATGCAGACGTTGATGGTGCACATATAAGCACACTTTTACTTACATTTTTCTATCGTTTTATGCCTGATTTAATAAGAGAAGGTCATGTATATCTTGCACAGCCGCCTTTGTACAAATTAGAGAAAAATAAAAAAGTCTGGTATGCCTACAGTGATGAAGAATTAAATAACATTCTTCTTGAGGTTGGACGAGACCAGAATAATAAAATCCAGCGATATAAAGGTCTTGGTGAAATGGATGCTTCCCAGTTATGGGAAACAACAATGGATCCTGATCACAGAATTTTAAAAAGAGTTTATATTAATCAGGAAAGTGAATCTGAAATAGATGTTACTTTCTCTACCCTCATGGGTGATAAAGTAGAGCCTCGCAGGGAGTTTATTGAGGCAAATGCCAAATATGTAACTAACCTTGATATTTAAGGAAGGAGACAGTATAATGGATGAACATATTTTTGACAAAGTTCATGAAGTAGATTTAAAAGAAACAATGGAAACTTCATATATTGATTATGCGATGAGCGTAATTGCTGCCCGTGCCCTTCCTGATGTAAGGGATGGTTTAAAGCCTGTACAGAGAAGAATTCTCTATTCAATGATTGAATTAAATAATGGTCCTGACAAGCCACACAGAAAATGTGCCCGTATTGTCGGTGATACCATGGGTAAATATCATCCACATGGGGATTCTTCAATTTATGAGGCATTAGTTAAATTAGCACAGGATTTTAATACAAGGTATCCTCTTGTAGATGGTCATGGAAACTTTGGTTCCATCGACGGTGACGGAGCCGCCGCAATGCGTTATACGGAAGCAAGACTCAGTAAAATTTCCATGGAAATTCTTGCGGATATTAATAAAGATACAGTTGATTTTGTGCCTAACTTTGATGAGACAGAGAAAGAACCTGTTGTTATGCCATCAAGATATCCTAATCTTCTCGTAAATGGTACATCAGGTATTGCAGTAGGTATGGCAACTAATATTCCTCCTCATAATTTGAGAGAGGTTATTAAAGCTGTAGTTAAGATTATTGATAATCAGGTAATAGAAGACAGAGAAACAGAACTTGATGAAGTTATGGAAATTGTTAAAGGACCTGATTTTCCAACGGGTGCTACGATTCTCGGACGCTCGGGAATTGAAGAGGCCTACAGAACCGGTAAGGGTAAAATACGTGTTCGTGCAGTTTCGGAAATCAATACATTACCAAATGGTAAATCTGAAATTATTATTACAGAATTACCATATATGGTTAATAAAGCACTTCTTATTCAGAAAATTGCAGAGTTAGTTAAGGATAAGAAAATTGACGGAATAACAGGAATTTCTGATCAGTCCAATATGCAGGGTATAAGAGTATCTATCGAAGTAAGAAGAGATGCCAATGCAAATATAATTCTTAATCAGTTATACAAGCATACACAGCTTCAGGATACTTTTGGTGTTAATATGCTTGCACTTGTTAATAACGAACCGAAAGTACTGAATCTTCTTGAGATGCTCAGCTACTATCTGTTACATCAGAAAGAAGTTGTGACCAGAAGAACCAAATATGATTTAAATAAAGCTCAGGAAAGAGCTCATATTTTAGAAGGTTTACTTATTGCCCTTGATAATATTGATGAAGTAATAGCAATTATTAAAAGTTCTGAAAATGTAGCTGTTGCAAAAGCTACATTAATTGAAAGATTCGGATTATCAGAGGTTCAGGCTCAGGCAATTGTAGATATGAGACTTCGTTCTCTTACAGGTTTGGAAAGAGGCAAAATCGAGGCTGAATATAATGAGCTTATGAAGCTTATTGAGGAATTAACAGCAATTCTTGCTGATGAGAAAAAGCTTCTTATGGTAATCAGAGAAGAGATTTCAGCAATTGCAGATAAATATGGAGATGACAGAAGAACATCAATCGGATATGATGAGTTTGATATTTCAATGGAAGATTTAATTCCGGATGAAAGTACTGTTATTGCCATGACCAATCTCGGTTATATTAAGAGAATGACTCCTGACAATTTCAAGAGCCAGAACAGAGGCGGTCGTGGAATTAAAGGTATGCAGACAATTGAACAGGATTATATTGAAGATTTACTTATGACAACCAATCATCATGTAATTCTTATGTTTACTAACAAAGGTCGAGTATATAAGCTGAAGGCTTATGAGATACCTGAAGCAGGCAGAACTGCAAGGGGTACTGCAATTGTTAACCTTCTACAGCTAATGCCTGGTGAGAAAATTTCAGCAATTGTTCCTGTTGACGGAATTAAAGAGAATGAATATTTATTCATGGCAACCAAGAATGGTATTGTTAAGAAAACACATAGCATTGAGTATTCTAATATTCGTAAGTCGGGAATTCAGGCAATTACTTTAAGGGATAATGATGAATTGATTGAAGTAAAAGCCACAGATATGACCAAAGAAATAATTCTTGTTACCAAATTAGGACACTGCATAAGATTCAAAGAAACAGATGTAAGACCTACCGGCAGAAGTGCAATGGGAGTAATAGGTATGAATCTTTCAGCTGATGATGAGGTTGTAGGAATGCAGCTTAATACTCAGGGTAAAGATATTCTTATTGTATCAGAAAACGGATTGGGTAAAAGAACCTCTATAGAAGAGTTTAATGTTCAGCTTAGAGGCGGTAAAGGTGTTAAATGCTACAAGATTAATGAGAAATCAGGAAATGTAATAGGTGTTAAAGCAGTTAATGAGACAAGAGAAATAATGCTTATTACTACAGAAGGAATTATTATTCGAATGAAAGTATCCGGAATCTCACATCTTGGAAGAGTTACCTCAGGTGTTAAGCTCATTAACCTTGATGAAGGAGTTAAGGTTGCTAAAGTTGCAAAAGTTAGAGAAGAAGATATAGAAGATGAAGTGGAAGAAGAAACTGATTCAGAAAATATTTTACCGGAAGAAGCAACTGAAGAATAATTAATACAGGGGTTGGGCATTGCCTGGCCCCTTTAAAAAATGTGCCTTGCGGCGCAAGTTTCTAATGGGAGGATAATATGAGATCAGTCGATGTAAAAGAAATAACACAAAATATCAAAGAAATGTGCATTGAGGCCAATCATTTTTTATCAGATGATATGAAAAGAGCTTTGTATAAATCCGCTGAAATAGAAGAGACCAGTCTGGGAAAGCAGATTTTATCCCAGCTTCAGGAGAATTTAAATATCGCCGGCGATGAAATGATTCCAATATGCCAGGATACAGGAATGGCAGTTGTTTTTGTTAAAGCCGGTCAGGATGTACATATTACAGGTGGTCTTTTAACTGATGCAATCAATGAAGGCGTAAGACAGGGTTATGTGGAGGGCTATTTGAGAAAATCTGTTGTTAAGGACCCTATTTACAGAGAGAACACCAAAGATAATACACCTGCAGTTATACATTATGAAATTGTAGAAGGTGATACAATTGACATAACAGTTGCACCAAAAGGTTTTGGAAGTGAAAATATGAGCAGAGTATTTATGTTAAAACCTGCTGACGGAATAGAAGGAGTTAAAGAAGCAATTCTTACAGCTGTAAAAGACGCAGGTCCTAATGCATGTCCTCCTATGGTTGTAGGAGTTGGTATAGGTGGTACCTTTGAGAAATGTGCTTTACTTGCCAAAAAAGCATTAACAAGAAATATCGAAGATGAATCACCTGTTGAGTATATAAGAGATCTTGAAAAAGAGATGCTTACTAAGATTAACAGTCTTGGAATAGGACCCGGAGGACTCGGTGGTAAAACAACAGCATTTGCAGTTAATATTGAAACATATCCGACACATATTGCAGGACTTCCGGTAGCAGTTAATATATGTTGTCATGTAAACAGACATTCCCACAGAGTAATTTAGGAGGATAATATGGATAAATATATAAAAGCACCATTGGATAAAGAAACTGCACAAACACTCAAAGCAGGGGATTATGTATATATAACAGGAACTATTTATACAGCAAGGGATGCTGCACATAAAAGAATGGACGATGCTTTAAATAATAGAGAAGCTCTCCCTCTTAATATGGAGAATAACATTATCTATTATATGGGACCGTCTCCTGCAAGAGAAGGAAGACCAATAGGTTCAGCGGGACCAACAACAGCAACAAGAATGGATAAATATGCACCAAGACTTCTTGATCTTGGTTTAAGAGGGATGATTGGAAAAGGAAAAAGACAGCAGCCTGTAATTGATGCAATTATAAGAAATGGTGCTGTATATTTTGCGGCAGTTGGAGGTGCGGGAGCACTTCTGTCTAAATGTATTAAAGAAAGCAAGGTTATAGCTTATGATGATTTAGGAACTGAAGCAATAAGAGAATTACAAGTAGAAAATTTCCCTGTAATTGTTGTTATAGATTCAAAAGGAAATAATCTTTACGAAAGTGTAATAAAATCTGTTGACAAAAGAAATTCGATTTAGTATAATAACTTTTGCGTCACAACAGAACGCATAATTTTATATTATTTTTTGAATTCGGAGAAATACTCAAGAGGCCGAAGAGGCGCCCCTGCTAAGGGTGTAGGTCGTTAACGCGGCGCGAGGGTTCGAATCCCTCTTTCTCCGTTAGGAATTTAAAAAAACTTTTTTAAAAAACTTTTAAAAAAGTGTTGACAAAAGAAGTTCCTTGTGATATATTGAATAAGCTGTCGCATGAGACAGCGAACAAGAACCTTGATAACTAAACAGTGAAACAACCCTGAAAATTTCATAAAGTAAATTTTCAATTTTGTTTAATATCGTAAGAAGGGGCCCGCGGAGCGGGAAGATATCTTACGATGAAGTCGACGCCCACGAGCAAAGCTCGTAATTAATGCGTTGACTCAACAAGAACATTCAGTACATTATGTACAACGGAACGGATGAACTTAGTAAAAGCTAGCTCATCTGAGTCACAAACTTATTTAGAGAGTTTGATCCTGGCTCAGGATGAACGCTGGCGGCGTGCTTAACACATGCAAGTCGAACGAAGCACCTATTTAAGCTTGCTTATAGAGGTGACTGAGTGGCGGACGGGTGAGTAACGCGTGGGTAACCTGCCTC
>JBGVJZ010000006.1:0-97585 GCA_045129695.1 Lachnospiraceae bacterium | reverse complement strand
AAGACACCATAAGGTGCATAAGCAGTTATCTGTCCATTAATAATTAGAAATACTCTGTCAATATCCTCTCCGGAGGAATAAATAACTTCTCCCTGTTTATAAGAAATATTTAAGTCTGATTCTGTCATTTGGTACACCCCTTTTGTATAATTACAAGTTCATAATATAATACTAACTTGAAACAAAAACATAGTCAATAAAAACTGTGTACGAAAATGTAAAGTTATGGTATAATTTTGCTGTATGTTAATAGGTTTTTCGTGGAGGTTTAGGGATGAAAATTAATAATGCTAATAATTTTACACATATAATTGCCAAATTATTGAGAGGACTCGGATATGAAGATGTAACAGAGGTCAATCCTGCCAAGGAGGGTGTAGATATTGTTGCTTCCAAGGAGGGTGTAAAATATTGCTTCAAATGTCAGTATGATATTGATGCAGTTGGTGAGAAAAAGGTGGAGGCACTCATTAAGGCATTCAGAAATGGCAAGTATGATAAAGCAGTTTTTGTAACAAACAGCTCTTTTATATCCGCTGCCAAGCGAAGAGGCGAGAGCGAGGGCGTGCTGTTATGGGATAGAAATACGGTGGACAGACTTTCCATAAGTATTGCAGAATCCCTTGAGGATAAGGTTGCTCCTCAGAGACAGAAGCCGTCTCTGCTTGTATGGGTATTCGTTGCTCTGGCGGTTCTGCTGCTTATAGCCGCAGGTGTTTATTATTTTGTGTTTAGGTAGGATTAGGAAATGAATTTACTTACGGCTGAGAATTTAACAGTATCTTATTCTGAACGTAGATTGTTTGATAATGCTTCTTTTTATATGGATGAAGGTGAGAAGGTTGGAGTTATTGGTGTCAACGGCACAGGTAAGTCCACCCTTTTGCGTATAATTGCAGGAGAAGAGCAGCCGGATGATGGTGTTGTGACAATGGCGAATAATACGGTAATCAGATTTCTTACGCAGAATCCATATTTTAAAAGTAACCAGACAGTTCTTCAGTATATTATGGACGGAGTAGTGGAGGATACGGAGCGGTGGAGTATGGAGGCGGAAGCTAAGTCCATGCTTAATCTGCTTGGGATATATGATTTTGATATTTTAACGGAGAAAATGTCAGGAGGACAGCGTAAAAAAACAGCTTTGGTTAAGGTACTGCTTGGTAAAGCGGACTTGCTTATTCTTGATGAGCCTACCAACCACCTTGATAATGAGATGACGGCGTGGCTTGAGGATTACCTTAAGAATTATAGAGGCGCAGTTCTCATGGTAACCCATGACAGATACTTTCTTGATAGTGTTGTAAATCGTATTGTAGAGGTTGACAAAGGAAATATTTACAGTTATAAGACCAATTATTCAGGATTTCTTGAGCTGAAGGCACAGAGGGAAGAGATGGAAATATCAACCGACCTTAAGAAAGCCAATCTTCTCAGAAATGAGCTGAAATGGGTTATGCGGGGAGCACAGGCACGTTCAACCAAGCAGAAAGCACGGCTTATGCGTTATGAGGAGCTTAAGAATAGAAAACGTCCTGAAATTGAGCAGGAAGTAGAGATTAGTTCCGTTTCAAGACGATTGGGAAGAACAACTGTTGAACTGTCGGGTATAAGCAAGGCATATGGAAATAATATTTTAATAAGTAATTTCACCTATATTTTTCTTAAAAACGACAGAATTGGTTTTGTAGGAACCAATGGATGCGGCAAAACAACTCTAATGAAAATAATCATGGGTGAAATACAGCCTGATTGCGGTGAAGTTATAACAGGTCAGACAGTCAGAATAGGATATTACGCACAGGAAATGCAATTAATGAATCCTGAGATGAAGGTTATTGATTATATCAGGGAAACTGCGGAGTATGTTAAGACCAATGATGGTATGGCGAGTGCATCACAAATGCTTGACAGATTTCTGTTTCCGCCCAAAGCACAGCACTCCTATATCGGTAAGCTGTCAGGTGGAGAGAAGAGAAGGCTTTATCTTCTTAAAGTACTTATGGAGGCGCCGAATGTACTGATACTTGATGAACCTACTAATGATCTGGACATTGCTACATTGAGAATTCTTGAGGACTATCTTGATTCGTTTGAGGGAATTGTTATAACGGTAAGTCATGACCGATATTTTCTTGACAGAATTGCTCGAAGAATTTTTGCATTTGAAGGTAATGGAAGTATTCGTCAATACGAGGGCGGATATTCGGATTATGCACTGGTAAAGAGCATGGAGTCGGAGGCGCTGAACGGGAATTCCGTTCTGGAGCCGCTCAAAGAAAAGACTGTTAATGTAAAGGTCAAAGACCAGAAACTCAGATTCACGTACAAAGAGCAACAGGAATATAACACCATCGAAGCTGATATAGAGAAGCTGGAGAATAGAATTGCTGAAATAGACAGTGAGATGTCAGTATATTCCAGGGATTTTGTAAAATTAAATGAACTTACCAAAGAGCAGGAAGCTTTGAATGCTGAGTTGGAAAATAAACTGGAGAGATGGGATTACCTTACTGATCTGGAAACAAGGATTAAAGCACAGAACAGCTGAAAATAAAAGGAGAGCCGCCTTTTGCAAGGCGGCCGGATAGGAATGAAGAAAAAGGATAAAGCCTTTTCTTTTGGTTTGGTACAAGTACAGTATAATCTGAAAATAAGTCTAAATTATGTCGATTAAATAAAAATATTATTTAATTTATAAATAAAAAATAAATTTTTTAGAAAAAACTTTTCTTGACAGCGCACGTTGACAATGGTATTATAAATAGGCTTGCAGTTGTGGCGGAATTGGCATACGCGCATGATTCAGGTTCATGTCCACTTAAGTGGGTGTGGGTTCAAGTCCCATCAACTGCATTTTATGTAATAGGTTTTCTTTCGGATTTCTATTACATAAAAACACATATTTTTTAAAAATAATAGTTGCATTATTATTTTTTTTATGTTATTATTCTTTTCGGTGTCTGAGACGCTACATAAGTTAAGCAGTCGTGGCGGAATTGGCATACGCGCTAGACTAAGGATCTAGTCCATATTGCTTGGGTGCGGGTTCAAGTCCCGCCGACTGCACTAATTAACAAAGGGCGTTAACATATGTTATCGCCTTTTTATTGTGACAGCATTGCAATTTTTATGGAGGTTAAAGTAACAGGTATATGTTAGACAAAGGGGACTCGGTGGGCTTGTGTGCCTGCTCGAATTTAATTAACAAGGATAGTGCTGATACTATTAATGAATTGGAATATTCTCTATATGATGTTGGTTTGAATGCCATATCCGGTGAATTCCTGTATCAGCAGGAAAGTGCAAAGGATAAGGCGGACAGACTTAATAATTTATTTGCTAATCCTGAGATTAAGGCAATTTTTGATGTATCGGGCGGTGATGCTTCTAATGAAGTGCTCCCGTATCTTGATTATGATTTGATTGAAGAGAATAGCAAAGTTTTCTATGGATACAGTGATTTGACTACAGTAATTAATGCTATATATACCAAATGTAATAAGGTAAGCTGTCTGTATAATGTACGCAATCTTGCATATGAACATAAAGAACGCCAGATGGCAGATTTTGAGATGACTGTAATTGGTGGCGAGGATGACTTGTATAATATCGATTATGAGTTCGTTCAGGGAGATAAGATGAAAGGCGTTGTGATTGGTGGCAATGTAAGATGCTTTTTGAAACTTTCAGGAACAGAGTATATGCCTTCCTTCAAGCACAAAATTCTCTTTCTCGAAAGTCTCAGCGGTAATGCTGTGAGAATAAGAAGTTATTTTAATCAGTTAGCTCAGATGGGAGCATTTAAAGAGGTTGGCGGAGTGCTTCTTGGAACCTTTCTTGAACTTGAGAAAGAAGGAGTGGAGAGTGCTTCGGATATTCTGTTAAGTGTGTGCAATGACAGGAATCTGCCGATTGCTGTTACAGAAGATATCGGTCACAGAGCCGATTCCAAGGCAATTTATATAGGTAAGGAAATTGAACTTACATAAAATTAAATAAGACAGTTCGTAACCATCCTGTCTATAAACAAAACTAGGATTTTATATTTGTTGGGATGGGACTGTGTTTACACGGTCCCTTTTAAATTAAAAACGCAATTTCAGGAGATATATATGGAACGTTATTCAATAATCAATTCAAAAAAACCCCGTGAAATTCTGCTTCTGCGTGGCAGTGGCTGCAAGTGGAGAAAATGTGCATTCTGTGATTATCATTTGGATTTTGCAATTGATGAGGAGAGCAATTTTGAACTAAATAGAATTGAACTTGCCAGGGTTACGGGTATATATCATAAGCTTGAGGTTATTAATTCGGGAAGCTTTGTTGATTTGGATGTCCAAACAATGGATATGATAGTTGATGTCTGTATTGCAAAACAGATTAAGGAAATTCATTTTGAATCCCATTGGATGCATAGGGAGGATATTGATAATCTGAGACAAAAATTTGCTAAGCATGGAATAATAGTTAAGGTGAAAATAGGCGTTGAAACCTTTGATTATGATTTTCGTGAAAATATTCTAAGAAAAGGTCTTGATGAGAGAGAACCCAAAAGAATTGCAGAATATTTTAATGAGGTGTGTCTGCTTATGGGACTTAGCGGACAGACTGAAGAATCCATGAGATATGATATTGAGACAGGATTGGAATATTTTGAGCGTGTATGTGTAAATATTATGGTTGGGAACAAAACTCAGATTAAGCCGGATTCGGATGTGATAAAGGTATTCAGAGACAGAATTTACGGGGACTATATCCATAATAACAGGGTGGATATACTTATGGAAAATACTGATTTTGGAGTCGGATGAAAGGATTAAATATGCCAAACGAAATTATTTTGTTATTATCAGTAGCGGTTACTTACTCATTGGTTGTTCTTGCATATAAATTTTTCGGAAAAACGGGTTTGTACTGTTGGACTGTATTTGCGACAATTACAGCTAATATAGAGGTTTTGATGGTTATTGATGCATTTGGAATGGAAATGACTCTCGGAAATGTGCTTTTTGCCTCAACCTTTGTAGTAACGGATATTTTAAGCGAGATGCATGGCAAAAAAGCAGCACAGAAGGCGGTTGTTATCGGTATTGCTGTTTCTGTTGTTTTTGTGCTTATCTCACAGACATGGATGTTATATACACCTAATTCCAACGATTGGGCCGCTCCTTCCATCAAAGTGATTTTTTCAAATACTCCGAGACTTATGCTTGCAAGTATTACGGTATATGCGATTGTTCAGGTGTTTGATGTGTTTCTGTATCATGCAATATGGAAGAAAACAACAGAGTTATGTAAGGATTCAAAACGTTTTCTATGGTTAAGAAATAACGGAGCAACGATTTTATCACAGCTTTTAAATACTGTTCTATATACTTTTGCGGCTTTTTACGGAGTGTATGAATTAAAGACTTTATTCAATATTATTATATCCACGCTGGTAATATATATTTTTACCAGTCTTCTTGATACACCGGCGGTTTATCTGGCAAGGAGGGTTTCATCTGAAAGCGAGACATAATATGTTGAAAATATTTTACATCTTTAGTTGATTGTGCTATAATTACTGATATGTTTTTTTAGGAGGCTATTATGAAAGTTTGGAAAAAGATAATTTCCCTGATTGTGCTTTTAGGCGTGCTGGGGATTATGGGTTATACTGTGATTGCAGGATGGCCGGGAACAGATGGCAAGGGTAAAGCATCTAATATTAATCTTGGACTTGACCTTGCAGGTGGTGTTAGTATTACATATCAGACAGTTGGAGATGTTACGTCGCAGGAGTTATCCGATGCGGTGTATAAGATGCAGCAGCGTATTGATGAATATGATGGTGCTCAGGCTTATGCTGAGGGCAGTAACAGAGTAACTGTTGAGATTCCGGGAGCAGACGATGCTACAACTATTCTTGAAGAACTGGGTAAGCCCGGAGCAATTTATTTTATCCTTGAGTATACTAAGGATGGAAAGACACAGAATTATAAGCTGGAAACTTATAAGAATGAAGCCGGTGAAGAAGTTTATGGTTATCATCTTTTAAGAGATTTTGAAGATATTGAGAAGGACGGCTGTGTAGTTGTAACCGGTAATGACATTAAAACTGCGGAGGCAGCGTTTGTTGATAATAACAGTCCTGTTGTTTCTTTTGTATTGAAGGAGGACGCAGCAATAAGATTTACTGAAGCAACCAAACTTGCATCAGAGGAGAACTGGACTATTGGTATTTACTATGATGGTGAGTTCATAAGTGTTCCAACCGTTAATAAAGAGATTTCAGGTGGCTCAGGTATTATTGAGGGTATGGGTACAATTGAGGCGGCTAAAGCGTTGGCAACCAATATTCGTATCGGTGCACTTCCTATAGAGTTAGAAGAGATTTCTTCACAGGTTGTAGGTGCTACTCTTGGTCAGGATGCTATTGAGACAAGCTTGCTTGGTGCGGCTATTGGATTTGTTATCCTGTTTATTTTCATGGTTGTTATGTACAGAATTCCGGGCTTTGCAGCCAATATCGCATTACTTGTATATACAGCAGCTGAATTATTAATTCTTAATGTATTTAATCTTACATTAACTCTTCCGGGTATTGCAGGTATTGTGTTATCCGTAGGTATGGCGGTAGATGCCAATGTAATAATCTATTCACGTATCAGAGAAGAACTTGCTGCCGGAATGGGTGTAAGAGGTGCAATTAAGAATGGTTACAAGAAAGCACTTTCAGCAATTGTTGACGGTAACGTAACAACACTTATTGCGGCAATTATTCTTGGGTTGCTCGGAACCGGACCGGTAAGAGGTTTTGCAATTACACTTGGTATAGGTATTGTTTTATCAATGATTACATCATTACTTGTTTCAAGATGGGTAATTCTTCTTATGTACCATTTTGGCTGCAAGAGTCCTAAATTATATGGTGTTGCCAAGGAGAGGAAGACAATTAACTTCCTTGGAAAGAGAAAATTATTATTCTCTGTTTCAGGTCTTGTAATTGCTACCGGACTTGTATTTATGGTTGTGAATGGTGCAGCCGGTAAGGGCGTGTTTAATTTTGACCTTGATTTTTCAGGTGGAACTTCAACAAGTGTAACATTTAATGAAGAATATACACTTGATGAGGTTGAAGATAAGATTATTCCTGTTATTAAGGAAGCAACCGGCGTTAAAACTGTTCAGCAGCAGAAGGTTAAGAACAGTAATACGGTTATTTTTAAGACACAGATGCTTGATTTGGAGAAGCGTACAGCATTAAATGAGGCTCTTGAAGAGAAATTTGGTATTGATACCTCTGACAAGAATGTTGTAAGCTCGGAGAATATCAGTGCTACTGTCAGTACGGAGATGAGAAGAGATGCAGTTATTGCTGTAGCAGTTGCGACTGTTTTAATGCTTCTCTATATCTGGATAAGATTCAGAGATGTTAAGTTTGCTACAAGTGCAATTATTGCATTGCTTCATGATATTTTAATAGTTATTGCATTCTATGCAATTTCAAGAACAAGTGTCGGAAATACATTCATTGCATGTATGTTAACCATTCTTGGTTATTCAATTAATGCAACAATTGTTATTTTTGACCGAATCAGGGAAGAGATGGAAATATCTCAGAAGGATAAGCTTATTGATGTTGTTAACAGAAGTATTACTGTTACACTTTCAAGAAGTATTAATACCACACTTACCACATTTATAATGGTATTTGTACTTTATATTGTGGGTGTTTCTTCAATCAGAGAGTTTGCAGCTCCGATTATGGTTGGTATTATTGCAGGCGGTTATTCATCCGTATGTATTTCCGGTGCACTTTGGTTTATTATGAAGAAAGCATCAATTAAGAGAGCAATTAAGAAAGCAGAGTAAAATTATGCAGGAATGGCGGGTATATTCTAAGAAAGCCGATTTTGAGGCAATTGGAAGACAATACGGAATTGATCCTGTTGTCGCAAGAATAATCCGTAACCGTGATGTCATAGGTGATGCTGCAGTGGATATGTATATGAAAGGAACTTTGGCTGATTTACATTCTCTTCATAATATGAAGGATATGGACAGAGCCATTGAGATAATCTCCAATGCGATTCACGATAGCAAACCAATTAGAATAATAGGTGATTATGATATAGATGGAATTTGTTCCATCTATATCTTGTTTAAGGGACTTATCGGTCTGGGAGCGGATGTGGATTATGAGGTTCCCAACAGGATTAGTGACGGTTATGGAATTAATGAAAACTTAATAAAACAGGCCTATGATGACGGAAGAAGGGTTATAATAACCTGTGATAACGGAATAGCGGCAATATCCCAGATTAGTTATGCTGAATCACTTGGAATGACAGTTGTAGTTACCGATCATCATGATGTACAGTTTGAGGATACGGATGTTGGACGAAAATATCTGATACCTGAGGCAGATGCCGTTGTAGACCCTAAACAGCCGGATTGCGAATATCCTTTCAAAAGTCTGTGTGGTGCGGGAATTGCATATAAGTTTATTTGTGGAATGTACGAATATGCGGGTAAGGATATAAATCTTACAGAGGAATTTATTGAAATTGCGGCAATAGCTACAGTTGGAGATGTGGTGGACCTGCAGGATGAGAACCGCATAATTGTAAAAGAGGGATTAAGAAGAATAAGAAATACCTCTAATTATGGATTAAATGCACTTATAATGCTTACCGGAGTTAACAAGGAGATGATATCAGCATATCATATTGGCTTTGTAATCGGACCATGTCTTAATGCAAGCGGAAGACTTGATACCGCAAAAAGAGCGGTAAAAATGCTTTTGTCGCAGGATAGGGAGACGGCTGAACGTTATGCAGGGGAACTTAAGGATTTAAATGATGCGCGTAAGAAGATTACGATAGAAGCTGCCGCAGAGGCAATACAGCTTATAGAAAACAGTACAATTAAGGATGATAAGGTTCTTGTGGTATATCTGCCGGATTGTCATGAAAGTGTTGCCGGAATAGTAGCAGGTAAGATAAGGGAGAAATATTATAAGCCTGCAATTGTTCTTACGGATTCAGAGGAGGGGATTAAAGGTTCAGCAAGATCAATTGAGAGTTATAATATTTTTGAAAAGCTTATGGAATGTAAGGATATACTTACCAAATTCGGAGGACATCCTATGGCAGCAGGACTGTCGCTTGAGAAGGGCAGGCTTGAGGAACTTAGGATCAGACTTAATTCCGCACATGGTATGTCTGATTCAGATTTGGTAGAGAAAATATGGATTGATGTTCCAATGCCTATTGAATATATTAATGAAAAGGTTATTAAGGATTTGGAATTGCTTGCACCCTTCGGAAAGGCTAATGAAAAACCTGTTTTTGCTGACAGGAATTTAATAATACGGAGCATTACTGAAATTGGCAGGCATGAAAAATATACGAAAATGAAGCTTGCAAAGGCCAACGGGACTACAATTGAGGCGGTTGGTTTTTTCCCGCCCGATGAGTTGAAACGGGCTTATGTGGATAATAAGCGCATATCCTGTACATATTATCCCGAAATTAATGAATTTATGGGAAATAGGAAATTGCAAATTTGTATAACCGGATATAAAATAAGTGAGTAAATGTTTTTTAAATCAGAAAAGAGGTTATTCGAATGAAAAAGGTTGAGGATTATATCAGAACTATACCGGACTTTCCCAAGCCGGGAATATTGTTCAGAGATGTTACTACTGTAATGCAGGATGCAGAAGGCTTCAGACTTGCAATTGACTCAATTCAGGAACTTATCAAGGATGTTGAGTATGATGCTGTAGTTGCTCCGGAATCAAGAGGTTTTATATTTGGAACACCGATTGCTTATAATAACCATAAATCGATTGTTCCTGTGCGTAAAAAAGGTAAGCTGCCATGTGATACAATAGAAGCTTCATATGAATTGGAATATGGAACAGCAACAATTGAGATACACAAGGATTCCATTAAACCGGGGCAGAAGGTGGTTATTATTGATGACCTGATTGCAACAGGAGGAACAATTGAGGCGATAGTTAAACTGGTTGAGCAGCTTGGCGGAGAGGTTGTAAGAATTGCTTTTCTTATTGAGCTTGTGGATTTAAAGGGAAGAGAGCGTCTTAAGAATTATGATGTTGTATCGGTTGTAACATACGAAGGCGAATAATGTATGGTTGCAATTTTATATTTTTCGATTTAAAATAGTGATATTAATATTTTTATACGGAGGCAATGGGTTATGCCGGATGAAGAGAAATTTAAATTTAGACGTAAAACTGACGAGACACCTTTATTACCACCTCAGACCAATGAGCCCGGGGAATTGTATGATATTCTTAAAAAGTGCATATTGCAGTATCATCCGTCAACCGATCTTTCTCAAATCGAGAAGGCATACGATATTGCGTATAATGCTCATAAGGAGCAGATAAGAAAGTCAGGGGAACCTTATATAATTCATCCGCTTTGTGTTGCTATTATTCTTGCGCAGTTGGAGATGGATAAGGAGACAATTATTGCAGGACTTCTGCATGATGTTATTGAAGATACTGATATAAGTAAGGAAGAGGTTATCAGGGAATTTGGTCAGGAGGTGGCACTTCTGGTTGATGGTGTTACCAAATTGACACAGTTAAATTATGAGCATGATAAGATTGAGGTTCAGGCAGAAAATCTTCGTAAGATGTTCCTTGCGATGGCAAAGGATATCAGAGTAATCATTATCAAGCTTGCCGACAGACTTCACAATATGAGAACCATGCAGTATCAGACTCCTTCCAAACAGATTGAGAAATCACGTGAGACGTTGGAAATTTATTCTCCTATTGCACAGAGACTCGGTATTTCCAAGATTAAGGTTGAGCTCGATGATTTATCACTGAAATTTCTTCAGCCTGAAGTGTACAGGGATTTGGACAGACAGCTTAAGCTCTGTAAAGAAGCGAGAGAGGCTTTTGTACGTGATATAGCATCAGAGATTAAATCACATATTGATAATGCAGGAATTAAATGTGAAATAGAGGGCAGAGTTAAGCATTATTTCAGTATATATAAGAAGATGGTTAATCAGGATAAAACACTGGATCAGATTTATGATCTTTTTGCAGTCAGAATTATTGTTGAAACTGTGAAGGACTGTTATGCGGCACTGGGAGTAATTCATGAGATGTATAAGCCTATTCCGGGAAGGTTTAAGGACTATATTGCGATGCCTAAGCCCAATATGTATCAGTCGCTTCATACAACATTGATTTCTTCAACAGGTCAGCCTTTTGAGATTCAGATTAGAACCTATGAGATGCACAGAACTGCTGAATATGGAATTGCTGCCCACTGGAAATATAAAGAGAATATTGACGGAACCAAGGGTGATGACAGGGAAGAAGCAAAACTTACATGGCTTAGACAGATTCTTGAATGGCAGCGTGACATGTCAGACAATAAGGAATTCCTGAGCCTTATTAAGAGTGATTTGGACTTATTTTCTGATAGTGTATACTGTTTTACCCCACAGGGTGATGTCAAGAATCTTCCTGCCGGTTCAACTCCGATTGATTTTGCATACAGTATTCATTCGGCTGTCGGTAATAAGATGGTTGGCGCCAAGGTAAATGGAAGACTTGTAAATATTGATTACCGGATTAAGAATGGAGACAGAATTGATGTTATCACATCACAGAATTCCAAGGGCCCAAGCCGTGACTGGCTTAATCTTGTAAAGAGCCCTCAGGCAAGAAATAAGATTAATGCGTGGTTTAAGGCCGAGCTTAAGGAAGACAATATAGTACGCGGTAAGGATTTAATTAACAGCTATTGTAAGGGCAAATCCATTGTCTTAAGCGATCTGGTTAAGCAGGAATTTATGGATAAGGTTATGACCAAATATGGTTTCAGGGATTGGGAATCAGTCCTTGCGGCGGTGGGTCATGGCGGTCTTAAAGAGGGGCAGGTTGTTAACAAGCTCCTTGAAGAATATGATAAGAAAAATAAGAGCAATGTTACTGATGAGCAGGTACTTGCAGAGACGTCAGCAGATAAGCCTAAGCAGAGAACCGCAGGAAGCAAGGGCGGTATTATTGTTAAGGGAATTGATGATGTTGCAGTAAGATTTTCCAAGTGCTGCAGTCCTGTACCGGGCGATGAGATTATCGGTTTTGTAACAAGAGGCAGGGGAATTTCGATTCACAGAACAGACTGCGTCAATGTAATTAATATTTCTGATTTGGATAAGACCAGGCTCATTGAGGCTGAATGGCAGAGACTTGATTATGATAAGACCGGAGAGCGATATATTGCTGATATAAGAATTTATGCTAATAACCGTACGGGACTCATCGTTGATGTATCAAAGGTACTTACTGAGCGTAAAATTGATGTTAAGAGTATGAACTGCAGAACCGGTAAGAATGATACGGCTACTCTTGAGGTTGGTTTTGAGATTACCGGAGTGCATCAGCTCAATGAATTAATCAGTAAATTAAGAAATGTTGAAGGAATAATAGATATAGAAAGAACAACAGGTTAATCAGATGATTAGAATTGTAAATAATATTATAGGTGTGTGTGATACCAACACATATTGTGTATGGAATCCCGACACAATGGAAGGGATTATTATTGATCCGGCAGGCAATCCGGAGAGAATATATGATACTGTTGCTGATAATGATTTTAAGCCGGTGGCAATTCTTCTTACTCACGGTCATTTTGACCATATACTTGCAGTTGATGATGTAAGGGCCAAATATAATATTCAGGCATATATAGGAGTGAATGAGAAGGATGTAATTAACAGTCCGCAGATGAATCTTGCGGGAGCATTTATGGGATTGAATTTTTCAAGCGATGCGGATATTTATCTGACAGATGGTCAGGAAATAGAACTTGCCGGTTTCAGAATCAAGGTGTTTGAGGTGCCGGGACATACTCCGGGTGGAATGTGCTATTATTTTGTTGATGAGAAGCTTGTATTTTCAGGAGATACATTATTCCATGAATCAGTTGGAAGAACTGATTTTCCGGGAGGAAGCTCATCAGCACTTATGAATGGAATTAAGAATAAGCTTTTTACACTTCCTGAGGATACTAAGGTGTATCCGGGACATATGGAAGCAACAACCATAGGACATGAGAAGGTTAATAATCCTTTTTTCTCATGGTAAGGTAAGATACAATGATTTTCATGGCAATCAATACACATAATTACGAAAATGATGTTCGTGTTATGACCGGAGCTTTTTATCCCGGAGAGAAAATAGTTATAAATAATCCTGAGGAGTGCAGAATGTGTGTACATATACAAGTTGATGGAGCACACATTGGAGGAAGAATTACCACAGAGGAGAAGCAGTATGAAATCGATGTTGTATCTGATGACTGCTCACAGGGAAATGTTCGTAATCTCTTAAAGCGTGAGCTTTATCACATCTATTCTGCGATTACCGGTAAAGAACTTCCATGGGGAACCCTGACGGGTATCAGGCCTGTTAAAATACCTCTGGCACTTGTTGAACAGGGGTATGATGATAATTATATTCTGGGGCATTTTAAAAATGAATATCTGGTAGAGGAATCCAAGGCAAAGCTTGGTCTTCAGGTGGCACATAATGAGCATGCACTTTTGTCACGTCTGGATTACAGGAACGGATACAGTCTGTATATCGGAATTCCTTTCTGTCCGACGACCTGCCTGTATTGTTCTTTTACCTCATATCCGATTTCGATGTGGAAGGACAGAGTGGATATATATCTTGAGGCATTGTTTAAGGAGCTTAAGTATCTGAGCATACTTTTGAAGGGCAGAAAGCCTGATTCAGTATATATCGGGGGAGGAACCCCGACCACATTACTGCCGTATCAGCTTGAGAAGCTTTTCAATTTTCTTGAGGAGCATTTTGATATGAAGAGTGTTTTGGAATTCACTGTTGAAGCAGGAAGACCGGACAGCATTGACATGGACAAGCTTAAGGTTATTAAGGCGCATGGCGTTGACAGAATATCGGTTAATCCTCAGACGATGAATCAGAAGACATTGGATTTTATAGGCAGAAGACATACTGTTGAAGATATCAGAAGGGCTTATGCTCTTGCAAGGGAATGTGGTTTTGATAATATTAATATGGATTTGATAGTCGGGCTTCCGGGTGAGACATGTGATGATGTTAAATTCACACTTGACGAAGTTGCCGGGTTGGATCCTGACAGCTTAACGGTCCATTCACTTGCCATAAAGAGAGCTGCCGCACTCAATATTTTCAAGGATAAATACAGTGATTGTCATATAGAGAATACAGAAGCAATTATGAATATGACATATGATTTTGCAATATCACATGGATATGAACCGTATTATCTGTACAGACAGAAGAATATGGCAGGTAATCTTGAAAATGTGGGATATTCAAAGTCCGGTAAGGCAGGAGTATATAATATACTCATAATGGAAGAGAAACAATCAATTTATGCCGCAGGAGCTAATTCACAGTCTAAAATCGTGTTCCATGATGAGAACAGGGTTGAGAGAATTGAAAATGTTAAGGATGTTGCAAATTATATAGACAGAATAGATGAAATGATCGAAAGGAAGAAAACTTTTTTTCATGGAAATTAATGAATTAAGTGAGTTTCAGAAAACTCTTATTGCCGATACCAAAGACAATTTAATACATGGAATTTGTGTTAGTAATCTGACATATCTTATTGCGCATGAGCTGGGATATGAAGAGGATATCTGTTATGAGCTGGCCATTGCAGGAATTCTGCATGATATTGGTAAACTGCAATTATCCAGATATCTTTATGGTCGGGCAGAGGAGAGCTTTCAGATGGAGGGCATTAAATATATGAGAATGCATTCCAAGCTGAGCTATGATATAATCCAGTATTATGATTTATCACCATTTATACTTCAGTCCGTATTATATCATCATGAAAATTATGATGGTTCGGGATATCCGGAGAATCTAAAGGGAGAGGATATTCCTTTTGGTGCAAGGATTCTTCGTGTTGCAGATACTTTTAGTGCACTTATCTCTGACAGACCGTACAGAAAAGCATTCGATATGGATACGGCAATACAGATAATGATTGATGAGATTAATTTTTATGATATGGAAGTTTTTCTGGCTTTCCAGAAGGTTATACATACACCTGAAATGATTGATTCAATCATGGACAGCAGGTCAATTATTGATTTGGATAAAGTAACAAATTTGTTTAAAGGAGAATAGATATGGCTTTAATTAAGAAACCTACAACCGGAATGAAGGATATTCTTCCAAGAGAGATGCAGATAAGAGATTATCTGATTGGATTAATTAAGGAGACTTATGGTAAATTCGGTTTTACGGCTATAGAGACACCGGCAGTTGAAAATATTGCCAATCTTTCCAGCAAGCAGGGCGGAGAGAATGAGAAATTAATTTTCAAAATAATGAAAAGAGGAGAGAAACTTAATCTTGAAGCAGCTAAGGAAGAGAACGATTTGGTTGACGGAGGATTAAGATATGACTTAACGGTTCCTCTTGTAAGATTTTATTCCAATAATATGTCAGATTTGCCTTCCCCATTTAAGGCATTACAGATTGGACCTGTATGGCGTGCTGACAGACCACAAAAGGGACGTTTCAGACAGTTTTATCAGTGTGATATTGATATTCTCGGTGAACCGGGCAATCTTGCAGAGATAGAGCTTATTCTTGCAACCACCACTACAATGGGCAAGATAGGTTTTAAGAATTTCAAGATTAAGATTAATGAGAGAAGAATTCTTAAGGCAATGGCTGCTTACAGCGGATTCCCTGAGGAAGAATGGGATACAGTATTTATTATTCTTGATAAGATGGACAAGATTGGACTTGATGGTGTTTCGGCAGAGCTTGTTAAAGAGGGTTATCCACAGGAATGCGTAGACAAATATGTTGAGTTATTTAAAGGCATTCAGACGGCGGATAACGGCTTAGCTTTTGTAGCGGACAAGATTTCAGATTATCTTGAAGAAGGCGTGAAAGACAATCTTCAGGAAATTATTGAAAGTGTTAATGGTACTAAGGAATATGATTTTGATGTAGTATTTGACCCTACTCTTGTCAGAGGAATGTCGTATTACACCGGAACTATTTTTGAAATTGAAGTACCTGAATTCGGCAGCAGTGTAGGCGGTGGCGGAAGATACGATAAGATGGTTGGTCGTTTTACCGGTAATGATACACCTGCCTGTGGTTTTTCAATCGGTTTTGAGAGAATTGTTACAATTCTTCTTGATAATAATTTTGAAATTCCTAATCAGGGAGAAAAAATTGCATTTCTTATAGAAAAGGGTATTCAGTCGGATATGCTTTGTGATATTATTAAGGAAGCTCAAAAATTACGTTCAGAGGGCAAGAATGTTCTCGTGGTAAGAATGAATAAGAATAAGAAGTTCCAGAAGGAACAGCTTGAAAAAGAAGGCTATACAGAATTTAAGGATTTTTATAAGAATCCATTAAAATAGGCTTGATAGAAAGGATGCATTACAGATGGCAGAATCAATGAAGGGACTTAAAAGAACCGCAAGATGTGCTGAACTGTCCGAGGCAAATATCGGTCAGACCGTTACAGTTATGGGCTGGGTTCAGAAGAATCGTAATAAAGGAGGAATCTGTTTCGTAGATTTAAGAGACCGCTCAGGAATTCTACAGATTATCTTCGAAGAGGATAAGATTGGTAATGAAGGCTTTGAGAAGGCAGGTTCACTCAGAAGTGAGTATGTTATTGCAGTAGTTGGTGAGGTATGTTCACGTGCAGGTGCGGTTAATGAGCAGCTTCTTACAGGTAAGATAGAGGTTGTTGCAACAGAGCTTAGAATTTTATCAGAGGCTCAGACACCTCCGTTTCCTATTGAAGAGGATTCTAAGACCAAGGAGGATATCAGACTTAAATATCGTTATCTGGACTTAAGAAGACCTGATTTACAGAAAATTCTTATGATGAGAAGTGATATTGCAACACTTACAAGACAGTTTCTTGCAGAAGAGGGATTTCTTGAAATTGAGACTCCGATTCTTCAGAAAAGTACTCCTGAGGGAGCAAGAGATTATCTTGTACCAAGCCGTGTGCATCCGGGAAGCTTCTATGCCTTACCGCAGTCACCGCAGCTTTTTAAACAGCTTTTAATGTGCTCGGGCTATGACAGATATTTCCAGATTGCAAAATGCTTTAGAGATGAAGATTTGAGAGCTGACAGACAGCCTGAATTTACACAGATTGATATGGAGCTTTCTTTTGTTGATATGGAAGATGTTATGGATGTCAATGAAAGACTTCTACAGAGATTATTTAAGGATATTCTCAATATTGATATACCTATGCCGATTCCTAGAATGACATGGCAGGAGGCTATGGACCGCTTTGGTTCTGATAAGCCGGACACCAGATTTGGAATGGAATTGAAGGATATTTCAGACCTTGTTAAGGATTGTGGTTTTTCTGTATTTACAGGAGCTATTAGTGATGGTGGCAGCGTAAGAGCGATTAATGCCAATGGACAGGGTTCAATGCCTCGTAAGAAGATTGATGCCCTTGTGGAATTTGCAAAGGGTTATGGTGCAAAAGGTCTTGCTTATCTTGCAATTAACGAGGATGGAACTTATAAGTCATCTTTTGCTAAATTTATGACAGAGGAAGAGCTTGCAGCAATCGTTGACAGATTAGAAGCTAAGCCGGGAGACTTACTTCTATTTGCTGCTGACAGAAATAAGATTGTATGGAATGTACTTGGCGCATTAAGACTTCAGATTGCAGAGGAATTAGGACTTCTTGACCCATCCGAATACAAATTCTTATGGATTACAGAGTTCCCATTGTTTGAGTGGTCAGATGAGCAGAACAGACTTCTTGCAATGCATCATCCGTTTACAATGATGATGGAAGAGGATATTGAACTTCTTGATACTGCACCTGAAAAGGTTAGATCCAAAGCCTATGATATCACACTCAATGGTTGTGAAATCGGTGGCGGTAGTGTAAGAATTTACCAGAACGATATTCAGGAAAAGATGTTTAACATTCTTGGTTTTACAAGTGAAGAGGCTAATGACAGATTTGGTTTCCTTCTTAATGCATTTAAGTATGGTGTGCCTCCTCATGCAGGACTTGCATATGGTCTTGACCGTCTTGTTATGTTAATGGCTAAGACAGACAATATTCGTGACGTAATTGCATTCCCTAAGATTAAGGATGCTTCCTGTCTTATGACTAATGCACCGGATGTAGTTGATGATAAGCAGTTAGAAGAGCTTTTCATTAAAGTAAATATTACAGATGAGAAATCATCTGAAGAATAAAATAACACGGAGGAATAATTTATTATGTATTCATTTGATGAAGTTAAGGGCTTTGACCCTGAGGTTGCAAAAGCGATTGAGTTAGAGGTAGGAAGACAGAATGACCATATCGAATTAATCGCATCAGAGAACTTTGTAAGCAAGTCAGTTATGGCAGCAATGGGAAGCTGGCTTACCAATAAGTATGCTGAGGGATATCCTGCTAAGAGATATTACGGTGGATGCCAGTATGTGGATATCGTAGAAAACCTTGCAATTGAAAGAGCTAAAGAGCTTTTTGGTTGTGATTACGTTAATGTTCAGCCACATTCAGGTGCACAGGCTAACATGGCAGTATTCTTTGCTATTTTAGAGCCGGGTGACACATACATGGGAATGAATCTTGCGCATGGCGGACATTTATCACATGGTTCACCTGTTAATATGTCAGGTAAGTATTTCAACTGTGTTCCTTACGGTGTTAATGATGAAGGCTTCATTGATTATGATGAAGTATTAAGAATTGCAAAAGAGTGCAAGCCTAAAATGATTCTTGCCGGAGCAAGTGCTTACGCAAGAGCAATTGACTTCAAGAAATTCCGTGAAATCGCTGACGAGGTTGGAGCAGTTCTTATGGTTGATATGGCACACATCGCAGGTCTTGTTGCAGGTGGACAGCATATGAGCCCAATTCCTTATGCTGACGTCGTTACAACAACTACACATAAGACACTTCGCGGACCAAGAGGCGGTATGATTCTTTGTAATCAGGAGGCTGCTGATAAGTATAACTTTAATAAGGCTATTTTCCCTGGAATTCAGGGTGGTCCTTTAATGCATGTTATCGCTGCTAAGGCTGTATGCTTTAAAGAGGCTCTTGACCCAAGCTTTAAAACATATGCTAAGAACATTGTTGATAATGCTCAGGCACTTGCAACCGGTCTTACAAGCAGAGGTTTTGATTTGGTATCAGGTGGTACAGACAACCACTTAATGTTAGTTGACTTAAGAAGCAAGGGCGTTACAGGCAAGGCAACAGAGAAGCTTCTTGATACAGTTAATATTACATGTAACAAGAATGCAATTCCAAATGACCCTGAGAAGCCATTTACAACAAGTGGTATCCGTCTTGGAACTGCAGCCGTTACAACAAGAGGCTTTGATGTAGCAGATATGGATTTGGTTGCAGAAGCAATCGCACTTGCTGTTACAGATGATGAAGCTAAGAAAGCACAGGCAATGGAAATTGTTAAGGCACTTACAGATAAGAGACCTTTGTACTAGGAATATGGGACTGTGGCAAAAAAACAAATTTTGTCACAGTCCATTTTTAAATTAAGAGTATTTGTGAACAATACAGGAGGTTGAGGAATGGCGGTAAAACAGATATTTATGCGGAATTATTGCATTCTTATTGGTTTTTACGGGGATAATCGACGGGGAAATTGTAGAGTAAAAATTACTTAAGCATGTCCATTAACATAAATCCCAGTTTTATCTCAAGCCGAGATTCCAGAGTCTGGAGATCAATATTAAGAATCTCCTCGATTTTACCTAATTTGTAATTGATTGTATTACGATGTACGAATAATTCATCGGCAGTTTCCTTAACACTTCCGTTATGATTAAGGTAGGATTTTATGACGGTACATAAATCTGAATTATTTTTGGCATCATATTCTACCAGTGGCTCAATAGTTTTTTTGTAATAATCAGTAATTATATCAGGGTCTTCAATTCCGATAAGAAGTCTATATATTCCCATTTGTGTGTAACAGATAAGATCAGAGGCGATTCGGTTATTCATATGCAGCTTCTGAATTGCGAGAGCCTGCTTATAACTCTTATACAGACAACGTATACTTTTGGTCGGGCGTCCGATACCGATGACTGTATGTTCAGTTGAACGAAGTGAAGTCTTAAGATATTTTTTTATATTGTTGACAATTTCAATGTAAGTTTCCTCACTCCGGTCCGCAAATATCAGAACTAATTTTGAGTCATTGGTAAATACGGCAAATTTTTCATGTTTATTATGATTGAGATAGCTTAATAAGGCATTACATATTTCTTCAATTCTGTTTAGTGGAACAAAATCCCTGTTATTGCTTAATACATTAATTGCACAGGCGGAATATGTCCAGTTTGGCTCAAAACCATATTGTGAAAGCGATACGAGATAGAGTTCTTCTTCTTTTGGAAATAAGATGGCATTCTTGAATGCTGCTGCTATTGACAGACTGCGCTGATCATCCTTACTTATTGTATATGACATTACCCTGATTATTTCTGCTAAATGCATTTTCCATGGCACCGTATAAAGTGGAAAGCTGTTTTGGTTACAGTATTCTGTAACCTCCGAAGGAATTTCGGCGATATAAGGTCCGAGATTAATAATGATGGCAGCAGCTTTTTTATTATGGATATATTCTATTAAACTGATTAGTTTTTCATCCTTTCTGATACCGATACCTGTAATAAATGCAATTTCGCCACCATCAAGAAATCCTGCGGCTTCTTCATTTTCAACAATATGAACCCAGCTGACGTATGCATCTTCACCGTCAGCTCCTGCAATCAGTTTTATTTCATAATTTCTTACTTTTTCCATTAATCTGTATAATTGTATAGACATATAATCACATCCTTAGAATAAAAAAAGGCAAAGAAATTAATTAAGCTTCTTTGCCTTTTTAAAATATAGCAGTTCAGGAAAAAATAGTCAATTATTCCGCACTTAATTTTATTAGTTTTTGTGCATCGGCACAAAAAATTTTGTGTTTTAGTTTATTGAAGTTGCTCTTTACGGGAATATAATTAATTTCATAATTAAGTTCTTTAAGGAGGTTATTATTATGAATGGTGAAGAGATAAAAGCAAAACAGAAAGAATATGTATTACAGTCGTGGAGTAAACAGGGTGGATTGAATCCCATAGCTGTTGAAAAAGCTGAGGGCATATATTTTTATGACTATGATGGAAAAAGATATACAGATATGTCATCCCAGCTTGTTAACCTTAACCTTGGTTTTGGAAATACAGATATAGCGGATGCAATAAAAGCACAGGTCGACAAATTCTGCTTTGTAGGTCCGTCATATGCGGCTGAATCAAGATCCGAACTGGCAGAGACAATCATCGGACTTTTGCCGGAAGAATTCGGAAAAGTATTTTTTACAAATGCAGGTGCGGATGCCAATGAGAATGCAATCAAGATTGCAAGAATGTATACGGGAAGAAAGAAAATTTTTTCAAGATACAGAAGCTACCACGGTTCGTCTTTTGGTGCAGGTAATCTTACGGGTGAACCTAGAAGATATCCTTTGGAGCCCGGTATTCCCGGTTTTGTCAAATTTTTTGATCCATATATCTACAGGGAAACGATTGAATTTAAGTCAGAGGATGAAGCAACAAACTATTATCTTACTAAATTGAGAGAACAGGTGATTTATGAAGGACCGGATACCGTTGCCGCGATTGTAATGGAAACCATAACCGGTTCAAACGGTATTATTATTCCGCCAAAAGGATACCTTCCGGGTGTTAGAAAAATCTGTGATGAGTTCGGCATAGTAATGATTTGCGATGAAGTAATGGCAGGCTGGTGCAGAACTGGTAAGATGTTTGCATTTCAGAATTTTGACGTGGTACCTGACCTTGTCACATTTGCAAAAGGCGTTACCTGTGGATATGTTCCACTCGGTGGTGTGTGCGTAAGTAAAAAAATTGCAGCATATTTTGATGACCATTTACTTTCCTGCGGTCTTACATACAGCGGACATCCGCTTGCATGTGCAGCCGGGGCTGCCTGTGTCAAATATTATGAGAAAGCCAATATCCTTGATAATGTTAATAAAGTGGGAAAAGTACTTGGAGAGGAACTGGAAAATCTTAAAGAAAAACATGCGTGCGTCGGTGATGTCAGATATATCGGACTTTTCTCCTGTGTTGAGCTGGTAAAGGATAAGAAGACGAAGGAAGCTTTGGTTCCTTATGGTAATGATAAAGAAGGAACAATGGGAAAAATTGTTGGTATGCTTAAAGCGAAGGGATTTATGACGTATTCTCATGAAAACATGATTTTTATCTGTCCGCCGCTTATTATTACAGAAGAACAGTTAAAAGAAGAAATGGTTAAAATGGATGAAGTTCTGGATGTCGTTGACAAGGATTTTATCTAGAAGAATGTAGGAGGCTATGATGGCAAAATTTGTTACCCCTCAAAATATTTTTACCGGAAAAAATGCACTGGAAGCTGCAAAGGATGCGATTAAGGCAAATGGTAAGAAAGCACTTATTGTAACCGGAAAGCATGTTGGAAAATCCATGATGTATGACAGGCTTGTTTCATTGCTTAATGAAATTGATGTGGAGCATATAATCTTTGATGAAATAACGGGAGAACCCACGGATGTAATGATAGAGGAAGGCCTTAAAAAATATATAGGTGCCGGATGTGATTTCCTTATCGGTATCGGCGGAGGAAGCCCTCTTGATTCAGCAAAAGCAATTGCTGCAATGGCGGTTAATCCGGGTAAAATATCTGATTATATGGGAAAAGAAATAAAAGGTAAGCTTCCGGGGATTGTGGCAGTTCCTACAACAGCGGGAACCGGTTCGGAAGCAACCAAATTCACCGTAATTACCGATTCACAAAAGGGTATAAAAATGCTCTTAAAGGGAGATTGTTTAGTACCAGGAGTAGCAGTTATCGACCCTGATTTTACAATGGAAATGCCTGCCTCCGTTACCGCGGCAACCGGACTTGATGCGCTTACACATGCGGTTGAGGCATATACCTCAAAAAAAGCAATGGAGCTTACGGATGATATTGCTTTATCGGCAGTAAAACGAATTGTAAAATATCTTCCCAAAGCATACGCGGACGGCAAAAATGAAAAGGCCAGAAACGAGATGGCGATAGCGGCTCTTGAAGCCGGAATATGTATCAATAATTCTTCCGTAACAATTGTACACGGAATGAGCAGGCCAATCGGGGCACTTTTTCATGTACCGCACGGACTGTCAAATGCAATGCTTTTAGTTGAGTGCATAGGTTTTGCACTTGACGGGGCATATGATAAATTTGCAAACCTCGGAAGGGCGGTATGTGCTGCTTCAAAAGAGGATGTTGATGAAATTGCTGCAGGAAAATTCCTTAAAAAACTGGAAGAGGTATGCAGGGCATGCGAAGTTCCGACCCTTAAAGAGTACGGGGTAAACAGGGAAGAATTCTATGCGGCAATCGATAAAATGGCAGAAGATGCGGTAGCATCGGGAAGTCCCGGAAATACAATAAAGGCAGTTACGGTGGAAGACTGTAAGAAGCTATACACAAAAATATACGAATAAATATATGTGCTGCAGCACAAATAGATTTGTGCTGTGATGTATTGAAACACAAAACATATGTTTATATACTGTAAAACATAGTAATAAGACAGGCAAAGGAGCCATGGAATGGTAATCCCTTGCCTGTCTTTTTTTAGGAGGTTGTGAAGATGAGTGAAGCAACAGTAAAGAAAAGAGAAGTTGAGATTAGTATAAAAGACCTTGGAATGACATTTAAGGATAACAACGGTAATGATGTACAGGCTCTGACAAATGTTAATCTTGATATATACAAAGGTGAGTTTATTTCACTCCTTGGACCGTCAGGATGTGGCAAAACAACCCTCTTAAGAATGGTAGCTGATTTGCTTGAACCTACCAAAGGACAGGTCAGAATCAGCGGAATGACACCAAAAGAAATACGATTGCAGAGAAAATTCGGATTTGTATTTCAGAATGCGGTGCTTTTTGACTGGAGAACAATAGAAAAAAATATAGAGCTTCCGCTTGAGACGATGGGATTTAAGAAAAAAGAACGAAGAGAAAGGTCAAAGGAAATGCTTGAAATGGTTGGTCTTTCAAACTTCGCAAAACATTTCCCGAATCAGTTATCCGGCGGTATGCAGCAGAGAGTAAATATCGCAAGAGCATTATCAATTGAGCCTGAAATATTATTAATGGATGAGCCTTTTTCAGCTCTTGACGAGTTTACCAAGGAAAAACTCCATGAAGACCTTTTGAGAATCTGGAGAAAAACCAATAAGACAGTACTTTTTGTAACCCATAACATTCAGGAGGCGGTATTCCTTTCGGACAGGGTGTGCGTGTTATCACCGCATCCGGGAAGACTTTCGGCGGTGGTTGACATTAACCTTCCAAGACCGAGAAATCTGGATATGAAGGAATCACCTGAATTTAATGAACTGGTGAAAAAAGTAAGAAACAGTTTTGAAGGAGGCAGCGTATAGATTATGAAAAAGAAATTAGCAGCAATTCCAAAATGGGTTCCTGCAGTTCTTTCAATGATTCTATGGATAGGCATTTTAGTTTTACTCTGGGAGATGGGTGCCCGTAAGATGGATGCCACGAAAAGAACTCCGGAAAACATTTTACCTCATTTAAAAAATATCTGGAACGCAATAATCAGCAACAAGAAAGTTGCCGGCGGAAAAACAGCAATTCAGGTTGTAATGTCCGGCGCGAGCATGACACTTTTAAGAGCATTATACGGATTTCTGGCAGGCTCGGTACTCGGCTTTGGCCTTGCACTCTTAATGAAACTTTCAGGAATTGTGGAAAGACTTATTTTTCCGTATCTGATGCTCATTCAGATGATACCGATACTCGGAATGGCTCCGATTATTTTGTCAATAACAGGGGACATAAACGTAAGCCGAATCATAATCGCCGGAATACTTACTTTTTATCCGGTTGCGACGAATACACTGGCAGGATTCAATGCGGTGGAAAGGGAAAAATACGAACTGATGTATACATATGCAGCAAGTAAGGCAACGATTTACAGAAAAGTATTAATCCCGTATTCGATTCCGTATTTTTTCACCGGATTGAAAATAGCAGCACCAATGGCAATAACAGCATCCATCCTTGTTGATACACTTCAGGGAGACGGCGGACTTGGCTGTATACTTTCACAGTCACTTAAGCATGCAATGTCAATATACGTATTCTGGATAATAGTATTTTTCAGTGCTCTTATCGGTATATTAAGTTCCAGACTTATGGGATGGCTTGAAATCCTTATTTTGCCAAACAAGAGGAAAAGGAGGAAAAAAGCATGAGCGGAAAGATAAAAAGAAAGAAAAGCCTGTTTAAAAGAGCACATGAAAATAAAAAATTTCTGGCAGTAGAAAGTGTTTTTCTTCCGGTTCTTCTTGGAGTAGTTATATACATTCTGTGGCAGTGTCAGGGACTTCACAAAATATTGAATACCAATACTTTTGTACTCCCGCTGCCAAGCCGAATCGGACATATAATAGGTTCCAACTGGAGCAGGATATGGATAGACATTAAAGCAACGATGACAGTTGCGTTACTTGGACTTTTGGTTGGTTCACTGGCAGGATATCTGATTGCGGTACTTGCATCAGTTTTTCCGACATGGATGAAGAGCGGTGTAACAATTGTAGCCGCATTTAATGCCATTCCGATTGTTGCGCTTGCACCGGTAATTTCCAACTGGACCAAGGATGTAAGTAAGGATGCCGACTACAGATCAATGGTTGCCAAAATAATAGTGGTTGCGATTGTCTGTATGGCGAATATGAGTATCAATGCCTACAGAGGTCTGACCGAATTGAAACCATATTCGGAAGACCTTATGAGAACAGTGGCAGCAGGAAGGTTTAAGGTTTTATACAAACTTAGAATTCCTAACAGTGTTCCCTATATATTTACTGCGCTGAAGGTGGCAGTTCCATCCAGTGTAATCAGTGCTTTGGTTAGCGAGTATTTTGCTGAATACATTGTAGGTGTAGGGCGAAAAATCAGAGAGAATATTGTTCTTGCACAGTATTCAACAGCCTGGGCATATATAACCGTTGCATGTGTACTTGGCATATTGATGTATGCACTGCTCATGCTGGTACAAAAGCTTGTATTAAGGAAAACCGGTTATCGGATTTCCTGATTACATAGATTTTCATAAAAGGAGGAAAAAAATATGAAGAAAGAATTCAAAAAAATCGTAGCATTAACAGGTGTGGCAGCTATTCTGACAGCAGGATTTGCAGGATGTGGAACAACAAAAGAATCTGAAATAAGTGTGACAGAGGATGAATCCACAACAGCAGGAACTGGAAAAGACGAAACTGCAGCCACAGAGTCAGCAGCAACAGTAATGACATCAGAAGAGATTATTAAAAAAGCTGCGGGTGAAGGCAAAGTCGGAAACTGGGGACTTGGTAATGAATATGAAATTCTTGCTCTTTTGGCAAAATACAACTTACCAACCGAGTATCTCAGCCAGGATTTCACAATGGATGGTTTTGATGATGATTCCATCACATTGGCTTCGGCAATGACATATAACGAATACGGTCTTGTAATAAATGACTATGACGGAGGTTATAAATACGGTGATACCGTTGGTGTTATCGATATGAATACGGAAGGTGTGGCAATGCTTGAAGATATGATTTTCTGTACAAAAGATTTTGCCGAAAATAATCCGGAAACAGTTAAGGCATTCCTCTATGCGTCATTAAAGGGATGGGCAGATGCATGTGCAGACCCGGCAGAAGCAGCAGAAATCTGTTATGAAGCAGGCTCATCAGTATCGGCAGACCATCAGGAATTTATGGCAGAAGAAGTTGAAAAGTTAGTATCTACCGACATGTCCGGCAACAAGGTTTCAGATTTGGGAAATATGGATGAAGCAGCCATGAAGCAGACACTTGATCTTGCAAAGCAGTATGTAAAACTTGATGATAGTGCGGCAGCAGAAAAACTTGCCAATATGACACTTGATGATATCAGGGATACATCGTTCATGGAAGCAATTAAAGATTGTGACGGCAAGTTCGATGTAGAAAAGTCAAAAGTATCAATACAGTTAAAGTGGTTACCACAGGCACAGTTCATGGGATACTATGTAGCAAAAGCAAAAGGATACTATGACGAAGTTGGTCTTGATGTAGAAATTGTATCCGGCGGCGGTGACATTTCAGAAACAACAGCAGTTAACAACGGAACAGTTGATTTTGGTGTAACATGGGTAACAAACCTCGCAGTAGCAAATGCAGGCGGTATGAATCTTGTGGAAGTATCACAGATTTTCCAGAGGTCAGGACTCTTACTCGTATATAAATTAGACAATTTCACAAAGTAAATTTACAAGGCAAAGGGGCTCTGAAATATAATTTCAGAGCCTCGTTATTAAATAGGAGGAAGTTATTATGGATTTACTTATTAAAGGTGGAACAGTAGTCACGGCAAAAGAAAGCTTTATCGCGGATGTAGCTGTTGACGAAGGGAAAATAGCAGCGATAGGAACAAAACTTAATATTGATGCAGATAAAGTTGTGGATGCAACAGGCAAACTTGTATTACCGGGAGCACTGGACGTTCATACACATATGGCAATGCCGTTTGGCGGAACCGTATCTGCAGACAGTTACCTTTCAGGAACAAGGGCTGCAGCATGTGGCGGCGTTACAACAATTTTTGATTATCCCGTTCAGCACAAGGGACAGACAATACTCGGACTTTGCGGAGAAAAAAATGAAGTACTTGAAAAAGAAGCCTGTGTGGATTATGCCTTTCATTGCTGTATAACAGACCTTAACGGCGGAGAAATCCTTGATGAAATGGAAAAGGCCGTGGAAAAAGGAATCACAAGCTTCAAGTGTTTTTTGGTATATAAGAAAGAAAATATGATGACGGATGATGCAACACTCGCAAGACTCATGTTAAAGGCAAAGGAACTGGGGGCCATGGTTAACGTACATGCGGAAAATCCGGACATCATTGACATGAATATCGAGAACTTTTTAAAAGAAGGAAAAACATCAGCGTGGTATCACTATTTAAGCAGACCTGAATTTGTAGCTGCAGAAGCAGACAAGAGAGTTGTGCACTGGGCAACCAACTTTAATGCACCTGTATATATTGTACACATGTCGGACAAGGAAGGTCTTGAAGCGGTAATTAAGGCAAAAGAAGAAGGACATAAGATATATGTTGAAACCTGTCCGCAGTATCTTGAATTTACCTGCGACGTGTATAAAAGAGAGGATGGAAGAAATTTTATCTGCTCTCCTCCAATGAAGGGACAGGAAAGTCTTGAGGCATTATGGAAAGCCCTTGAAGCCGGTTTTATAGATACCGTTGCAACTGACCACTGCCCATTCCAGAGTTACGAAAAAGACTGGGGCAAGAATGATTTTACGAAAGTACCTAATGGCTGTGCCGGTGTTGAAAATCTGTATCCATATATGCTTGATGCGGCAAACAGCGGAAAAATTACATTTGAAAAAGCCGTTGAGGTATGTTCAACCAATCCTGCCAGGATTTTTGGATGTGTAAATAAAGGTTCAATTACGGTCGGAAAAGATGCAGATATTGTTATTTATGACAAGGATAAGGATTTTACAATCAGCGTAAACAATATGCATTCCGATTATGACCATACAATCTGGGAGGGTAAGAGTCTTCACGGATATCCTGTACAGACATACTTAAGAGGAAAACTTGTATATGATAACGGCGAGTATGTAGGAACTCCGGGAGACGGAAAATATATTAAGAGAATACCTTCAAAATAAAGGAGTGGTTCAATATGGCTTATGAATCATTAATAGAAAAAGAGGAAACATCAAAATGTCTGTTATGTGTTAACGGACAATGTGAAACGGTATGTCCGCATGGAGTAAAAGCAGCAAGAATAATACGTGCACTTCGGTTTGAAAATCCGGCGGGTGCAGCAGGGCTGATTCCTGAGACTAATCCGTGTGTGGACTGCACGACAAAGGAATGTGAAAAAAAGTGTAACAGGGCAAAAATTAGTGAACCGGTAAAAATATCAAACCTGATAAAAAACATTAAGCCAAAAACCTTTTCGGGAAAAGAGGTTGATTTGTTCGTTGATTTTTGCGGAGTGCATTGTGAGAATCCGTTTTTCCTGTCTTCATCCATTGTCGGCAGTAATTATGAGATGGTTGCCAAAGCATTTGATATGGGCTGGGCAGGCGTTGCATTTAAAACAATAGGAACCTTTATTCCTGAGGAGACATCACCAAGGTTTGACAGGCTTGAAAAAGAAAATAATCCGTTTATCGGTTTCAAAAATATTGAGCAGATATCCGACCATAGTCTGGAGGAAAATCTGGGATACATAAGCCGGTTGAAAAAGGAATATCCGACGAAGGTCATAATTGCATCCATTATGGGGCAGAACGAAGAGGAATGGACCTATCTTGCAAAGGTATGTACCGAAGCAGGTGCGGATATAATTGAATGTAATTTTTCCTGTCCTCATATGAGTGGTGAAGGTCTCGGAAGTGATGTCGGAACCAATCCGGAGCTTGTGAAGAAATATACGATTGCAACAAAAAAAGGAACTTCTCTTCCGATACTTGCAAAGATGACACCTAATATTACCAATATGGAAATTCCTGCTATTACTGCAATGGAAAACGGTGCAACCGGAATTGCTGCAATCAACACAATCAAGAGTGTTATGAATGTTGATTTGGGAACATTCGCTTCAGGTCCTGATGTAAAAGGCAAATCCGCGGTCGGAGGCTATTCAGGAAAAGCCGTGAAACCGATTGCATTAAGATTTATCCATGACATGAAAACGAATCCCAAATTAGCTGATGTTCCGATTAGCGGAATGGGAGGAATAGAAACATGGAAAGATGCAGCGGAATTTATGGCACTTGGATGTGAAACCATTCAGATAACAACTTCTGTTATGCAGTATGGATACAGAATCATCGATGATTTGATTCTGGGAATGAAAGAGTATCTGGCAGAGAACGGATACAGTTCAGTACGGGAAATAATCGGCAGGGCAAATCCAAATCTTTTGCCGGCGGATAAACTTGACAGGAAGAGTATTGAATACCCGAAATTTAGCCGTGAGGACTGTGTTGCCTGCGGAAGATGCTATCTGTCGTGCTATGATGCCGGGCATCAGGCATTGACAATAGGTAAGGATGGTAAGCCTGTAATGGACGCAAATAAATGTGTGGGATGTCAGCTTTGTAAAGTTGTATGTCCCATAGGAGCAATTACCAGAGGAACCAGAGTTAATATCGAATAAATAAAAAGGATGGTGTTTATTATGTACATATGTAGTTTGGAAAGAATGAAAGACAAAATTGCAACAATGAGTAAATTCGGAGATGCCGGACATGGCGGCATAACAAGGTATTCATTATCAGAGGCAGCAATTCAGGCAAGAAATGAATTCATTAAGAGAATGAAAGCTATCGGAGCCACAATTGAGATTGATGATGTCGCCAATATTTATGCAACACTTGAGGGTTCTGATAAGGATGCAAAAAGAATTGTTATGGCATCACATTGTGATTCAGTTAAAAACGGTGGTAACTATGACGGAATTCTTGGTGTCATGTCAGCCATGGAAGTTCTTGAAACGGTAGCAGAGTACAATATTCCACACAAGCATCCGTTAACTGCAATGATATGGACTAATGAAGAAGGCTCACTTTATCCGCCTGCAATGATGTGTTCAGGTATAGTATGTTACGATTATCTTCCTGAAGACATCAGAAGCAAATTCAAGTATGAGGATATGATGAATTCAAAGAGCATTCTTGATAATACAAGCACTTTTGGAGAAGCACTTGAAAAGTCAGGCTTCAAAGGGGACAAAAAATACAGACTTAATCCGGATAAATATCTTTATATGTTTGAAACACATATTGAACAGGGACCAATTCTTGAAGATGCAGGTAATGATATTGGTGTAGTTGACTGTGTACTTGGTATGTTCAATTACAGACTGAAATTCTACGGACAGACAACACATGCCGGAACATTCCCTATGCCAAAGAGGAAAGATGCTTTTCTTGCAGCATCACAGGCACTCTGCTATCTGCATGAGGAAATTGATAAGTTGGGTTATTCGGAACTTGTATATACAACCGGTGAAGTAGTATGCCACCCATGTGTACATACATGCGTGCCTGATTTCTTCGATTTTTCATTTGATGCCAGACATGAAAATCCGGAGGTACTGGATAAGGTTCTTGCAATTGTTAAGAGCTGTGCGGATAAAATATGGGCAGGATGTAAATGTGAAGTCGTAAAAGCATGGAACAGGGATACCGTATACTGGGATAAAAAACTTGTTTCATATGTAAAAGAGGCTGCCGAGGAAACCGGAGTAAGCCATCAGTACATTCATTCAGGTGCCGGACATGATGCACAGTTTGCAGCATATATGCTTCCTACAACAATGATATTTGTACAGTCAAAGGACGGACTTTCACATTGTGAGCCTGAGTATTCTAAACCTGAACATTGTACCGAAGGTGCAACCGTAATGCTCAATGCAGTATTAAAAGCTGATGCGGAATAGTTAAGGAAGGGAGCGTTATTGTTATGAATAATTTTGTAATTACCATAGCAAGAGGTTTTGGAAGCGGTGGAAAAGAAATAGCAACAAAATTGGGAGAAAGACTTGGAATTCCATGTTATGAAAGACAGATTCTGACACTTGCATCAGACAAGAGCGGAATTGATGAGAGTCTTTATGTAGAAAGTGATGAAAAATTAAGAGCAAATAAAATTGCAAAACTGCTTCATAAGATACCTGTAAAAAACGTAGTTGAACCGAATGAAAAAGCATTTATTTCTGATACGAATCTTTTTAATATACAGGCTGAAATAATCAGAAACTTGGCAAAAACAGAAAGTTGTATTATAGTTGGTAAATGTGCGGATTACGTGCTTAGGGATTTTGATAACGTTATCAGTATATATATCGAAGCCCCGAGAGCCGCATGTGTTAAATCTGTTATGAGTAAAATGTATATTTCAGAGGAAAAAGCCAACCAGTTAATAAAAAAGACGGACAAATACAGGGCTGATTATTATAACTACTATACGGGCGGAAATTACTGGACCAATCCGGTTAATTACGATATGACGCTAAACAGCGACAGAATCGGCCGGGATAAGTGCGTTGAGGTTATTATGAATTATATAGGCATCAAATTTGACAAATAAAATCAAAGACGTTTTGCAAAGTGTGCAAAGCGTCTTTTTACTTGGGGGGATAATGCATGAAAAATAAAAGTATATTTTCATACTCAATTACATCTCCAAATGTCATACAGCGTTCACCAACTTCCTCGTCACTCTTATCCAGACTGGGAAAAAATCGGGAAGCTATTTCCAAAACGATGCTTATGCTGGTATTTTAACTCTTCTTTGCCGCATCTGCAAACATTTTTATATTAGATACTAAATTCTTTTAAAAGTATACAAATTTTGCATAACGTGGTATAATAAAATATTATTAATGCAAAGTTTGTTAAGGAGATATGATGAAAAGGATTATTGTTTGTATTTTATGCGGAATTATTGCATTCTTATTGGTTTTTACAGGTGTTATAGATTCGGTGGACAAGTCGGCGGAGGACGTGCTCTATCATCATGCCGGTAACATGGAAGGCAATATTAAGATTATCAAAATTGATGACAAATCAATGAATAGAATGGGTGATTTCTCTACATGGAACAGAGATGTATGGGCGGATTTGGTTGAGTACCTCTGTGTTTCAGAAGAGGTTCGACCGGAGGTGATTGCTTTCGATGTGTTGTTCAGCAGTGATAAGATTGAAGAGTCCGATAACAGATTTGCAGAAGCCTGTGCTAAGTATGATAATGTTATAACCGGATGCAGCTATGCTTTTGATAAAAAGATTACAACCACTTCGGATGGCAGTCTTGATATTAATTATTTACATGTTGTTGATAAGGTTGAGCCTTATGAAACATTGAAAAACAGCACAGAACAGGGATTTGTTAATGCCATATCCAATGCTGATGACAGGATAATCCGTAATGCTTTTGTATATTTTGATGAAGAGGACGGAACAAGAGTCAGGAGCTTTAGTAGTGCAATATATAACAAATATATGGAGGCTACAGGACAGGAAGCTGTTTATCCTACAGACGAAAGTATAATGACTTTCAGATATTCAGGACAGCCTGGAGATTATGAGAGTGTTTCTTTGATAGACGTCATCGAAGGAAAGGTACCGGCAGAAGCTTTTGATGGTTGTATTGTATTTGTGGGTGCGTATGCAGCAGGAATGATGGATGCATATTTTGTTCCGGTTGACAGAGGTGCCCAGATGTACGGAGTGGAAATTAATGCCAATATACTTCAGGCAATTATGGATGGTAAGACCCTTTCTGATGTTCCTGTTCTTATAGATGCTTTGTTAGCTGCGGTTATTGCGGTGTTGTTAGCATTTATCTGCAGCAGATTATCTGTTGTAAAATTAACAATTGTAAGTGTTGCGGTTATTATTGTAAAAATTGTTGCAGGATATTTTGTTTTCAATGCGGGATATTGCAGTAATGTTATTGTAATTCCGGTAATGGCTGTATTGATTGCCATATATTATATTGCTGAACATTATTATAAGGAATACAGAGAGAAGAAGAGTATTACCAATGCGTTTAGCAAATATGTAGCACCACAGGTAGTGGGTAAAATTGCAAAAAGTGGAACATATGAGCTTAAATTAGGTGGTGAAAACAGAGATATCGCAGTTCTTTTCGTTGATATAAGAGGTTTCACACCTTTATCTGAGAGTCTTGAACCTGAGCAGGTCGTAGATATACTTAATGGTTATCTTGCACTGACAACAGCATGTGTTTTCAGACACGGCGGAACTTTGGATAAATTCATCGGAGATGCAACAATGGCGGTGTTTAATGCACCGTTTGACACTGATGATTATGTATACAGGGCAGTGCTTACTGCATGGGATATCGTACAGGGCGGTAACAGAATAGAGAAAGAATATATCAAACGTTATGGCAAGAATGTAGGTTTTGGAGTAGGTGTTAACTGTGGTCCTGCGGTAGTTGGTAACATTGGCTGTGATTTCAGAATTGACTATACAGCCATAGGTGATACCGTTAATACATCAGCCCGACTTGAAGCTAATGCACCAAGAGGAACCGTATATATAAGTGAATATGTATATGAGCAGGTTAAGGACAGGATAACTGTTGACCCGATAGGCGAAATTCCTTTGAAGGGTAAATCAAAAGGCGTATTCGTATATTCTGTAACAGGAGTTAATGATTACATAAGCCCGGAAGCTGAATAACGAGGCTTCGGATGGAAAGTAGGTGTTAAATGAAATTGAGTATGGTGCATATCCGGGAATGATGTTACAGCAAGCCTATAGTAATGGCAGGACAGAGTACAGCAACAGAATAAAACACTGTAGTTATCAAGCCTCTTATAGATGGTGACCCACATGTACATACAGAAATAATATATCTTGTGTTTTCGTGAAACTCACTTAGTCCCAAGCCTTGGAGAAAAAGTCCAAGACTTGTATTTTTATTATGCGATAATAATAGCGAAAGAATGAACTTTTAATCCAAAGGGTGAGAAAAATGAAAATGAATTGTTATAAAATTAAGCCTCGGAGTTAGTTTCCGAGGCTTTTCTTCCCTGCATCTGCGAACATTTTTTCATAAATAAGTCCTGCCGCAAACCAGGCAGGAAAATAATCCAGACGAATTAACCCTTTAATATTAAGCTTGGCGTGGGAGTAGTCCCAAGGGCAGCATTCTCGCTTTTTTAAAATAGAACCACTTAAGAATTCAGTTGCAAAAATCATAAGAGCATAGATAGTTCCTCTCAATACTACATGGGTTTTTCTCTTACACAGCTTCTTGCTAAGGGGTTCTATAATGACTGCGCAGCCATAGATGGGAAACATCCAGATGGAAGTAATGGAGGTCATTTTTTTGTCCTTTTTAATGGCGGAACCAATACCGGTCCAGAAGACCTCCATACACCATCCGGTAAGGCCGCACATAAGAAATTTTTTCAGCATAAGGTTATTGTGCCGGATTTGGATTGAATTATACCTGATGTAAGTGAAGTGTTACGGAAGAAAGTTCTCCACTGCCGGTAGTCCTTTTGTAGACACCTTATAATAGCTGTCAGAACCGAATTTCTGGAAAAAGGTATATTCTGATGTGCAACTGATTGATGTTACATCACCCTGATAAATTACAGCACGATTATTGCCGTCAGTGCTCATTCTTACAAATTCATGAATATCATTCTCTGTCTGATAGAAAATAACATTATCATACACATTATATAATACTACCTTATCAGTAGTCAGAACAGTTTCGGTATTAGTGGAAATATCAAACTTAGTCAGAGCATAATCATTATCCAAATCAATATAATAAAGTGTATTATCAATACGTGTCGGAAGATATGTATTGCCATCAAGAAAGACAGCTGTGTTACCGGTCTCCACCGACATGGTACATGTGCGGTTACTTGCAGTCTTGGATGAGTAATAGATAAAACCATTGTAAATACATGCATTTACATTGTTTTCTTCTGCGATAAGCTTATCATCTTCACCATCAATACCGATTGAATATGTAAGACGGTTCTTAGTGTTATATATCAGAGTATTGCCTGAAAGAGCAAGGTCCGTTGTAGAGCGGTCTGAGGTTATAACATTCGCCTGTGAACCGTTAGTTTTGGAACGAACGACAGAGTAGGTTTCGTCGCTTAGAACTGCGTTAACCCAGTCCATGCTTGCTCCGTTGTATTTGACATAATACAGATAATTACCATATCCGTTGATAAAAGAAGCTGAATCGTCGCTGATTTTCATAACCTCTGAGCAGTCAGGCTTCATGGAATAGAGTTTACCGCCATCATATGGATTGGAAAAATATATTTTTCCGTCAAGCTCACAAAATAATCCGCCGCTAATCAGATTACCGGCCGTATTACCTGTAACATTATCAGGATTATGTGGGATTTTAGTGAGAAAATGATGTGTAACACCTAATCCGGCAAACAGGATAACTATACCTATTAATATAAAAAGTATTTTCTTATTCTTCATAATGTATTCTCCCAAACATATATTTTAATTTAATTATGTAGCAAATCTAAAACTTTTTCAAGAAGAATATGGTAAAACAATTTTCTTAATCAGAAAGATGTGATATAATAACCTCAATATGCTAAAGAGGTGAATAAAATGTTTGTTGATTTACAGGAATCAAGAAGACAGATTGATGAAATAGATAGTCAGATTATTGATTTGTTTGAGAGAAGAATGAAGGTTGCATCAAATGTTGCAGATTACAAAATTGCCACAGGTAAAGCAGTATTTGATAAGGAAAGAGAAGATTCCAAGATTGAGACACTTACCGGAATGGTTGATGGAGATTTTGATAAAAAATGCGTTGCTGAGCTTTTTAAACAGATAATGGCGATGAGCCGCAAATTCCAATACGGCAAGCTTGAAGCAAGGGCAGCAGATTCTAAGCTTGAAGCTTATGATATTATGGATGACATTGCACGTGATAATGTGAAGGTAGTATATCAGGGGCTGCCCGGTGCATACAGCCATGAGGCAATGATTAATTTCTTTGGTGCGGATGTGGATAATATTAATGTTAAAACCTTTCGTGATGCAATGGAGTTAGTCAGTAAAGGTGAAGCTGATTATGCTGTACTGCCTATGGATAATTCAACTGCCGGAATTGTAAGCGACACATATGATTTGTTGCAGGAGTACAATAATTATATAGTGGCTGAGACCTTTGTAAAGATTAACCATTGTCTTTTGGCAAAGCCGGGAACTAAGCTTACGGATATTAATAAGGTATCCGCTCACCCACAGGCACTTATGCAGTGTGCGAAATTCCTTGATGAACATAAGGAATGGGAAAGAGAGAGCTATATTAACAATGCGGTGAGTGCACAGAAGGTTGCATCGGAGGATGATTACACTCAGGCTGCAATTGCTTCTAAGAACTGTGCAGAGGAGTATGGTCTGGAGATTCTTTGTGAAGGAATTAATTCGGCCGCATCCAACACAACCCGCTTTGTAATTGTAAGCAATAGAAGAGCCTTTGTTAAAAATGCCACAAAGGTAAGTATCTGCTTTGAAATAGAACACAGGGCAGGCAGTCTTTACAGTGTAATTTCCAATATTATGTTCAATGGACTTAATATGACTAAGATTGAATCAAGACCGATACCGGAGCATAACTGGGAGTTCAGATTTTATGTTGATTTTGAGGGGAATCTTGCGGATGCCGGAGTCAGAAATGCATTAAGGGGAATTTCTGAGGAATCCAACGCTTTAAAATTATTGGGGAACTATTAATGTGTAATGGTCGCTATATATAATGGCGGCAGATTGGAGGCAACATGAAAACGCCCATGATGTATTTATACAGAGAGCCGGAGAATAAGAGAATATTCAGGCTGCTTATGGAAATTGCGTATGATGTAATGGATTTAGAGTCAATTCAGGAGGATATTGCAGAGGTTATGGCACATATTCTTGCAGTATCTGAGAAAATGGGATTTAAAGGTGATCTTTGGAAGGATTATGTGGCATACATAATTGCTGCCAATGAGAATGTTTTCAGTATATCCTGTGAAAGAAAGGGGTATATTGAAGGAAGTATTAACAAAGCTGCACACCATGATTTTGAAGTACTTATGAAGATTTTTAATACTGATCTGTATATTTTTGATTACAAATATAATACTAATCTGTCAATGCTTACAGATTTTGAAAATAATAATGAACAGGATAAATATTTCAATAAAAGAATACGTAACAGTATAATTGATATGACTGAGCAGTTATCTGTTGCGAAGGATGCAGATGAGTTTATGAGAACTGTATGTCGTTTCTATGGCGAAATTGGTGTAGGTAAGTTTGGAATGTTTAAAGCATTCAGAATTAACCATAAATCAGATTCAGTTTCATGTAATATAGAACCTGTAATAAGCGTTGAGCATATATACCTTAATGATTTAATCGGATATGAAGCACAGAAAAAGAAACTCACAGATAATACCGAGGCGTTTCTTGCGGGCAGGAAGGCTAATAATGTTCTGCTGTTTGGAGACAGCGGAACAGGTAAATCCTCAAGCATAAAAGCAATTCTTAATGAATATTACGACAGGGGCTTAAGAATGATTGAGATATACAAGCATCAGTTTAAGGATTTATCAGATGTTATTAATCAGATAAAGGATCGTAATTACAAATTCATAATTTATATGGATGATTTGTCATTTGAAGAATTTGAGATAGAATATAAATTTTTAAAGGCTGTAATAGAGGGTGGACTGGAGAAAAGGCCTGATAACGTGCTTATATATGCGACCTCTAACAGACGGCATCTTGTCAGAGAGAAGTTCTCCGATAAGGAGGAGAGGGATGATGATCTTCATTCAAGGGATACCGTTCAGGAAAAATTATCTCTTGCAGCAAGATTTGGTGTATCAATCTATTACGGTTCACCGGATAAGAGACAATTCAATGAGATAATTAAAGGGCTTGCAAAGAAAAATAATATTAAGATGGACGAGGCGGAGCTGCTTTTGGAGGCCAATAAATGGGAAATTTCCCATGGAGGTTTATCGGGAAGAAATGCACAACAGTTTATGAATTATCTTTCAGGTTTTGAAGAACAATAAAGTACCAAAGAGTGTAATAGAAATATGTCATCAATATTTCTATTACACTCTTTTTAAATTAACGTATTGAATTTCTGAGCTTTTCAAGGTAGGAATAGTTAATTCTTAAATTACCCATTCCGCTGCCTAATCGGATATGCGGCTTATTGGCACCATGAAAATCCGAACCGCCGGATTCCAACATATTCATCTCTCTGGCGAGTGCCCGTATATTCTGCTCGTCAAATCCCTTATAGGTGGAATACATTGTCTCAATTCCTATAAGTCCGTATTCTATCAGCTCACTGCACAAGTCTCTTAATTCCCCGAGTGTGAGATGGTATAGCAGCGGATGTGCAAGAATTGGAACTCCACCTGCACTTCTGATAAGTTCGATTGCCTCTCCGGGACTTTTTCTTTCTCTTGGTACATAAAGTGACATTCCGTCTCCAAGGTATCTGTCAAATGCTTCCTTATTGCTGTTCACATAACCTTTTTTGACCATAAAAGCGGCAAAATGAGCTCTTGTAATAACGCTGTCAGGGAACGTTGAAATCATTTCGTCCATCGAGATGGGAAAACCATGTTCATTAAATTTATCAATTAAAATACTGTTCCGTCTGTTCCTGCGTTCAATTTCGCTTCCTATGCCTCTTATAAAATTCTCATCATGGTGATTTATATAAATTCCAACGATATGAATTTCTTTATCTTTATAATTAGTACTGATTTCGATACCCGGAATTACCTCGATATTATGGGCAGTTCCTGCTTCGATTGCAGGGTCAATTCCTGCAACTGTGTCGTGGTCGGTTAAGGCAAAGGCTGACAAACCGCATTTTGATGCTGCTTTTACAAGCTCTCTTGGGCTGAAAGTACCATCCGAAGCAGTTGAATGTACATGTAAGTCTACAAATCTCATAATTATTCTCCTAATATTTTACAAATTTTGACACATTTTTACTATGGAAAAAGCACATTATATTTGTTACACTATAATAAAGTATAGAAATTACTTTTTGTTTTTGCAAGTTATTATTTGTTTATATATATATTTGTAACATATTAATTTAGTTTTTTGTCCGGTCATCCATGTGATGACGTTTTGATAGAGGGTTTATATAAATGATTAAAAAAAGAATACTCATTGCCGCAGGTTCAGCGGTTTTATTTGGGTGTATTATTTTTGCGACTGTTAATCTGAGTCGTATGGGTAATATGCCTCATAATAGTAGCAATACTATGTCTACAACTCAGCTTTCTGAGAGCATTTCCATTAGAGACGAGGGCGTTTTGGACAATACGGTACAGCCGGATACGTCAGTTAATGCCACTTCGGGGGACGATACCACTACGATGGATATTACGACCATTGTGACGGAGGCTCCGTCCACCACCAATACAACAACTTCACAGCAGCCTTCAACAACGGTTATTAATGTCACAACGGCTCCTACAACAGCAGAAACAGTTGAGAATATAACCACAACGCAAGAAAGTACTTCTGCGGCAATTACAGAGAGCACTACAATATCTCCGGCAACTAAGCCGGCAACGGTCAGTCCAACCACCGAGGTGCCAACGATTGATGTTAACAGTGAAGATAGTGCTGTGTTCTCCTTTACCAAGATAATTGTTGATAAGCCTGATTTTGATTATTATTCCAAGCTGGTTACAGACAAAGCTTATAAGCCTGTTATAACTCAGGATGAGCTCTCGGATTTCGGTAAAGAAATTCTTACATTGAAAGAGGGCAAGAAGCAGGTCAGATATGTTATTACGCCAAAGGGACTTTTTGATGATTTGGCCGGTGAAATGGATGTGCTTAAGAGTAAGGCAGAGGCGGAGCCGTCCTTTTATAATTTTAATGAAAGGGACAGATTCCTTTACGATTCGCTGGGACTGGATTATCAGAAGTACTATAGTAATGGTGTAGCACTTTTTATGTTTAAGAAGGTTCAGGATATTGAAAATAACGTTGGAAGTCATTCGGTATATGCAATTTATTATTATTCCTATAATACATATGAACAGCTTGCTTTGCAGGAGGAGACTGTTAATAATGTGAAAGCAGCTTTTTCAGGAACGGATTATGACAAAATTTATGCTGCACATGAATACTTAAGGAGCAGAGTCAGCTATAATGATAATGGTTCATATATGATTCAGACGGCTTATGGAGCTCTTATTAATAAGGAGGCAGTATGTGAGGGGTATGCCAAGGCATACAAGGTCCTGTTAAATGCGATGGGAATTGAATGCGATGTTGTTATTAATGCGGAGCATGCATGGAATGTGGTACTGCTGGATGGCAAATGGTATTTTGTTGATGTGACTAATGATGATTCCAATAATGGGTTAATGTATTTTCTCCTCGGAGCAGATGTTATGATGGGGGATAATGATATTGCCGGATATTTTGGTTATATTGATGGCAGCAATACGGATGTGAGAACTCTCGCGGAACTAAGCTATGTTTCAATTGTTGATGAGCCGGCATTTTAATACTTGCATGGTTGCAATTATTTATGTATAATGTTTAAAAATACACATTTGGAGGAATAGTAATGAAGTTTTGTAGTAATTGCGGTACACAGTTAGAGGATGCCACCAGGTTTTGTGGTAGCTGCGGAACTAAGCAGCCGGAGGTTCAGCCTCAGTCACAGGGTCAGCCACAGCCTCAGTCACAGGGTCAGCCACAGGGTCAGCCACAGTATACATATGCACAGTCATATGGAGCACCACAGGCTGCCGGTGCAGCAGGGGTACCATCAGAGAATAAGCTTAAGAAGCTCGTGAAGAATAAGGTATGGCTTATTCCCGTAGCAGCTGTAGCGTCAGTTTTCTTAATCTGGTTTGTTGTATTTTTCTTCAGAAGTATAGTCGGAAGCGGAAGTCTTACAATGAAGGGTGCAATTAAAGCATACTATAGTGCAGAAGCTGATATGAATGCTAAGAAATATATCAATGCTACAATGTCTAATACAATGCTGAAAGCAATTAAGGAAAGCGAAGATATGACCAAGAGAGAATTGATTGAGGATCTTCAGGATAGTTATGATCTTGCAGCGGTATGGCATGATGATGACTACGAGATTAAATACAGACGCATTAAGATTGAAGACAAAGACTATTATGACAGAGATGATGTTAAGGATGTCATTGAAGAGATTGAAGATGATACGGATGTCAAAGTAAGCATTCAGAAGATTTGTGAAGTAGAGGTTTCTTACGAGAGATGGAACTATTATGATGAAGAATGGGAAGAAGAAGAGTCTGTATTAACTTTATACAAATCAGCAGGAAACTGGTATGTAATGCCTAATTAATATAATAAGCTGGTGACAGCTGTTGCTGTTTATGAAAAGCTCACGAAGGTGAGCTTTTTTCTGTGCAAATCACCGCATGAACATGTCTGCATGTGAGCACGCTCACAGCAGACAATTCAGCTCATCCGTGCATGGCTCATTGCTCATGCATTTACTTTGCAAAGTCATTCAGTACAAGTCCTTTGTTTCTGTCTAATACCATTCCGATACTCCATTCATTAATGAACAGAAGTAGAGGACGACCTTTGAGATCCATGATTTTCTTCATATCTGAGGTTCCTACGAGGCGGTCGATATTGACCTCGGTAGGATTGCCAATCCAGCGGATATATTCGTATGGGAGAGGCTCAAGTCTGATTTCTACATTGTATTCTGATTCCAGACGAAATTTTAATACGTCAAACTGGAGAACACCTACAACACCTACGATGATTTCCTCCATACCGGTATTAAACTCCTGAAAAATCTGAATGGCACCTTCCTGTGCAATCTGATTAATACCCTTTATGAACTGTTTTCTTTTCATTGTATCAATCTGTCGAACCCTTGCGAAATGCTCAGGGGCAAAAGTAGGAATTCCTTCATATTCAAATTTTTTATTGGAGATGCATAGTGTGTCACCGATTGAGAAAATTCCCGGATCAAATACACCGATAATATCTCCGGCATAGGCTTTTTCAATAATCTTACGCTCAGAAGCCATTAACTGCTGTGGCTGGGAAAGCTTAACCTTACGTCCGCCCTGAACATGGTTAACCTCCATGCCGGCTTCAAATTCACCAGAACAGATACGCATGAAAGCAATTCTGTCCCTGTGGGCTTTGTTCATGTTGGCCTGTATTTTAAATACAAAAGCGGAAAAGTCTTCCTTAAATGGGTCTATCAGACCATCATTGGAAAGTCTTGGCAGTGGAGAGGTGGTCATCTGAAGAAAATGACGCAAAAATGTCTCTACACCGAAATTGGTTAATGCAGAGCCGAAAAATACAGGTGATAATTCTCCGGCACTTACTGCATCCATATCAAAATCTGCACCAGCTCCGTCAAGCAATTCAATATCTTCCAATAATTTTTCTCGGAAGGAAGAGCCGATTTCGTTAATTAATTCATCAGAGTCAACAGGAAAGTCTTTTTCTTCAACCTCCTTCTGACCGTTCATCGCAGCAGTAAAAGTCGATACAACTCCGGTGTTTCTGTCATAAACACCCTTAAATTCCTTACCTGAACCTATAGGCCAGTTAACAGGACAGGTCTTGATTCCGAGAATGCTCTCTATTTCGTCACAAAGCTCAAACGGGTCATTAGCATCCCTGTCCATCTTATTAATAAAAGTAAAAATAGGAATATGACGCATTACACATACCTTGAAAAGCTTGATGGTCTGCTTCTCAACACCCTTTGAACCATCAATAACCATTACGGCTGAGTCGGCAGCCATTAAGGTACGATAGGTATCCTCGGAGAAATCTTCATGTCCGGGAGTGTCCAGTATGTTAATGCAGTATCCGTCATAATTAAACTGAAGAACGGAAGAAGTAACGGAAATACCTCTTTCTTTTTCAATTTCCATCCAGTCAGAAACGGCGTGCTTGGCAGTTTTCTTACCTTTTACGGAGCCGGCAAGGTTGATGGCTCCTCCGTAGAGAAGAAATTTCTCTGTCAGGGTTGTTTTACCGGCATCCGGATGGGAAATTATGGCAAATGTTCTTCTTTTTTTGATTTCATCATTTAAATTAGCCAATGTTTTGTCCTCTTTATCTTTTTTTAGACGCTTTATACGTCAAAATTCTTCAAAATTATAGCATAGTATTAGGTTTTATTTCAATATAATAAAAATCATTTCATTTTCTGGTTAATTTATATTATAATAAAAGAAATATTTTGCTAAAAAAGGAGGAAGTATGAGTTTTATTATTTTATTTGGTTTTTTGACATTAGTTTGTCTTATATATTGGTGCATTATGGTGGGGTATGCAGGTATTGGGACAGCTTTTGCACCCGTGTGGTTCGCGGCATTTGTATTTTTTGCTATTATTACGATTGCAGGATTTTTGGATTATAAGCGAATATGGCATATTCCGACGGGGCTTAAGAGAGGGTTCGTAATTTTTATAAGCCTGTGTGCTGTGTTTTTCGGTGTAGTGGAGGGCCTGGTTGTGTCGGTAATGACCGTTAAGCCGCAGAATAATCTTGACTATGTAATTGTTCTGGGAGCACAGGTAAGGGGCACCAGAATAACTAATTCCCTTAGAAAAAGACTGGAAGCGGCAAAGGAATATCTGGATGAGAATCCTGATACAATAGCTGTTGTGTCAGGTGGAAAGGGACCGGGTGAGGATTTATCCGAGGCACAGTGTATGTATAACTATCTGATTGAAAATGGTATTAATCCTGAACGGATAATAATGGAGGATAAGTCCACCAGCACAGAAGAGAATATTGAATTTTCAATGAATATAATAGAAAGTAATTTTGAAGGAGAAAGTCCTTCTATTGGGGTTGTGACTAATAATTTTCATATATACAGGGCTGTGAAGATATGTGAGAAGAAAGGGTATGAAGTAAGCGGAATTCCGGCAGAATCGGACAGGATTCTGTTTGTAAATTATATGGTCAGGGAATTTTTTGCTATAGTTCAATATAAAATAACAGGAAGACTTTGAAATTTGTTGTTATACATTGCTGTTTTTGATATAATTATTGCAGTTTTTTAGGGCGGTAAAAGTATTAGATAACAGTTTGTAATAAGTATCACAACTGATAAACTAGGAGGCTTGGCATGAAACAATTACTTATAATTCCTGATATAAATAATCTACAGGAATCGTTGTCTCTTGCAGAAAAATATTCGTTGGGGTTTGAATATAATGATTTTTATAATCCGGCTGTATTGGATGATGGAAACAGACTGAATCAGATTATTGAGACATATTCACAAAATTTATTGCCTGAATATTGCACGATTCATGGAGCTTTTTTTGATGTGATACCATTCAGCGTTGATAGCAGGATTCGTGAAATTTCAGTGTTAAGAATTGAGCAGAGCATTGAAGCTGCAAAGAAGGTCGGAGCATTAGGTGTTGTGTTTCATACTAATTATAATCCGTTTCTTAATACTGAAGCATACATAGAAAGCTGGATTAAGCAGAATGTTGTGTGTTGGAGTGAAATACTTGAAAGGCATAAGGATATATCAATATATTTGGAAAATATGTTTGATACTACACCGGATATAATGGTTAAGTTATCGGAACAGCTGTGCAGCTATTCTAATTATGGTGTATGCCTTGATTATGCTCATGCATCAATATCTAAGGTTAATCCGGAAATATGGTCACAGAAGCTTGGAAAGTATGTGAAGCATATTCATATAAATGACAATGATTTGGTAAGTGATCTTCATCTTGCATGGGGAAATGGAAAAATAGACCGTGCAGGATTTTATAAATCTTATGAAAGCTATATGAGAGATGCTGCTGTATTGATAGAAACAACATCAATAGAGAATCAGATTCAATCATTGAAGGTTTTGAGCGATGAAGGTTTTTTGGATTAATTACATGATATAATAGTTATTAATAAATTATTATTGTTAAGAAATATGGAGGTACAACGTAATGAATCAGGATAATCTAATTAAGTTACAACAGATTTCAACTCCCAAAACATTTAAAAAGGATGAATATATATGCTATGAAGGTCAGCCCGGAGATGAGATGTACATAGTTTTAAAGGGTGTAATAGGAATATATGTTACAAGTCCTATGGGAACACTCACAGAAGTAGCTAACATTAAACAGGGTGATTTCTTTGGTGAAATGGCAATTTTCGATAATCTTCCGCGAAGTGCTTCCTGTATAGCCAAGGAAGATATGGTGTGTGTAGCGATTAATAAGGAAAAGCTTACACCATTTTTTGCAAATTGTCCGGATATGGCAGCGAAACTGGTAGAAAACATGAGCGCCAGAATCCGTAAGCTGAATAATGAGGTGTATAAGAATACTCATTATGTACAGAATCAGCATATTCCAAGGTTTAAGATACCGGTTGATTACAGTGGTCATGCAATCAAGGAACCATATCATGAAACACAATATATTAATGAATATAAGCAGGCATGTCCTATATGTCAGAGAGCTATATCAATAGTCAATGTTAAAAGGAATGTTCTTGAGAAGAAGAATGTTGATATAGATGGCAGAATTACATATTTTGCATGTGAGCCTATGTGGCTGGATATAATTTCCTGCCCATATTGTTATTATACTAATCACTATCTTAATTTCTTTAAGGTTATTGAGGCTAATTTTGATAAGACCAGGACATTGCTCAAGGAACAGCATACACCTATAGTGAAGAATAATACCATGCTCAAGAGTGATTTGGACAGACTGGTACTTAAATATCTTCAGGCTATTAACATTAATGAGAATTTTAATTCCGGGGATTACGTGTTAATGGGTGGAATGTGGATGAATCTGTACTGGTTAAGCAAGGATGCCAAGGATGAGAGGTTTGCCAGATACGCTGCAATTCACGCAGCTAAGAATTATAAAGAAGCTATAGAGGACAATAAGATTTTTGATAAAACTGACAGATGTTCTGTGGCATTGTCGCTGGCTACACTATTTGTATATCTGGGATCGCCGGAGGGGGCTGACAGATATTGCAATATTGCATTAGATTGTCAGAATGAGGAAGTTTTACAAAGAGCCATGAAGTTTAAAGAAACCTTATAACTATATCAATAATTTTTTTAGGAGGAAAAGACATGGAAATCATTAAAAAACTTGAGGGGACTGTTTTAAATGTGGCATTGGAAGGAAGACTGGACACACTTACAGCACCTGAGCTTGAAAATGATATGAAGGAGGCATTGGAAGGTGTAACAGAGCTGAAACTTGATTTCAAGAGATTAGAGTACATATCATCAGCCGGCTTACGTGTACTTCTTGTATTGCAGAAAAATATGAGTAAGAAAGGCAGTATGACAATATATAATGTTAATGATCAGATTGCAGAAGTTTTTGATATTACAGGATTTGCTGATATTTTAACAGTTAAATAAGGAGTGTGGGTATGAATATTAAAGATCGTATGATTATGGATGAATATGGTGACAGCAAAAACAGTTTTGTAAAGCTTGGGGATGTTGTACAGAATAAGCTTAGTAGTCTTGTTGAGGACTGTGGTATCGTTATAATGGGGATTGAACATCAGATTAAGGATGAGAAAAGTATTGAAAGTATGCTTTACAAAAATACCGACAGCTATCAGACTTTGGCTGATATCACAGATGTTCTTAGTGCAAAAGTAATCTGCTATTTCAAAGATGAGGTTAATAAAATAGGTGAACTTATTAAGGCAAACTTTAATGTTAACACAGAGAGTTCATCTGTACAGACTTATATATGTTCACTTTCAGAGGATTCAGGGTACGAAGCTGAGATTTGTAATAAGAACTTTGAGATTCAGGTAAAAACTGTTTTAGAGCATACATGGTCAACTATCAATAATGATTTGGGTTATAGTGAATTTGGTATACCAAGTGCGGTAACAAGAGAGTTTGAGAGACTTGCAGGTCTTCTTGAAATTGCAGATGAAGAGTTTGTCCGTGTTCGTGATGATATGAAGATTCATACTGAAATTGCGAGAGAGAAAATTGTTAATGATGATGCAAATGATGTTGTCATTGATACTATTTCCCTCAACGAATATATGCTTCATAATAAGAAGATGAGATTATTTCTTGAAGACCTCGCTGCAATCGAAGGTTCTGAGATTAGCGAGGTTAATTCCGAAAGCTATATTAATCAGCTTAAATGGCTTAGAATCAATACTATTGGAGACCTTCAGCGTGCACTGGAAAGACATGCCGGTATGGCAATTGAATTTGCAAGACGTGTGCTTAAAGGTTCAGAATTAGATATTTTATCTTCAAATGTTGCTTTGAGATTCTTGTGCAGAGCTGCATTAATTAATGGCGGATATGATGAAGAACAGATAGTAGAATTTATCATGTTGTCTGTTAACAAGAAGGACAGGGCAGAAAGAGAAGCAAAGCGTTTGTTCAAAATGTATGCAAATATAAGGGAAGGTCGATAATACATGGCTGAAAAAACTTTTATTGCAGATGAAGCATTGTTAAATGATGTTACTGATTTCGTGGAAGTTGAACTTGAGAAAGCCGGCTTTTTATTCAGGGACATTTTAAGAATGAAGGTTTGTCTTGAAGAAGTTTTTATTAATGTGGCACATTATGCCTATGGGGATACAACCGGAGATGTCGTTATAGGAATAGAACATGACAGGGTTAATAATCAGGTGGTTTTTTCTGTTACTGACAGAGGAATTCCTTTTGATCCATTGGCTAAAGCCGATCCCGATGTAACATTATCTTTGGAGGAACGTCAAATTGGCGGACTGGGCATTTTTATCTGTAAAAAAACTATGGATGATATAAAGTACAACTATGTAGATGGTAAAAATATCTTAACAATGATAAAGAAAATCTAAATATGATTATTTGGAGGATATATGGACGCAGCATATTTAAGAACAATACCAACAATACAGGAATTTTTTAAGATTAAGCCTGATGTGGAGCTCTCTGAGGAAACACAATTACTTCTGGAGTCAATGACAGAAGTACATCTTAACAGGGGACAGGACATTGTTACAGTTGGCGATGATTGTCAGGATGGAATGTATATTTTATTAGAGGGTAAGGCTAAAGTGTTCAGTAGTGACGGAACACTTTTAAATATTCTTAGCGAAGGTGAATTTATCGGCGAACTTGGTTTGATTAATGATCAGAAGAGGGGTGCCACAGTTCGTGCATTCACTGATGTACGATGTGCGAATATTTCTAAACAGTTGTTTGAAGAAATTGCCATGAAGAATAGAAAAATTTATGGAACCTTTATAAATATGCTGTATACCAAAAATACCAAAATAATTACAGAACAGGAAAGAATCCGTTCTGAACTGGCAACTGCAACAAGAATTCAGGCAGATTGTCTGGAGACTGATTTTACAGAATTTAATAAGCTTCCCAACCTTAGCATTAATGCCATGATGCGTCCGGCAAAGGAAGTCGGTGGAGATTTCTATGATGTATTCATGATTGATGATACACATATGTGTTACCTGATTGCGGATGTTTCCGGAAAGGGTGTTCCGGCAGCATTATTTATGGTAATGGCTAAAATACATATCAGAAATTACGCTACACTTGGTTTACCACTTGGAGAGGTTGTATTCAGGGCCAATAATCAGCTTTGTTACAAGAATGAGGCAGGAATGTTTGTAACCGCTTTTATATGTGTGTTGGATATTGTGACTAATCAGGTTACATTTATCAATGCAGGTCATAACCATCCGTTTATTAAACATGGTGATGATAAGTTCTCCATGATTGATATTAAAAGAAATCTGGTTCTTGGACTGATGGAAGATGCACCTTATAAAGAGCAAAAGCTTATGTTAGAACCGGGCGATTGTTTTTATCTGTATACTGATGGCGTTTCAGAAGCATTAAATTCCGCCAAAGAGTTGTTGGGGGATAACAGACTTGAGGAAATGCTGAATAATCATCAGGACATATCGGGTGATGTTGAAGAATTTACTAAAGCAATGTTTAAAGAGGTTGATGATTTTGCCGGTGACGAGTTACAGGCTGATGATATAACAATGGTATATATTTCAAGAAATAATGATTGCAAATGATCATACATAAAGAGGTAACCATAATGGATTTTAACAAAGAGATTTCAGAGTTTTTGTGCGATAAAGTCGGTGGAATAACGATAATTGATGCAAATACTTCAGAAATATTATGTCGGGGCACTGACGCGACAGAACAGTTAATGGAAGAGTGTCCTGTCTTACAGTTGGGAGCAGCACCGGTTGAATGGGAGTTTTTGGACATTGATTCCAGAAAATATTATAAGTGTTATTCGGCAATGTTTGAAAAGGATTCAGGAAAATACTGTATTCACTTACAGACGGATATTACAGAATATATGAGTCTGAATCGTGATGTTACAAAATACATGTCATTTTTTAAGAAGCTTTCTGCATTTCAGACGGCTGTTTTGGAGCATTTATCCAATACATATTATGAATTACTGACCATGCTTTCTGATTACTTTAAAGCTGATAAAGCTTGTTTTATGATTCAGAGAAATGATAAACTGGATGTAATTACATATAATGCAGAAAAAAAGCTCTTTGATAATGACCGAATTGAATATGATAACGAAATTGAAGGAATATTTGTTTCCGGAATTGAACCGGGTGATTTGATTGATAAAGTTCCATTTACCTTGCAGAAAATATTTGAGGCAAATAGCAGTCTGCCGGAACAACAGTTATGTGTTTTGTGTGAAGGTAATGCATTAGGACAGAATTATGCCATAGTATTTCCGGTTTCATCAAGGCTTGATAAGGAATCAATGGGTGAAAGAACCTTGATTAATGTAATTAAGCTTTTTGTTGAAAATACCATGCTGAGAGAAAAATTAGTTTATGAGAGTGAACATGACCGTTTGACGGGCTTATATAATAAGGGCAAATATTTGAGCATGGTTGAAAAAGAGTTTCCTAACATGAATTCACTTGCTGTTTTCAATTTCGATGTTAATGATTTGAAGATAATGAATGACACATATGGTCATGAAGCGGGTGATAATCTGTTAATTAAAGCAGCAAACAGTATCCGTAAGGTTGTAAATAATAAGATTTTCGGATTCAGAATGGGTGGAGACGAATTTCTGATGGTGGCAACCAATGTTACAGTGGATGAGGTTAAACAGCTTCGTGAACGCTGGGAAGAGGAACTTGCGAGATTAAACGAACCTGATGATGGTATTCACTGTGTAATTGCATTAGGTGTAGCATACAGCGAAGCACCATATGATTTCTCAGAGCTGTCAAAACAGGCGGATAGTCTGATGTATGAGGACAAGAAACTAAAAAAGGGCGGAAGAGAGATTCGATAAAAAATTGCGGTTTAACAGTGTAAGTGAATAGGAGTTTAAGGCAATAAATCACTCCGCGAAACATCCTTACAACTGTTCTGATTCACTAAATCGTAATTTAGTTGACATTCTTCTCCGAAATGTTATAATGGTCTTATAATATTTAAATATTCTTAACACGTTGAAGAGACGAGTAGCATTGTGATAAGGTTCAGAGAGGGATTGGCTGGTGTGAAATCCTCCGGACATGATGTGAATACTAACTCTGAGTGACCCCAATCCGGTCCGGTGATTCCGTTATAATTGTAATAAGGTTTACTTATATGCTGTGTAAAGAATTTTATCAGCTTTAAGTGAATGAACTTGGGTGGAACCGCGATATTATTGCCCCTTGCTTTATGCAAGGGGTTTTGTTGTTTAAGAATATTATTTTTGCAACATAATAATAAATAATTAAATTAATATGGAGGTAATATTATGATGAGTTTTAAGGACAGAAGAGATGCATTGGTAGGTTTATTGGATGAGGAAACAACCAAGAGTAATAAGGAATTGCTTATTGCAGCAGGTGTATGCACATTAGTTGGTATCGGAATCGGCATTTTTATCGGAAAAGCAGCTACCAGCAAAAATACAATCAAGAAGTATAACAAATGCTATACGTATGATTTTGGTGAAGAGCCGGTTGAAGAAGAATAATTGAAAAGTACTGAGAGGAATATGACAATGAAGATAACATTAAAAGATGGTTCGATTAAAGAATATCAGTCTGCAATGTCAGTATATGATATTGCAATGGATATAAGTGAAGGCCTTGCGAGAGCAGCATGTGCAGGAGAGATTGACGGAAAGGTTGTGGATCTTAGAACAGTGGTTGATAGTGATTGTTCTTTGAATATCCTTACATTTAATGATGACGCAGGTAAGAGAGCTTACAGACATACTGCTTCCCATGTTCTTGCTGAGGCCGTTAAGAGACTTTATCCTGAGGCCAAGCTGACAATCGGACCTTCTATTGATGAGGGATTTTACTATGATTTTGACTGTCAGTCATTTGACAGAGCTGCACTTGATGAACTCGAGGCAGAGATGAAGAAAATAATTAAAGAGGGAAGAAAACTTGAGAAGTTTGAGCTCCCAAGAGCGGAAGCTGTCAAGTTTATGGAAGATAAGGGTGAGCCATATAAGGTTGAATTAATTAACGACCTTCCTGAGGATGCGGTTATTTCATTTTACAGACAGGGTGAAGGTGATGATGCATTCGTGGATTTATGTGCAGGACCACACCTTATGAACGCTAAGCAGATTAAAGCAATCAAGCTTATCTCTTCTTCAGGCGCATACTGGAGAGGAAGCGAGAAAAACAAAATGCTTACCAGAGTTTATGGTACTGCTTTTGCCAAGAAAGAGGACCTTAACGCATATCTTGAGCACCTTGAGGATATCAAGAAGCGTGACCACAACAAGCTTGGTCGTGAAATGGAATTATTTACAACAGTTGATGTAATCGGACAGGGACTTCCTCTTCTTATGCCGAAGGGCGAGAGAATGATTCGTACAATGCAGAGATGGATTGAAGACGAAGAGGAGCGTCGCGGTTATATGAGAACAAAGACTCCTCTTATGGCAAAGAGTGACCTTTATAAGATTTCCGGACATTGGGATCATTACAAAGACGGAATGTTTGTACTTGGTGATGAGGAGAAAGACAAAGAAGTATTTGCACTTCGTCCGATGACCTGTCCGTTTCAGTACTATGTATATAAGGCAAGCCAGAAGAGTTACAGGGATCTTCCGTGCAGATACGGCGAGACATCAACATTGTTCCGTAATGAGGATTCAGGAGAGATGCACGGACTCACACGTGTTCGTCAGTTTACTATTTCAGAAGGACATCTTATTGTAAGACCTGATCAGATGGTTAAGGAATTTAAAGACTGTATTGCACTTGCACAGTACTGTTTGCAGACACTTGGTGTTGAAGAGGATGTAACATACCATCTTTCAAAATGGGACCCTGACAATAAGGAAAAATACATTGGAGCACCTGAGGTCTGGGAGCAGACAGAGCAGGATATCCGTAATATTCTTACAGAGTTAAATATTCCTTTTGTTGAGGATGTCGGTGAGGCTGCATTCTATGGTCCAAAGGTTGATATTAATGCCAAAAATGTATATGGCAAAGAAGATACTATGATTACAATTCAGTGGGATGCACTTCTTGCTGAACAGTTTGATATGTACTATATTGATGAGAATGGCGATAAGGTAAGACCATATATTATTCACAGAACCAGTATGGGATGTTATGAGAGAACTCTTGCATGGCTTATTGAGAAGTATGCAGGAATGTTCCCGACATGGCTCTGTCCTGAACAGGTAAGAGTCCTTCCTATTTCTGAGAAATATGCAGAATATGCAGAAAAAGTAACAGAAGAGCTTAAAGCTAACAGAATCTATGCAGAAATTGATAACCGTTCTGAGAAGATCGGCTACAAGATTCGTGAAGCAAGACTTGCAAGAGTTCCTTATATGCTTGTCGTAGGTGAAAAAGAACAGGAAGCAGGACTTGTATCTGTAAGAAGCAGATTCCTTGGCGACGAAGGACAGAAGGAATTACAGACATTCATCAATGAGATTTGCGAAGAAATCCGTACCAAGAAAATTCGTCAGATTGAAGTTGAAGAAAATAAATAAAGTAAAAATAATAGTTACCATAAGCGGCACGTTTTCGCTTGTGGTAACTTTTATTTTAAATCTTATAATCATGTGCCACATCAAATTTGTGGTCTATTGCATTCAGCATTATATTAATCGCCAGATTTGCTTTTTTGGAAATATCATTCTTAATCACTTTAATTTCATCAGGCAGAATATGAGCAGTTTCACTGGAAGAGATAACTACCATATTTTCCTCACTAATATAAGCTCTGACCATCAGTGCAAGATATGTACCGATGACAAGGGCTTTTCTGTTGTGCAGCTTTACTAAATCCTGTTTGGATGAATCCTGAAAATAGATAATATGTTCCTCGTCAAATCGGGAGGTGATAAAATCCTCATAATTTTTATTGTCATGTCTGTCCAGAACAAGATAACAGTCATCTCCAAGAAGCCCCATGCCCTGATCAATAAGAGATGGATAGTCCGAATAAATCTGGTAGAAGAGTGTGTCATTGATTATCATATCTACGTTTATAATCGGAACCATATAATTGTCTGCCAGATTAAAAAACTGTTCATGTGATAAATCAATTGTAATGATTCCGTCAATATTCCGGTTCATTGGAATATTGTCCTCAATAGCACGTATTGGCATAAACAGAACATCATATTTAAGACGGTTTAACCGCTCAATAAGCAGATTTACAAAGCCTGTAATCTCAAGATTGCGGGATGGAGTGTTTTCATTAAGATGGTAGGACACACCTATAATATTATTGCGGCCTGTTGCAAGTGTTTTGGCAGCGTGGCTGGGAGTGTAATCAAGCAGATTTGCAATCTGAAGAACCTTCTTACGGGTGCTTTCACTGATTTTCTGGTCAGTCCTGTTGTTCATTATATAGGAAACAGTCGCAACTGAAACTCCGGCTTCTCTTGCAACATCTTTGACTGTAGCTTTTTTATTCATTCTAATTACCCCTAAATATAAGTTAAACGTATAAGCTAATCTTACAAAGTTCAAAAAAAAATGTCAACTAATATTGACATCATAGTGATGCTGTGCTAATATCAACTTAACCGATTAAGTTAAACGGTTAAGTAATGAGAAAGAGGAGGTTTTATTAATGAAAAAAATCTTAAAGAAACTTTTTGGTGCAGTTCTAATCTGTACATTCCTTGTGACAGCTCTTTGTGGCTGTAAGCAGGAGAGCACAACAAATAATGAGAAGGAGAAAATAACTGTTACATTTATGAACGGTGATACCAAACTGGGCGATATTTCCGTTGAATCAGGTATGGTTATCCCGGCAGACGAGTACGAGAAATTCCAGCAGGCAGAAAATGCTGAATTTACAGGATGGTATGAGACTCCTTCCTTCATCGGAGCAAGTAAAAAAGAACTTGAATTTGATGTTTTTACTGAGAATACAACTCTTTACGGATGCTTTAAGACTATTAATGCAGCTGAGGATACAAGAGCATGGTACATAGTTGGAGCATCTGATTTGGGAAGCCTTGCAGAAAGTGCATGGGCAGGTTCAAATGTTGAGGAAGCTGCAAGGGAAAACTTCAGATTACAGCCAACAGGTAATGTTACTAACGAATTTGCAATTACTATTGATTTATTTGAAGGCGACCAGTTTCAGATTATCCATGACTGGCAGTGGGATGGACAGCATGGTTTTGGTTATTTTACCGGACTCGATGAGTCACAGATGGAAAGTGGCGGAGGTTTAGGCGGTTCTGATGCAACCTCTAACATAAATGTAATTATGGCAGGAAATTATACTATTACATTAACAACTGATCCGGATAACGAAGCAATGGATACAATTACTGTCGTAAGAAATGGTGATACATTGAGTGAAGGCGCAGAGAAAGAAGAGGAACCATTCGTAGTTAGTGATTTAACAGGAATTATGGTAAAGGGAAGCTGGGTTTCTGACTGGTCAGAGGTCAAAGAACTGACAAGAACAGAGGGGACAGCAGAATTCACAATTACCATGGAGCTTGAAGCAAATACAGAAATCTGCTTTATGGTATATGAAGATGGTGCAGACACAGGACTTGTACTTAAGGAATCAAATGTAACGGATGATGCATCCAAGGCTCTTCTTGCAGAAAATGGAAATAATGTTCAGGTACTTGAGGCAGGCAGCTATACATTTACAGTTGATGCAGAGACTATGAGCATTAAAATTACGAAATAATATTCAACTACTCAGGTCGAAAGGAGAATTATATGAACAGATACGCAATGCTTCATATTGTGGATTCTTCATACTGTTTTCCTGTTTCTGAAAAAGAAATTGTATTGCGCTTAAGAACCGCAAGAGATGATATTCAAAAAGCAGAAGTGATTTATGAGAGTAAATATGTTATTGGCACCTCCCAGCTAAAAAGGGAGATGCCAAAAGCATACTCAAGTGAGCTTTACGATTATTTTGAAATAAAACTTAACCTCGAAGATACCAGACTGGCGTATGTTTTTTATGTGTTTGACGGGGAGAAATATTATTATTTCTCTGAAGACGGAATAACCGAAAAATACGATTTTACTCTGGGTTATTACAATTTCTTCCAGTATCCCTACATTAACAGGGCAGATATAATGGAGTGTGTGGACTGGATGAAACAGGCAGTTTTCTATCAGATTTTTGTGGATAGGTTTAATATCGGCAGAAAAGACAAGGATATGTCCTATGTTAACTGCAAATGGGGTGATATACCTACACCTAAAACCTTTGCAGGAGGGGACTTAAAGGGAATAACGGAAAAACTTGATTATATTAAGAGTCTGGGATGCAATACCATTTATCTTACACCGGTTTTTCAGTCAATTTCGAATCATAAATACGATATAAGTGATTATTTTACAGTGGACACACAATTCGGCAATCAAGAGGATTTGCATGAACTGGTGGAAAATATTCACAGCAGGGATATGAGAATTGTTATGGATGCTGTTTTTAATCATTGCAGTGATGAACTGGCTCAGTTTCAGGATGTAATTAAAAAGGGCAGAGCTTCAGAATATTTTGACTGGTTTATTATTGACGGAGATGAAGTCAATAAAGAACGGAATAATTATGAAGTGTTTGCTGCCTGCAAATATATGCCTAAATTTAATACCTCTAATGAAGAGGTACAGAAATTTCTCATAGGAATAGGCTGTCATTACATAGATAAATATGATATTGATGGCTGGAGACTTGATGTATCAGATGAAGTAAGTCATGATTTCTGGAGACTATTCAGAAAGGCAATCAAAAATCAGAAAAGGGATGCGGTTATAATCGGTGAGAACTGGCACGACGCATATACTAATCTGCGTGGGGACCAGTATGACAGTATAATGAATTATTCTTTTACCAAAGCATGCCTTGATTATTTTGCTTTTAATAAGTTTGATGCGAAACACTTCGCATGGAAACTTAATGACATATTGATGCGTAACAATGCAACTGTTAATACAATGATGTTAAATCTGCTTGACAGTCATGACACGCATAGATTTTTTAGTGAAGTGAAGGAAGATAAGTTCAAAATAAAAGCGGCATTATGTCTTTTATATTTATTTCCGGGAGCACCTTGCATTTATTACGGTACGGAAATTCTGATGCGGGGAGGTTATGACCCGGATTGCAGAAGATGTATGGACTGGGAAAAAACAGGTTTACTGGGAGAGTATGGAGATGTCGCAGAACTTATGAGGAAGCTTGCAGCCATCAGAAGGACATATAGCCTTGCGGATGGCAAAGTAGGAATATACGAAGAAAATGGTGTTTTTATGTTGAAAAATACTTTAAAGGACAATGAAATAAGGTTGTTTATTAACGATACGGATACTCTCAACAGGGCAGGGGGTATTGAGATAAATCCTAAAAGCTTTTGTATTATGTTGAATGAAAGGGTGATTATATGAAATTAAAAAGAATTATTGCATTGTGTCTTGCAGGCATAACTGTGTTGGGAGTTGCGGGCTGTGGAAATAATTCTAAAACAAGTACCGCAAATAATAAAGACACTATTGTCATACATGTGCTGGAAAATGACACTGCCAAGAAAGAAGGCTATTTGCAGGAGCTGATAGATGCTTTTAATGCAGCTTATAAAGATAAGGGCATTATGGCTGTTGATGCGAATATGGATGAATATACGGATTTGGCAGCAAATGGCCCGTATGGTTATGGTCCGGATGTTTTATATCAGGCAAATGACAAGCTTATGACTTATGCGGAGGATAAACATATTCTTTCATTGTCTATAGAAGATTTCGAGTGTTACAAATATATTCCTGAAGCAGCATGGGAGGCATTGAAGGTAGTAATTGACGGAGAGAGTTATTATTGTGGTGTTCCGGTAAATATTCAGGAACCAATGCTTTTCTACAGAGTGGATTTGTTGCCATCAAATTGGGAAACAGAGTGGGATGATAATGGCAATGGAACCCCGGATTTCTTTGAGAACTGGAATGATTTATATGCTTATTCCAAATATCTGAGGGAAACTGATAGTAGTGCAAATCATGACAGTCAGTATGGTTTCATGGCTTCAATGAACAATTTATATCTTGTGTCACCTTTTATGCTTTCATATAATTCATACATTTTCGGAAAAAACGAAGATGGTACACTTAATTCTGCGGATGTTGGATTTGGTAAAGGGGATGCAGCATTGGGACTTAGTGCATTAAAGCAAATGTCTGCATTGATGTATAAGGGCTGTATTGATGATACAATTACATATAACCGCTATGAGAAGCTTGCAGACGGAACATATTTCTGTACGGTTTCAACTCCTGATACTTACAGTCTTTTCTATGAAAAGCTTGCCGCCTATTATAATGAGGTGGAGGGGCTTGAAGCCAATAAGGCTTTAAAAAAGGCAGAAGAGAATCTTATGATGATAGAAATGCCGGCACTTATGCCTGCTGATGGTGATTTAAGCAGGGACAGCAGTGCAATGACTGAAGCAGATTTTGTGGATACCATTGTAATGGGTGGTGTAAACGGATATGGAATCAGCTCATATACAGAGAATAGGGAAGCATGTATAGAGTTTGTTAATTTTGCTACAAGCTATGAAATGATTAAGATAAGAATGGAGATGCTCGGAATTGCTCCAACACGTTCAGATGTTGCAGAAGAATCAGACGGAACGGCAGATGTTATTTTTAACAGTCTTGAATCGGGAAGAATTTATTTAATGCCTTCAATTAAGGCTGTGGATCAGATTTGGGTTCCAACACAGACAATTATGGCGGATGTTGCCAAGGATGCATTCAGAAAAGCAGATGGTGAGGCCGAAAAATATATCTCAAAAGAAGATTTTCAGGAAGCTTTGGATACCGCCTCCAAAAACGTTTATGATGCAATTTATGTTCTGTCAGAATAGAGGAAGGACTGATTAATATGAACAAAAAAATAAATAAGTCCCATGCTTCTTTTCAGGTAATTGCCTCAATGATTGTTATGGGAACCGGGCAGATACTGTATAAGCAGTTTATCAAAGGACTGTTATATCTGTTGTTTTTTGCCGCTGTTATTTTTTACATGATTTGGACAGGTGCAGAGGATATTGCAGGCTTCTTTACATTAGGAACTGTTAAAGCGGACCCATGGCTGGGGACGGCGGGTGATGATTCAGTAATAATGCTTCTAAAGGGAATTCTGGCATTTATTGTAATTATTGTTTTTATATTTGTTCATTTCTCAAATATAAGGGATATTAAAGAATGTGACCAAAAGATTAGAGCCGGCAGGGAGCTTATGAATTTCAAAACGTCAATGTCTGCCTTTCTGGATAAGAAATTTTATATAATTGCACTGGCATTGCCGGTAGCAGGCGTGTTGATTTTCAACGTTCTTCCGATTGTTTTTATGATTCTGATTTCTTTTACTAATTATGGGGGAGAGATAGTTCCGCCGGAATTAGTGGACTGGATAGGCTTTGGAAATTTTATAAAGATTTTTTCACTTTCTGAAATTAAAGAAACATTTATTAAAATTTTGGGATGGAATCTCGTATGGGCACTGCTTTCGACTTTTATTAATTATTTCGGAGGACTTGGGCTTGCACTGTTACTTAATAAAAAATGTGTTAAGGGTAAAACCTTCTGGAGAGCATTTCCGATACTTGCATATGCAGTTCCGGGATTTATAACATTGCTTGCATTTAAATTTATGTTTTCATATGGCGGACCAATTAACTATTATATAACCCTGAGTGGCGGTAATGCAGTTGGATTTTTAGATATTGATGCAGGAATCAAAGCCAAAATAATAGGTCTGTTTGTTAATGCATGGACATCAATTCCGACTTCAATGCTGTTGGCAACCGGAATTCTTTCAAATATGAATACGGAACTTTATGAAGCAGCTTCAATTGATGGAGCAAGCAAATGGAAGCAGTTTATCAGGATTACATTACCATTTGTTATTTTTTCAACAACACCGGTGCTGATTACAAGCTTTGTAAATAATTTCAATAATTTTGGCGTGTTTTATTTTCTGCGAGGCGGACTTTATATGGATGACTATTTCCTCGCAAGCGACACGGATTTACTGATTAACTGGCTGTATAATCTGTCCATAGATAATACTTATTACGGAATAGGGGCGGCAGTGAGTCTGATTATATTCATTATCACATCCGTATTTTCATTGGTTGTGTATGTGAGAAGTGCAGCATTTAAGAAGGAGGATACGTTCCGATGAAGAGTAAAAGAAATATCTTTGATACGATAGTTACATATATCATTCTTGTGATTGTATGTTTTATTTTCTTTTTTCCGGTATTCTGGCTTGTGTTGTCCTCTTTTTCAAAAAGCGGTTCAATATACGATTTGGATGGATTCTTTCCGACTTCGTACAGTCTGAACGGATATATTAAGTTATTTACCGATACAACAATGTATGATTATCCTAATTGGTTGAAAAACACATTGTTTGTTGCCGCTTTTTCAAGTCTTATTGGGACGATACTGGTTATTCTTACGGCATATACAATTAGCAGATTTCAGTTTAAGAGCAAAAAAGTTCTTATGAAATCAACTTTGGTACTAAGCATGTTTCCAAGCTTTATGGGAATGACTGCAGTATATCTTCTGATGGTTAATTTCGGGTTGATTAATAAACTCTGGAGCCTTATTCTCATATATTCCGCGGGTGCACCGATGGGATATCTTGTACAGAAGGGATATTTTGATACAATATCCAACTCGATTTATGAAGCCGCCAGAATAGACGGAGCAACCAATTTCAAGGTTTTTACAGACATAACTCTTCCTCTGTCAAAGCCGATTATTGTATACACCGCACTTACACAGTTCGCATGGCCGTGGAGTGATTTCATACTCCCTAACCTCCTTTTGAAAAACAAGGACCTGTGGACTGTGGCGGTGGGCCTTATGCACCTGGATGAAACTGAATTCACAAGGTTTGCGGCGGGAGCAATCTTTATTGCAGTTCCGATTGTGGCATTGTATTTTGCGTTATCAAGGTTTCTTGTTACCGGTGTGAGTGCCGGAGCGGTAAAAGAATAAATTAAAAACTCAGCTTATATAACTTGTTAAAGTTGTACTAAGTTGAGTTTTTTTGTTGTTATGAGAAGAGTTGTATGGTAAAATATTCATAATATAAACACTAATTAAAGAACCGGATAAAATACATAAGATGTTTATTATGAAAGGATCTTGGGGTATGGTTAAGAAATCAGGGAAGAAGTTTATACCCATCCTGTCTGGAATTGTTCTGGTGGTAGTGGCAATAGCAGTTATAATTCTTAAGCTTAATGCCAGGGAAGGCTATCGTAGTATAGTTGTAATGGAAGTTTCCGGAATTGTCAGTGTGGTTAATAACGGAATAGAATATAAGGCATATGAAGGAATGCACCTTATGGAGGGATATGAGGTCATAACGTCGGGAGAGAGCTATGTAAGAATGGTTCTTGATGATGATAAATATGTTAAGCTTGAATCCGGAAGCCGTCTTATATTGGAGACACTGGGAGTGCCAGGCAGCGGCAAAACAGCCATGCGGCTTGACCGGGGTTCAATGACGAGTGAAATTGTAAAACCTCTTGAACAGCAGGAGGAGTTTATAATTAATACACCTAATGCAGTTCTTGCGGTAAGAGGAACGTTTTTCAGAGTTAACATAGGTTTTACAGACAAGGGAGAAGTATCCACGGATATACTTACTTACGGAGGAGCGGTTGCCAGCAAACGAGTTATGCCGAGCGGAGCAATTGTTGAAGAAGATGTAATAATTGAAGCCGGCTTCAAAACAAAGGTTAATATGGATGATGTTGAAACCGTATATGTGGTTGAGACCGTTGAGAAGGATGAAGAAACAGGCGAAATAACAGTTAAGAAGTGTGTACCTATCGTTATTGATGAAGATATATCGGATGATGACCTTGTGGATATCTTTTTTGCATCAGATAACGGACATGAGATGTTTATTGATAAAGAAGTAATTAAAGAGAAAATCGATACAAGGGGTATCGATATGGCGGAGAAGACTTCTGTATATGACAAGGCAGAGTCTGTTATGGGTTCAGGAGAAATAGAAGTTGCGGATGACAGTAAACCACTCATCCTTGAGGCTATTGAAACAGATGATGAAGAAGATGAATATATACATGGAGCACCTTTTGATGGCGGACATACCCATAAGAAGATTGAGACTGTGACAGATGCCGACTGTATTGTGCCGGGTAAGATAACTGTAAGCTGTGATGACTGTGGCGTGATTATTTCCGAGACGGAAATACCGGCGACCGGTCATACACAAATACATGGAGGCATTGAGAACTGTCACGATAAGTGTAGCGTATGTGGAACTATTATCAGTGCAGAGCATACATATACACAGGAGGTAAGTATTGAACCGACCTGTCTTGAGATGGGTGAGATGACACATATCTGTGAGTGCGGATACAGCTATACTACAGAAATACCTGCAGCGGGACATATTTCTGTGAATGGGGCAAGTGCGGATGGACATAGTATATGTGAGAGTTGCGGAGAGGTTCTTGATGGAATACATACATATACGCAAGAGGTAACACTTGAACCAACCTGTACAGAAACGGGAGTGATAACCCATACCTGTGAATGCGGGTATATATATACGACAGAGATACCTGCAACGGGACATATGAAAATTGTAGGTTCAACAGCGGATTGCCATATTTTATGTCAGATATGTAATGCCGTAATTAGTGCGGAGCATACATATACGGAAGATGTAACTCTTGAAGCTGCCTGTGACACAGACGGAGAGATAATTCATACATGTGAGTGTGGATACTCATATACATCAGAACTTGCTGCAAAAGGGCATACATCTGTAAATGGCGGAACTGCGGATGTGCATAGCAAGTGCAGTGTCTGTGGTAAGGTAATAAGTACGTCACATAGCTATACAGATACAGTAACTCTTGAGCCAACCTGTACAGATAAGGGAATAATAACCCATACCTGTGATTGTGGATATTCATATACAACAGAAATCGCAGAGAACGGACATACAACTGTAAATGGCGGAACTGCGGATGCTCATTTTAAATGTGATGTGTGTGATGTTGTTCTGAGCACTGCACACAGTTATTCATCAGAAATAACACTTGAACCGACCTGTACAGAAGCAGGTGTTACTACCTACACCTGCGAATGCGGTCATGTGTATACTGAAGCTATAGAGGCAGATGGTCATATAGAGATGGCAGGAGGCACCGGGGAATGTCACACCAAATGTTCTGTGTGTCAAGAGACGTTAAGTGATATTCATACAATGAATGAGAGCACAATAACAGCAGCAACATGTAAGACAGATGGAGAACTGCTCCATACCTGCGATTGCGGATATGAATATACAACTGTGATTGATTCAACCGGTCATACAAAAGCAGAGAATAAGGATGTGACAACATGCTCCACATGTGGCAGGAATCTGATTGCTCTTAACAGCAGTAATTTCCCTGATGAAGAGCTTTTGGCATATCTGACAGGCGGGGATATAGACAGCTGCTCTGATGATATGCTGGATACAGATGAATTGACACTTATAACTAAACTTGTAGTACCGGAGGGGGTAACAGATTTGACAGGTGTTGAACTGTTATCTTCTATGACGGAACTGGATCTTAGTAATAATACGACTTTAACTAATGTAAGCATTTCCGGAATCATAGGAACCGGTCTTACTATAACAGGAGGAAGCACAATAACAGGTGTTAGTGTGACGAACAGTTCTTCTCTTGCTACACTTGATATTACCGGATTGTCAAATGTTAAGACGGTTGATGTAAGCGGAATGAGTGCCCTTACCGGGCTGGATGTTTCAGCATTTGCAGGAAAACTGGAAAGCATAAATATAAGCAATTCAGGAATAACAGAGTTGGATATCCAGACATTTAATGCACTTACTATGGTAAATGCATCTGATTGTGCAGCACTTACCAGCCTTAATGTATCCGGATGTTCGGTACTTACCGGTCTGGATGTAACCGGATGTCCTAAACTTACAGAAATTAATGTAAACTCAACATTAATTAGTGAAATTGATTTGACAGCTCATCCTTTGTTAACAACAGTTAATGTGGGTTACACAACGATAACAGCACTTGATCTGACAAATCTTACACAGTTGGAGACACTTGATGTATCTTCAACAGACATTACAGCACTTAATGTCACACCTGTTGCAGGTACTTTAAAAACATTGAAACTGGATTATTGTGATATGCTTACTTCTGTAACATGGCCTTCTGATGGAACGGTAATGGCATTGGAAAAATTCAATGCATATCAAACAGGTATCACGAATATCAGCCTGAATGAGATTTTTGAAAACTTGCAGATGGTATATGTTGGCGGCGGTTCCTTGACAAGCTTTGAATATATTGAAAGTGATACATCTAAACTTGCTGATTTAAGTATAAGCTCAAGTGATAAACTTGAAAGCATAACAATTACAGATAATGGAGCAGATATACCGTTGAGTAGTATAAGTATATCTGACAATACTGTATTGAAGACATTGAGTATTAACAATTGTTCAAATTTGACATCAGCTACAATCTCTAATAATATGGCACTTGAGACGATAGATTTATCCGGCTGCGACTGTATGAATAATCTGTTTTTCAGTAAGAGTTCTGTTCTGAGTGTAATTAATCTTAGCGGATGTTCTATGCTGAATAATTTGGATGTTACCCAGTGTACAGGATTAACAGACCTTAATATTAGCGGAACTATGATTTTGGAAATCAATTTACAGACCAATACTGCACTGAAGAATTTTATTGCAGGCGGAAGTGAATTAAATGGTAATTTGGATTTCAGAGAATTAACGGCTATAGAAACCATCAATTTACATGATACGGAGATTTACAGCCTGAATGTAAGTAATCTTACAGCACTTAAGACATTAACTGTAACAGATTGTTTTAATCTTAATTATGTATATGCAGAGGGATGTACAGCACTTCAAGAATGTGATTTTACAAATAACACCGGTAGTACAATGCTTTCATCACTTAAAATTACAAATACTGCAATAACAGATATTAATAGTGCATTAGGCGGATGTACATCCATTTACGAATTAACAATTAGCGGAAATACAGGAATTACATCATTGGATGTATCAGGTTTACCTAATCTGACAATATTAAATATTAATGGTTGTACCGGAATTACATCACTGGATGTATCAGGTGCAATTAATCTGTCAAGATTGGATATTGGAGGAACGGGTATAACGAATATAGATATGAGCGGTTGTATGGCATTGGTAGATTTTCTTGCTTCCGGAAGTGCACTTAGTGGCGATTTGGATTATACATATCTTACTAATCTGTCATTGATTGATTTGAGTAATAGTACAGGTGTGACTTCTTTGGATGTAAGTAATATATCAACACTTCATTATCTTATATTATCAGGATGTTCAGGTGTTACAACTTTGAATACAACAGGTTGTACCGGCCTTTGGGAGGTTGCTATAAATGGCACACAAATAAGTACGGTTTCAATGGCAAACTATACGTCGTTGATATCTATTGAGGCGGCGGGATGTACTAAATTGACATATATTGATGTAACTGGATGTACTGAATTTGCTTGGGTAGTGTTAGAAGGATGTACTGCATTACAGTCACTTAAGCTGAATGGTTGTACCAAAATAAGGACCTTGGATATGTCAGGATATGATGAACTTAATAGTCTTACTTACCTGGATGTTCGAAATAATAGCAATTTAACAGAATTGAACTTAAGTGCACTTACAGAATTGACAACTGTTGATGTGGATATGTCGGATAATCTGACCTATATTGATATATCAAATACCAAGTTGTCAGCATTTGATTCCAGTGCCATGTCAAATGTAAAAATATTCATGTGCATGTACGCAACTAATTTAACTTCAATTCCGTTAGGAAATGCAACTACCTTGAGTACATTAAATGTTACAGGATGTTCGTCCGCATTGAATATTGATTTATCAGAATCCTCATCGTTGTATAGTGATTATGCAAATTCTATTATCGGCTATGCAGACACAATGACTGTATATTAATAAAAGAAATATCATGTGTAATAGCAACAGGCAGAAACTTCTCTGAAATGAGATTTCTGCCTGTTGTTTTATCTGGTAAAAATTATTAGCATTTATCCAATGTATTTTTCTTGCAAAATTGCATAGAATAGAGTATACTCAAGATAAGTTCAACGAACTGAATATGCCACCTGGAATGTGCGATAATCCTATATGTTTTGAACCTACATTGAATTAAAGGGATTCCTATATTTATAAGTTAATGTCAGGCCTCCGTAGCAGTGGAAGACAGCGGCTTATGTGCGGTTACCCACCTAGCATAGCTAGGCGTCAAAATAATAGGAACCGGCATTTTGGGCGGCATCTTTAATTTTTGAAGATCTTCATTTTGGAGGTCTATTTTTTTTGCCCAAATAATACATTAGTACGGGTGATATTATGAAACATAAAAAAGTGATGTTAATAGGAATGGTGCTGGCCTTAGCGGCAATAGGGATTGGTCTTGTTGTCTTTTTTCAGGTTGGCACTGACAAAAACTGCTTTTCAAAGGGACTTGCATCCAAGATGCTGGCACTTCTTGATGCGGATAAGAATATTATAAGTGCTACTTCGGATTATTTTGAATCAGACGAGCCCGAATGGTATGAAAAATATATGAATTATCTGTATGCAAATAATCTCCTGGATCGTAAAGATAACAAACCTACAAAGAGGGTTGCACAACAGGAATGGACTTATGGGGACTTTAAGTATTATTTTAAACAGAAAAATATATCCGCTGATGAGATTTTAGAGGTAACCGGAATTGATGTGGCAAAGAAGCACGATAAGGATGAGGTTATAAAAGCAGATTTTATGGAAATATATGAGTACTTAATGGCATTGTACGGTTCTGAGGAAGGCGTTCATTCGATGAATTTCGTGGTGTGTGGTACACCTGCTAATATTGAAAATGCACCGAGCTGGAGAGCATACACTTCTAAAGGTGAATTCGGTTTTGAGGGGCTTATGTTAGACCGATATATGGATAATGAGGTTAAGGCATATGTAAGAGGAGACGAGATTATTGCCGTTACAATGAAAATAACGGATGAGGTTGTGTACAACAATGTATGGCTTGAGAAGGGTGAGAAAAATTTTCTGGTTGCATATATCGGAAATGCTAAAAGAACCTTCTGTGTAAATGAACTGGAAATGGATTTTGAAAAGAGTATAGGAGATATTAAACTCAGGCAGGGTAAGGTTTCAGGTGTGGTGCTGAAACAGGATGCCATTAACGGCAAGGTGCTTTTGATAGATGAGAATAGAGTTGAGGTAGAAGGCTATGGCGAGCTGCTTCTGGATGAGAATTTTATGGTATATAAGAATTACGGAGTAATAGAAAAACAGAGTATCAGTGATATTCTTGTTGGATATAATCTGACGGATTTTGTGGTTGCAGAGGGCAGGGTATGTGCGGCGATTATTTCCAGAAGTCTTCATGCAGATAATATCAGAGTAATGGTTATGAGTACCGGATTTACATCCTTATTTCATGAAAGAGTGTCAGTTACCGGAACTAAGGATTTTCAAATAAAATATGGTGATATTGTGGAGGATTATGCGGCAGGTCAGATAGTAGACATTTATAAGGGCTGTTCATACCTCGGAAATGGAAGAATAGTTATTAGTCCTAAGGATTCCACAGGACAGATAACACTGTTGTCTGTTGAGAAGGGATATGGAAATCCTTCATACAACGGAACTATTGAGATTAGTGAATATGATGAAGGGCTGACCATTGTAAATGATGTACTTCTGGAGGAATATCTGTATGCTGTTGTACCAAGTGAAATGCCGGCATCCTTTGGTGTTGAGGCATTAAAGGTTCAGGCAGTGTGTGCCAGAAGCTATGCTTACAGACAGCTGCTTAACAATTCTTATAGCATGTACGGTGCTCATGTGGACGACAGTACAAATTTTCAGGTATATAATAATTCACAGAGACATGAAGATGCAACACAGGCGGTAAGGGAGACCTATGGTCAGGTTATATCATATAACGGAAATATAATTAGTGCATATTATTATTCAACCTCCTGCGGAACTTCATCAGATATTTCAATATGGAACTCCAATTCTGCAGGAATGCCGTTTCTGGTAACAAAAAGTATTGATTCAGAGGGAAAATATGTGGATTTATCACAGGAAAGCACATTCAGAGAATATATTAAAAATTCTGATTCAAAGGATTTTGACTATGGATATGCTTATTACAGATGGAATGTAACAATGTCGTTAGAAGAACTTACAAATTGTATTAATTCAAATATTTTTACGAGATATTGTGCTAATCCGGATAAAGTACTTACATTGCAGAACGGAAGCTGGATTTCCAAAGAGATAAGAGGAATTGGAAATCTTGAGAGAATTGAGGTTACAAAAAGAAATACAGCAGGTGGAATTACGGAAATAATTTTCTATGGAACAGAAAATACGGTAAAAATAAGCAATGAGCTGAGTATAAGATATCTGATTGATACAGGAAGTAAGCCGGTTAATCTGTTTACAGGCGGAACAGTAATCCGCAAAATGCTTCCGAGTGCATACTGCATTTTTGAGGAATATAAGGAGAATGGGGTTTTAACAGGGTATACGATAACCGGTGGTGGTTATGGACACGGAATCGGAGTGAGTCAGAATGGGGTTTCTAATATGGTAAAAGCCGGAATGACATATGATGAGATACTGTCATTCTATTATGAAGGAACGGATTTGATTAATGTGTATTCTGATTAACGGGCGTTGCGGTATCTATCTGACGGTTTATTTTGTTATGTTCAAAATACATATTAATCTCTGCACCAATAAGGAAAATATGCATACACACATAAAGCCAGAGTATAAGAAAAGTAAGTGAAGTAAGACTTCCGTAAAGAAGCGATAAGCGGCTCGAAAATTTCACATACAAGGAAAAACCATATGAAAAAACCGTCCAGCCAAGGGCAGAAAAAACAGCACCCGGAAGCTGGCGGGAAATTCTGGTATGTCTGTGTGGAATTGCCACATACAGAAAAGTGAAAAATATAGTGAACACCAGCATGGCAACAGGTGCACGCAGTTGTATAAATTTATCAATAAATCCTGCAATTACCGGTACAAAACGATACAAAATATTAAGCAGATTGCCGCCAAGGATAAAAATAACAATGCAAAGTACAATTATAACTATAAATACAATCGTATATAATATGGCATGTAATCTAATAACAAGCCAGTTACGATGTTCTTTAATGTCAAATACGGAATTAAGACCATCAATCAGGGAGACGAATCCCTTACCGGCAGCCCAGAGAGTAGATATAATCGTAAAAATAATAATTCCTGAGCCGTTTTTGTCGTAGAGCTGGTTAATAACAGCTTCTAATGCTTCTTTAAAAGTATCCGGAGCAAAACTCTGAATAAAATTAACCAACATTCCTTCGCTTAAAGGTGTGTATTGCACAAGTGTCAGCATTAACATAATAAAAGGGACAAAACTTAATATAATAAATAATGTCGCTTCAGCAGCAAAGGCACTGAGATTATCTGATTTCATTTTTTTGGAAATTATCATGATTTCATTTATAATTTTCATGCAAATGCTCCTTTTTAACAGATATTTAAATTATACTCAAAAAAACTTATCTTATCAATGGAAAAAAGTTTGTTTTTCTGTTACAATTAAAAGTACTGTGAATTTGTGAGTATCACCGGATAAGGAGTTGGTAAGATGAGAAAATTTGATATTACAGAATATTTAATCAGAACCGGAAAAATTACAGATAATGTCAATGGTTTTAAATTTCTTTTAATCAGTGATTTGCATTCCAATGATTATGGGATAAACCTCCATGAGATTGTTGACGTAATTAAGAAGGAGCAACCGGATGCAATTCTTCTTGCAGGCGATATTATTAACAGAAAAATAAGTGATAAAGTATTAACAATTATTAAGTTTATCAGTGCTGTTGCACGCAGATATAAGGTCTATTATGCTCTTGGTAACCATGAATATAATCTTAAAATAAATGAAGAGGAATATGGTAATTTCTATCAGGAATACAGGAATGTACTTGCTGACGCAGGAGTTGTTTTTCTTGAGGATGACACCGTTTTTATTGAGAAAAATAACGATAAAATTGCAATATCCGGCGTGGAAATTGATTCTGTTTTTTACAGAAAAATACCTCCTGTTATGGGAAGCGGTCTTATGGATAAGCATCTTGGAAATGCCGATACCGATGTTTTTCAGATTTTAATGGCACATAATCCTGATTATTTTGAAGAATATGCAGGCTGGGGGGCTGACCTTGTTGTGTCAGGGCATTTACATGGTGGAACCATCAGAATTCCTAAATTGGGCGGAATTATGGGAACCAATTTTGAAGTCCTTCCCAAATATGATGCAGGCTGCTACAGAATCGGCAGTTCAAGGATGATTGTAAGCCGTGGTCTCGGTGCACATACAATTCCTGTAAGAATTAATAATAAACCGGAGCTTGTAATTATTAAAATTCTTGCAAAGAACAGCTGATAAGGGTACAATTAAAAACAGTGTTTTTTACAATATAAATAAATTAAGAGGTTGATTTATGCCGCTTGAAGTGAAATTAGAGGCATTTGAGGGTCCGCTTGACCTACTTTTGCACTTAATAGATAAAAATAAAATAAACATATATGATATTCCAATCGCTTTAATAACCGACCAGTATCTTGATTATGTTGCACAGATGGAGAAGGAGGATTTGAATGTTGTCAGCGAATTCCTTGTGATGGCAGCAATGCTCCTTGACATCAAATCAAGAATGCTTCTTCCCACAGAGGAAGAGGCAGAGGAGGAAGCAGAGGATCCAAGACAGGAACTGGTTGAAAAGCTTCTTGAATATAAGATGTATAAATATATGTCCTATGAGCTTAAGGACAGGCAGATGGACGCAGAGCTTTCCATGTATAAAGTGTCGACAGTGCCTGAAGAAGTTGCATGCTATGAGGAACCGGTTGATTTGGAGAAGCTTATGGCAGATGTGGACCTTATTAAGCTGCGTGAAATATATAATGAAGTCCTTAAGAGATGTGAGGATAAGGTTGACCCAATCAGAAGTAAATTCGGTAAGATTGAGAAAGAGGATGTTAATCTTGAGATAAAGGCACAGTATGTGACTGATTATATAAGTACCCATAGGACATGCTCTTTCAGAAATCTGCTTGAGAGAAGTCACAGCAAGATGGAGGTTATTGTTACATTTCTTGTTGTGCTGGAGCTTATTAAGGGCGGAAAAATAACAGTAATTCAGGAAAAAAGAACTGATGATATATTAATTAACACAATCGGGGAGGAAACAGTCAATGGAAATGACACTTTCCAGGATGGAAGCAGTAATTGAGGCGGTATTGTTTACAATGGGTGAATCTGTTGAGACATCGAAACTTGCGGTTGCCATTGAACAGGATGTAAATACTACCAGAAAATTAGTCCGTAATATGATGGACAGATATAATAATGAGGACAGAGGCATTAAGATTATTGAGCTGGAGGACTCATTTCAGATGTGTACCAAGGCGGAGTATTATGAGCAGTTAATTAAGGTTGCGTCCCAGCCAAAGAGACATGTGCTCTCGGACGCAGCACTTGAGACTCTTTCTATTGTTGCATATAAGCAGCCGGTTACACGTCTTGAAATAGAACAGATTAGAGGCGTTAAATGTGACTATGCGGTTAACAAACTTCTTGAATACAGTTTAATTCAGGAACTGGGAAGACTTGATGCACCGGGAAGACCGATTTTATTTGGAACTACTGAAGAATTCCTAAGATCCTTCGGACTTACCTCTGTCGAGGATTTACCTGTAATAAGCCCGGAGAAAATAGCAGATTTCAAGATTGAAGCAGAAGAAGAGACACAGATTAAGCTGGAGATATAGCGTTAAACAGCGGGAGTTTCGAAGAAATGTACCGCTGGTTCAATATAATAAATAGAAAGGAATTAATTACAGTGAAAAGAGAGAATGCGTGGACTAAATGCGACAACGATAAAATGCAGAAGGTTATGGATTTTTGTGAGGCTTACAGAGTATTCATATCGGAGTGCAAGACAGAGCGTGAATGCACTGACAGAAGCATTGAAATAGCCAGGGAATATGGGTATGCTGACCTTAAAGAGATTATTCGTGACAAAAAGCCTTTGAAAGCCGGAGACAGGATATACGCAGTTAATAAGGATAAGGCAATTGTTCTTTTTAATATCGGCAGGAGAAATATTGAGGAGGGAATGAAAATTCTTGGTGCACATATTGATTCACCAAGACTTGATATTAAACAGAATCCTTTGTATGAGGACGAAGAACTTGTTCTTATGGATACTCATTACTATGGCGGAATCAAGAAATACCAGTGGACAGCAGTACCTCTCGCTTTGCATGGAGTTGTAGTTCTTACTGACGGAACCAGAATAAATGTAACAATCGGTGAGGATATAAATGACCCGGTTGTAGGAGTTTCTGATTTGTTAATTCATCTGGCAGCAGAACAGATGGAAAAAAAAGCTGCCAAGGTTGTGGAGGGTGAGAATCTTGACATCCTTGTGGGAAGTATGCCTTTGGGGGACGATTCCAAAAATGACGATAAAGAAAAAACTAAAGCTTATATTCTTAAATTATTAAGGGATAAATATGGTTTTGAAGAAGAGGATTTCATGTCTGCGGAATTGGAGGCAGTTCCTGCAGGTCCTGCAAGACATATGGGAATAGACAACAGTATGATTATGGGTTATGGACAGGATGACAGGGTATGTGCATATACTTCACTTATGGCAATGCTGCAGACGGAGAATCCTGAGAAGACTACAGTATGCCTGCTTGTTGACAAAGAAGAAATCGGAAGTGTCGGTGCTACCGGAATGACTTCAAGATTTTTTGAAAATACCGTTGCTGAGCTGATTGACAGAATGGGTTGTTATTCTGAACTGACATTAAGACGCGCACTTGCCAATTCACAGATGCTCTCATCAGATGTTAATGCAGCATATGACCCTAACTACGCATCTGTTTTTGAGAAGAAGAATGCATCCTTCTTCGGAAGGGGAATTGTATTCTGTAAGTTTACAGGTGCAAGAGGTAAGAGCGGAAGTAATGATGCAGATGCTGAATTTGTTGCAAAGGTACGTGCCGCAATGGAGAGGGATGGTGTTGCATACCAGATGGCGGAGCTTGGTAAGGTTGATGTCGGCGGTGGCGGAACCATCGCATACATTCTTGCCGAGTACGGAATGGATGTAATGGACTGTGGTGTTGCAGTACAGAATATGCATGCACCTTATGAGGTTGCAAGTAAGATTGATATTTATGAAACTTTAAGAGGCTATCTTGCATTCTTAAAATAGAAGAGGTACAACATATGAAATGGAAGAAATATACAATAACTACCACTACAATTGCTGAGGATTTAGTAAGTGATATGCTTACTGAGCTTGGTATGGAGGGTGTGCAGATTGAAGATAATATCCAGCTTACGGAAGATGATACCAAGGCAATGTTTGTTGATATCCTTCCTGAGCTTCCACCGGATGAAGGTGTAGGTAAGGTAAGCTTTTTCCTTGAAGTGGATGAAGCAGGGGTGCATTTTCCTGAGGGTATTGCAGATGAAGAGGATATGAAGGTTAAGATTGCTGAAGGTCTTGAGGAGCTGAAGGTTTTCGTAGATACCGGAGCAGGAATACTTTCATCTGATGAGACAGAGGATAAGGACTGGATTAACAACTGGAAGCAGTATTTTAAGCCTTTTATGGTTAATGATATAGTTATTAAGCCTACATGGGAAGAGGTCCCTTCCGATATGCAGGGCAGAATGGTTGTTGATATTGATCCGGGAACAGCTTTTGGAACCGGTTCTCATGAGACTACCCAGTTAGTTATTAAGCAGATGGAAAAATACATTACCAAGGGTACGCTTCTTCTTGATGTCGGAACAGGAAGCGGTATTTTATCGGTAATCGGACTTAAACTTGGTGCAGGATATGTCCTTGGAACAGACCTTGACCCTAATGCAATTATTGCAACTGATGAAAATATGGAGGTTAACGGACTCTCCAAGGATTTATATGAGGTTATTGAAGGAAATATTATTGACGATGCTAAGATTCAGGAATATGTTGGTTTTGAAAAATATGATGTTGTAACAGCCAATATCCTTGCAGATATAATAATTCCTCTGCTTGGAGAAATTGATGCGCATATGAAAATGGGTGCGGTTATCATAACATCAGGAATTATTGATATGAAGGAAGAAGCTGTTAAAAAAGCATTTGAAAGTAATGAGCATTTTGAGATTCTGGAAACCACATATCAGGGTGAATGGGTTTCAATTACAGCAAGAAAAGTGAAATAAGGAAATAAAAACAGTGAATCGTTTTTTTGGAAAATCAGAAAACATTAATGACAATTCAATAATTATCGATGGTACTGATGTTAACCATATGAAAAATGTTCTTCGCCTTAAGATAGGAGAACAGGTTATGGTTAACGGTGGCAATAATAAGGACTATCTGTGTCAGATTCTTTCATATGAGGAAGAGAGAGCAATACTTGATATTCTGGAAACTATTGATTCTGACAGGGAATTATCTGCAGATATTTATCTTTTTCAGGGACTGCCTAAAGGGGATAAGATGGAGCTGATCATTCAGAAATGTGTTGAGCTTGGAGTGCATGAGATTATTCCTGTTGCAATGAGGCGTTGCGTGGTTAAGCTTGATGATAAGAAGGCCGAGTCCAAAATTAAACGTTATCAGGCAATCAGTGAAAGTGCAGCCAAGCAGAGCAACAGAAGTATAATTCCACAGATTAACAGAGTTATGTCTTTTAAAGAAGCTCTGGATTATGCAGGTACTATGGATATTGCTTTTGTGCCTTATGAGCTGGCAGAAGGAATGGACACATTGAAAGAGGTTATATCTGAAATCCATTCAGGAATGAAGATTGGAATTTTTATAGGACCTGAGGGTGGTTTTGAGACAGGAGAAATAGAACTTGCCATGTCAAAGGGAATGAGGTCTGTTTCTCTTGGAAGGAGAATTCTGAGAACAGAGACTGCGGGTATGACAATTATGTCAATTCTTATGTATCATTTAGAGATTGAGGATTAAAATAATGGAAGCTTATTTGGATAATTCTGCTACCACAATGGTAACTAATGATGTAGCAGATTTAATGTACACAGTAATGACAAAGGATTATGGTAATCCCTCCTCCATGCACCGGAAGGGTGTGGATGCGGAAAAATATATCAGAGAAGCTAAAGAGATTTTTGCAAATATTCTGAAAGCAACTGATAAAGAAATTTTCTTTACATCGGGAGGAACTGAATCCGATAACTGGGCAATTATAGGAAGTGCAATTGCCAATCAGAGAAGAGGTAAGCATATTATTACATCTGGAATAGAGCATCCGGCTGTGCTTGAGAGCTTTGCTTTTCTTGAGGAGCAGGGCTTTGAAGTGACAAGGCTTTCAGTTAATGAATACGGACAGGTTGAGCCACAGACGCTTAAAGATGCACTTAGAGAAGATACGATTCTTGTATCAATAATGTATGTTAATAATGAAATAGGCTCTGTGATGCCTATTGCAGAACTTGGCAGAATTATAAAAGAATTTAACAAAGATATTATATTTCATGTTGATGCAGTTCAGGCTTTTGGCAAATATAAAATATATCCTCACAAAGAAAATATTGATTTAATGTCCATAAGCAGTCATAAAATACATGGACCAAAGGGTGTTGGTGTTCTTTTTGTTAAAGAGAAGACCAAAATACGTACTACAGCTTACGGAGGCGGGCAGCAGAGGGGAATGCGTTCAGGTACGGAGAATGTCCCGGGTATTGCAGGAATGGCAAGGGCTGCTAAGAATCTTTATGATAATTTTGAGGAAGATATTGACCGTATGTATGGACTCAAGGAATACTTTGTTAAAGAAGTATCGCTCATAGAGGGAACGACGGTTAACGGACTTACGGGAAGGGACTCTGCACCGCATGTAGTAAGCGTAAGCTTTGAAGGAATCACTAAAAGTGAGGTTTTACTTCATGCATTGGAGGAGAAGGGTATTTATGTATCCTCCGGTTCAGCCTGTGCTTCCAACCATCCTTCAATCAGCAGTACATTACAGTCAATCGGTGTAAGACGCGATTTACTGTCTGCAACGATACGTTTCAGCTTCTCGATTTTTACTACGAAGGAAGAGCTGGATTATACTTTGGAAGCAATTAAGGCTTTACTGCCTGTTTTAAGAAGATACAGACCAAGATAGGTCGCATGAATTTAGAAAGGATACGATTATGTACAAAGCATTTTTGATTAAGTACGGAGAAATCGGTACAAAAGGAAAGAACAGATATCTTTTTGAGGATGCACTTTGCAGACAGATTCGCAGAGCCCTAAAGAAGGTTGAGGGAGAGTTTGTTGTTTCAAAGGAGCAGGGAAGAATATACGTTGAAAGTAATGGAGATTTTGATTACGAAGCGGCTGTTAAAGCGTTAAAAACAGTTTTCGGAATTATCTGGATATGTCCTATGGTTCAGATTGAGGACAATGGTTTCGATGACCTTGCTGTCAATGTGGTTGATTATGTTAGAAATGTATATGGAGATAAGACTTTTACCTTTAAGGTTAAATCAAGAAGAGCGAGAAAGGATTATCCAATGGCATCAATGGAGATTAATGCCAATATTGGTGAAAGGGTTCTTGATAACTGCCCTAATGTAACCGTTGATGTTCATAAACCTGATGTGGAGATTAATATTGAAGTCCGTAATAAGATTAATATTTATTCTGAATTTATAAAGGGACCGGGCGGAATGCCTGTCGGAACCAACGGAAAGGCTACGCTTCTTCTGTCCGGCGGAATTGACAGTCCTGTTGCCGGTTATATGATTGCCAAGCGTGGTGTTACCATTGATGCGGTATATTTCCATGCACCTCCATATACAAGTGAGAGAGCGAAGCAGAAGGTTGTTGACCTTGCAAAGCTTGTGGCTGTATATGCAGGACCTATTAAGCTTCATATTGTTAATTTTACCGATATTCAGTTATATATCTATGACCAGTGTCCGCATGATGAGCTTACAATCATTATGAGAAGATATATGATGAAGATTGCAGAGCATTTTGCATATGAGAATGATTCTCTCGGACTCATTACGGGAGAGAGTATCGGTCAGGTTGCAAGCCAGACTATGCATTCACTTGCGGTAACTAATGAGGTATGTACACTTCCTGTACTCAGACCATTAATCGGATATGACAAGCAGGAGATTATTAATATCTCTGAGCAGATTGGTACGTTTGAGACATCAATTCTTCCTTTTGAGGATTGCTGTACAATTTTCGTTGCAAAGCATCCTGTTACAAAGCCTAATCTTAAAGCAATCAAGCGTTCAGAGGTTAAACTGAATGAGAAGATTGATGAAATGGTTAAGACTGCGATTGATACAACCGAGGTTGTGTGGATAGAGTAGAGGATTAATTAGTGTAAAAGTATGATTTGATATATTAACAGAAAAGTGATACTCTGATTACAGAAAAGGCACTACCGATAGACGGTTAGCCCTGATAGTAGTTAAGAAAATAACCGCTAGTTTCGAGGCTGGGCGGTTATTTTTCTGTCTTATTGCATCCGAATGTATATCCAATACTGAAAGAAGTCAGGCATAAGCTGATAACTGCAATCAGACTATCAATAGTCAACATTGGCATCCCCTCCTTAGTAAGATTTCCAACAGAACATAACAAAGCAAAAGTATGAACGCAATATGTAAATTTTACAATTGGTGAAGTGTATAAGAAGGAAGTATTAAATTAAATTTTTTTCGGATTTTATAATAATCAAAAGAAAATTTAGAACTATTCGGACTTAACAGATTTGTCAATAACTATATTCTGGAAGAAAGAATTAATATCAGTTTGAAATAACTCAGATAGTGCAATAAGCTCACTAACTCTGATATTATAAGTACCACATTCTATTTGAGAATAACTGCTTCTGGATATTTCAATCCCTCGCAATTGAAGTCTGGCTATTACCTGTTCCTGGGTAAAGCCGGACCTTTTTCTTAAATTCCTTATGTTGTTCCCTATACTAATATCCTGACGAATTTTTTGTGACATGGCACCCACTCCAATCAAATATTATTGCAATAAATAAGTTGCATTTTTATTGATTTTAGATGTTTATGAGAATATAATTGCAATGTATACATTGCAAGATAGACGTTATTTAAAAAAAATAATATTTTTTGCTGTTTAGAAGGTAATTTTTGTCAATGTTGATAAAATACATCATTAAATATGGTAAAAGTGTATACAAAGGAGAGATGCAAAAATGAAGTATTATAATTTAACAACACCACAGAAAAATATATGGAACTTACAGCAGTATTATAGTGACACATCGATATCAAATTTATGTGGTGCAATTTTTTATGGAGAAAAAAGAGATGAGAAATTGTTAGAGAAGGCTGTTAATCATATAATATATGCCAATACAGGACTTAGGCTACAATTAGATGAAATTGACGGAGAGGCAGTTCAATACATTGCAGAATATGAATATGAGCAAATTCCTGTCCGAAGTTTTACAAACTATATTGAATATAGGCATTATGTCAAAACAATTGCGTCAAAGAGAATGGAATTAAATAATTCTAAGTTGTACAGATTTGAAATTATAGATATTAATGGTCAGAGCGGAATCATATGTATGCTTAATCATATAATTGCTGATGCATGGACTTACAGTCTTGTTGCTAAAGGCGTTGATAAAGCATATCAGGAACTGTTAAGTGGCGTTGAAGGAGATTCGGTAAATAATGATTATGTGGATTTTATAAATTCAGAACAAAAATACAGAGTTTCTCCAAAATATATTAAGGATGAAGAATACTGGAAAGATAAGTATGATGGAAAAACAGAATTGTCTTCGGTTAAAATGTATACTTTTCCTCCCAAAACAATCAGAGCGGAACGTATAATTAAAAGACTTGACCAAAATCTGACATCGGATATTAAAAAATATTGTCATAATAATTTACTGTCTCCGGCTGTGTTCTTTGAAACAGTAATTAATATTTATCTGTCTAAAATCAATAATGAGAATAAAACAATTACAATTGGTGTTCCTATTTTAAACAGGAGTAATGCCAAAGAGAAAAATATGACGGGTATGTTTATATCAACCATGCCTCTTACAATTGATATTTCACAGGAAGAGAGCGTAAGCGATATATGTAAGAAGCTTACTACTGCTCACATGGAACTGTTCAGACATCAGAAATATCCGTATAGTGAAATTCTTAAAAATATTCGTGATAGACAGGAGCTTTCAGGTAATCTGTATGATGTGATGGTGAGTTATCAAAATGCACAGACGGATCTTGATTCATATACGGAATGGTACAGTACAGGTTATAGTGAAGTGCCTCTTGCAATTCATATTGATGACAGGGATGGAGGAAATGATTATACACTCACTGTTGATTATCAGACAGAAGTGTTTAGACAAAGTGAAGAGATAGAACTGATTATTAAAAGATTGGAAAATATAATAGAGCAGGTTCTTCGAAGCAACTATAAAAAGGTTAGAGATATATCAATATTAACAGAGAATGAGACTGATAAACTGCTGTTGGATTTCAATGACACAGCGGTGGATTATCCAAGGGATAAATGCGTACATGAATTATTTGAAGAACAGGTGCAACGCACACCGGATAAAATTGCACTTGTGTTTGAGGATAAGGAATTTACATATAAACAGTTGGATGAGATGTCAAATTCACTTGCACATTTATTGAGGGAAAAGGGTGTAGGAAAAGGTGACAAAGTAGCAGTTTTGCTAAACAGAGATGAAAAAGTAATAATGTTACAACTTGCGATTCTTAAATTAAGAGCAGTATTTATACCTATCGACAGCAGGTACCCAAAAGACAGGATAGAATATATTCTTAATGAAAGCAATGCAAAATTAATTATTAAGAACAGAGAAATTGAGTTTGCTTCTTCTATATCTCTTGATATTGAAAATGGAAATATTCATAGCGTGAAACAGTTTGACAATATTGAAGTTAATCCAAAAGATGTATGTTATATTATTTTCACATCAGTAAGTACGGGCAAACCAAAGGGGTGTACACTGACTAATAGTGGACTAGTAAATTTCTGTATTAACAATAACATATTGGAAGAATGCAATAAACTTGACAGACAGGTGTGTGTAAGTGTTAATACAATATCTTTTGATTTCTTTATTGCAGAATCGTTGTTGCCATTATTAAACGGATATACAGTTGTACTTGCTAATGAAGAAGAGAGTACCAGTCAGGAAAAGTTTGCTGAACTTGTTGTCAAAAATAAAGTTAATATAATTCAGACAACGCCCACAAGGCATAAGATATATTTTAATGAAAACAAGAATCTTTCTTACGCAAAACAGTTTGAAATAATTGTTACATCAGGCGAAGCACTTCCTGTTGATTTATTAAAAGTATTTAATAAATTTAGTTCGGCTAAAGTGTTTAATCCGTTAGGTCCAAGTGAATGTAGTGTATGGGTAGCAGGAGGGGAGCTAAAATTAAAAAATGAATGTGTAACTGCTGATGACATCACCATCGGCAAACCTATTGCCAACACCCAAATCTATATTCTCGACAGCCAGCAACACCTTCTTCCAATCGGTGTTGCAGGAGAACTTTGCATAGCAGGGGATGGAGTCGGTAAGGGCTATCTTAACCGTCCTGAGCTTACAGCAGAACGCTTTATACCGAACCCATTTGCAACAGAAGAAAACGGACATGGCAAAGTGATGTATCGCACAGGTGATTTGGCAAGATGGCGTGCAGACGGAGAAATAGAATATCTTGGACGAATTGATACTCAGGTAAAGATTCGCGGACTTCGTATTGAATTAGGTGAGATAGAAAGCGTTATGAGCAGCTTTGCAGGAATACAGCTTGCGGCAGTAACGGATAAAAAGGACGAGAATAACAGACAGTATCTGGTTGCGTATTACACGGCGGATAAAGAACTTGATGAAAAAGCATTAAGAGCACATCTGTCCGCAAAGCTTCCAAAATACATGGTTCCTAATTATTTTATGAGACTTGATGAGATGCCAATGACACCAAGCGGTAAGACGGACAGGAAGAATCTTCCGGTGCCGGATTTTGCAGTTTCTGACAGAGAGTATGTAGCACCTGAAACAGATGATGAGGTAATATTGTGTGAGCTTTATAAACAAATACTGAAAAATTCTAATATTGGTGTAGAAGATGATTTCTTTGAATGTGGTGGTGACAGTCTTGGAGCTATAGAGCTTGTTGCCAAAGCTCATGATAAAGGCATCGAAATTGCACTTCAGAATGTTTTTGATTATCCGACTGTCAGAGAGTTATGTGCTTTCATTGAAAAAGGGGAGAAGACAAACATACACTATGAGGCAGAAGATTTTGAAAAGTATGATAAGCTTTTGAATAGAAATGTTATTGATGAATCTTTTGTTCCGGTTAGAAAATCCTTAGGAAATGTTCTGTTGACAGGTGCAACGGGATTTTTGGGTGCACATATTCTGGATACTCTGCTTAGGGAAGAAACGGGCAAAATATATTGTCTTATTAGAAGTAACTCTGAGGATGACAGACGTGGAAGACTTTTTGAACTCATTGAATACTATTTTGGGGATAAATATAGGGACGAATACGGCAGAAGAATCATTCCGATTATAGGAAATATCGAGAATAGCAATCTGTCAGAAGATATGCCGTCAGATGTCCAGACTGTTATTCATACTGCTGCAAGTGTCAAGCATTACGGCTCATATGAATATTTCAGACGTGTTAATGTTGAGGGAACTCAGAATGTGATTAGTTATGCCAGGAGAATGCAGGCGAAATTAATTCATATTTCCACGTTGAGTGTAAGCGGTAACAGCATGGCGGACGATTTCTCTGTATACCGTTCAGAGGATGAAAGACATTTCTATGAAACAACACTATATATGGAACAGCCGTTGGATAATGTATATGTTCACAGCAAATTTGATGCAGAGCGAGCTGTATTAGATGCAATGCTTGATGGTTTGAATGCCCGAATAATTCGTGTCGGGAATCTGACCAATAGAATGTCTGATTATAAATTTCAGCCTAATTACAGAGAAAACGCATTTCTTACAAGGGTTAGGGCATTGCTTGAATTTGGTAAGTTTCCGAATTACCTTATGGATTTATATGCTGAATTCTCGCCAATAGACAAGACTGCAGAAGGCGTTGTAAGGATTGCACAATATGCAGACAGACAATGTGTGTTCCATTTAAACAGCAATAAACCGATATATTTTGAACGGTTTGCCCAAATTCTACAGAATATGAATATTTCAATGCAAATTGTGGACGGAAAAGAGTTTGCAAAAGCGTTATCGGATACAATGAAACAGACATCTACGGAATATATTTTTGAAGCGTTCCAAAATGATATGAATGAACAGGGAGAGCTTGTATATGACAGCAATATCCGTATTGAGAACGATTTTACGGTATGGTTCATGAAGAAGGTGGGCTTTGAATGGACGGATATTGATGAAGAATATATTTCGGGGTATCTGAATTATTTCAGGGAATTGGGGTATTTGGAGGTATAAATGCAATTTAATGGTATAATATTCTTGAAAAAAGATATAATAATGCTATAATTATACAATAAGTTGCAAATAAATGGCACGGAGGTGTATGCAATGTTATTGGATTTTAGTTGTGTAAATTTTAAAGCTTTTCAAGATGGATTTGAATTTGAAATGCAACCGAATAAGAGACTGACGGAATTGAAACATAGTTTATTAAGTGAAGAGATTAATGGGAAGGAAGTTAATGCTCTTTCTGCATCTGTAATATATGGACCAAATGCGTCTGGAAAAACAACTCTTGTTCATGCAATGTCGTGTTTTCGTCAGATATTATTAAGAGGAAATATTGAAGATTCAGAAGATGATAGAATCGGAGACCATGTTAGTGCCAATATGAAATTGATTCCATTCAGATTTGAAGATAAGAAAAAGCCTGTAGAGTTTGATATAACTTTTACACATGAAAGTGTAAAATACAGATACAGACTCTCTATTGTAATGGGAAACTTTTTAATTGAGGATTCACCAAGATATATTAATGAAGAGCAACTGTTTGTTAATGATGAATTGATTTTTGAACGTACTGCTGATTCTGTTACAACTCTTAAGTTGAATAGTGTTGAGAATCTGCTTAATGTAGGTTACGATCTGGATGACGTAGAGAAGTACAGAATTATTATGGCCAATAATGTAACACCTGTAAGCCTGCTGTTAGTAACAGATTTTTATTCTTTTTGTAGTAAAACAATAGTTGCTTCAATAAAAGAATGGTTTCTAAAGCAGTTTATAGTTGTAAATTCATCTGACCGTAAAAGTTTTTTTCCTCACATGCCCGAGAATGAGGGAAAAGTCATGATTGATTTTTATATTAATGAGATTGCGAAGGAAGCAGGTATTATAGGAAGTGATTTTGCATATGCACCAGATGCTGAAACACATAGCACTAAGCTCGTTTCTGTATTAAATAGGGACAATGAAATTTTATCGGGAATTGACTCTGAACAGATTGAGTCAGTAGGAACGATGCGATTAATTTCTATTATGCCGATTATATTATCTGCATTGAAAAGAGGAGCTGTATTGGTTATGGATGAGATGGATGCATCACTTCATCCAATGATTGTTATGAATATAATTACATTATTCCATAATGATGAAGTTAATATAAACCGTGCTCAGATTATTTTTAATACACACAACCCGATTTATTTGAATAGAAAATTACTTCGTAGAGATGAAATTAAATTTGTTGAGCGTGACAAATATACAAAGTCGAGCTGTCTATATGCTTTATCTGACTTTAAAACTAATGGAGAGTTAAGTGTCCGTAAGACAAGTGATTATATGAAAAATTATTTTGTGAACAGATATGGAGCGATAGAGAATATTGACTTTACGGATATTGTAATGGAGCTGATTTCAGATGAAAAGTCTCGTAATAAGGAGGTATAAATATGGGGAAAACAAGAAAAGAATCAAGGCAATTTAATATTTCTGTTGAAGGAATTAATTGCGAGAGATTGTATTTTGAACATTTGGCAAAATTAATAAATGCATCGGATGCCTCCTATAATATGAAGTCTAATTGTAAAAAGGTTTCTCCATTGGATTTTGCAAAACGTAACTCATACCTTCCTGCCGATAAATGTGGTAAAAATAAAATTCCATATATTCATATACAGGATATTGAAGATTATTATGATGAAAAACAGTTGACTAAGTTTAAGAAACTCATTGATGATATGAGAGAAGCAGAAAACGAATATGGTTTAATATATAAATTGGGTTATTCTAATTATACATTTGAACTATGGATGTTGTTGCATGTAAAGAATATGAATTATGCAGTCTCTAATCGATATGCATATTTAAATCCCATCAATGATGCTTTTCATCAAAATTTTAAAGATTTGAAAGAGTTTAAGAAAGAAGATAATTTAAAAAAAATTTTAGATGATTATGTTAATCTGAATAGTGTTTTTCTGGCAATAGAAAGAGCAGAGAAGATTGTTGAGTCAAATTGTGCCTCAACGAAGACAAAAGAAAACTATAAGGGATAGAATTTTATCATGATAATCCGGATATTAATGTACATGATATAATTAAATTGATTTTTGAAGTATGCGGAGTTAAAAGAATAATTGAATTTAATAAATCTAAATGATATAATATGAACTGCAAGAAAGTGTAAAAAGGACTTTGCCCGACGGCAAAGCCCTTTTACTGTAGGTAATCAATGGGAGAAAATGAATTATTCCCAATAAGTATTATTCTACGATGTAAGCTTTTAATGACTCAACAATAGCTGTGCTGTCATCAGCATGAATATTTAAGTTAATTGGTTTTGATAAATCAAGACTGAAAATACCCATGATTGATTTTGCATCGATTACGTATCTTCCTGATACTAAATCGAAATCACTATCGAATTTAGCAATATCGTTAACGAATGATTTAACCTTTTCGATAGAATTTAATGAAATCTGAACTGTTGTCATAATTTGTGTACCTCCTAATTATATAGATAACTTTATCAGTCAACACCATACTACAATTAATAAGTTAAGATGTCAATGTTCGAATTGCACAAAATTTCCACTTAATACAATTATAGGAGACAATAATAATGAGAAAATGTTCTTTACATAATCTTGGCTGTAAAGTCAATTCATATGAAACTCAGGCGATGCAGCAGATGATGGAGGAAGCGGGCTATGAGATAGTTCCGTTTGGCGAAGTTAAAAGTGATATATACATAATAAATACCTGTAGCGTTACTAATATTGCGGACAGGAAATCACGTCAGATGATTCATAAGGCCAGAAAACTGAATCCTGATGCAGTTATCGTGGCAACAGGCTGCTATGTAGAGTCTGCCAAAGAGTTACTTGATGAGGATATTGATATTGTTATTGGGAATAATGAAAAAAGCAGACTTTTGGATATTTTAGATGAATTTTTTCTCGAAAATCAGTCGAATTGCCCGGAAGATATGTCAAAGGCTGGTAATTTTGATGAAATGAAGCTTACAAAACCTGAGGAACATACACGCGCTTATGTAAAAATTCAAGATGGATGCAATCGTTTTTGTTCATATTGCATAATTCCTTATGTGCGTGGAAGAATCCGTAGCAGGGATGAAGATGACATAATTAATGAAATTAAGGCCATTGCGTATAGTGGCTGTAAGGAGATTGTGTTAACGGGAATTCATCTGTCATCATACGGATTGGATAAGCCGGAGAATGGAAAGACACTTATTGACATTATCGAAAAAATTAATACAATCAAAGGTATATCACGTATAAGACTTGGTTCGCTTGAACCTAAGATTGTAACGGAAGATTTTGTGGCAAGACTTATAAACTGTGAAAAGGTATGTCCGCATTTTCATCTGTCATTGCAAAGCGGATGTGATACAGTGCTTAAGAGGATGAACCGAAGATATACTGTGGATGAGTTTTATGAGGGCGTGGAGCTGTTGAGAAAATATTATGATATGCCGGCTGTTACAACAGATGTTATCGTGGGTTTCCCGGGAGAGACGAAAGAGGAATTTATCACAACAAAGGAATACCTTGAAAAGGTTAATTTCTATGAACTCCATGTTTTTAAATATTCCAGACGTAAGGGAACAGTTGCAGACAGAATGCCGGATCAGATTCCCGAGAATATTAAAACAGTACGAAGTAACGTTTTGCTTGAAATGGACGAGCGATTATCTGAAAAATACAGGGAGCAGTATATCGGAAGAGCTGCAGAGGTGCTTCTGGAGGAAGTAATTACAATTGATGATAGAGAATATATGGTTGGATTTACTGACAGCTATGTTAAGGTCGCAATTGAGAATACAGGCCTGAATTTGCGTCCAAACACTCTTGTGTCAGTAAAAATTACCGGATTAATTGGTAAAGATATGGTAATTGGTGTTGCCGAAATTTAATTTTTATATTAATATAAAGAACAGAGGATGTGATAAAATGTCAGAGTTAAACAATACGCAATTTTTTAAAGTACAGCAGGAACAGAGCGTTCAGGTTTCGGATGTTCTGGAACAGGTATATGCCGCTCTAACGGACAAGGGTTATAATGCGGTTAACCAGATCGTCGGTTATATTATGTCAGGGGATCCGACATATATTACCAGTCACAGAAATGCCAGAAGTCTGATTATGAAGGTTGAACGCGATGAGCTTGTAGAAGAGATGCTTAAGAATTATATTGAAGTTAGGGATTTACATTAATGAGAATATTGGGACTTGATTTTGGAAGTAAAACGGTTGGGGTGGCAGTATGCGACCCTTTAGGAATAACCGCTCAAGGTGTGGAGATAATAAGACGCAAGGATGAGAATAAGTTAAGACAGACACTTGCCAGAATTGAGGAATTGGTTAAAGAGTACGGGGTTGAGAAAATTATTCTTGGGTTACCTAAGAATATGAATAATACATTGGGTGAACGTGTTGACAAGACAATGGAATTTAAGACCATGCTTGAGAGAAGAACGGGTTTGCCTGTAATAATGTGGGACGAGAGACTGACTACTGTGGCGGCGGATTTGATTATGAAGGATGCCGGAATCAGGAGGGAACAGCGCAAGGACTATGTGGATATGATTGCTGCAGAGTTGATTTTGCAGGGATACCTTGACAGTATGTCATCATAAAGGGTGGATTTTGAAAGGAGCACTATAATGGAGCAGATTAAAATTACCGCTGAAGATGGAGAGATTATTGATTTATTCGTGATTGAACAGACAAGGGTTAATGGATTGAATTATCTTCTTGTAGCTGAGAACGAAGATGAAGAATCAGAAGCATATATTTTGAAGGATGTTTCTAAAGAAAATGACGCGGAAGCTGTTTATGAATTTGTGGATGATGAGGAAGAAATAGACAGTCTTGCACGTATTTTCTCTGAATTAGTTGATGATGCGGAAATAGTATAGGAGGAAATATTTTGAATTTAAAAGAGAATAGTAATGTTAAGATTATTCCATTGGGAGGTCTTGAACAGATTGGAATGAATATGACTGCCTTCATGTATGAGGACAGTATTATTGTTGTGGATTGTGGTTTATCATTTCCTGATGATGATATGTTAGGAATTGATTTGGTTATTCCTGATGTTACATTTTTGAAGGATAATATTGATAAGGTTAAGGGTTTCGTAGTTACTCATGGACATGAGGATCATATCGGAGCATTCCCTTATGTTATTAAGGAGGTTAACAAGCCGATATATGCAACCAAGCTTACAATGGGTATAATTGAGACCAAATTTAAAGAACATAATTTGCTTAATAATACCAAGAGAAGGATTGTAAGCTATGGACAGAGTATAATCCTTGGTAAGTTTAGAATAGAATTTATTCGTACTAATCATAGTATTGCGGATTCAGCGGCACTTGCAATTCACACACCTGCCGGTGTTATTATTCACACAGGAGACTTTAAGGTGGATTATACCCCTGTTTTTGGTGAACCGATTGACTTACAGAGATTCGGAGAGTTGGGCAAAAAGGGAGTACTTGCGGTAATGTGCGACAGTACCAATGTAATGCGTCCGGGCTATACAATGTCTGAGAAGACTGTTGGTAAGACATTTGAAACTATTTTTGATGATAACAATAAGAACAGAATTATTGTTGCTACCTTTGCTTCCAATGTGGACAGGGTTCAGCAGATTATTAATGCTTCATGTGCCCATGGAAGAAAGGTTGCTGTTGAAGGCAGAAGCATGGTTAATATAATTAATGTTGCTACGGAGCTGGGATATATTCAGATTCCTGAGGGAACGTTGATTGATACTGAGGAGATTAAGCGTTATCCGGATGAACAGGTAACAATTATTACAACAGGCAGCCAGGGAGAGTCTATGGCGGCTCTGTCCAGAATGGCAGCTTCCATTCACAGAAAGGTTACAATTAAGCCGGGTGATGTAATAATATTCAGTGCTACACCGATTCCGGGCAATGAGAAATCAGTTGCAAGGGTAATTAATGAATTATCAATGAAAGGTGCTAAAGTAATCTTCCAGGATACACATGTGTCAGGACATGCGTCTCAGGAAGAGATTAAGCTTATCTATTCAATACTTAAGCCTAGGTATGCGGTACCTGTTCATGGAGAATACAGACATCTTGTTAAACATGCAGAGCTTTGTGAACTTATGGGAATTCCTAAGGATAATATTTTTATACTGTCATCCGGTGATGTGCTTGAATTGAATAGCGAGTGGGCAGGTAAGACCGGAACAGTTCACAGCGGAAGCCTTATGGTTGACGGTCTCGGAGTTGGAGATGTAGGTAATATCGTTTTAAGAGACAGACAGACGCTTGCGGAGAACGGTATAATTGTAGTAGTGCTTACACTTGAGAAATTTACTAATCAGTTATTATCGGGACCGGATATTGTTACAAGAGGTTTTGTTTATGTAAGGGAATCAGAGATGCTTATTGAGGATGCGACTGCTGTTGTGTATGATGCAGTAATGCATTGCATTGACAATAATATTTCTGACTGGTCTAAGATTAAGGGAATAATCAAGGACAGCCTCGGAGATTACATTTGGAAGAAAATGAAGAGAACACCAATGATTCTTCCTATTATAATGGAAGTTTCATAAGAGCTTTTTCATACAGGAGGATTAATCATGGATGAAAAATTTGAATTATATGAGGATAAAGAGGCCTACAGAATTGCCAAGCAGTTATCTGAATTAATCAAAGACAGTAATGAATATAAATATTACAGAAAATGTCTTGAAGAGGTTCAAAAAGAGCCTGAATTATATGCACAGGTTAATGAGCTTAGAAGACTTAATTTTGAATTACAGAACAGTAAAAGCGGTGTGATGAGTTATGAGCAGTATGCTGATGTATCATCCAGAATGACTAATTTACGTAAGAATCCTCTGGTAAGCCGTTTCTTTAATTCAGAAGTCGGAATTGGAAGGTTCATGCAGAATATTTACAGACAGATTCTTGAAGAAGTTGAATTTGATATTTCTTTTCTTGATTAATAATCGGGGAGGCGATATATATGGAGACTAAGAAACTTGCGAGTACAATTTTATCCGTATCGTGCAGAACTTTAGTGTTTGTATTGGTTGTACTGATATTGTTTTTTGTGGGAAACTATATGTATTCATTTGGAAGGGATATTTTTCATGAGGAAGCCATGAGCTCAGGGGCTGATGCGGTTTCAGTGGAAGTAACTATCCCTGAGAACTCATCTGTTATGGATATTGCCGGAATTTTAGCTGATAAAGGTCTTGTGAAGAGCCCTGTGCTTTTCTTTGTACAGGCGATTTTATCCGATTATCCGGAGAATTTTACTGCGGGAACATACACACTTAGTACTGACATGAAGCCGACAGAGATTATGATTGTTATTGCACCTGAGCCTGATGAGACGGAGGAATAGGATTTTGCAGGATATAGTTAATGAAAGAATTGTGTCATTTATCAATTCTTTTGACAGACCGGACAGTGAAATATGTATGACCATAGAAAAAGAGGCACGTGATACTTACGTGCCTATTATTCGTAAAGAGATGGCTTCTTTTCTCAAGGTATTGCTGGCAATGAACAGACCGGAGAATATTCTTGAAATAGGAAGTGCGATTGGATACTCTTCTATATTAATGAGTGAGAATATTTCGGCCACCGCCAGAATTACGACTATTGAGAACTATGACAAAAGAATTCCGATTGCCAGAGAGAATTTCAGAAGAGCCGGTAAGGAAGATGTAATAACTCTTATTGAGGGCGATGCGGGAGTGGTTCTTAAGACTTTGGAGGGCTCTTATGATTTTATATTTATGGATGCTGCCAAAGCACAATATATTGTTATACTGCCGGAGGTTATAAGACTTCTTGCAAGAGGAGGCGTTCTTGTTACTGACAATGTGTTGCAGGAGGGTGACATCACTGAGTCACGTTATGGAGTTACAAGACGAAACAGGACAATATATGACAGGATGAGGGAATATATTTATGCGGTAACTCATTCAGAGGAATTACAGACATCTATTGTGCCTATTGGCGATGGAATTACAATTAGTGTTAAAAAATAATAACAGGTGGGATTATATGAGACAGACAGAGTTATTGATTCCTGCAAGCTCTCTTGAGGTTCTGAAGGTAGCAGTAATCTATGGAGCAGATGCGGTTTACATTGGAGGAGAGGCTTTCGGACTTCGTGCCAAGGCTAAGAATTTTACAATTGAAGAGATGGCAGAGGGTGTGGAGTTTGCCCATGCTCATGGCGTGAAGGTGTATGTTACTGCCAATATTCTTGCACACAATGGTGATTTGGATGCTGCAGGAAGGTATTTTAAGGAGCTGGACGAGAAGGTGCACCCGGATGCACTTATTATATCTGATCCCGGATTGTTTACTGTTGCCAAGGAGGTTGTTCCTGATATTGATATTCATATCAGTACACAGGCTAACAATACTAACTATGGAACATATAAGTTCTGGCATAAAATGGGAGCAACAAGAGTTGTTACAGCCAGAGAGCTTTCATTAAGAGAGATTAGGGAAATCAGGGATAATATCCCGGAGGATTTTGAAATAGAGACTTTTATACATGGTGCAATGTGTATTTCTTATTCAGGAAGATGTCTTTTATCAAGCTTCCTGGCAGGAAGGGATGCCAACAGAGGGGCATGCACTCATCCCTGCAGATGGAAATATTATGTTATGGAGGAATCAAGACCGGGACAGTATATGCCGGTATTTGAGAATGAGAGAGGCACATATATTTTCAATTCCAAGGATTTATGTATGATAGAGCATATTCCTGAGCTTATTGAGGCCGGAATTGACAGTTTTAAGATAGAAGGAAGAATGAAAACAGCCCTGTATGTGGCGACGGTTGCAAGGACATACAGACTTGCAATTAATGATTATATGAATTCACCTGAATATTATCAGTCAAGAATTCCGTTTTATAAATCAGAGATTGCCAAATGCACCTACAGACAGTACACAACAGGATTTTTCTTCGGTAAGCCTGACGAGAATACCCAGATTTATGACAGTAACACATATATTAAGGAATATACTTATCTTGGTATTGTTCAGATTACTGAAGATGGCAGATATGAAATTGAACAGCGCAATAAATTTTCCGTTGGTGAAGAACTTGAGATTATGAAGCCTGACGGAAGAAATATTAAGGCTGTAGTTAAATCAATTAAGGACGAGCATGGTAATGAAATGGAAAGTGCTCCGCATCCGAAACAGAAGCTTTACATTGATTTGGGTGTTGAATTGGAGAATTTTGACATTTTAAGACGACAGGAAGAAGAAACAGAAGTTCCTTTAACGTGACAGGCACGAAGTTGAAGCGGGTTGCATATTATTTATTAATTGCAATTTGAGAGATGGGTTTGCTTGAAGACTTTTGAAAAGCCGCTTTCAGCCAAGGAAGAAAAGGAATATCTTGAAAAATACCATAATGGCGATGAAAAGGCAGGAGAGGTCCTCATTATCCGCAATATGCGTCTGGTGGCACACATGGTTAAGCATTACGGTGTTGCAGAAAAAGATGTACAGGAGTTAATATCCATTGGTACAATTGGTCTTATAAAGGCGGTTCGCACCTTTGATATGAATAAGGGAAGCCGGCTTGCTACATACGCAGCCAAATGCATTGATAATGAGCTGCTTATGAGTTTTAGAAGTGATAAGAAAAAATATCATGAAATATCGTTGCAGGAGCCTATCGGAACAGACAAAGAGGGCAACGAAATCAGTATAATAGACGTAATCGAATCGAAAGAGAAGCATTTTCTGGATGAATATATTTTGAAATGTGATGTGAGAATGCTGTATGAGGCAATCGGTAAATGTCTTGGCGACCGGGAACGTCTTATAATACTCAAAAGATATGGTTTGTGCGGATATGAAGAGGTTACACAAAGAGAAATTGCAGATGAGCTTAATATGAGCCGAAGCTATGTGAGCCGTATTGAGAAAAAAGCAATTTCAAAGCTGGCGGATTATTTTGAGAAGAGCAGGCTTTAGGTAGTCTGTTCTTTTTTATTAAAATAATTGTGAACAAAAGTTTATAAATTGGAAAATAAAATAACTTGATTGCATTAAATGGTTATGATATATTAAGTGGTGTTATGCAAAAAGAGGGAATACTATGTCCAGATTTATAAATGATATTAAAAAATACAAAAAATATATATTTTATTCAGCAAAGTCAGGCCTTAAGTCAGAAGTTGCCGGTTCACGCCTTGGGTGGATCTGGTGGGTTTTGGAGCCTGTTCTTTTTATGTTGGTATACTGGTTTATTTTTGCACTGATTTTTGGAAAAGAAACCCAATATTTTCCGATTTATGTATTTATCGGTGTTTCAATGTGGAATTTTGTCAATAAGGTTATTCTTAACAGTGTTAAAATAGTAAATACCAATAAGGGAATTGTTTCAAAGGTATATCTGCCTAAGTATACTTTAATTATGTCGGATATGCTGATGGCAGCGTTTAAGCTTGCCATATCGTTTATCATAGTTATAATTATGATGATTATATACAGAGTGCCGGTGACAATTAATGTGCTGTGGATTATTCCGGTCTTTGTCACACTGTTTCTGCTTAATTTCGGAATGGCATGTCTGTTTGCACATTTTGGAGTTTTTGTGGAGGATTTGAAAACACTCATGAATGTTGTTATGAGAATTGTTTTCTATATGTCGGGTGTGTTTTATGAGCTTGTACCGATGAATCCTGAACAGTCTTCAAGACTTCCGGAGGCACTTGCAGTTATTTTAACCAAATTCAATCCGACGGCATTTCTTATGATATCAGCCAGAAAATGCCTTATCTACTCAATGCCTGTGGATTACCTGTATCTGCTTGGCTGGTTTGTGGTGGGGATTATACTGTCCGTAGTCGGAGTTCGTACTATATATAAGTATGAAAACAGTTATGTTAAGGTGATGTAAATGAAAAATGAAGTTGCAATTGAAGTGGACAATTTATATATAAGATATAGAAGTCTTCACAGCATATCTTTGAAAAAGAGTATTTTTCATTGGAAGAAAAGTAAAAAAGATGTTTATGAGGCTGTTAAGGGCATATCGTTTAAGATTAATAAGGGCGAAATTGTCGGGCTTATAGGTAAGAACGGCAGTGGTAAGTCAACAACCCTAAGAGCTATCGCCGGAATTTTTTCTCCTGATGAGGGAACTATTAAGCTTAATAGTGATTCAGTTGCCCTGCTTTCAATTGGTGTTGGATTTCAAAAAAAGTTAACCGGAAGGGAAAATATAATGCTTTCAGGGATGCTTCTTGGATATCCGGGAGAGAAGATAGAAGAGAAGATGGATGAGATTATTGAGTTTTCTGAGCTTGGTGAATTTATTGACAAGCCGGTCAAAACCTATTCAAGCGGTATGTTTTCCAAACTGGCTTTTTCCATAACGGCTATTTTAGAGCCGGATATTATGTTGGTGGATGAGGTGCTTGCAGTCGGAGATGCCAGGTTTAAGAAGAAAAGCTACGCAAAGATGAAGCAGCTTATAGCTGACGATAACAGAACGGTCTTAATCGTATCCCATAATACTGATACCATTAAGAAATTATGCGACAGAATTATCTGGCTTCATGAGGGAGAGATTAAGATGATTGGTTCTGTGGATGAAGTTTTACCTGTATATGATGAATTTATGTCGTAGATTAACGACGGAATGGAGAACGCAATGACAGAACAGCAGGCAAATATGTTTAAATTATTTAAAGAAATAGATGCCGTTTGCAAGAGAAATAACATTGAATATACATTGGCAGGAGGAAGTGCAATAGGCCCTGTACGTCACCATGGTTTTATTCCATGGGATGACGATATGGATATCTTTATGACAAGGGACAACTGGCTTAAGTTCGTTGAAGCCTCCAAGACTGATTTTCCTGAGGGCAGATGTCTTCTTGCACATGAATTAGACCATAACTACACCAATATGTTTGGAAGATACTGTGATACAACAGCAACAGCGATTCACAGGCATGCCATATATTCTACGGAGCCATCGGGCGAGATTATAGATATTTTTATGCTTGACCCTGTTGTTACAGAAGAGTCTAAGCTAAAAGAATATGTTGAGACGGTTGTTCTGTATTCAGAGTTGGTTAATAAGACTGCTCCTTTATATGGCTATCGTTTCAATATTAAAGCCGGTAAGTATTTAAGATACTGGTTCCTGTCCAAAATAATAGGCAGGGACAGGGTGCTTGATAAGCTTCAGAAGATAATGTTTAAGTATTCTGAGGAGGAGTGCGATGCATATGCAATGCGCTGGGGCGGATGTCCTTTTATCTTTCCTAAGGAATGGTTTGAGAAGAAGCGTACCTGCTTTATGGAGGATGGGGAATACAGCATTATATATATGAACAATGCTTTTCTTACATGGCATTATGGTGATGACTGGATATACATACCGCCATGTAATGAGCGTAAATCCCATGATACGGTAAGCAGGCTTGATATGGGCTCTGACGAATTCCGTAAGGAATATAATGTTTTTGTCCGTTCTAAGAGTAAAAGAGGCTGGTTAGACCTTTTAGGGGCTTACCGTAAGGCATATTACATGAGAACAGCCTCCAAAAGAGAAAAAGCAGCAATGGGCATTCTTAAGGATAAGGCTAAGTTAGTAAGCCTTGATTTGAATAAAAGACTTGAAACTCTTGATACAGATGTAACAGCATTAGTTAAAGAGCGTCGTTTTGATGAATTAATGGAGGTGCTTGGGGCATACATGCGTTTCCAGTTAAGCAGGGAATGTATCGGAAGTCATGAGTTTGGGGACATGTTAAGATATATGAATCCATGCTATGTTACTGTATCTGATGAGATTGTGCATGCTCTTATGATGATGCTTTTATATATTAACAAAGTAGGCAAGGCTAACAGACTGCTTGATATAAGACGTAAACAGCCTGACTATAATGCATTGAAATTTGCAGATATCGAGCGTTTTATTAAGGAATTCAGATATTCCGTTAACTGTTATGATACCGGCAAATGTGAAGAGGGATATGCAGTAATTTCAGAGCTTTTTAAGGATTATTCCGATAATCCGATGCTTATGAAGCTGATGATAAGGTATGCTTTTTACAAGAATCAGGGTTCTAAGGAGGAAGCAAAAAAGCTTATTCTTGAGGGTCAGAAGCTCTGTCCTGAGGACGGAGAATTCCTATATTACAATATAAGATATGTTAAGGAAGAGAAGAATCCTGATGTATTAAAGGAAGAATTTGAAAAAGTAAAGAGTATGACTAATAACGGAATGGTACATTTGGAAATAGAGGAGTACGATTATGGATCCGATTCAGAATAAAGTAATAAATTTATTACAGGAAATTCATGATATATGTGAACAACTTAATATAAGCTATATTCTTGGCGGAACCACGGCAGAAGAGGCGGCACTGTTTGGAATGCTTCCCAACGGAAGATATACGGCAACCGTTTATATGACTTTGAAGGATTTTGTACAGTTCAGGGAATATGTTAATTCAAACAGAACAGAGGACAGAGTAGTTGAGGGAATGGACAATAACAGCCGTTTTCCGGGCTTTTATTTCCATTATGTGGACAAGAATACAACATATTATAACTATAATTACGGAGATTCCTACAAATGCAATGGTATACATGTAAAAATAACCATCCTGAAGAAATTTTCCAATTCCAAGAAGATTAAAAAGCTTATTCAGAAAGAGAAAAGTTTTTCCTTCAACTGCTATAAATATAACAGAAAGCTGTCTGCGAAGAACAGATGCAGAAAGTTTTTTATGGGAATCAGACTTTTGTTTGCGAGAAGGAGCATTGCGACAAATATTTATAACAAAAGCATGAAGGCATATATGGAAGATATAAGCTTTGTGATGAATTATGGTATTCTTGACGGTAAAAAGGCAAAACTTATTAAATATCCGTCATATCTGCTTACAGGAAGAACAGAGGCAGAGCTTTGTGGCCATACCTTTTATGTTCCTCAGAATATCGAGATGCATATTAAGCTTATTATGGGACGCAAGCCGCTTGAGAAGTTACCGGAACAGATTAATAATACAACTGTTGTTGTGTCAGATATTATTCCTTATGAGGAGTATATGACTGATATGAAGGAACGCAGCAGAATTGCAAAGCTTCGTCAGAGCATCAGGAGAAATGACAAGATGCACGGTGCAGTGACATATTTTATCCGTAAGGACTGGAAGATTATGGAGTGCGTTAATGCGAGATTAGATTTAATCAAAGAATATCTTCCTCTTAAGGAGCAGCTTATTGAAGCTTATCAGAAGGGTGATTTTGAAAAGCTTACAGAGCTTTTGGTAAATTATGATGAGCAGGCAAGACAGCATTTGTCACAGACCGGAATGTCCATATATTTTGATAAAGAAATTTTTGACATATATTTGGTATGGCTTGGTAAAAATCATGGTGCAAAAATTGCATCCAAAATGAGGAAATCCGTTCCGGAGGAATGGAAAAAGGGTTAAATTTATGAATG
>JBGVJZ010000005.1:0-74887 GCA_045129695.1 Lachnospiraceae bacterium | reverse complement strand
GATATTAAACAAAATTGAAAATTTATTTTATGAAATTTTCAGGGTTGTTTCACTGTTTAGTTATCAAGGTTCTTGTTCGCTGTCTCATGCGACAGCTTATTCAGTATATCGCGACATTTGACATTTGTCAACAATTTTTTTTATTTTTTTAAATATTTTGTTGTAAGTTTTATGTCTTTTTTGTCGGCAAGAGATATAATATCATCTGTTCATATCAAAGTCAACCTTTTTTTAAATTTTTTCACAAATAAAAATACACCTCCAAATGTCAGATTTAATTCATCTGACATTCGTGGTGCACTTCAACGTCCGGCAAAACTTTAATTTTATTTTACCATTTCTGCATAAGCTCTTAGGTTTTCATGTGTATATCCTATTAAAACATTTGAATTTCTGACAACAATTTCCTCTATAACCGGATCAAATTTATCCACAACATAGGCACTTCCTAATATAACCGTCTTTTTATCTTTGGTTCTGCCTTTCAAAAAAGCACTTACAGGTATACCATTATAGCTGTTTCTGCTTATATATATCCATGCCAAATCATAATAATCAACTATATATAAGAAAGAATTTGCTTTAGAGACAATATATTTACTTGTCATATATACCCCCGGCTTTGCAAATACCTTTGTAGTAGGTTTTGAGAGTTCATGCCGGATAATGTCCAGGTCATACTTTGATTTGAATATGGCAAATCTGATAACATTAACTATATATGCAATAAGAAAAATAAAACCTATAGCAGCCACCACAAAACCGATAATTGTTATAACCCCTCCCACTATATCGTCAGGTAAATCACATTCATCAACATAGGTGTTTCCAAAATATTCTTCAAAATTATCTTCTGTTAATTTAAAGTCTTCTGTTCCCAGTTGTTGATTATATTCGTATATAGCAATCTCTTTTATTTCCTTTGGTATGTCATATACCCATCCATCTATCTGATATTCAAACTCATCACCCTGTTCCTGATATTGGATATACATTTTATTAAATGTGGCATCACCTAATCTTGCAATAAAGAAATTATAGTCTTTATCGTAAACAAAATAGAATAACCTATCTTCTTCGCCTTCATATTCCGCAAAAGATATTGCATCAATAACATCCGCTTTTACATAGGTCTCTTCTTCATCCTTATACTCCATGCAAAGTTCAATATAATCAACAGCAGCTTCATATATACTATTCTCAGCCCTATAGTATTGTAAAAAATATAATCCGGCAGTAATACATACACATATTATAAATATTAACAAAAATTCATGTACCGGCCTTAATACCTTTTTAATCTGTTTTTCTGTCATTCTTTTCTCCTTCTCAAAAAAGGCTTGTATTCATTTCGAGTACAAGCCTTAGATGAAAATTTATTTAGCTGTAATATATTTCTGAGCAACAAGAAGCTCTGCACTTAATACGGCACCACCCGCTGCGCCTCTTACTGTATTATGTGAAAGTCCTACAAACTTCCAGTCAAATACACTGTCCTCACGAAGTCGTCCGAATGATACACCAAATCCGTTTTCGTAATCAACATCCAGCGCTACCTGCGGACGATTATCCTCTTCAAGATACTGGATGAACTGCTTTGGTGCACTCGGAAGATTTAATTCCTGTGGAAGTCCCTTGAAGTTTCTCCAACACTCAATAATCTGCTCTTTGGTTGGTTTCTTTCTGAAATTAACAAATACTGCTGCAGTATGTCCGTTAAGAACAGGTACGCGGATACACTGTGTTGTAATAACAGGCTCCTGTGCCTTTTCAATCTTACCGTTTACGAGCTTTCCAAGAAGTCTTAAAGGTTCCTGCTCACTCTTCTCTTCTTCTCCAGCAATGTATGGAATTACATTACCTTCCATTTCCGGCCAGTCCTTAAATGTCTTACCTGCACCCGAAATTGCCTGATATGTAGTAGCTACTACTAATGTTGGTTCAAATTCCTTGAGTGCAAAAAGAGCAGGGGTATAGCTCTGGATTGAGCAGTTAGGTTTAACCGCAACAAATCCTCTTGTTGTACCAAGTCTCTTTTTCTGATACTCTATTAATTCATAATGCTCAGGATTAATCTCAGGTACTACCATTGGTACATCCTCAGTCCAACGATGCGCACTGTTATTAGATACAACAGGAGTCTCTGTCTTAGCATAATCCTCTTCGATTTTCTTAATCTCTTCCTTAGTCATATCAACTGCACTAAATACAAAATCAACCTTAGATGCAACTTCCTCAACATCATTTACATTGTAAACAACCATTTTCTTAACCGCTTCAGGCATAGGTGTTGTCATTTTCCATCTGTCGCCTACAGCCTCTTCATAGGTCTTACCTGCTGAACGTGGGCTTGCTGCAATAGCCACAACTTCGAACCAAGGATGATTCTCAAGTAAAGCAATAAATCTCTGACCTACCATTCCTGTACCACCAAGGATACCTACACGTAATTTCTTTTCCATTTCTGTTATCTCCTAATCGTTAATTTTTCTGATATTCGGCAAATTCATAACCCTTATTACGAATTCCGTCAATCAAATCTCCAAGCATCTGCTGATTAGTTGAAGATGCTCCACTCAACAGATATATAGCACCGCCATGAGCTCTGTTTAGAGCATTATTAAGTGCTTCTTCAACCGGCGGCTGGTTATTAATATTCCAATCCGCATAGTTGAAGCTCCAGAAAACTGTTCTGTAACCCTTACTCTGTGCAACTGCCAGAGCCTTGGCACTAAAGTTACCTGATGGTGTTCTGAACAGATACATTTCATATCCGTAAGTTTGATAGACGTAATTGTACAACGTATCTAACTCACTTGTCAAATTATTTACGGATAATTCCGGAACTTTTGAACAATTTGCAGTGTAATTACCCAGTTCATGCCCCTCATCAAGCATTCTCCTGATTATGTCAGGGTTGTTTTTGGCATATGACAGAGTAATAAAAAACACAGCCTTAACATTCTTTTCCTTCAGTGTATCAAGTATAAGAGTTGTATTTCCATATTCTGCAATTTCATTAAAGGTCAGCCACACATATTCGCTCTCCGGCTGAATAAAATCAACTGCAAACTGACCGAAGTTCTCTGTATAGTAATTAATTATCGGACGATTAGCCTCATCCACCTGAGCACCCACACCATATGAAACTGCCGTCGCATCATAGCTTTCAAGGTCTGTAAGCTCTATGCCCGGATCAATGTTCATATAATCCGCATAATTGACTCCCGGATTCTCAGGTTCACCTGCTGCTTCTCCGGAACCAACTTTTACCATAAACTGTTCTATTGCATAATTATCATATTCATCCTTTGCAAGAACCTCAACCAGATATTCTCCGGCGGCACCGAATGTTATCGTGTCAGATATTTTTTTGTTCTTATCGGATAATTTTATATCATCCGAAAATCCATACTCAAAATTCGAAAAATCACTAATCGACTTAATCACATCATCTATATTAATGGTTCCAGGCTTATCAATAACAACCTCAGTCTCATTCAAAACAATTTCCGGAGCATTCCGGTCTGCAACCTGTATGTAAAATTCCCTGACCTCATCCTGATAAGTAATCGTCGCCGGATAAGTTCCTATAACATCCTTGTTAACCTGAGACACATCTACAGTCATCCCGGATAACATTGTTTTGGATGCCCTTACATAATCCGATACATCCGTACTGATTTCCTCGCCAACGGGTACAACTACCACTTCTGAAGCAAGATTAATAATGTTATTGTTACAACCTGATAAAATTCCGGTTAACAGGATACCTGCCAAAGTAAGGCATGGAAAATATTTTCTCATTCAGACATCCTCCTTTGTATTGTAATTAATTTATTTTATCATAAATAATGTGAAAAGTAAAAACCATAAATTTCCTTTAGTTTTCATTATCACATATATTTATTACCAATTATTACTGTCACTAATACATCAGCTTCGTAAAGCAAGCCTTGAGAGGGCATAGGCAATATTCAAAAGCTCTACTTTCTATGATTATTCCCTTTGAATACTTCTTGAATACTTTATAAAACAAAAAGTCTAAATCCCTTGATACCGGGATTTAGACTTATCTAATAAAGCTGATGACGGGAATTGAACCCGTGACCCCTTCCTTACCAAGGAAGTGCTCTACCTCTGAGCCACATCAGCAAGTTCGAAATATAATCTACCATAAAAAACAGATTTTCGCAACTGTTTTTTGGGATTTTTTATCTTCTTATTAAATTAATTTTATTTCTGATACGCTGAATTGCATTATCAACTGCCTTGGTAGTTTTATTAAGGGTTGAAGCAATTTCGGCATAACTCATGCCCTCTACATATAATTCAAGTATCTCCCGCTCCATTTTACTGAGGCTTTTAAATACTCTGGCAACCATCTGCCCGGACTGTTCCTTGGCAATAAAAATCTCCTCAGGGTTACGTTCGTCCTCTGCGGCAATAACATCGGACAGAACCGCATCCTCACCTAGTTCATCAGTAACAGGAGTATCAAGAGATATATATGTGTTGAGTGGTGCATTTTTCTGACGGTTGTAGGATGTAACAGCCGTCATTATCTGACGATTGATACATAATGATGCAAACACCATGAACACAACATTTTTATCAGGGTTGTAATCGCGGATTGCTTTGTATAATCCAATCATCCCCTCCTGAATCAGATCATCATTATCTGCACCTACAAGAAAATAGGCCCTTGCACGCATTCGTACAAGATTTTTGTACTTCTCAACCAGATAATCCGCTGCAGCATTATCTCCATCATGATAGCGAATTACAAGCTCCTCATCCGACATTTTATTATAAGTGTCTCTTTTGGACATATAACACCTCTTACATCATTCTCTGTCTTACAATTTCATAAGCAAGTACACCTGCTGCTACAGAAGCATTAAGTGAATCGATATTCCCCTTCATTGGAATTGACGCAACAAAATCGCATTTCTCTTTTACAAGACGGCTTACGCCTTCTCCTTCGTTACCGATAACAAGACCGATTGCTCCCTTTAAATCAAGCTTATACATTGTTTCTCCACCCATATCGGCACATACAAACCAAAGACCTTCCTGCTTCAGTTCTTCAATTGTGTTGGCAATATTGGTTACTTTTGCAACAGGTGTATAATTCAACGCTCCTGCCGAGGTTCTTGCAACAGTTGCTGTAAGACCTACGGCACGTCTTTTAGGAATAATAACACCATGTGCTCCTGCAAGATTTGCAGTCCTTATAATAGCTCCAAGGTTATGAGGATCCTCTATTCCGTCAAGGATAAAAATAAATGGTGCCTCCCCCTTCTCTCTGGCTGCATTAAGTATATCTTCAACCTCTGCATACTCATATGCGGCAGCATTAGCAATAACACCCTGATGATGTCCTGTAGATGACATCCGGTCAAGTCTTTCTTTGGCTACGAACTGAATCAGCGCATTACCTTTCTTCGCTTCTCTTATAATAGAGAGAACAGGTCCATCCTTACACCCATCAAGAATATATAATTTATCTATCGTTTTACCTGAACGTAATGCCTCCAGAACAGCATTACGTCCCTCAATTGTAAATTCCGTATATCTCATTTAATTTCACCTATAACCTTAAATCCCATTTGTACAATTTCCATTATTCGTTCAAAACGCTTCTGCATATACAGATAACCTATAAGTGCTTCAAAGCCTGTCGCCTTACGATATTCACCGGTTGTTGCATTTTTGGCTTTGGTAAAAGAGTGGGCATTTCTTCCTCTCCTGTAAGCAGCCTCTTCTTCCTCCGTCAGTTCAGAAAGAATACCCTCTATCATATCAGCCTGTGTTTTTGCCTTGGCAAGATCGCTCGCTTTTTTGTTCAGTTTATTAACCGGTGCATTTCCATGATATACAAGCCTGCTTCTGATTATCAGCTCATAAACACAATCTCCGATATAGGCAAGTGTCAGTGGTGAGTATTCGGAAACATTTACTTCTCCCAGGCCAAAAGTCTTTGACATTTCTTCAAACATTATTTTACGATCTCCCAAACTACACCTTCACGAGTATCTTTAATCCGGATTCCCTTTGCCAAAAGCTCATCTCTGATTGCATCAGCTTTTGCAAAATTCTTTTCCTTTTTCGCAGACTTTCTTTCCTCAATTTTTGCAAGGATATAGCTTTCAAGCTCTGCGTCAACAGTTTCTTCCACTTCTTCAAATGCTCTTGTAAGATTGAGAGAAAGGACTTCATCAAAGCTTTTTATGAGTGCAAGCTTTGTTGCATCATTTAACTCGCTTCGTAATACATCATAAATTACGGTAATAGCTGATGAAGTATTAATATCGTTTACAAGGGCAGCTTCAAATTTCTCTCTGTGTGCTGCAAAGCCTTCTGTATCCACAGCACCGTCTTCCTTAAGCTCACCGATTTTCTTAATAAGCTTGTTATATGCTGCCGCCATATTATCCATTACTTCATATGAAAATTCCAATGGCTTTCTGTAATGGGACTGAAGGCAGAAAAGACGGTATACCAATGGGTCATACCCCTTTTCCTCAAGAAGTGATACTGTCAAAAATTCTCCATTGGACTTGCTCATTTTACCTGATTTGTCATTCAAATGGTGAATATGGAACCAGTAATTGCACCATTTATGTCCAAGGTAGGATTCACTTTGGGCAATCTCATTGGTATGATGCGGGAAAATATTATCCACACCACCGCAGTGAATATCCATATATTCACCGAGGTGCTTCATACTAATGCATGAGCACTCAATATGCCATCCCGGATATCCGACTCCCCAAGGACTGTCCCATTTAAGCTCCTGATTGTCGAATTTGGATTTGGTAAACCAGAGAACGAAGTCTGCCTTGTTCTTTTTATTAGTATCCTCATTAACATCATCACGCACACCAACCATTAATTCCCTCTCTGACTGGCTGGAGAAAACATAATAGTCCTTTAATTTTGAGGTATCGAAATATACATTACCCCCTGCCACATAGGCATAATTCTTTTCAAGAAGTGTTTTTACCATGTGGATAAATTCATCTATGCAGTTGGTAGCAGGCTCAACAACATCAGGTCTTTTAATGTTAAGCTTTTCACAATCTGAGAAAAATGCGTCTGTGTAGAATTTTGCAATTTCCATAACAGTTTTATGCTCTCTTTTGGCACCCTTAAGCATTTTGTCCTCACCTGTGTCTGCATCACTTGTAAGATGCCCAACATCAGTAATATTCATAACACGTTTTACATCATAACCTACATAACGAAGTGTTTTCTCAAGAACATCCTCCATAATATAGCTTCTCAAATTTCCAATATGGGCAAAATGATATACTGTAGGTCCACAGGTATACATTGCCACCTTTCCGTCCTCATTCGGAATAAATTTCTCAACTTTTCTTGTAAGCGTATTAAATAAAGTTACTTTGTTTTCCATTTTTATCTCTCCTATTTCTGTTCCGCAAGTTTTATAATCATCTGCTTAAGCTGTTCGTTCTCTTCCTTAAGTATATTGATATCATTCAATACAGGATCAGGAAGATGAATCTGGTCAAGATCAGCATTCGGCATACGAACGTCATTACATTTAACAATTCGTCCCGGAATACCTACAACAGTTGAATTAGGCGGAACCTCATTAAGAACAACTGAACCTGCTCCTATTTTTGAACCTTCACCAATTGTAAAAGAACCAAGAATTTTGGCACCGGTACTTATCATAACATTATCTTCAATCGTAGGATGTCTTTTTCCATGCTCCTTACCGGTTCCTCCTAATGTAACTCCCTGATAAATTGTTACATTATCGCCTATGATTGTTGTCTCACCAATTACCACACCATGACCGTGGTCAATGAATAAGCCTTTTCCGATTGTTGCTCCCGGATGAATTTCTATGCCCGTTTTCTTTGCCGCTTTCTGGGAAATTTTTCTTGCTTTATAAAACTTACCCTTTAAATAATACTTATGTGCTCTCTGGTATTCCCATAATGCCCAAAAGCTCGGATATAGAAAAACTTCTTTATCCTCCTTCATGGCAGGATCCCTGTCTTTTATCAATTCGATTTGCTCTTTAACGAATTGTCTGAATTTCATGTCCGCCTCCTTAAATGCATCACGAGCGTCATATCGCACAGCCCTAAGCGTAAAAAAAAGAAGATATGCCCCTTACAGAGGCGACTATCTTCCGCGGTTCCACTCTGATTCATCTTTCTTTTAGAAAAATCTTACAAACGTATAACGGCGCAACCCGTGACAGAATACTATTGTTCCTCTGCCCGACTTAGGAGTGCATTTCCGAAAGTTCAACATCAGGAATATTCACAGCCTACGATATTCCCTCTCTGAGACTGATTAAATTCGTACTTCTCTCCATCACAGTCTTTAAATATAAATTATATATCTTAGAATATGCATTAAATTCTTTTTTGTCAACTAGAAAAATTTATCTTTTGCTGCAGCCCCTGCATCCGGCACAACCGGCTCCTGCTTCATTCATAACATCAGCATACACATAATTCTCCACTGTTGTAAGAAGTGCAACAGCCTGAACGGCAATTCCTTCTCCTGCCCCCGTAAATCCCAGTCCTTCCTCAGTTGTTGCCTTAACACTTACCTGTGATAAATCTATCCCCAGTGTAGCTGCAATATTCTCACGCATTGTCGGGATGTGTGCTGCAAGTTTCGGTCTCTGTGCAATAATTGTGCTGTCAATATTTTCTATTATATAGTGCTTCTCTTCAAGTATTTCAGAAACATGCTCCAACAGCTTAATGCTTGAAGCACCTTTGTACTTCTCATCGCTGTCAGGAAAATGCTGACCGATATCCCCAAGTGCTGCTGCGCCCAGAAGTGCATCCATAATTGCATGCAGAAGAACATCTGCATCCGAATGTCCGAGAAGACCTTTTTCATAAGGGATATTTACACCGCCGAGGATCAAGTCCCTGCCTTCAACTAATTTATGAACATCATAACCGGTTCCGATTCGCATATGCTACCTCCTAAAAACAAATCCCCAACACAAAGTGTTGGGGTTCTAATCAGTAGCGGAGAAGGGACTTGAACCCCTGACACCACGGGTATGAACCGTGTGCTCTAGCCAGCTGAGCTACTCCGCCATATATGAATTAAATAAGATATGGGACCTACAGGGCTCGAACCTGTGACCCTCTGCTTGTAAGGCAGATGCTCTCCCAGCTGAGCTAAGATCCCATGTCACAAGCGGGCTTCTTTTGCAACCCGCTTGTCTATTATATTATTAAAGCCCACAATTTGTCAACTACTTTTTTTAAAATTTTTATTCTAATATTTTATCTATTATTTCCGTATTCCAAATCAATATTCTGCTGCCCAATGTATCATCAACCTTAAGCATTACATTATTGGTGCTGCTGTAGAATTTAATATCTGAAATATTTTGCAGAACATCAAGTGTCAGTATATTTTCCATAATTCCTTCATCTATATTATATAAACGTATTACCGTTTCTTTATCCGTCTCAACCTTTGTTATGACATAGGGGGTATCGGAAAACAATCTGATATTCCGGAGTTCTTCCGTATTTTCCAGATAAAACTCCCTAAGAAGTCTTGGTGTCATAGGATTGTAGATAACTATTGTTGCATCTTTATCAGGCGCTGTATATACATACTCATTACCACTGTATAACAGCTCACCTGTCATCTCTTCAAGAGGGCTAAGCTCCTGCAGTTCAATACTAAGACTTGCATATCCTGAATAATTATCCGAATTAACCTTAACAATCAGTGTGTTACTGCCCTCTTCAACATATTTAATCTCAATATTATCCACTAAACCATAAGCATCAAATACAGATATTCTGTTACCCGTATCCCTTGTATACAGATACACATTGCAATCATCAGGTAAGGTATAGAAGAACTGCTCGCCCTCACCCATTATAACAATACTGTCCGGAATCTCATCAAATTCAATTATCTCATAGCTTTTGTCGCTTAAATCAAGATAGATTAAATTGCTATCGGAAGAATTAATTATATACGCAAAATCATCATTAACCACATTTATTACTGCGTCATCATTTATAACAATATCCGGCAGTTCAAGTTTTAATTTCTCAACTCCGCTTGAAACATCAAAGGACTTAACTAACGCCATTTCTTCCCCGGAATATACTGCAAGAAGCTCATTATCATCATAAGGACAGGCCGCAATCAGTATATAATCATTATTCTGCTCAAGCACTCCCGTGAAGTCAAATAAAGATTTTATTTCATTAATCGGCTCACCTGCAATAATATTATCAAAAATACTTGGTTCAGTCTGTTCCTCTTCTGTAGACAAATCAGTATTATCAGGATTGTTTCCCGCCGATACCTGTCCATTGCAGCCACAGACACACAAAGCCATTGAACCTATAATAAAACAGCTCAATATACGTTTTCTCATATACATCCCTCCTGATATTATTATTTAACCCTTCAAACGAAAGGTCCTGTGACCGTTAAATGCGATGATTGTGGAAGCCACAGCCAGAAATACTGAAAATACCAATGCTGCCGCCAATGTAAAATACAAAGCTGTTGTATTAATAAAAACACAGAAATAACAGCCAACATACATTCCCAGATTAATAACCCTGTACATAATGGAGCCTATATTAGTATCAACATGCTCCTCATTCTCAGAGAATGGCATGCAAAGATAATACATAAAAATATTATATACCGAAAAAATCAGGCTTAAAACAATAATTCCAATACATACAGATGCAATTGTCACTGCGCTTCCCGTTCTTCCTGCAAGAAAACCTGCAATTAAATATACCAACGAAAGAAAAGCTGCCGGAATCAAATCAATAAGCATTAAATATTTAAGTCTGTTTATAAAGCTTTGGAACACAAATTCTCTATCAGTAAAACACCCTGCCTTCATCAGCTTGTAATCGCATTCATAAAAAAGCTCCCTGCACATAATATGTCCTCTGGACATTGCAAACATTATAAACACCATCACAGGCATCGAATAAGAAATTACTTTATAGATAATATCCTTCCTGTCCATTGCTGCAGCACAGACAGCTACAAGGAGCACTCCAAGAATTATAAGAATGCGCGTAATAATTCCGTTCTTAATCAGTTTCATATTTTGGGTAAAAAACATTTTGCCTGCATATTCCGAAACCTCAACGTCTGAAGGAATTATATCCACATTATACTCTGCTTTCCCGGCAGCCTCTTTAACACTTTCTTTAACAGTAAAAGTTTCCTTATCTCCGGCTTCAAAGTATTTCTCCGTATACACTCTTACTGCAATTACGGCATAACTCCGATAGTTCCATACATAGTATATAAACAGGCTTCCCGCAACAAGAATAACCGGAAGCCATAACGTACTGAACACAAGATTATACGCCGCCGGAACACACCCTCTTATGTATGGAATAAAATAAGCCAGAATAAGGGAGGCAAGCATAATAAATACACTGGTTCCCCTTATATCTGAAAAGGATTTATGTGTAACACGGAATATAAGTATATTAAGAGTCTCCCCTGCAAATCTTCCAAGCATTATTACCAATGTCAGATAAAAGGCCTTGAAAAAATTCATCCCGCAAACAGAAAAAGCCAGCCAGAATGAAGGGAATTCCATAAGTACACGCGAAAGCAGCCTCATCCTGAAATAAGCCTTTGGATTAACATGTATAATTTTCAGCATTCCAAAAGAATGCTCATCATTATTAAACACCTCTGACTTCACGATTGAACCGCAGAAACCGCATAATACAATTCCAAAATATACATAGCAGTTCTCAAGTTCAAAGCCCATTGTGCCTGCAGGCATCCATTTTGCAAAAAGCATATGTGGTACAAACATGAATACAAGCACGAAAAGTATTTTTTTAACAAACTCAAATAAATATTTAAATATAATATTTGCCACGCCAAAGCCTGTTTTGGACTTATTATAAGTTTCCTCATTGACACGCTTACCGGTCATAGGCAATTTACCCAAAACACTAATCAGTGTATTGGCGCCTGATATAAAGGATGCTTTATACATCTTTCGAAGCGATTTAATCATTGTTATCCTCCAAATCAACCATGAGTACATCTATCCCATTAATATTCTCATATTTTCTCATATCAATGCCACACAGTACACCATCATTAAGCATCAGAACTTCATCACTTATATGTTTTATTTTATCAAAATCGGATGAAGAAATAATTATAATGTGATTATTTTTAAGTCCGGTAACAAGCTTTTCAAAATCGGCAAATGCACTGTCCTTTGTAACTTCAAAAGGATCTTCAATAAGGATGACGGCAGGGGCCGCTATATACATACAGAGTATCTGGAGTCTTCTCAAAACGGGTTTTGGATATTCCTGTATAAGTCTTCCTCTGTCATTCTGCGTCAGTCCGATTAAATCCAGACACTCCTCAACACTTCTGTCATGGCAATTATGAATATCCATATAATATTCAACAAATTCCCTTCCGGTCATCATCTCAATAAAGGGTGAATCCTCATACACAAGACACACATCATTATAACCAGGCTTACACTCCGATAATCCTTCTCTGATACGTATATATCCTCTGTCAAAGCCTTCTTCACCACTAATGCAGCGAAGCAGAACTGCCAGTCGGGAGGCATCCTTTGCACAGACGCCGTAAATTTTCCCTGTCTCAAAGGTATATGAAGCCTTATTAAGAATCATTTCATTGGATATACTTTTAGTTAAATTTCTTACTATTAATCTCAAAATTGTATCTCCTTGCATCTTATGTAACCTTAAAAACAATTTTAACTCACTGTCGTTTTTTTGTAAACAATCAAAAAAATATAGGCACCACTTGTAAAAAAATAACGGTCTGTGTTATAATCGCTTAAAATGTGTGAAAGGATTATATTATGAAAGCTTTTTTGAGAAAATGGGGACACGCCCTGTTAATTTTATATGGTTTATTCTATATGCCATGTTTTAGTTATTTAGAGAAAACAATAAATGATTCATATGATTATAATGTTATTCACTGTGCTTTTGATGATATGGTTCCGTTTTGTGAATATTTTATTATTCCATATTATTTCTGGTTCCTGTTTGTCGGACTTGCTGCAGTATGGTTCTTCTTCAAATCACAGGGAGAATGTATTCGAATGGGATTTTTCCTTATTTTCGGAATAACCATTGCCGTCATATGCTTTGCCGCATATCCTAACGGACTTAATGACCCAAGACCGGATGTATTCCCGAGAGATAACTTCTGCACCGACCTTGTTAAGATGTTGTATTCAAGCGATACATCAACTAATGTTTTACCAAGTCTGCATGTACTTAACACATTAATTGTTATTATAGCCGTATTTGAATCCAGGACATTTGGAAAATTCCACAATCCTATGAAAATTATTGTTTCAGTAATCGGAGTATTGATTGTATTATCAACAATGTTCCTCAAACAGCATTCAGTATATGATGTAATTCTTGCATTTGTAATCGCCGGTGTCATGTATCCACTGATTTACAAGACCAAATGGCTGTATAATTTCAATAATTAAATAATTTATTTTTAAAATAAGTTTTTATTATATTTATTAATTATTGGATAATCAGATTTTTTGTATGTCGAAATTTGCAGATAGAATAATTTTTTACAGAAAATACTAAGGAGCTTTTGCACAATAGATAATCTATAATGCAAAAGCTCCTATATAATTTTAGTTAAATTTAAAAATTTTCTTACATACCCTGTAACCTGTAATGGCAATTTTCCTGCCGCCTTTACCCGGGAGATTAGTTCCAACGCTTATTGCAGCCCGCCTGACTCTGCGGTAGAGACATTCATCCTTTTCCTTTAGATATTCCCACAGTTCGTCCTTCTTGCGAAGCTTGTCCTCATCACCTGATATATGGGCAAGAACTGTGGATACAGCTGTAATCATCTGAAGATAATTACGCATATATCTCTCACATTTCTTATTTTTAAGAACATCCTCGCCATAAATATCAATTAAAAGACGATTTACCAAAATCTGCTGATCATATCTTTTAATCATAATATTTTCATGGACGGACTGATCCTCACGTCCAATAAAATACCAATAGAAATTAACATCCGCATAATACATCACCTTAACATACGGTAATGGCTGGAATACAAAAATACTGTCCACATAAAAAGTATGTGCCGGCAATTTTAATCCACATTCCTTAAGCAACGCCGTACGATAGATTACCGAATGCATGAGTATATTCTGTGACTGTAAAAACCTTCCGGTATCGTCCCATGTAAAATAAGTATCTGTAGGCAGCACAGAGGTATATTTAATAACTTTTTTACGCTTCTCGCCCTGCTTGTCGTATACATAATTGGAAATAAGCATATCCAGTCTTTTTTTGTTCTCAACTGTTCTGCGCATAATCTCCAACAACTTCATAAGTGCTTCCTTGCTTACTTTGTCGTCGCTGTCCACAACTTTGAAAAAATGACCTGTTGCATTTGCAAGGCCCGTATTAACCGCCTCTCCGTGTCCGCCATTCTCCTGATGTATTACCTTGCATATATCAGGATATCTGCCTGCATATGAGTCAGCAATACCAGCCGTATCGTCGGAGGAACCATCATCGACAATGATAATTTCCATTTCCTGCCCGCCCTCTAAAAGCGAATCAATACATTTCCGCATGTAATCCTGTGAATTATAACAAGGTACTGCTACTGATAATAATTTCTTCATGTATTCTGCTCCTCAAATATCTCTTCAGCCTTATCAGGCTTAATTTCCTGTCTGTTGACCTTTTTCTCAATTAATAATACCAAAACAAACACTATCGCCAGCTCAATTACTGTAACTAACACATATCCTCCAAGAGGAAGTCCTATTCCATCGTCTCCCAAAATAAAAGTAAACAAAATTGAAAGAAGATTTGCTCCTGCATGGAAAATTACAGGTGCCCATATAGTTTTAAACTTTTCATAAACAAATGCAAGTATCATGCCAATCAGGAACGCATATACAAACTGTACTATATTTCCATGAACTGCACCAAAAATCAATGAAGATATAATCATGCATGGAAGAGCTTTAAACCGGGTCCTCATTCTCTTATATACCAGTCCTCTGAATAACAATTCTTCAACCAACGGTGCTCCTATACAGGTTGCCACAATCTGTATAAAAAGATTTCCTGAATAAATTATTTCCGAGGTTTCATTAAAACTTGCAAACAAATCAATTGCAAATTCTCCGCTTCCGACAGCTCTTAATAACCAGTTAATGAAATCCTGAAGCATCTCAAGTCCCATCATTACAACATGATTAAATGAAAGTGCTGCGGCAATTCCAAGAACAGGCAGTATCAGGAGCATTGCTTTGTTGTATGGAGTATATTCCCTGTGTCTGCCATACTCCTTATCTCTCTTAACATCCTTGCGCATCAGCATAAACAGAATCGGTACGAGAATTGCACATCTTACAATTGTTATATACAGGGAATTTGCATAGGTAAAATTCATTATTTTCTCCAAAAGCTCTTTTGTTACCTGTGCAATCATTTCCGAATCCATATTCGCAAATGTATCCATTCCCATCTGAAACATTTCATAGAACATATATCCATACATTACAAACATTGTCAGTATGGTATCCACACCAAGGAAAATAAGTATTGGATAAATTATTCTCCATATTGAAATTCCGATACTTTCTTTTTTCATAGCATAATCCTCCCTAATGCTTACCTGTTATAGGCTCTAAATTAATCTCTATCATGTCAAAGCCATCCACTCCGTCATCCGCCTGTCTGGCTGCCTCAGGAATTATAGGCAGTTTTGCAATTATTTCTGTCCCCAAATCAGAAGCCAGTTCTTCAATATGGCTTGTACCAAAAATATCATATCTCTTATTACAGTCAGGACATTCAAAATAACTGTAATTCTCTACAAGTCCCAGCACAGGAATATTCATCTTCCCAGCCATGTTATAAGCCTTCATAACAATCATCTGCACAAGCTCCTGAGGAGATGTAACAATAACAATACCTGTTACAGGGAGTGACTGATATACGGTTAACGGAACATCCCCTGTTCCAGGAGGCATATCTACAAGAAGATAATCAAGTTCACCCCAGTTAACCTCATTCCAGAACTGATTAATTGCAGAAGCAAGAATCGGTCCTCTGAAAACAACCGGGTCCTCCTCATTATCAAGCAAAAGATTCATTGAAATAATCTTAATGCCCTCAACTGACACCGCAGGCTCCATTCCGTAATTCGATACCTCAACCATTCCGCTGAGTCCGAACATCTTAGGAATTGAAGGTCCGGTAATATCTCCGTCAAGTATGCCAACCTTATATCCTGCATTAGCAAGTTTTCTTGCAATAAGTGCCGTTACAGTTGATTTGCCGACACCGCCTTTACCGCTGACAATACCAATAACATTTTTAATATTGTTATGATTCTCAAAGTTTATATTCTCATCTCTATTCGCATTGTGTACACAATTCTTGCAATCTGAAGCAGTACAATCGGATTTATTGCATTGTTTATCTGACATCATTATTCTCCTTTATTGTTCTACGCATAAACGCATATTTTAAATATTATAAAACGAAGTGGATAATATTTCAAGTATGAGCATTGTAATGAAATTACATACAAATTTGTGTTGACATTAAAATTATTTAGTTGTACACTTCTTCTTGCTAGGGGAGCCTGATGAGTCAGGCTGAGAGGAAGCTACCATAATGCTTCGACCCTTGAGGCATTTTGTCTCGTACCTGATCCGGGTAATGCCGGCGTAGGGATGTATATGACCATAATATAATATGGTGTATTTTTTATACAGCCTTACCAGCCTCGGATTTCTCCGGGGCTTTTATATTCCGCAAAGGAGCTTATTATGAACAAAAATTTTACCGGTAAAATCATATCTAAAGCTCTGCCACCTTTTTTTGCAGTTATACTTATAATCATTGTATGGCAAATTCTGTCCACAGCAGGCGCAATGCCATCATATATGATGCCAAGTCCTGTAAAAGTATGGTGTGCATTAAAGGAGGATTTTCTGATTTTGTGTAAACACAGTCTTACCAGCATTTATGAGGCATTGACAGGACTTGCAATAGGAATTGTCATAAGCTTCATCATTGCAATAGCAATGGACTCATGTACGGTAATACGCAACGCAGTATACCCTTTGCTTGTAGTATCACAGACCATTCCATCAATTGCAATTGCACCCCTTCTGCTTTTATGGTTTGGCTACGGAGTCCTTCCAAAAATAATTCTGATTGTGATTACTACTTTTTTCCCAATTACAATCAGTCTGCTTGACGGCTTTGCCTCTGTGGATAAGGATTCATTGAAATTAATGAAATCAATGGGTGCAAATTCTATACAACAGTTAATCCACATAAAACTTCCTGCTTCCCTAAGCCACTTTTTCGCCGGTCTTAAAATTTCGGTTTCCTACTCAATTGTGGGTGCGGTAATTTCCGAATGGCTTGGCGGAACACGGGGACTTGGAGTGTACATGACAAGGGTACGTAAGTCTTTTGCTTATGACAAAATGTTTGCGGTAATATTTTTTATTGCTGCAGTAAGCTTACTTCTGATAATGCTTGTATCAGTTATTAAATGGCTTGTAATGCCATGGGAAAGGAATACCAAAAATGAAAAAAAATAATTTATTTTTATCAGTCACAACCGCTGCACTGCTTATGTCAGCTATCTGTGGCTGTGCCAATAATACCAATAAGAACTCTGACACAGAAAAAATCACAATTGCACTTGACTGGACACCTAACACTAACCACACCGGGATTTATGTTGCAGACAAGCTCGGATATTTTGAAGACGCAGGAATTGAGGTTGAGATAATCGAAGCTCTTGAATCCGGTGCTGAAGCCGTTGTCGGCTCAGGTACCGCTCAGTTTGGAATCAGCTTTCAGGACTATCTTGTTCCTTTATTTGCCGCACCTGAGGATGAACAGTTACCTATAACTGCAATTGCAGCAATTATCCAGCACAATACCTCAGGAATTATCTCTCCTAAGGAGCTGGGAATTACCTCTCCTTCCATGCTATGTAAAAACAGCTATGCCACATGGGAGCTTCCTATTGAACAGGCTATTATGAAAAAAGTCGTTACGGATGACGGCGGAAACTGGAATGAGGTAGAATTAATTCCGCAGTATGTAGAGAATATTCAGGGAGCTTTTGACAGCGGTATTGATTCAGTATGGATTTATTATGGCTGGGACGGAGTTAATACTGAGCTTGCGGGTCTTGAAACCAACTTCTTCTATTTCAAGGATTATGGCAGGGAGCTCGACTATTACAGCCCTATAATTATAGGTAACAGCGAGTATATGAACGATAATTCCGATACAACCGGAAAATTCCTTGAAGCAGTAAAAAAAGGTTACGAATATGCCATTAATAATCCTGAGGATGCTGCCAAAATACTTGTGGAAGCCAATGAGGGCCTTGATTTGGAACTTTGTACTGCAAGCCAGAAATGGTTAGCAGATAAATATCAGGATGATGCTTCAGTCTGGGGAATTATTGATGCTGACAGATGGGATTCCTTTTTTGCATGGGTATATGAAAACGGACTCTGCGAAAATGAAATTCCAAAGGGATATGGCTTTACTAACGAATACCTTACAAAATAGTTATTCTTTTATTGACGTTAGGAGTTAAAAATGGCATTATTAAAAGCGGAGAATATCTCTGTTCAATTTGATAACAGACAAATACTGAATAATGTATCAATCTCACTTAACGAAGGTGAGCTTGTGAGTATACTGGGTGTAAGCGGAAGCGGTAAAACCACTCTTTTTAATGTTATTGCCGGTCTCCTTGTGCCTGACAGCGGCACAGTTATCCTTGATAACAATGACATAACAGGTCAATCGGGACACATGAGCTACATGCTTCAGAAGGATTTACTTCTGCCTTACAAAACCATACTGGATAATGTTGCACTTCCAATGATTATTAAAGGAATGTCCCGCAAGGAAGCCAGAATGCGTGCAGACTCACATTTTCAGGAATTTGGACTTGATGGTACACAGTCAAAATATCCCCACCAGTTATCCGGAGGAATGCGCCAGCGTGCAGCACTGCTCAGAACCTATATGTTTTCAGACAGAATTGCACTGCTCGATGAACCATTTTCCGCACTGGACACTTTAACAAAAAGTAATATGCACAGGTGGTATATGAATATAATGAAACAGATAAATCTCTCAACATTATTCATAACCCATGATATAGACGAAGCAATACTGCTCTCTGACAGAATTTATATTTTAAGTCAGAGCCCTGCCGCTATTACAGAGGAAATTGTTATTGCCTCATCTGATGTGCGCCATGAAAATCTGTTGGTATCCGAGAATTTTCTCCACTATAAGAAAAGAATTATTAACGCCATTGGAGACTAATTAATGATATATCTTTTTTCAGAGTATGACAAAATAACGCCTGAAATTGAACAACAGCTTATAGATAAGCTTCCGCCAAAACGCAGGGAAAAATCACTACGTTTCAGACACAACGGTGGAAGGATTTCATGCATACTTGGTTATCTGATTTTCCTGTATGGATTTCGCAATATATATAAGGAAACAGCTTTACCGGATTTTGACATAACTGCGGATGGTAAACCATATTTAAAGGCATATCCTGACATTCATTTTAATATCAGTCATTGTAATGGTGCTGCCGCCTGTATTTTTAGTGACATGGCTGTAGGACTGGACATTCAGGATGCGCGACAATCCTCACTTAATCATATTTCCAGAATATGCTCTGAAGAGGAAATAATAAAAATAACCAATTCAACTGAACCTGATTTGGAATTTTGCAGAATATGGTCCGTTAAAGAGGCTCTTGCGAAGCTAAGCGGCAAGGGCATTGTCTTTAAGGATATCAAAACATTATCTCCAAGAGGAATAAATATCAACTCTGTTTTTATCGAACCTGACAAATATATGACAAGTGCTTCTTATGATAAGAATGCAGATTTCTCTATATACAAATTAAGCCTTTCACAACTTATAAAGCTGTGAAAGGCTTTTATTAATTCTTACATTCTCTCCGGTGCTTCAATTCCAAGCAAATCTGTACATGTAATAAGCACGTTCTTGGCTAAATTGATAAGTGCAATATAGCCCTCTTTTTTAACTACATCACTTTCAGAGAGAATCTTAGTCTCATGATAGAAGTGATTAAACGCATTGGATAAATCATAAATATATTTACAAATCTTGTGAGGTGCCGTCTCATTGAATGCACTGTTAATAACCTCGCTGAGATTTGAAAGTGCAAGCATTAAGCTCGTCTCACTCTCTGTCACAGGATTAATTATCTTACATCCGGCAACATCACCGCCCTCCGCCTCAAACTTCTTAAGAATCGACTTAATTCTTACAATTGTATAAAGGATATATGGACCTGTATCGCCTTCAAAAGAAGTAAATCTGTCAATATCAAACACATAATCCTTGGACGCCTGATTGGACAAATCTCCATATTTAAGTGCAGCAAGTCCTACAATCTTGGCTGTATCCCTTGCCTCAGATTCTTCGACAGTACGATTCTCCATAATTCTCTCATATACCTTATCTTCTATTTCCTTAATAAGATATTCAAGACGGAGTACTCCACCCTGTCTGGTCTTAAACGGCTTGCCGTCACTTCCATTCATTGTACCGAATCCTATAAACTTAAGGTCAGTATCCGCTCCAACAATTCCGGCTTTCTTAGCAACACGGAAGAATTGTGTATAATGAAGATCCTGTCTCTTATCAGCAAGATAAATATATGCCTTTGGAGAATAGAGTTCTTCTCTCTCAATAAGCGTAGCAAGGTCGGAGGTCTCATAGTTAGCCGCTCCGTCCGATTTACGGATAATACATGGCGGGAACTCCTTGGAATCTCCTTCTTCTGCTATATCAACTACAATCGCACCCTGACTCTCGTAAGCAATTTCTCTGTCTATCATATCCTGAACCATATCAGGGATGTATGGCTGGGCATCACTTTCGCCTTTCCATAAGTCAAAATGTACATTCAGATTATCGTAATTTTTCTTCAAATCAGTTACAGATACATTAATGATATGCTTCCATAATGCCATATATCCGCGTCTTCCGCTCTGAAGCTCATAGGTTGCCTGCTGTGCTGCCTTCTTAAATTCCTCATTCTCTTTGGACTTACCGCTTGCACATGGATAAATCTCTTCCAATTCAGAGATTGTAAATGGTGCTTCTGTAGGATACTCTCCCTCAAAACTTTCATCAAAATACGGAAGCTTTGGTTTACGCTCTTTAAGCTCCATAATGATAAGTCCCATCTGGAGTCCCCAGTCACCAAGATGAACGTCACCGACAGTCTTATAACCTGCATAAGCACAGATTCTCTTAACACTCTCACCGATAACAGCTGAACGAAGATGTCCGATATGGAGTGGCTTGGCAACATTGGCTCCGCCATAATCAATAAAAATCGTATCGTCCTTGGCTTCACAGTCACAGCCGAATTTCTCTTCTGACTCCATACCACGTACATAATCACCGATAAATTCATCACTCATAACTATATTAATAAAGCCCGGCTTAACACACTCAATACTCTTAAATGCAGAATTATCTGCAAGCTTTGCCACAATCTCGTCGCCAATCATAAAAGGTGCTTTATGATATTCCTTGGCTGCTGCCATCGCACCATTACACTGAAACTGGCACAAATCAGGTCTGTTGGAGATTCCTGTTTTGCCATATTTCGCATCATATCCACAATCCGCAAAAGCATTGCTGACTATTTCCGTAATCTGTTCTAATATCTTCTTCATTACTACCTCGTATATGTTATAAATTTGGGTTGATTATAGCACAAAAAAAATCGGCTGTCTATCAGGTATGGTTAATTAAAATATATCAAAAATTCTTTTCCTGCATATATTAATACGAATACATTTATGAGTTTGAGAGAATTAAATGAATCAGCTTCGAATTATGCAGGACTTTGTTGACGAAGGAAATCTTCGTGTTGATATTACAGATGAAAGAGGAAGACCTGTAGAAGGTGCAATTGCAGATATCTCCTATACAGGTGCACCTGAAAGCATACTGGAGGAGGTCACAACAGATTCCAATGGGCAAACACCTACAATCACACTTCCGGCACCTCCTCTGGAATACAGCAGCGAGCCGGGAGTTGAACAGCCATTTTCTGAATATAACATCGTTATCAGAGCTGCAGGTTTTGCCCCATTCTCTGTCAGCGGTGCCGAATTATTTTCCGGTCAGACTTCCGTACAAAATATCAGATTAACCCCTACAGCCATTAACCCCGCCGCAACAGTTATAGTAATTGGTCCTAACACTTTGTTTGGCGATTACCCTCCAAAAATTCCTGAAAGCGAGATAAAGCCTATGGATATGTCAGGTGAAATCGTATTGGATAAAGTAGTAGTTCCTGAGCTTGTAGTGGTTCACGATGGAGTTCCAAGTGATTCTACAGCACCTAATTTTACCGTACGCTTTCCGGATTATATTAAAAACGTTGCATGCAGTGAAATATACCCTACATGGCCGAGAGAAACTCTGATTGCGAATATTATTGCCATCATTTCTTTTACACTTAACAGAGTATACACTGAGTGGTACCGCAACAAAGGCTATGATTTTACCATAACCTCCTCAACCGCTTTTGACCACAAATGGACCAGAGACAGAACTTTTTTTGAAGATATCTCTGCCATTGTCGATGAGGTCTTTGCAGATTATGTATCAAGACCTAACATTAAACAACCTCTTTTAACGCAGTATTGTGATGGCAAACGGACTACCTGCAGCGGAATGAGCCAATGGGGCTCAAAATCACTTGGAGATAATAATTATACAGCTTTACAGATTTTAAGGACTTACTATGGCAGCAACATATATATTAACACTGCCGAGGAGGTTAGCGGAATACCTCTGTCATTTCCGGGAGAAGTTTTAACCATTAGTTCTGCCGGGACTGCTGTCAGAACCATACAGGAACAATTAGTCGCTATTCGGGATACCTACAGCAATATACCATCTTTATCAATTGATGGTATTTATGGTGAGAGAACTGCTGATGCAGTGAAAGCATTTCAACGGATATTTGACTTACCTGTAACAGGTAATGTTAATTTTCCTACCTGGTACAAAATCTCACAGCTATATGTAGCACTTGAAAGACTTGCGGAGCTGTGAGATCAAACAGGTCTTTCCTATTAACCAAAAACTCGCATGAATTATTCCTGATTCATGCGAGTTACAATCATGCTATTCAATTAGATATGTTAAATACTCCGGATTAGGAATAATTCCATAAACATCATACAGATATTCTATCAAATCATTCTTTAACCTTATCTTAACCTCAGAACCATAACTCAACTTTCCGTTGTTAATAATTCTAAAATCACTTTCCTCTATATCATACAGCTCCCCGGTATACTCTACATTGATCGTTACATTACCATCCTCCCCTGAGGAAGTAATCTTAACATCCTCGAAAATATTTTTTTCAACCGTTTCCTTGAAACCATCAATTGCTATGATAATCGGTTCAAATTCCAAAATAAGCTGTTCTTCTGTTTCATAAGAATCCTGTATTTCGTCATAATCATTACGAACCATTACAATTCTTACCAGCTGCCCATTGCTAAGATATCCGTTAATATTCTCATTAGAATTGGCTGCATCTTCAGGATCACATATAATAAATTCATAATTCCTGCATATATCACTAACCTCTTTTTTGTATGAAATTGAATCTGCATATCCGGCGTTTCCCAATGCCTCCAGAACTCTGCTTTCGACTTTAGTATCATCAACTGCAATTTCTAACCAACCATTACCATCGTAGCTGTAATAAGTAAATTTTAAATCCTCTGCAGTAACCAATACTTTTTCAGGCTCTTTTTCAAAATATTTATTAAGCTTATCGGAGTTCTTTAAAGCAATGCCTCCGATTGCTGTCAATATTACCACAATAATTATTATAGGTATAAATATCCGGCGTTTCCGTGTTTTTACAGAAACAGCCTTTCTTTCTGATATACTGTCCAAAGTACTTGCTGAGCCGCTTTCAAACGACTCCATTGAAACTCCCTCCGGCATCTCATAATGCGGTCCGCTCTCTCTATTCATAATATTTTATCTCCTGCTCGTCAGTATAATCCTCATTGCTCATAAGTTTCGCAGAATAATCAGCTGTTAAATACCTATCATAAGGCTGAATGGCAACCAACATCTCCTGCCTGTCTCTGTAACCGCAGATGTACGCACCTAATTCTTCATCCTGATGAAGATTACTTCTAAAGCTTATATTGCTTCCGATGGTCTGAGAACCATCAATATTATTAACTATATTTTCAAAGATGACAGGAACATAGATTTCCACACTCCTGCTTCCCTCAGAATTCTCATTATATGCTTTAGCTGTATACACAATAACAGCCTTGTTATACATACCTATTTCACTGCTGTCATAGTAACTTCCACTATATAAAAAGGCTCCATAATATTCCATATCCCCAACAATTACTTTGGCAGTAGAGTTTTCTGCCCATGACTCAACTTTTTTGATACCTTCATCAATCATATATGACATGTTTTCTTCCGTAATATCTCTCAGCTTAACTACCACTTCAGCTTTAGGTTCTGCTGTGTATATACAAGACTCTCTCTGTAAAATCATTCCTTCCTGTGAATACAAGCGTTCAATAGCCGCATCATTAATATACACACAAATCTCATCGCCATAGCTGAAGTTGCCATTATCTACATTTATATAAAAATGCCCTGAACTTATATTCGAAATTCCGCCTATATAAACACATTTTGCCGTAAGATTACCATCCTCTCCGGAAAAAATTAATGCCACATCCTCAAAAATATCAACCTCTTTAGGTTCTTCAAGTCCCTGGCATACAATAAATGTATCTTCAAAGCGAAAAGTAATCTCGTCCTCATCCGTTATGGTCTCACCCTCTGTCCAGGAAATATGCTTCATTATAATCTTAAGCTTCTGCCCATTATATATATCGTATGCATATTCTTCAGGGTCCTCCGGATCCACCACCTCAAAATAATATTCGTCCAATAATTGTTCTGCCTGTTTCTCCTTTGACAGTCCCGGACTCTCCGGATCTACACCCATGCATTCATAGATCTGTGGTAATATATCCTCATACTCCAATGCCACAATAACATTTCCTGCATAATTATATCCATCGAAACGTATAACAAGATTATCTTTAGTAATTGTAATCTCATTATTCCTCTCTTTTATTTCTGGAAAAATCTTATCAGGCTTTACTACGAATACAATCACAATCCCCATTAACAGCAAAGATGCAAGAATTGCAATTATTAGGACTTTATTTGTGGATTTGTGCTTTGGTATAGTTGACGTTTTAACCTTTTTGCCCGGTTTATTTATTTTAACCTGTTTATCTGTTTTAATGGATTTATCTTCTTCATGTTTAATTGTCAAATCATCCTCAAAAACAAATTCATCAAAATTCTCAAATGAAACTCCATTAGGCAGCTCATACTCAGGTCCATGCTCATTGCTCATATTCTTCCCTCCGTCTGAAAAACTTGTACATATTTTACACCCAAATACATTTATCGTCAAACTATATGAACTCACCAAACCGGAGAATAAAGATTTTACAAACATAAAAACGGACCACGCTAATGGTCCGTTTAAAATGTTATTCTATAACTTTTTCTACTGTCTCATCTTCCGCTGTCTCATCTTCCGTTGTCTCGTCTTCCGCTGTCTCGTCTTCCGTTGTCTCGTCTTCCGTTGTCTCGTCCTCCGTTGTCTCGTCTTCTACAGACTCATCAACTTCTTCTTTTGTAAAATCCTTAACATTACCGGCGAAATCATATGAATATTTACCTTCATTATAATACTCATTAAACATCTCTTCTTCGTCAAGGTATCCATATACATATTCATAAGTATCTTCAACTCTGTCATAATTTGAATCGAATAAAATGTAATCATCATATTCCATAGTTCCGTCTGCTAATTCCATTACATAATAGAATCTTACAGGAAGATAAACGGTTACAGGATCAAACTCTTCGTCATCACTTGAAACTTTACCTTTATAGATGAGATATACCACATTGTCATATGTGTTCCATGAAGAATCAATTCCTCTCAGAACATAGGCACCATAATACTCATATGAATCCAATGTTACGTCTAAATAGTCAGAAGAATAATAATCATCAATCTCCGCTTCTGCATCTTCTTTCATTGATGCTAATAAATCATCTGAAATTTCATCAAATGTAGAGATATAGTGGTCAGCACTTTCAATTGTGTAAGTCTTCTCTGTTTCAGTAATTAATACACCATAATCCTCAAGCATTACATCTACATAATAGTCATCAAGAGTAATAGTGAATGTATCGCCAACACTTAAATCACTGTAATTATCCGCATCGAAAGAATATGTTGATAAGTACTCCTTATTACCTACATATTTCCATGAAGCCCATACATCTCCATCGATACCACTGGTGGTGACTTCAATATCATTAAAAGGATTGTATTCTTCTACTTTTTCAAGTCCCTTTACCGTAAGTTTTAATTCAACGTCCTTAAGAATTACATCAACATCCTCTAATACATCCTCATCAGCTGTAATGTTAACTGTAATCTCCTGCTTATTGGATAAATTAGTCTTCTCACTTACTTCAATATTGATTCCGTAAATTAAATCAATAAATTTATCAGAAGCTTTTGAACTCTTGCTGTCTTCATCATATCCCATTGCCTCATATGCAACCGGCTTGAATTCATCTCTATCGATACTGATACTTGCTTCACCGAATCCGTCATAACCGTAATAATCAATTTGAAGGAATTCTTCTGTAAACTTAATTGTCTTGGCAGCAATTTCCTTCTTGGTCTTAATAACATTCGCAATAATAATTGCAGCTACAATTATTATAATTAATGCTAAAGCTGCTGCCGCAATGATAATAATTAATTTCTTATTAACAGGTTTCTTCTCTTTCTTATCCGTCTGTGGTGCAGCCTGTGGCACACCATATGGAGATGGTTGCGGCATATCCTGTGGCATCTCATAAGGAGATGGCTGTGGCATACCCTGCGGCATCTCATATACAGGTGGCTCCTCCGTTGCCTGATTAGCCATATTCTCAACTGTTTCCGGTGCAGCATTCTCAACAGTTTCCGGCACTACTGACTCTACTACAGGTGCAGACTCCGCTGCCGGTGCTGTTTCAACCTTGGTTCCGCATTTTGTACAGAACTTACCGCCTTCAGGCAATTCAGCTCCGCAATTATTACAAAAAGCCATTTATTATAACCTCCTAAGTAAAAATATTCGAATAGTATTGTACACTATGCAAAAAATATCGTCAATAACACATTTTGCCTAAAATTAACAAAATACAAAATTTTATGTTGTAATAAATGTATTAAATCTGTATCTTCTGAGTCTTCTTTCCATTATTACCGCATTATCAAGATTTCTAAAGGCTCCAACCTGCACTCTGTATACTCCATCATCAAAGACTATAAATGCAGGAAAGTCATTACCCAGAAGTGTTGCAAGAAGTCTGTCTGCATTATCTCTGTTTTTGAATGCACCCACCTGAACACGGTAGAGCTTCTCACATGTGCATCTATCGTCATTCTCCTCATACATATCTTCACCGGATTCCATATCAACTGCAACTGCACTTACCATCGTATCTTCATATCCGATTCCCTGTAAAATTCCATCTGCTATGGCCTGGGCTATTTTGTCAAAATCCGCATCAAACCTCTCATTATCCGCAGTATTATTGATAAATCCGGTTTCAATAAGAACCGCCGGCATCTGAGTACGTTTAAGAACTACCAGATTAGGTCTTTCAATTATACCTAAATCCTTAAATCCCAAATCCACCAGTTGTTTCTGAATATCATCTGCAAGCTGTTCCGCCTTTGTTCCCTTTCTGAAAATCAGATTCTGTACACCACTTGCCGTATTTGGATTTTCACCGGAATTACGATGAAACGAAACAAAATAATCTGCATTGGCTGCATTGGCATCTGTTGCCTTTTTAAATGGAGTTTCATAAATATCGTTATTTCTCGTATAGATAACATCCACACCTGCGTTTTCAAGTATTTTTCCAACTGCAAGAGCAAGTTTTAAGTTATCGTCTTTTTCCTGTCTACCATTATATACAGCTCCCGGATCGCTTCCTCCGTGACCTGCATCTAAAGCAATCAGCATATCTTACCTCACTTCCGTGTAAATACACACTTTTAGTTATAGTGTAAGATATGCTGATTATTTTGTTTGGTTCTCTATTTTCTTTCGTATTTTACAAATTCATAAATTAAATCAAAATAAGTTCTTTCGTCACTTGTTTCGGATATCTTCCATTCCCCATCCGCATCAAGATTAGGAAAAAAAGCGTCTGCCTGATATGTATAATCAATCCTGGTAATGTGTGCAACATCACACAAAGGAAGCATCTGTCTGTAAATTGATTCTCCGCCTATTACATATATATCCTCGCTGGCAAATCCTTCTGCTGCCTTAACCGCTTCCTCCACACTGTGAACTACAACCGCACCTTCTACCTTGTAATTAATGTCCTTGGTAATCACAATATTTGTTCTATTCTTAAGCGGAGCCTTATTAGGAAAGCTTTCCAAGGTCTTACGACCCATTATTACAGCTTTACCTGTTGTTGTCTCCCTGAACCACTTCTGATCCTCAGGAATTCTTACCAGTAGAGAATTCTGATAACCAATTGCCCAGTTATTATCAACCGCTGCTATTAAATTCATTCATTACCTCCTAAATTGCCACAGGAATATCAGTAATCTGTGGACCCGTAATATAATTTTCTAATGATACATCATTTCTTGTAAACTGATAAAAATCCTTAATCTCCGGATTAAGCCTGAATACAGGTGCATCATACATTGGTCTTGAAATTAATTCCTTAACTAAAGGAATATGTCTGTCATAAATATGAGCATCGGCAATTACATGTACCAGTTCACCTACATTCATGTCACATACCTGCGCAAACATATGGACAAGTACTGCATACTGTACAACATTCCAGTTATTGGCAGTAAGTATATCCTGTGATCGCTGATTAAGAATGGCATTAAGAGTAAGTCTGTCTTCCCCCTTCTTCTGTGTAACATTAAAGGTCATGCTGTAAGCGCAGGGATACAGATTCATCTCGTGCAGATCCTGATGAACATAAATATTGGTCATAATTCTTCTGCTGAAAGGATTATTCTTCAAATCATAAATGACCCGATCCACCTGATCCATCATACCTTCGCGGTACTCATGTTTAACTCCCATCTGATAACCATAAGCCTTGCCGATTGAACCATTTTCATCAGCCCATGCGTCCCAGATATGACTGTGTAAATCATTAACATTATTGGACTTCTGCTGCCATATCCATAACAGCTCATCAGTAGCACTCTTTATTGCAGTCTTACGAAGAGTCATAACAGGAAATTCTTTACTGAGGTCGTAACGGTTAACCACACCAAATTTCTTAATGGTATACGCACTGGTCCCGTCCTCCCAATGTGGTCTTACCTTCTCTCCTTCAGTACTTGTACCATTCTCAAGAATATCCTTACACATATCTATAAAAACCTTATCTGCGTAGCTCATAATATCTCCTTATTTTACTTTATCATATATCTCCACCGGAACGTAAGCCTTAACCTCAATTCCGTTACCGGTATATTCCTCCGATATAAGTTGTCCATACTTACGTATTATTGCGATTTTACCGGCATCTTCATAGGAATACAGCTTCTCAATATATATCTTGCTGTCCCGTAAAATCTCTTCGATTGTATTCTTAAGTTCATCTATACCATTTCCATGCTTTGCACTTATACGTAAAGTTCTGTCCGCCCTGAAATCCCTTAAGATAATGTCCTCTGAACATAAATCCTGTTTATTAAAAGCCGTAATAATTGGTTTGTCCCCAACCCCTAACTGCTCAAGTGTCTGGTATACCACATGCATCTGTGTATCCATCTGTGGATTGGAAGCATCCACAACATGAAGTATTATATCTGCATATACCGCTTCCTCCAAAGTACTCTTAAACGCTTCTACCAGCTGATGCGGAAGCTTACTGATAAAACCAACAGTATCTGTCATAAGAATCTGCTGGCCACTCTCAAGTTCAAGATTTCTTGTGGTCGGATCAAGTGTAGCAAACAGCTTATCCATCTCCAGAACACCTGCACCCGTAAGAGTATTAAGTAATGTTGATTTACCAGCGTTCGTATATCCCACAATTGCCACCACAGGCATACCGTTACGACTTCGCTGACTGCGTGTAAGCTCTCTGTGTGTAACAACATCCTGAAGTTCTCTCTTTAATTGTCCTATTCTCTCATGGATTATACGTCTGTCCATCTCAAGCTTGGTCTCACCCGGACCCCTTGTACCGATTCCACCTCCAAGTCTTGAAAGTGAACTTCTAAGACCCACAAGTCTTGATGACTGATATTTGAGCTGTGCCAGTTCAACCTGTATCTTACCCTCGTTGGTATTGGCTCTCGCTGCAAAAATATCAAGTATCACAAGAGTACGATCCATTATCTTAACCTGTAGTTCTTCTTGCAAATTATTCATCTGTGCGGGTGACAATTCATCATCGCACACAATTCCGGTTGCCTCCAGTTCATCGATAAGAACTTTAAGTTCTTCGATTTTGCCCTTTCCAACATATGTTGCAGAATGAAAGGTCTCCCTGTTCTGAATTACTTTGGCAACGGTAACTGCTCCCGCTGTAGCTACAAGTTCTTCAAGCTCCTCTATCGATTCTTCAGTATTATCCCTGTCATTCCTTTTGACGGCGACAAGAATAACTCTCTCCATTACTTCTCCTGTTTCAATCATACAATCTCCATTATCTGCTGGAAAGAAAATCCAATTCTTTCTGTGCTGCTTTGTCATCAGGATATTTACTTACATAATCCTTGAAAAGTTCATATGCCTTATCATAGTCATGCATATATTCGTAACAAACCGCCTGATTAAACAGCAATTCCCTTTTCTCATCTTCCTTGGCAAGTCCAAGACCTGTTTCAATGTATACAAGGGCATTATTGTAGCTGCCTCTGTTAATAAGGTAAGCTCCATACTGATTATAAATACCATAATCATTCGGATGCGCACTCATAAATGACTGATATAATTTATCTGCATTAATATAATCCGACTTCTGTTCATATGTCATGGCAAGATAATATGCGGCTTCCTTATCTCCTCCGTCATATGCCTCAAGCAGATATTTCTCTGCCTGCTCATAATCTTCAAGGATATAATATGTCTTACCCTTTAAATACGCATCAGCATCCTCAGCCTGTATTATTCTCTTTAAATAAGACTCTGCTCTGTCCTGATATCCTGCTGCCTTAAAATTATAATACATATTACTGCATAAATTATAATCTTCACCATTCAACTCAATGGACTCCTCATAATCAAGGGCAGCATTATTCTCATCATCCAGCCTAATATATGTGGTTCCACGCAAATAATACAACTGATACAATTCATCAACAGACTTCTTGTCCGTCTTATCAATTATTTCCGTATACAATTCTACCGCTGAAGCATAATCTTCTGTTTCATAATAACATGACGCAAGATACTTCATGGCATCCAGCCTTATACTGTCATATTTCTTACTCAACTCGAGCACCTTGTTAAAAGCCTCAATAGCTTCATCCGGCATGCCATTATTCAGATATGCTATACCAAGTCCTCTGTAAGCGTCCCTGTTGGAATCTGTAACCTTCGCTACTGACTCAAAAGTCGTAAGTGCCTCTGCATAATCTCCCGTCTCTAACAAAGACATCCCAAGATATACATTATATGACACATTATCTGAATCATTCTCAACAGCTTTCTGGAAACATTCAACAGCTTTGTTATAATCTGATTCCTTATAATAAGTTAATCCATCCTGATAATAATCCTCTCCCGTTGCCTTACATCCTGACAACATAGTTGCAGCAATAGCTCCTGCACACAATAAATCTATAATATAATATTTTTTCATATTAATCTCCTAAATAACAGAATTACAGATAGATTGTAACATAGTATTTTGTCTGCAACAAGCAAAAGAAAAAACTTATATGTAAATATTTTCTTCTTCAAGTCGTTTTTTAAATTCCTGTCTCATACGAAACAGCATCATTTTAACCTTACTCTGAGACATTCCATATTTATTGGATATCTCCTCAATAGATTTGGAATTATTATATTTCTCGGTAAAAACACATTGTTTTTCCAAAGACAATCCATGCATAAATTTCTGAAACGCAGTTACAATACATAATTTTTCAATGAGCTCTTCAATATTATTGCCACCTGTACCTATTCTATTCTCATCAAAATCCTCTTCCAGCTGTCGGTCTCTTTTGGCTGCATTATAATAATCCATCCTGCCTAATGCTACATGGTACGCTACCGTCCGTATATAAGCAGGAAGTGATTGTGGCTGACTTAACGGGATTCTGCTCCATAAAATATACAGGCTGTCATTAAAACATTCCTCTGCATCCTCATGCCTGCCTGTAACACACAGGCAAATATAATAAATGTACCTTCCGTATTTCTTCTCAACTTCTTTAATCGCTAAATCTGATTTAATGCTAAACAGCTTAACGATTTCATAGTCTTCCATACTACCCCCTCTTTCGTGTAATATTTATCTACACATATATAGAGGGAAAATTCCATTGATGGTCACTATGTTTTTCTGAATACTATGTAATTTTTATTTTGGGTGTGTAATTCTTTCTGCAAGTCGTAGTGCTGAAATAATTGGTACAATTAAAATTCCACAGACCAAATTACCTATTCCATGCACAACATCCCATGGAAAGCCGGCAACAATCCATGCCACCATTCCTTGAAAATCAAACCCAAACATTAATGCCTGAACAGGGGCATATAAAGTTCCATATCCCATTCCATGAAGTCCACATATAATCATATAAACAATCGGTCGAACCGCTGGCGGCATATTTTGTGGCAACAACATTATTATTCCCCACAAAACAGCCCAGACATACAAATAAGGAATCCACCAGCCGGCAAAACCGGCATAGATTCCCGTCAAAAAAACAAATATATATATCGGAAACAATGCTTTACTTCTGTATACAACCGTTAATGCTATAGTAAATACACCTATCAGATGTACATTTGGCAAAACTTCCATTACAATCTTAGACACATACATAAGTGCTCCAAGCATTCCGTAAACTGTAATTTCTCTAACATTAAGTTTCATCATTTTTCAACCTTAAATGTATATTGGCTGCCTTCTTCAATTTCAGTAGTATCAACACCACTCATGGCATACTTACCATTCACATAAAATGCCCAGTACATGCCATCCTTGTCATAATCTGCTGAAATTCCGTTAACTTCTTTGACATAAAGCCCGAATTCACCATCTTCTCCAGCAATTAAACCATGCTCCAAAAGAGCGTCTCCGACATTTTTTTCATCTGTGTGAATCTCAAACCAGGTTTCATTACCATCCTTGTCCACAACGGTAAATACAAACTGTACTTCTCCTTCACCTAGAACGTTCTTACCCGTTGTCTCTGCTTCCTCTATCGGAGACTCCATTTCTGTCTTAGACTCTGTTTCCTTGTTTGTTGTGTTGCTGTCTTTACATTCGGTTGTAAATAGTGCCATAGCTGCAATCAGCACACTACAAAAGAGTAATGACAACGGTTTTTTAATTATTGTCTTCATCATAGATCATTTCCAATCTTTCTTCAATTATTATGATGTAACATTATTTTATTATAATAATCCTCATATTTATTATTCCAGTCTTCATAATATGAATCATTTCTATGGTCTGTCAGTTCGTAATTTTCCTTAAGGTATACGGATAAATAACCAGAAACCTTTTCAGCACCATAATAATTAACGTGATTTCCGGCGTCCCTTGTATCAGTTGCCCAATTAATATCCAGTTCATCAGCAATAAGATTCAAATCCAGAAAATCCACCGAATTATCGCATGCCCATTGAGAAACCGCATTATGTCTTTCATATGTCCAGCAATCCGGTGAAGGTGCACTTACTAAAGCAAATTCGATATTTCTCTCATCACAGAAGTTTTTAATCTTCAACAAATAATCTATGTTATTAGCTGCAATTTCTTCTACCATATCTGTTTTATGCATCCATTCACCTGCAGTATATGATTCTGCCTCGAAACGAAGACGAAAACCTTTATAATTACGTTCTTCCATTGAATGTTCTGTTGAAGGATTTCCCGGAAGATATTCTTTCCATCTTGAATGATATTTAAGAACAGGGAAAATATCACTTGCCTTATCCATAACATAATCGTCACTATCACTGTTATAGGTCGACGAATCACGATACAGGCAATTTGTTTCTAACAAAACAAGTTTAATATCCTGATTTTCTACTGAACGCTTTAAAAGTTCATAAGTATCACATAAACGCTGTGCCGATATCCCCATCACATAAGAGGTAATACCTGTTTCATTCCATATATGTAAAGGTGAGAAATTAGCATATGTCTCACTGTCTCCAAGAAAAATAACATCCACACTGTTTTCTTTTTCAAGCTGATAAGACTTTGTCTTACTCTCTACTGCACTTGAATTGTATACGTTTCCATTGGGACGTATAATCATCGAACTAACTGCCAGTATAATCAAAAGTCCAAGCAGGAAACAGAGAGCTTTCATTATTTTCTTAATTTTAATTCTCATCCTGTCCCTCCTAATATCCTGCATATATCATATCAACTGTGGTATATCCCAGTCCATAAGCACCTAAGAATACTACAACAAGTATTCCTGCATACAACAATGCCCAGCGAACAGGAAGTGCCATCGATGATATTTTATCTCTTACTGATATTCCCTTTTCATTGAAATAACTCACAATAGATACCATCACAACGCCTACACCTACAATTATCCAGTCATAATATTCAAGTCCAAGTGTTGCATAGTCTTCTGCAAAACGTGAAATTCCAAAATCCGTAAATACTTTTCCAAGCATCAGAAACCCATCCTTAACAGATGTCGCTCTGAAAAACAGTTCACCCACTGCTACAATCAGCATAAGTTTCACAGCCTGGAAAGCCTTGTAACCTTTGGATTCCCTGTTTATATGCAACTTCTTTGTAAGCTTCCTAACCGGTTCTTCAGTAATATTTTCAATGAAAATAAGCACAAAATAATATATTCCATAGAATATAAATGTCCATTTTGCACCATGCCATAAACCGTTACAGCTCCAGACACAGAACAATGCAATTGTCGGTGCAACGAACTTGCTAACATTTCTGCCAAAACGGTTTTTGACCTTCTTTGCAAAATTCTTAACAGGCTTTGCGAGTGCAACCGTATTGAAAACATAATCCTTAAACCATGTTCCCAAAGTTATATGCCACCTTCTCCAAAATTCAGATGCTGTCTTTGCAAAGAATGGCTGACGAAAATTCTCCGGAAGCTTAATTCCAAAAATTTCTCCGGTTCCGATGATAATATCCATACATCCTGAGAACTCCATATAGAGCTGACAAGTGTATGCAAAAGCACCAATAATTACAAAGACTCCTCCCATGGAACTATAGTTTTCAAAAATAACCGATACCGCCGAAACAAGCCTGTCTGCAATAACAATTTTCTTCAATAGTCCCCACAGAATTCTCTGATAACCTTTTTTGAGATTGATATAATGTATTCCTTCTCCCTCATAAAGTTTATCCGCAGTCTGACTGAATCGACAGATTGGCCCCTCCATTATCTGTGGAAAAAAACTCAAAAACAGTGCAGTTTTTGCAAGATTATGTTCTGCCTTCTGGGTATTTCTGTATACATCAGTAAGGTAACTGATAATCTCCAAAGTATAGTAGGAAATGCCGATGGGAACCATAAATTTAATCGGATTAAAATCAACTTCTACACCGAAGGAATTAATAATTCCTGAAATATTCATTCCTACAAAATTAAAATATTTAAGAACTATCAAAATTCCAAGATTGGATAGGACACCGACCGCAAGAATCTTTCTTTTCTTACGTGTAAGTGTTTTGGCATCCGATGCCCCTGCTCTATCCGCCTTTTCAAGCCATAGTCCTACAAAATGAGTGATAAGCGTTGAACCCATCAGATATAATACAAGCCATTTGCTGCACAGAAAGAAGAAAATATAATCTGCCGCAAGCATAACTATAAATCTGAATTTCTTTGGTACAAGCTGATACACAATAATTACAATGGGTAAAAATAATGCAAAATATTTTACCAAGTGGTAAGACATTTCTATTCCCCTTTCAATCTTGTAATCATATCCCAAAGTGCATTAGCTGAATTAAAATTCTCCGCTACAAGCTCTGACGGAGCAATTTCTACATCAAAAGCATCCTCTATTTCTGATACAAGCTGTAAAATACCAAAAGAGTCAAGAATCTGATCATCAATCAATGTTGTACAATTCTCAAAATCAACTCCCGGTACAATTTCCTCCAAAATTTCAATCAATTCGTTCATTCTTTCATTCCTCCTGATTTGTATTTAATATGTATGTCTCAAACGTTTTTCTTAGCCTTTTTATACCTTCTTCATCAGAATAGGTATATATTTCCGGCAGTTCGCGACTTAAAAACAACGCCATACTCTCTGTTACGGAATATGCTCCGCAATTTTCAAATATCAGATAATCTCCAACCTCCAGCTTTGGCAATTCCTTCTCCTTAACCAGAACATCACTTACAGTACATAACGAACCGCAGAGATTATATTTTATCATTGGTTCGCTATTACAGGTAACGGCTTTAATAACCGGAATTTTCATACCCATAAGCTGACCATAATAATTAAGCTGATGTATTCCTCCGTCAAGAATACAGTAATTAATATCATAGTTCTTCTTCACATCAATCACATTGGTTACAAACGAACCGCATTCTGATGCAATAAATCTTCCCAATTCAATATTAACTTTGTCATAGCAGGTTATTTTATTAATACAGTTCTTCAAATTCTGTAACTGCTCTTTGGGACTGATTGCTTTATCTCCTTCAAAATATGAAACCGAAAGTCCGGGACCATATTCCAATAGCTTTGGCTTAATCTTATATTTCTCCTGTATAGCACCACCAAGGCATTCCAACATCTCCAGCTCCGTTTCAATCTTGGCCATTTTCTTCTGTGTGCCTGAATAAAAGTGTATTCCATAAAATTCAATGTTTCCACCTTTAATAATGTCCTCCAGCACCTCAAACATCGTATCATAATCCATTCCAAACTGATTGCCACTGGATAAGCGGAGAATTACTTTAATCTGTATGTTAAGTTCCTTTGAGAGCGATTTAAGTATATCATAATGACTGCGGGATTCAACTGTAAAAATACCTTTTCCTCTTCCAAGGCTCATAATCCTTGCCATTGACTCCTTGGTCTTATTAACTCCCGAAATAATTATTTTGGATGAATTAATATTTCTCGACGCACATATCTCATATTCTCCCGGAGAACATACTTCAAAATAATCCGTATAATTTCTAAGACTGTCAATCAGAAAAGGATTGGCTTTCATTGCATAACACACGCCGGTTCCGGCACCCAGCATCTCATATATAAGGCTGATTCTATCATAGAGACGGTCAATCCAGAATACATAAAAAGAGTTTTTGCAGGATTTTCTGATTTCTTCTATAACCTTCTGCATCTTATCCCTTCCTTTCCCTGTAGTATTCCTTTAGAACATTTCTGTCTGTTTTTCCGTTTTTATTAAGCGGCATTTCTTCAATCGGAAGCATTACATTAGGCACCATCCAGTCAGGAATAGAAATACGGAGTGATGCTTTTAAATCTTTCGGTTCAATACTTCCCTCATATACACATACTATTTTATTCTTAATCTCATCAAAGAAACAGAGACTTCTCTCAATTCCCTCAACACCATTAACTGCACTGTCAATTTCCTCCAGTTCAATACGGTGTCCCATGTGTTTTATCTGAAAATCTTTTCTGCCTGCAAAATACAGTCTTCCATCTTCACCATAATATCCCAAGTCACCTGTACAGTAAATCCTCTCAAAATATGATTTATTCATCGGATTGGCTATAAACGCTTTGTCATTGGCATTGGTATTATTATAATAACCGAGTGCAAGACATCTCCCTGCAACACAGATTTCACCTGTAGTATTGGTTTCTGTGATATATGTATTATCGTCTGACATAAGAAATACTTTCTCATTATCAAAGGCTCTTCCTATCGGAAGTCTGTCTCCATCACCATATTCCCTGTCAATAATCTCATATGTACAGTTACATGTAATTTCAGTAGGTCCGTAAAGATTTACAAATAACGCATCAGGGTAATGCGATCTCCATTGATTAAGCTGTTTAACCGGCATCGCCTCCCCACTGAATAGAACCTTGTTAAGCGCATTAATATGCTTGTATTTCAAACCATGAAGTCTGTTTAGAAGACATAATGCAGAAACTGCCCATATAAGTGTTGTAACCTTGTTCTCCTCCAACCAGTCCATAACCGCATTAGGAAACATAAAATATGACTTTGGAATGATTACAAGCGTCGCTCCCGTTCTCAGACAAGAATATATATCCTTGACGGACACATCAAAATCAAATGGTGCCTGATTACCCAATGTGTCCTTATCCGTAATATTAAATGTTTCAGTAAATACATTAATGAAATCAATCACAGAACTATGTCCCACAAGCACACATTTTGGCACTCCTGTCGAACCTGATGTAAAAATACCATATAACGGATCCGTTTCCGTCATATCTACTCTAACCTTATTCAGTCCGGTTTCATCTATCTCTGCGTCCGCTTCGTCTTCAATCACTATGCTTCCTCTATATAAAGTCTCGCCAAGTTTATCTGTAAATTTCTTAAGTGTCACCACGCATACAGGCTGCAAAACTTCCAATATTCTGTTAATTCTTTCAACAGGAAAATTAGGATCAATAAGAACATAAAAATTCCCTGAATACACTATTCCCAGAAAGAGTTCAAGTGTTCTTACGCTTTTTTCCATAAATACCGCAACAGGCTTTCTGACGCAATTGTATTTTAGAAAAAAAGAACCTGTCCGCATTGCATTATCCCTGAGCTCCATAAATGTATCTGCCACTTCCGGGTCTCTGGCTGCAATCTTATCAGGGTATTTTAAAGTTGACTTTTCGAGAAATTCTAAAACATTTTTCATTAGTGCTCCCTCTTATCCATCTGTACTACCAGTAATAGTACGCTTGCATATGTATAATACATCGTAATTATCATTATGTCAATCCGGATATTCTTAGTCAAGAATAACATTCACGTTTTTTCATTCAAACCATATACTATCGTAGAAAAAAGAAAGGAATATTGTTTTATGAAGAAAAAACTTTTTGCCATTATTGCACTTATGATATTTCTCATTTCGACTTTGGCGGGATGTAAGCAGGATGATTCTTCACTCAAAAAGGTAACTCTTAATGAGGTTGCTCATTCTATTTTCTACGCACCGCAGTATGTAGCTATGGAATTGGGATATTTTGAAGAGGAAGGAATTGACCTTACAGTAGTGACCGGATTTGGTGCTGATAAAACAATGACAGCCGTTCTGACAGGAGACGCAGATATCGGTTTCATGGGCTCTGAATCCACAATATATACCTATGCAGAGGGAGCCGATGATTATCCTGTGAATTTTGCCCAGTTAACCCAGCGTGCCGGAAATTTTCTTGTTGCCAGAGAGGCAATTGATGATTTTGACTGGAATGATTTAAAGGGTAAGACCGTTCTTGGCGGAAGAGCAGGCGGAATGCCTCAGATGATTTTTGAATATATTTTGAAACAGAAAGGCATTGACCCTGAAAAAGGCCTTGATATTGTCCAGAATATTGATTTTGGACTTACTGCAGGTGCCTTCAGTGGCGGTCAGGGCGATTTCACGGTTGAATTTGAGCCGGGTGCAACCAATCTTGAATTAGAAGGTGAAGGTTATGTTGTTGCCTCCCTCGGAATTGAAAGCGGATATGTACCTTATACCGCCTATATTGCCAAACAGAGCTATATAGAGGAGAATTCTGAGATTATTGCCGGTTTTATACGTGCAATTGAAAAAGGCATGAACTATGTTAACACCCATACCTCCGAGGAGATTGCCAAAGTAATTGCTCCACAGTTTGAGGATACGGATGAAGCAACAATTGCAATCATAGTTGACAGATATAAACAGCAGGATACATGGAAAACAGATTCCACATTCGAAAAAGAGGCATTTGACCTTCTGGTTGATATCCTTATGGAAGCAGGCGAACTTGACAAAGCTGTACCTTATGAAGACTTGGTAGTTAAACCTGCACATTAAAAATTTACAGCCGTGCTTAAAGCACGGCTATATTTTTATAACTTATCCAAATCCTTAAATTTCGGGATCTTAGTACGGGCATTTTTGCTAATGCTCTCCTCTGTTTTCTTATTCTCTTTCTTCTCTTCATCAGGCTTAAGCTCCTTATAAAGCTTAACTGCAATAAATACGATACCGCAGGCAATTGCCACTGCAATGAAAACTGCAGGAATATTAAAAACATCATTATTAAACAGGCATTCACATACTGCCAGCAGGAAATATCCGCCTAAAGCAAAGCCATACCAGCCCTTACTCTTTCCTCCGTTGCAGGCGGCATAAATCGGAACGGATAATGCTACATAGCTTACCATTACTGAAACTGAAATAAGCATCATAAGAATACACTGTCGGTAATCAAACTCAAGCATTTCAATCAGGCTTTCTGCCTGCTCATTTGCAATTTCCTCAGTCAGTTCCGGCGGAAAGAAGTATCCTACTCCCAGATTTTCAATCTGAATATAATTCATTACCGGCACAAAAAGCGTAAAAATTGACGCTACAGCCTTCACTCCCATAATTCCAATACCATAACCGAACTGGTCCTTCATGGTATCATATTTTCTGGATAAAAGAATAGTAAACAATACTCGTCCCACTAAAGGTATAACCGAAGCAATTAACGATGATAACACCAGATATGCACCAAAATTTAATGATGATATAAATATACCTGCAACCATTACAAGCAGGAAATCAAATATAATGAAGAAAGAAACGCCTGCAATCATGCAAACGATTGAGCCTTTCTCCTTATTCCTTACTAAAATAACCATTGCTACCATTGCAGCAAAAATCAGAACCATACCAATTACACTGTACACAATGGCACTTGTCGGTAATGTTTCTTCCAATAGATATTCATATCCCTTAGGAATAGATGTATCCGTTAAAAATAAATTCTTCATACAGCTTCCTTTCTATCTAATACGTCAAAAGGCTATCAGATGACTGACAGCCCTTTTCATAATCTTGTGAATGACAATATACTTTTTTTAATAAAAATAATTAATTATATATTGAAAAAGGCACACTGCAAACTTTGGATTATAGCTTCGTTAATCAAACTCTCTTAACGTGTGTCGCCTGTGGTCCCTTAGCACCGTCAACTACTTCAAACTCAACAGCCTGACCCTCTTCAAGAGTCTTGTAGCCTTCCATATCGAGTCCTGAGTAATGAACGAATACATCCTTACCTTCTTCATCAGAAATGAAGCCATATCCTTTCTGATTATTGAACCACTTAACTGTACCTTTGTTCATGGTAATACCTCCAAAATAAATAAAAAAAATATCATCGTATATTTACGACAAATTAAATCTAACATATTGGTAAAAATAAGTCAATTTTTTATTTGCAATTTTTAATGCGTTTCAGGTCATCCAAATCAAAATTGTATGATGTATTACAGAAATGACATTTTACTTCAATCGGTTCACCATCCTCAATAATTGCTTCTATATCCTCTTTATTTAAAAGCACAATTGCTCCCTCAACCTTTTCTCTTGAGCAGTCGCACTCAAACCCTACAGTCATTGTATCAAGAATCTCCAAATCAAGCCCGTCTAAAATTCTGTTAAGAATATCCTCCGGTGATAATCCTTCTTCAAGAAGTGCTGTTACTGAGGTAATCTTTGTTAAGTTCTCTTCTATTGCTGAAATTGTCTCCTCGGTGGCATCAGGCATAATCTGTACAATAAAGCCTCCTGCCTGCGCAACACTTTCATCCTCAGAAACAAGCACCCCGAGTCCAACTGAAGAAGGAGTCTGCTCGCTGGATGCAAAATAATATGTTATATCCTCTGCAATTTCGCTTGTAACCAATTCACAGGTTCCACTATATGGCTCTTTTAAACCAATATCTTTAATTACAGTAAGCAAACCTACTCCAATTCCGCCTGCAACATCCAACTTTCCTTTATCATTAACCATTAAAGGAATTCTTGAAACCTGAGGATACCCCTTTACTCTTCCTGCCGAATCCGCTGTTACCATGATTGATTTGATGGGACCACTACCCTCTACCTTAAGTGTAAGAATGTCCTTCTCCCCTTTCATCATACTGCCCATCATCGCACCGGCTGTTAGCAGTCTTCCAAGTGCCGCCGTAACAACAGGACTTGTATTATGTGCTGTTCTCGCTTTTTCAACGGTCTCCTTTGTAAAAGCTGCAAACGCCCTTACCTGTCCATTTGCGGCCGTACCTCTTATCATATAGTCTTTCATGATTTTTTCCTTTCCAAAACGTAATATACTCTTTCTGCATTATAATCCCCGGGACTTAATAAATCCATACCCAGAATTTCTTTTATAATGAAGCCGCATTTTTCTGCACATTCAACAACTTCCTCCATGGTAAAAGCATGCTGTAAATGCTCCTCTGAATGCTTGATATAGCGATTTCCCCGTCCTTTAATATATATATTCAGTTCATAATAATTATCCTTGGATGCACAATCATAGAAATTCTTCCATACATAATCACCGGTGTCAGTCTCATCCACATAAATGTTTTCTCCTAATTCCCTGTAAAAGCTTTCCGTCTTCATATCAAAGAGAAATATACCTCCTGGTTTTAAAACTCCCAAGACCGAAGAGAACGCCGATTCCAAATCGAATTTACCTGTCATATAATTCATTGAATCACATACGCTTACAACGCAGTCAAACTCCTCATCAAGTTCAAGTGCTCTCATATCCTGAAATTGAAATTCACAGCATATTTTCTGTCTCTTTGCTTTTTTGCGTGCAATTCTTAACATATCCATGGAAAAATCAGTTCCCAGTATCTCATAGTCCTTCCGCTTCATTCTCAGAGTAAAGCTTCCTGTTCCACAGCCCAATTCCAGAATTCTTCTGCCACAGGACTTTGCTTGAAGATATCGGTCTATTTTCTCTACCCACTCATCATATGGAATATTTGACATAAATTCATCATAAACTTCGGCGAAGCCTGTATATTCCTTCATTTTTTCACCCTATTCTACTTGATTATTTTACTTTGCTATCCTATACTAAAATCTATGAAGCATAAAACATTAAAACAATATATAAGACAAATGTACCTTCCGAGGCTTGTTATTCCGATTATTATTTTTGTAATATTATTAATTGTGTTTATAATTAATCCTCTCAAGGACCATATCAATCCATATAAAGTAAATAAGCTTTCTTCAGTAGATACGCTATACGATTCCGGCACCCGTAATATTACGCTTACAGTTGATACACTATACTATGCAGGAATTGATTATCATATTTATGACCGGACTGTTGCCAGGGTCTATTATGCAATTGAAGATGGAATATGTTATCTTTTTCTCATATGTGAAGACAAAATTCCTGAGAATTATTCAATTCTTACAGATTTTACTTTTAACGCACATCTGACACATAATGATAACATGTACGAAACAGTAATTGCAAGCATATCTGATGAGCTTGAATTTTCAACGGATTTACTAAGCAGGCTTACGCCCGCAACCTTCGTAAACCAGTTTGACTATGTACACAGTGCTGAAACCTTTTTTATCTACGCACTGTTTGTTTTTACGGTTATGGTTTTTGTGGATATAATTTTTACGGTTATTGTATTTTTAAATCCTTATATTTCACTTCCTTTTTTCAGGCTCCGCAAATACGGCAGAATGAAAAGCACCTATGCACTTGCCGAGCAGGAATTCAATGAATCCGCAACAATGTTCAGCGAGAATTTATTTGTAAGTGAAACCTTTTTCTTCGGTGTGACAAGAGCCTGCAACATGGTAGTTATTCCGCTTGAACAAATTGTATGGATATATAAATACAATGAATTTACCAACAGGAACGGCAGGGCTGATATACAGTGTCCACTCTGCATTGTAACCGAAAATAAAATTTTCACCAAGATTCCGCATGTTCCCGAGGATGTTTCGGATGATATTATCTCCCATCTCCAGAGCAGATTTCCGGAAATCATGGTCGGCAATGAAAAAGGAACCTTCTAAAGGTTCCTTTTTTGTGTATTATTCTGTTACGATTTCTATATACATAGCATCAAGCATGGTCTTTAACGCATCTGTTTTGAGTTCTTTATCAGGAGTTTTCATATCCGGACTAAATGAAAAAACATAAGCGCAATAATTATTTCCCACATCAATTACATAATGATATTTGTCAACATCATACACATACGGTTCAGGATTATCTCCCGGATTGGTTATATTCTCATTTGTCTGGGTAACGGTATATTTTCTTTCAAAACGATATACCGTCATGCCGCTTTCTACTTCAATTATCTCCGGTTCACTAATATAGGCATTACTATAGGTTTCTGTCATATTATACTGAACCGTTGTAGCATTTTCTTCCTTGCCGCCCCCGTCATCCGTCACAACAGTAGTCTTAGGATTGGCTACATTATTATCCAGCTCTGTTTTATATCTGTCATAAAAATCCTGAACACTTCCCTTAACTATATCAAACTGTTCACTATAATATTTATCCTTCAACCCGAGCTTAAGTGAATAACCATCCTCTGCCTTATCTACTTCAATTGCATCCGCATCATATGTAAGCTTCAGCTTCACACCTGAACTGGTCCAAGTGCACACCTCACCCTCAAACCCGCTCTCTTCCAGAGTCTGAGATTCTGTCTCCTTATCTTCCGTTGTCGCTTTATCCTCTGTTGTTACTTCATTAGATGAAGTATTCTCCGCACCAGTCTCTTTCCTGCTGTCACTCTTTTTGCTTTCGCCACAGCCTGCCAAAATGGCTGCACCCATTGACGCAATAAGCAATGTAACTAATATTTTCTTCATAACCATATTCTCCGTAATCTCCCATAATATAAACGCGTCAAAAATTTCATTTCTGACTCGTTCAAATTTTCTCTTTAATTTATGCGTTCTTGCCGCAGCATTTCTTATATTTAAGTCCGCTGCCGCATGGACATGGGTCATTTCTTCCAATCTTCTTATCCTTGAAAACTGTTGTTGAAAGCTTCTGCTCTTTGTAAAGAACTCTTCTTCTCTCAACATCAATTAATGCGTCCCATTCAGGAAGTTCATAAAGCCAGTCCGCTTTAGCGTCAACCATGTTCTTATAAAGAAGTTCCTTATCATAATCAAGGTTAACCTCTGTATCCTCCTCCATTGTCTCAATCGGATTAGGTACCTTAAGACTGTCGTTGATTCCATCCAGGAAACCAACCATGCTCATAACATCAATATTAAACTTCTCTGCAAGCTCCTTAACGGTTCCCTTAGCAGGCTCGTCAGGTGTCTTTAAAATCTGCTGATAAATTCCCTTTTCAAGGTTAAAATAATTAGCCCAGAACATCTGTAATTTACGCTGATCAGCTTTCTCGTCATAGGCCATTGTTCTCCATGTTTCTAATAATGCCATTGTGCTTTCTCCTTAACGCAATATTAATTATCTCAATACATACAAAGTATATAACAATCTCTCTTCTAAGTCAAATATAAAAATTTTTCAAAATAAACTATCTTTAAAGCAAATTTGCTGTTATACTCTTGTTATGATATTTTTGGAGGTAATTTATGAAGCGAAAAGTATCTTTTAAACAGGTTCTTGCAATCATCTGCATAGCACTGCTTTTAGGCTTGTATCTTTCCACACTTGTTTTTGCCTTAATACGCAGTCCATGGGCTCAGACAATGCTTAAATTGGCCTTACTCGGAACCATAGGCATACCTATTGTAATATATTTAATTTTAATGTTCTACAAACTTTCCAAAAAGGATTCCAAGCCGGAAGACAAAACATATGCAAATGATTCGGATGACCCGTATACCGAAGAGGATTTTAAGAATTAAATCCTGCAAATACAAAGAGTTCTGCAGCAAGTGCAGAACTCTTAATTTTTTATTTGCTTAATTTACTTTCTCTCATAATTATATCATGACGTTTTGGACCATTTGATACCATTGTAATCGGAACTCCGATTTCAGCCTCTATTGCCTCAATATAGTCGCGGCATTCCTGTGGAAGCTCTTCATATTTCTGAATGCCTCTGATGTCACATTTCCAGCCCTTAAAAGTCTTAAGAACAGGCTTTGCCTTCTCTAATTTATAGGTTACAGGGAAGTCTGTAATAACCTCTCCGTCTATTTCATATCCGACACACATAGGAATCTCATCAAGATATCCAAGTACATCAAGAACTGTTAACGCAACCTCTGTCGCGCCCTGCATTCTGCAGCCATATCTGGTTGCAACTGCATCAAACCAGCCCATTCTTCTCGGTCTTCCCGTAGTAGCACCAAATTCTCCGCCGTCTCCTCCTCTTACGCGAAGCTCCTGTGCCTCATCTCCAAAAATCTCGCTTACAAACGCACCCGCACCAACCGCTGAAGAGTATGCCTTAACAACCGTTATAACATTATCAATCTCCTGTGCAGGAATTCCGGCACCGATTGCACCGTATGCTGCAAGTGTTGAAGATGATGTAACCATTGGATAAATACCATGGTCAGGGTCCTTTAATGAACCAAGCTGTCCTTCGAGAAGGATTGACTTACCTTCCTTAATTGCCTTATGCAGGAAAAGTGAAACGTCCGTAACATAAGGTGCTACCATTTCCTTATATGACATAAGAAGATTAAATATATCATCAGGATTCATTGCAGGTTTGTGATAAAGATTTGTAAGCAGAATATTCTTGTACTCAACTACCCTTTCAACCTTTTCTCTCAAATCAGCCTCATCCATAAAAAGCTCACTTACCTGAAAGCCTATTTTAGCATATTTGTCAGAATAGAATGGAGCAATTCCTGATTTGGTAGAACCAAATGCCTTACCACCAAGTCTCTCTTCCTCATATGCATCAAAATCCACATGATATGGCATAAGAATCTGTGCTCTGTCTGATACAAGTATCTTAGGTGTAGGAACTCCCTTCTCTTCAAGACTTTTAATTTCATTAAAAAGATACGGAATGTTAAGTGCAACACCATTACCTATTATACTTGTTGTGTGGTCATAAAAAACTCCTGATGGAAGTAAATGTAATGCAAACTTACCATAATTATTAATTATTGTGTGTCCTGCATTGCTGCCTCCCTGAAATCTTACGATAATATCAGATTTCTCAGCAAGCATATCTGTAATCTTGCCCTTTCCTTCATCGCCCCAGTTTGCACCAACTATTGCTCTAACCATGTGGTTTCCTCCTGTTATGCTACAATTTTTTGCACGATAAGTATACACCTATTTTTTTCATCTGTAAATATTTTTATTATATAGATTCCATAAATCAAAAAGAGATAGTTGCCTATCTCTTTTTTAACATATCAATTATAAATCTTAAACATTAATCTCTGCCTTAATTCCCAAGTCATCTGCATTTGCATCAAGAATCGGACGAATTACTTCACTTAAGAACTCTTCAACCTGCTCTTTGGATCTTCCGGTATATTTAGCTGGATCCATGGACTTCTGAAGGTCCTCCAGAGTCATATTAAACGCAGGGTCAGCTGCAATGAGCTCAAGAAGGTTGTTATCAAGCCCTTCCTGTTTAACCCTCTTACCTGCCTCCATAGAAAGTGTTCTGATTTTCTCATGGAGTTCCTGACGGTCTCCGCCGGCTTTAACAGCATCCATCATAATGTTCTCTGTTGCCATAAACGGAAGCTCTGCCATAATATGTTTATAAATAACCTTATCATATACTACAAGTCCGTCAACTACATTCATATATAAATCAAGAATACCGTCAACTGCAAGGAATGCCTCAGGAATTGACATTCTCTTATTAGCTGAATCATCAAGTGTTCTCTCAAACCACTGTGTAGCACTTGTAATTGCAGGATTCATAACATCTGCCATTACAAAATTAGCAAGTGAAGCAATTCTCTCGCTTCTCATCGGATTACGCTTATATGCCATTGCTGATGAACCAATCTGTGATTTCTCAAACGGCTCCTCAATCTCTTTCAAATGCTGTAAAAGACGGATATCATTAGAGAACTTGTGTGCGCTCGCCGCAATTCCTGCAAGTACATTAACAACTCTTGTATCAACCTTTCTTGAATAGGTCTGACCTGATACAGGATATACTCCCATAAATCCCATCTTCTGTGCTATCATATTGTCAAGCTTACGAATCTTTACATGGTCGCCTTCAAACAATTCAAGGAAGCTTGCCTGTGTACCGGTTGTACCCTTAGAACCTAACAATCTCATAGAATCAATTAAATAATCCAAATCATCAAGGTCAAGCTTTAACTCCATTAGCCAGAGCGTTGCTCTCTTACCCACTGTTGTCGGCTGTGCCGGCTGAAAATGTGTAAAAGCAAGTGTAGGAAGTGCTTTATATGTATCTGCAAATTTAGCAAGCTCATTCATAACATTAATTAATTTCTTACGAACAAGTTTAAGCGCCTCTGTCATAATAATTAAGTCAGTATTATCGCCAACATAGCATGAAGTAGCACCAAGATGGATAATTCCCTTAGCCTTCGGACACTGTGTACCGTAAGCATATACATGGGACATAACATCATGTCTTACTTCTTTCTCCCTTGCTTTTGCAACATCATAGTTGATGTCATCCTTGTTAGCCTTCAACTCTTCTATCTGTTCGTCCGTAATATTTAAACCTAATTCTTTCTCAGATTCCGCAAGGGCAATCCAAAGCTCTCTCCATGTTCTGAATTTCTTGTCAGGAGAAAAAATATACTGCATCTCCTTACTTGCATATCTCTCTGCAAGGGGAGTCTGATAACAATCTGTTCCCATAGCTCTGTCCTTTCTAAAACAATTTAAATATTTTAATTAAATTTCTCGCCGGTAAGTAACTCATATGCCTCTTTGTACTTATCAACAGTCTTCTCGACTACCTCATCAGGAAGAAGAAGGTCATTATCCGGATTAGCCTTTAACCAGTCTCTTACAAACTGCTTATCGAATGAAGGCTGTGACTTGCCTGCCTCATAGCCCTCCAATGGCCAGAATCTTGAGCTGTCCGGTGTAAGCATTTCATCTCCGAGTACAACATTTCCGTTCTCATCAAGACCGAATTCGAACTTGGTATCTGCAATTATAATTCCTTTGCTTAATGCATATTCTGCACATTTCTTATATAATGCGATTGTGTATTCCTTAAGCTTCTCTGCATATTCTACACCCTTATCGCCATAAATCTCCTTAAGAATCTCAACGCTTCTCTCGTATGAGATATTCTCATCATGCAAGCCGATTTCAGCCTTGGTACTTGGTGTATAGATAGGTTCAGGAAGCTTGTCAGATTCCTTTAATCCCTCAGGAAGTTTAATTGAACAAACTGTCTGGTCCTTCTTATAGCTCTCCCAGCCGCTGCCTGTAATATATCCTCTTACAATACACTCAATCGGAAGCATTTCAAGCTTCTTGCACATCATACTGTTTCCATCAAAACGCTCCTGATTAAAAAATTCAGGCATATCCTTGGTATCAACTGAAATCATATGGTTAGGAACGATATCCTTTGTAAAATCAAACCAGAACTTAGACATCTGGGTAAGAATAGCACCCTTATCAGTAATCTTGTTCTTCAGAATATTGTCAAATGCAGAGATTCGGTCTGTTGCTACCATAATAATTGAATCTCCAATATCATATACCTCACGTACTTTTCCTTCTTTAAACGGTTTAAATTCCTGCATGATTAATTATCCTCCTATGTTATCCCTCGCTCGCTACTGTTTTTCAGACAAGAAAATCGAGGGGTTAATACTCACCCCCCGATTATAATACAGTCTCTTTTATAAAGTCAATCTTTTGCACAAAAATATGCTGTATCTCCATCCATAAGCTTATCAATTCTCTCTGCTTCTCTTAATTTTCTAAGAGCTTCCTCGAGTCTGTCATTTGGAATAAGTGCAAAAATAACATTCCTGTGCTGAAGTTCAGTAAATGTAAGACCCTTTCCTGTTCCGATAAGTAATGAATATACATAATCCCTGAATACATCATCCTGATTAAGCATTTTATGCATATCAAAATCACTTAACTCAGTATACAACTTCTGAACATCCTTATTGGCAGTCAATTCAGAACTTAATGCATCAATCTGATCTGTTACTTCCTTCATACCTTCCTTAATTCTGTTAAGAGTAATATCAAGTCTTCCAAGATTCTTCTCTTTAGTCTGAATTAATTCCTGTCCTGTAGTCTCGCTAATGCGAAGATTATTATTAAGCTTTGCAAGTTTCTGATCATTGTCTTCAATCTTCTCAGTTAGGGATTTTTTCTTACCTACCGCAACGAATGAACATTCTGAAAGCTCCTGCTTAAGTTTCTCCTGTTCTTTCTCAACATCTGCAATCGAAACCTTGATTCTCTCAATATCCCTGTTATTATTATTTATTCGGATTGTATACTCTCTCTCAATCTGATCTCTCTTCTCATCTCTCTCTGAAGCAAGACTGTCACATTCTGCTCTTTTATCTGATATGCCACTTTCAAGCTCATTGATTGCAGCAACAATAGCACTCTCTTCGCGCTTTTTCAATGCAAGTAATGATTCTCTTACTCCATAGTCTCCTTCATAAATACTTCCTGAATTAATCATATTCATTCACCCCGCTTATTGCTCTTATAATTATTATAATATAATCTGTTATTCTTCGTTATAATTTGCTTCAAGTTCTTCAAAAATATAATTGAGAACCGGTGCCATTCCAACAAGCTCACATCCGTAGGTATATTCACCGTCACTCATTTCCACACAACGGATAATCTTCACAACTGTATATAATGTTGAGTCGTCACCACCGATATTAAGCGCTGCATTAAAATAATAGTTCATTGGAAGAACAGACTTAGATACGAACCCGATACCATGTCTTGATACATCCTTAACAGTAATCGGCGAATCGATTTTAATCTTATCATTGTCTTGAATAAACAAATCCGATACAATTAACTCCAGTGTTACCGGAATTCTCTTACTCTGTCTTCTCTCATGCATAATCACACACCTCCGCATAATTATAATATCATTATATAATAACAAATCCTTATTAGACAACTAATTTTTTATTTATTAAGAATTTCTTTTAACATTTCATTAACCATTCCAGGGTTGGCTTTCCCCTTCATGACCTTCATGGTCTGTCCCACTAAAAATCCGATTGCTTTTTCCTTACCGTTACGGTAATCCTCAACAGACTGAGGGTTGGCAGCAACCACATCCTCAACAGCCTTTCTCAATGCGCCTTCGTCATTGACCTGCTTCAAGCCATTCTCTTCAACATATTTGTCCGGGTCAATATTCTCATCGAATATTTTCTCGAAAACTTCTTTTGCTACGGAGCTGTTAATTGCACCGGCTTCCGTAAGGTTAACAAGCTTTGCAAGGTTCTCAGGAGAAAAAGTAATGTCTGTAACATCCATGCCCTTTTCCTTGAGGATTCGCATTGTCTCAACCATGAGCCAGTTGGAAACCTTCTTAGGCTTTCCGCAGATTGCTGTTGCCTGTTCAAAAATATCGGCAAGCTTCTTGGAATCTGTAATAATGTTAATATCATAATCCGGTATTCCAAATTCTTCCTTGTAACGCTTCATCTTCTCAGTCTTAAATTCCGGCTGGCGCAAACGTATCTCTTCAAGCCATTCATCGCTGATATGAACAGGAACCAGATCAGGGTCAGGGAAATATCTGTAATCCTGAGCATCCTCCTTGGAACGCATTGCATAGGAATATTCCTTATCGTCATTCCACCTTCTTGTCTCCTGAATAACAGGCTGTCCTGATTCAATCAAATCAATCTGTCTGTCCCTCTCTGCCTCTATTGCTCTTGCAATAGCACTGAAGGAGTTAAGATTCTTAGTCTCGGTTCTGGTGCCGAATTCCGTTGAACCGACCTCTCTTACGGATAAATTCACATCCGCTCTCATTGAGCCTTCCTGAAGCTTACAGTCAGATGCCCCAAGATACTGAATAATAAGTCGAAGTTTATCAAGATACGCAATGACTTCTTCTGCACTTCTCATATCCGGCTCTGACACAATCTCAATCAGCGGTACACCTGAACGGTTAAAATCCACCAGCGAAACATCCTGCCAGTCATCATGAACAAGCTTACCCGCATCCTCTTCCATGTGAATCTCATGGATTCTTATAGGCTTAACAGTTCCATCAGGAAGCTCAATATCCACATGACCATCCCTGCATATAGGTAAGTATAACTGAGAAATTTGATAGTTTTGTGGATTATCAGGATAAAAATAATTTTTTCTGTCAAATTTACAATTCTGTGTGATTGTACAGTTGGTTGCAAGACCTACCGCAGCGGCATATTCCACAACCTGTTTATTAAGTACCGGAAGAGAACCCGGCATTCCCGTACAAACAGGGCAGGTGTGTGTATTAGGCGCACCGCCGAAGGCTGTTGAACATCCGCAGAAAATTTTGGTCTTGGTCGCAAGCTCAACATGAACTTCAAGACCGATTACGGTTTCATAAGCTTTTGCCATTATAACTCTCCTCCTTATTCAAATTTACCACGTGCCTGCTCATATGTGTAAGCAGCACGAATAAGATTTTTCTCTTTAAAACAGTCTCCGATTAACTGCATTCCGATTGGGAGTCCGTTTTCGTCCTTTCCGCAAGGAACACTCATTCCCGGAAGTCCGGCAAGGTTAAGTGAGATTGTGTAAATATCTCCTAAATACATCTTTATCGGGTCTGAAAGCGATGAACCAAGCTTTGGTGCCGTTGTCGGTGCAACTGGCCCTATGATTAAATCATATTTTGCAAAAGCTTCGTCAAATGCTTTTTTAATAAGTGCTTTTACCTTAAGTGCCTTAAGATAATATGCATCATAATAGCCTGAGCTGAGTACGAAAGAACCTAACATAATTCTTCGCTTAACCTCAGGACCAAAGCCTTCTGAACGTGTCTTCTTATACATATTATGAAGTCCCTCATAGTTCTCTGCACGATATCCGTATTTAACTCCGTCAAAACGTTCAAGGTTGGAGCTTGCCTCTGCTGCCGCAATTGTATAATAAGTAGGAATTGCATAATCCACAAGGTCAAGTTCAAATTCCTCCACAATCGCACCTTTTTCCTCCAAAACCTTAACGGCATTCATAACGGCTTCCTTAACCTGTGGGTCAAGTCCCTCGCCAAAATAAGTACTTGGTATTCCTATCTTCATTCCTTTTACATCATCAACAAGTGCTGATGTAAAATCCGTATCCTCACGCTTAATTGAAGTTGAATCCTTAGGGTCATGTGCTGCAATTACCTCCATAATTGTTGCACAGTCCGTAACATCCTTGCATAAAGGTCCAATCTGGTCGAGTGATGAACCATATGCAATAAGTCCATAACGTGATACTGTTCCGTAAGTAGGCTTCATCCCTACAACTCCACAGTAGGATGCAGGCTGTCTGATTGAGCCACCTGTATCTGAACCAAGTGCAAAAAAACACTCCTTACCTGCAACTGCTGCCGCTGAACCACCGGAAGAACCACCCGGAACATGCTCTGTGTTCCAAGGATTCTTAGTAACTCCATATGCAGAAGTCTCTGAGGTTGAACCCATGGCAAATTCATCCATGTTGGTCTTACCAATAATAACAGCACCCGCTTTCTCAAGACGTATAACTGCCTCTGAAGAAAACTGAGGTACGAAATTTTCTAAAATTTTAGACGAACAGGTTGTAAGCATTCCCTTGGTACACATATTGTCCTTGATTGCCACAGGAACACCTGCTAATGGTCCTGTTAAACTGCCATCATCAATGGCTTTCTGTGCTGCCTCTGCCGCTTTCATCGCTGCCTCTTTATCAAAGGTAACGTAGCAGTTCAGTTCGCTTTCACTTGTTTCAATCTGTTCAATAACAGCTTTCATTGCTTCCACTGCAGTGGTATTTCCTGCCTTAATTTCTTTGGCAAGCTCTACTGCGGTTAAATCCAATAAATTCATAAGCTCTTCCTTTCTGCCTATTCTACGGTCTTTGGTACAATAAACGCTTCATCATTACTCTCCGGAGCATTCTTAAGTGCATCTGCACTTCCGTCTCCATTAGTCACAACATCTTCACGCATTACATTGTTTACAGGAAATATGTGTGACATTGGCTCAACACCTGTTGTGTCAAGCTCGCCAAGCTTATCGATATAATCAAGCATACTTGCCATATCTTTTTTTGCATTCTCTTTATCTTCATCAGACAACTCAAGCTTTGCAAGTATTCCTACATATTCGATTGTCTCATCACTAATTACGTTAGCCATAACTGCCTCCGTTCCATAAATTAATCTCTAACCTTAATGTGAACTTCACGTAACTGCTGTTCAGTAACTTCATTAGGTGCTCCGCACATGAAATCCTGTGCGGTTCCGCTCATTGGGAAAGCAATAACCTCACGGATATTCTCTTCATTACGAAGCAACATAATCATACGGTCAACACCCGGTGCCATGCCGGCATGTGGTGGTGCACCAAACTGGAATGCGTTATACAAAGCTCCGAATTTGGCTTTGAGAACCTCTTCATCATAGCCAGCTATTTCAAAAGCCTTAACCATTATCTGCATATCATGGTTACGGACAGCACCTGATGAAAGCTCAATACCATTACATACAATATCATACTGATATGCAAGAATATCAAGAGGGTCCATGGTATTAAGTGCCTCAAGCCCTCCCTGTGGCATTGAGAAAGGATTATGTGTAAATCCGATTTTCTTGGTCTCAGGATCCATTTCAAACATTGGGAAGTCATTAATATAGCAGAATCTGTATGCATTCTTCTCTATTAAATCAAGCTTGGTTCCAAGCTCCGTACGAATCATGCCTGCATAATAAGCTGCTCTGTCTTCCTTATCTGCCATAAAGAAAATAGTATCTCCAACATTAAGTCCTGCAAGTGTCTTAAATTCTTCCTTCAATTCAGCAGGAATAAATTTATCAATAGGTCCCTTATAACTTCCGTCAGGAAGTACTTCAAGATATCCAAGTCCACCCATTCCGATTTCTGTTGCAAACTTCAATAGTTTCTCATGGAAGCCCTTTGACATATCTGCATGAACCTTTATTGCACGTACGGTCTTACCGATGAATGGCTTAAAAGTACATTTCTGGAAGAAATCAGTAACATCAATGATTCTAAGTGGATTTCTAAGGTCCGGCTTATCCGTACCGAATTCAAGCATTGCCTGCTTGTAGCTGATGATTGGATACGGAGCCTTGGTAACTTCAAATCCTTCAGGTGCAAATTTCTCAAACGTAGCTGTTAAAACCTCTTCACCGACCCTGAATACATCCTCCTGAGTCGCAAAGCTCATCTCGAAATCTAACTGGTAAAATTCTCCCGGTGAACGGTCAGCTCTTGCATCCTCATCCCTGAAGCAAGGTGCTATCTGGAAATACTTATCAATTCCTGACACCATTAATAACTGCTTATACTGCTGTGGTGCCTGTGGAAGTGCATAGAATTTGCCTTTATATTTTCTTGAAGGAACAATATAATCCCTTGCTCCCTCAGGTGATGATGCACAGAGGATTGGTGTCTGAATCTCAATGAATCCCAACTCTGTCATCTTCTCGCGAAGATATGCAACTACCTGTGAACGGAACAAAATATTGTCCTTAACTTTTTCATTTCTCATATCAAGATATCTGTATTTAAGACGAACCGATTCACTTACTTCCTTGGATGTCTGAATTTCAAAAGGAAGCTGTGTATATACCTGTCCGAGTGTTGTAATCCTGTGAGCCTCCAATTCGATGGTTCCTGACTGAATTTTAGGATTATAAGTCTCTTCATCTCTATGCTCCATCTTACCTTCAACAGAGATACATTCCTCTTTCTTAATTCCCTTCAAAAGCTCTGTATCTCTTATAACTACCTGTAATACTCCATACATATCCCTTAAATCAATAAAAGATACTCCGCCATGGTCACGAATGTTCTCAACCCATCCTGCAACCTTGATTTCCTTGCCAATGTCTGATTCACTTACAAGGTTAAGTGTTGTGTCTCTGTAAATGTTTGCCATTTTCCAATCTCCTTCTAAAAATTCCTATTTGCATAAGTGCGTTTCCAACTAAAAAAAACAAAAAATCCCGGAATACACACTTCATGTATTCCGGGACGAATAATTACAAATTATCCGCGGTACCACCCGCATTGAGTATTATATAAATACTCCAACTCTAAGTACTTAACGCGTACCACGTACACACCTACCTGCATATGCTCTCGATGTATCAGCTCCTGAGTGTTCCCTTGCTCCGTTCCACCTGAAGTCACTCTCAGTCGGCGATGACCTCTTCCTGTCGGGTTCCATGAGTTCGAGTCTCATTCCATGCCTTTATCCAATAATGTGTTATTATAGCAAATATAATCATGAAATGCAAGGGGGGATTTCAATAGAAACCATATATCTTACAGCCACTCACCCGTAAAGACAGTTGTTGCACTTCCGGTCATATACACAACATCAGCTTCTCTGTCCCATGTAATCTGCAGGTCTCCGCCAAGAAGCTTAAGTGTAACGGTATCATTACAAAGTCCGTTAAGAATTGAAGCAACTGCAACTGCGCATGCACCTGTTCCGCAGGCCATTGTTTCACCGGAGCCTCTCTCCCACACTCTCATCTGAAGAGTGTCTCTGTCAATAACCTTAACAAACTCAGCATTCACTCTTTCAGGGAACACAGGGCTGTTCTCGAAAATCGGTCCAATCTTTTCAATATCAAGATTCAATACATCATCCATATATGTAATACAATGCGGATTACCCATTGATACACAGGTAATGTTATATTCCTTATCGCCGATTACAACAGGACGGTTAACTACTGTGTCACCGTCAAGGTTAACAGGTATCTGTGCCGGTATGAGGATTGGTGCACCCATATTAACTCTTACAATTGTTACCTTCCCGTTCTCAATCGTAAGCTTCAGATATTTAATTCCGGCGAGGGTTTCAATAGATATGTCTGTCTTATCGGTATACCCTGCTTCATATACATATTTGCCGACACATCGGATTGCATTGCCACACATCTGACTCTGCGAGCCGTCTGCATTATACATTTCCATTGTAAAATCAGCAATTTCAGATGATTTAATCAGAACAAGTCCGTCTGAACCGATTCCCTTGTGTCTGTCACTTACCTCAATGGCAGTTTCCGACGGATTAGCCACAGTCTCCTCTAAACAGTTAACATATACATAATCATTGCCGATTCCATGCATTTTAGTAAATTTCATAATATATTTAAATCCTTTCGCTGTTTATTTTATAATCATGTCGATATTATGACACTTAAATTCTTAAAAAACAAGTTTCTTTATTATTTAATTCAATATTCCGCAACCGGTGTCATTTCTGTTTCATCATTTTCTTTTGAATCATTATATAAAATTCTTTCATAATTTATTTTTTCATACTCCAGACATAATTCAATAAATGCAGAATTGATTCGCATATCCGTTTGTATACCCTCTTCAAGTGGCTTAAATGCTTCAAACTGCTTCTGAATATCATGTATAAGGGATATCCAATAATAAGACACTCTTTGCATATTATTTTAATTTTCACAGATACTATAAAAACAATTAATAATATAAGGGAGAAAAAAATGAATATAAATGAAAATAACCTCGGTTCAGAACTTGCCTATGCTGCTCTTGATGAAGTTCCGGTTCCCAAGGCAAATGCAAAGAAAATTGTGGCATTAGTTAAATCAGGCGGACGTATTACCGGCTATCAGCTGTCAGACGGCTCCACTGTTTCCAAAGAGCAAGGCGTTGCTATGGCTAAAGCAGGAGAAATTCAGGGTGTCGGAGTTGCACACCGTAAGAATACGGAATACCTGAAATCATTACCCGATGGTACCGAAGACAATAACCTTGGAAACCTTCCTTCAATAAGCGGCTGAAGGTTGTGAGGCTGTCTGCAGGGCTAATTGAATTAAATGTTGCAGGGCTAATGCCCGTAAAATATTCTGCGAAACATCATTACAGCTTTTTTAATTCACTAAACCCCAATTTATACTTTTTCATTATCAACGAGTACAAAATTATACCCAACACAAGTGTTATACTGTCTGAGACCGGCTGTGCACATACAAGTCCTTTTTCACCAACATATGTATTCAAAATAACTAACAACGGAAAAAGTAACCCTGCCTGACGGACAATTGACAGCAACAATGACTGTAACCACTTGCCCATCGCCTGAAAAATACTGCTGAAAAGATTTGTAAAACACATTCCCGGCGCACACAAAAACCAGATACGGAGGAAAAGTATACCCTTCTCAACTGTTGACGGCTCGGATATAAAAAGATTAATTAACGGCTCAGCAAAGATTTCCACAACAATAATGCACAATGCTGCATAACATCCAAGAATCCAAAAAGAGAATTTACTAATCTCTTTCAAACGCTTTATATCGCCTGAACCAAAACAATATCCTAAAAGCGGCATAATTCCCTGTGAAAGTCCGACTGTTATCTGAATTGCAATGGTTCCTATTTTCTGCACGATACCAAATGCTGCAATTGAAACATCTCCATACTCTGACATAAAATGTGTAAGAATCATATTTGCACTGCTGCCAAGAACTATTATTGCAGCAGCGGGAATTCCTACCAGAATAACCTGCTTAATGATTTTTGATTTAAATCTTAATTTTGTGGGATTAAGTACTACGACACTATTCTTTGAACGAATAATTATCATAAACAAATATAAGAAGGCTACAACATTTGAAATGAAGGTAGCAATCGCCGCACCCTTTGCACCCATTCCAAGAACTGGTACAAAAACTGCATCCAATGCAATATTAAGAATACCACCTATAGCCATTCCAATACTTGCCTGTTTGATATTCCCCTCTGCCCGGATAAGATGTCCGAGCATCAGTGCCGCAACCGTAGGAATACCACCATAAATAACAGTCCATTTGAGGTACTCTCCGGTTGCCTGAAAGGTCTCCGGTGTTTTAGCACCTATAGCGGTTAATATCGGTGTCATGAAAATAAACAGGACAAGCATTATTACAAATACACCCATCAATGCGCCATAAAAAGCAAAGGTTGAAGCTTTGGAAGCTTCTTTTCGCTCCCCCTGTCCAAGTGAACGGGATATAAAACTATTCGCTCCGATACCAAACAGATTTCCCACCATAGTTAATGTCATAAAAATAGGAAAGCTAAGTGTTAACGCCGCCACCTGGGACGGAATATTGGTTCGTCCGACGAAAAAAGTATCTGCGAGATTATATAATAGAGTAACCAACTGGCTTAAAACAGTTGGAACTGCAAATTTTGCAATTACAGACGGTATTGAACGTCCCGTAAAAACATCTTTTGTCTGATCCATGTTGTATACCTCTTTTTTCTGACTTGCTAATAACAATAGCCACCCCAAACGAGCGAAAGCATGTCGTTTAAAGTGACTATCGTTTTATTTTTAGTATTTGTAGAGATATTCTCCAATCTCCCAATCACTTACCGTAACCTTGTAATCAGCCCATTCTTTTTTCTTGGCTCTGATATATTTCTCTGCTGTCTCCTCACCAAGTGTATTGATAACAACCTCATCCTTCTCCATCTGTTTAACTGCGTCATAAAGTGTCTCCGGAAGGCTTTCAATACCTCTTTCTTTCTTCTCCTTCTTGCTCATCTCATAGATATTGGCATCCACGCTGTTGCAAAGCTCAAGCCTGTTCTTAATTCCATCAAGACCCGCCATAAGACATACAGCCATTGCAAGATATGGATTGGCTGATGGGTCAGGATTACGAAGCTCAACTCTTGTACCCTTACCTCTTGCAGCCGGAATACGGATTAACGGACTTCTGTTCTTAGCTGACCATGCAATATATACAGGTGCTTCATAACCCGGAACAAGTCTTTTGTATGAATTAACTAACGGATTGGTAATTGCAACAATACCGTTAATATGCTTCATAAGACCTGCAATAAAATAATATGCCTCTTCGCTTAATCCGTCTTCATTATCAGGATTATAGAAAACATTCTGTCCGTCCTTTTCAAGTGACATATTGATATGCATTCCCGAGCCTGCCATGAACGCCTTTGGCTTAGGCATAAATGTAGCATGAAGACCATGCTTCTGTGCAATAGTCTTAACAGCAAGCTTTAAGGTCATAATTGAATCTGCTGTTGTAACGGCTTCACCATATTTGAAATCTATCTCATGCTGTGCAGGTGCACATTCATGATGGGCAGCCTCAATATCGAAGCCCATCTCTTCAAGGGTAAGAACCATATCTTTTCTTGAATTCTCACCTAAGTCATTAGGTCCTAAATCAAAATATCCGGCTCTCTCGTTAGAGTTGGTAGTAGGAGCGCCATCCTCATCAAGATTAAATAAGAAGAACTCACATTCCGGACCAACATTGAACTTATAGCCCATCTTAGCAGCCTCATCAACAGCTTTCTTCAATATATATCTTGGATCACCTTCAAACGGTGTTCCGTCAGTTTTGTAAACATCACAGATTAATCTGGCAACATTACCTGTTCCGCTTTCCTTAGACCATGGAAAAACAACAAAGCTGTCCAAATCAGGTCTAAGATACATATCTGACTCTTCGATACGCGCAAATCCGTCTATTGATGAACCGTCAAACATCATCTGATTATTCAATGCTTTTTCTAACTGTGTCTTTGGAATAGCAATATTTTTAAGTATTCCGAAAATATCCGTAAATTGAAGGCGAATAAAATCAATATCATTCTCCTCAACCATTCTCATAACGTCTTCCTTTGAATAATGAGCCATCACAAGCTACCTCCTAAATTTAAATCTATTTTGTATGTTAACAGCAGATTTTTCATTTGTCAATAAAGGTCTTACTAACTAAAGGTTTGCATAAATAAAATATTAATTGTATAATAAAGAAAATAAATTTTTATAGGAGATTAACAAATGAAACACAGAGCAATAATTTCCCTGACACTCATATCAATTTTGTCAACTGTATTTTTTTCCGGCTGTAATGGCGACACTAGTGAAACCAATGTCAATGCCACAAATCAATCCACTACAGAAAGCCAGTCACAGACAGAAACCACATCTGAGACAGAATCTGTGATTGCCAAGGTTGAACCTGTTACCATTTCTATAAAAGCTATCGGTGATATGCTTATGCATGCAGGCGCAAGCATGCCGGCAGTACAGGCAGACGGATCATATAATTATGACTATCTTTTTGCCAATGTTAAGGATTCCATTAAGGAAGCAGACATGGCGGTTGTTAACGAAGAAGTAATTTTTGGTGGCAATGAAATAGGCCTTCTTGGTTATCCTCATTTTAATGTTCGCGATGAATTAGGTCATGCATTAGTTAATGCAGGGTTTGACACAGTTCTTTTTGCAACAAATCACGCAATTGACCAGCATGCAAGCGGCATACTTAACACAATTGATTTCTGGGAAACCAACTATCCCGGTTTTACATATCTTGGAATTCACGGATCCCAGGAGCATGCCGACAATATTGTTATTAAGGATATTAATGGTATCAGTGTTGCATTACTCAACTACACCTACAGTCTTAATGGTTTTAATCTTCCAACAGATATGCCTTATCTGGTTGATTTAATGAACAAATATACCAAAGCTGAGGTTGCTTCTGATATTGCGCGTGCCAACGAGCTTGCAGATTTTGTAATTGTGTTTCCTCACTGGGGAACAGAATATGTTCTTGAAGAAACAGAGGAGCAGCAGGAATGGGCCCAGCTCTTTGCCGATAATGGTGCAGACCTTGTTATAGGTACACATCCGCATGTTGTAGAACCTGTTGAATGGGTTGAAGGCAAGGACGGCAATAAGACTCTGGTATACTATTCACTTGGCAATTTTGTTTCAATTCAGTACTATAACTACAGTATGTTAGGCGGTATGGCAGATGTAAGCATTACCAAGGATTCAAGCGGAACCTATATATCTGATTATGATATGGATTTCCTTGTAACACATTACACACCGGGACGTACCCAGGTAACCACTTATTTTCTTGATGACTATACCAATGAACTGGCATCGCAGCATGCTATTCTTGTTGAGCCTGGAGAGAAATACATGAATATTAACAAGAATTATCCTTTTACCGTAGAGGGATTAAAAGCACTTGCCGAACAGATTTGTCCTGATTTGGCAGATTATTAATAAATACCTACAGATAATACTCAAAAGAGGGGACGGTTGCAAAATATTATTTTTGCAGCCGTCCCCATTTTCATTTCATATTTTTCAGACTTTCAAATAATTCCAAATCTGACTGGGTTATTTTCATGTTAGTACTAATCTTACGTCCGTCCGGTGCTGTAATACTGATATCAATAACTGAATCCTCTACTATCATTCCCTGGGAAGCAGCCTGCATAAAAGCAGGAAACTTAGGATGATTAGCTGTAAAAATTTCCCAGTTCTTTTTAAATTTCATTAATTGTGCAGGATTAAGCATTGTACCACCTGCCTACTACTCAACGACACGAATCCAGCCCTCAGGAGCTTCAAGACGTCCCATCTGGATTCCTGTTAATGTGTCATATAATTTCCTGGTAACAGGTCCCATATCTGACATTCCGCTAGGAAGGCAGATTTCCTTACCATGATCTACAATCTTACCTACAGGTGAGATTACAGCAGCGGTTCCGCAAAGTCCGCATTCTGCAAACTCCTTAACCTCATCAAAGTAAACCTCCCGCTCTTCAACCTCAAGTCCAAGATACTCTTTCGCAACATACAAAAGTGAACGTCTTGTTATTGACGGAAGAATGGAATCTGACTTAGGTGTTACAACCTTGTTATCCTTAGTTACGAATAAGAAATTAGCTCCGCCTGTCTCTTCAACCTTGGTTCTTGTCTTTGAATCAAGATACATATTCTCATCAAAGCCCTCATTATGAGCAGTTACAATTGCATGAAGACTCATTGCATAGTTAAGACCTGCCTTAATGTTACCTGTACCACATGGTGCTGCACGATCGAAATCAGAAACCTTAATTGTAAGAGGCTTAACTCCACCCTTAAAATAAGGCCCAACAGGTGTTGCGAAAATTCTAAACTGATACTCATTAGCCGGCTTAACTCCAATAACAGGATCTGAGCCAAACATATAAGGACGCAAATACAGCGTTGCACCTGTTCCGTAAGGAGGTACATAAGCTACATTCGCCTTAACGGTTGTCAGAACTGCTTCAACAAATTTGTCCTGTGGGAATACAGGCATCTCCAGTCTCTTTGCTGACTGCTCCATTCTCTCTGCATTGAGGTCAGGTCTGAATACTACAATCTGCCCCTTCTCCGTTGTATAAGCTTTCATTCCTTCAAATATAGTCTGGGCATACTGTAAAACTCCGGCACACTCGCTTATAGTGATGGTATCATCCTCTGTAAGTGTTCCCTCGTCCCATGCTCCATTTTTGTAATTAGATACAAATCTCTTATCTGTCTTAATATAACCAAAACCAAGATTTGACCAGTCAATATTTTGCTTCTCCATGGGAATTCATCCTTTCTCTCTTTGTCTGCAAAATCATAAATTGCAGTTCATTTTGCATATTATACTACTCTTTTCATTAGAATTTTTCAAGTACGGGCTTTAATTTTCTCCCAATATTTTCAATTATTTTTTCATTTTAGGATTTGCAAACAATGAAGCAATATATCCAAAAATCAATGCCGCACTAATTCCGGCTGCGCCGGCTTTAAAGCCACCTAAGAACACTCCAAGGAAGCCTTCCATATCAACAGCCTCCTTTACACCCTGAAAGAGCACATTTCCAAAGCCAATAAGAGGCACTGTTGCTCCTGCCTTGGCAAATTCCTTAAATGGCTCAAACAGCCCTAATGCACCAAGTACTGCACCTGTACATACCAATAATACCATGATTCTGCCCGGCATTAATTTTGTTTTCTCCATAAGCAGCTGTACCAGTGCACAAATTGCACCGCCTACCAGAAAAGAAATAACGTAATCCATATTGCCTCCTATTCCACTCTTTCGATTGAAACTGCATGAGCAATTCCCGGAACTGACTGCCCTTCGTTATAGCTTGTGGTCGAAAGCAGTGCCCCTGTTGGAACAAAGAGTACCTTATGCAGTTTTCCTTCACTAATCTCACGAATTATCTGTGCTCCCAACGTAGCTGCACTACAGCCACAGCCGCTTCCTCCCGAATGGGTATCCTGGGTCTCCCTGTCAAAAATTTCTATTCCGCAATCCCTATGCTTATTAGAGATGTCAAAACCCTTGCCTTCCATAAGCTCGATTAAAATTTTCTGACCTACATATCCCAAATCTCCGGTATAAATCGCATCATAGTACTCAGGACCGATATCAAAATCCATAAAGTGATTATAGATAACGTCACAGGCCGCCGGTGCCATTGCCGCACCCATATTAAAAGAATCCGTAATACCATAATCAACGATTTTGCCGGTTGTGATTCCCTTGATTCTGCATGGACCGATTGCTTTACTGCTGATAATCACTCCACCCGAACCGGTAACAGTCCATGTGGCAGATAAAGGTCTTTGGTTACCATATTCCAGAGGGTAACGAAACTGTTTCTCAGCACTTGCAAAATGGCTTGATGTCATGGCAATTACGTTTTCAGCATAACCTGCCGCAACAAACGATGCTCCGAGACTCATCGATTCTCCCATTGTGGAGCATGCCCCATATAAACCAAAAAGAGGAATCTCAAAGGTCTGTATTCCGAAAGAAGTTGCAATCAGCTGTCCCAGCAAATCTCCCGAAAAAAGATATCTTATATCTTCCTTGTGAAGGCCTGATTTACTTAACAATACATCTACAACTCTCTTTTGGAACTCGCTTTCAGCTTCCTCCCATGTAGTCTTGCCCGCCATAGGATCTTTAACAATTTCATCAAAATATGCACCAAGTGGTCCGTTTCCTTCCTTCTCACCTACCACAGATGCACATTCTCGAATATATGGCGGATTATCAAATTCAATGCTTGATTTGCCTGTCTTTCCCATAGTTAATCTTTCCTTTTCAAAATAACTTTGGAAATAATATCTGCAAATTCTTAATTTTTATTCATATCTGACAGTATATTTTGAATTTTCAAAAAATACCTCCATTTACAGTTCTTTCTATGTCAACGCTTTTAACATTTTCTCGCGTACAATATCACTGATCTCCCTTGTTGTTAAATCCTTGATATCCTCATACTGTAATACGTCGATTATATCCATTGTGACATTGGTTTTCTTCCACGGAAAATTCTTCTTAATCATATTGGTATTATGTACAACAGATATGACAATCGGACTCTTTGCCCATACCGCAATTTTGAAGCATCCCGGCTTAAATTCAATCAAAGTCTCATCAGTTCTGTTTCTTGTTCCTTCAGGATATACACCAACGCAGGAATCGTCATCTGCAATCATTTTGGAAGCCTTCTTGGTAATTATCGCTCCACTTCTTACATTCTCCCTGTCCAGTGACATATAGCGGCATCTTACCATATATCTGTGCCCGATAGGTATTTTAAAATTATCAGGCTTGGAAATAAATGCCATCGGAAATTTTCTTAAAGCAGCGACCTGCACAAAGGTATCATAAATCGATATGTGGTTAGAAACAAAAAGGAACTTCTGTTTCTCAGGAATTTTATCCATTCCGCTAACCTTTATCCGTACTCTTAAAATATCCAGTACAAACTCCAGCAAAAGACTGAACATAACACCATGAAATCTGCTATGCTTCTCATATTCCTTCCCTGTATTAATTGTAAGTGAAATCATATAAGCAATACCCATATACAATAATGCCAGAACAATATATAAAACTAAAAATGCTCCTGCAAAAAACAACAGAACCAGCCAGATATTCTGTATATTAAAAGGATTTACAAAGCCTGCCAGAAAAAAAGCTCCCAAAAGACTTAATATTGTAACTATAAAATCTATCATTGGTAATTCTCCTTATTATTAATATTTTATTCTCAACAGGAAATTATTATATCACAATCTATGATTAAAGCACAACAATTATAATTTCATTTCTTTAAGTGCCGTTATCATCAAAGGGATTGCCAACGCAAATGATAATATATCCGATACACATTGTGACATCTGCATACCAAGGATTCCCCAAAAATGATTAAGTATAAACAGTGAGGGAATAAGCATAAGTCCCTGTCTCGCCATTGCCGTAATCGTTGCACGCAGAGTTTTTCTGGTATTCTGAAGACACATATTGCTTAATACAATAAATCCCATTAATGGCATTGACAGACATTGAAATCGTAGAGCTTTTGCAGCTATTTCAAGCAATTGTGCATCATCATCTCTGAAAAGACATACTATCGGCTCACTGAATATAAATATGAGAATACCTGCAATCGACATTGCAATTGTTGCCACCTTTACACAGAACCAGAATGCCTCCCTGACCCTGTCATATTTCATGGCACCATAATTAAATCCACATACCGGCTGGAATCCCTGCCCAAATCCAATAAGCGCAGAACTGAAAATAATGCTTATTCTGCTTACAACAGAAAATGCGGCTATTGCAGAATCACCATATGCTCCTGCAACATTGTTAAGGCATATTGTTGAAATACTTCCTAATCCCTGTCTTGCAAGTGATGGAATTCCGCCTGCAAATATTTCCACATAATTTCTCCATTTAATTTGAAAGTTCTTCCATCTGACTTTTATTCCGTCGCCTCTTCCGCACAGAAATAACAGTAGAAAAAAACTTACACTCTGTGAAATTGCTGTAGCAATTCCTGCTCCGGCAGTTTCAAGCCCTGCACCAAATATAAGAATCGGATCAAGTACAACATTCAAAACTGCACCTGACGCAATTCCGATAACTGCCTTATTGGCGTTCCCCTGTAATCTCATTATATTATTTAAAACAAATGACCCCATTATAAAAGGAGTTGCGATAAGAATATACTTTATGTACGCAATTGCATCAGGAAATATCGTATCTGTTGCTCCCAGAAAAATAAGCAGCGGCTCCATAAATACCATTCCAAGCACTCCCACTACAACACCTGTAATAAGTGCACTGAAAAATCCTGTTGCTGCCATTGTCTCAGCTTCCTTTACCTTTTTTGCGCCAAGCGAGCGTGAAATAAAGTTACCACAACCATGCCCGAAGAAAAAAGACACCGCCTGTATAAATGCCATGTAAGAAAATACAACGCCGATAGCACCTGTTGCCTGGGTACTTATCTGTCCTACAAAAAGTGTATCTGCCATATTATAAAGCGCCGTAACAAGCATACTGATAATAGATGGTACCGCCATACTTAATACAAGCTTTTTAACAGGTGCCGTAGTCATATATATATATTTATTTTCTTTGAGATTCTGTTCCATAGGTTTCCTCCTGATTAACCATTCGACAAATGGCGAATATCTTACATTTATTGTCGAACACAAATTATTGATTTTTATCTGTCTCAGTTTTACAATAAAACCCGTAAGAACTTGGTGTTCTTATAAACATACCCCCTCTTATTCAGAGTTTTTTACTCTGATGTTAACCCACATATATCCTTATAGATGCAGGTGCCTCCAAGGCATCTGTTTCTTTTTTATTCCGAAAGTTTCACATAAAAAGATACACCTTCTTCTTTATTTGAAAAAAGTGTACCTCCGGTTACAATATCATCTATGAGCTTATTACGGAAGCAAGCCCCTTTCTCATTCTTCCGTACATTCTGTCACCACATACTATGCAATGTCTTCCGTTACTCTTGGCAGAATATAATGCTTTATCCGCCGCTTCATACAAATCCTGAAATGAACTATCCATATCCGGTGTTATAATAGAGACTCCCATACTTACAGTTACATACTGCGATACTCCTGCATATGCATGTGCAATTTTAAGTTCATCCACTGTAGTACGAATATCCAATGCCAGATTAACAAGTTCTTCCTCATTAAGTCCCTGCACAAATACCACAAACTCCTCGCCACCGGTTCTTGCAGTAATACTTCTGCTGCTGTATGTAGCCTTCTTAATTGCATCAGCAATCATTTTGAGGCACTTATCTCCTGCCGGATGTCCGAATCTGTCATTATATTTTTTAAAGAAATCAACATCAATCTCAATAAGACCGATTTCCATACTGTTTTCCATACAGTATGGCCACAGCACCGAGGCCTTGTGACTCAGTCCTCTCCTGTTATTAAGTCCGGTCAAAGGGTCACTTTCCGAAGAAATTGTTTTTGCCTTAAGCTTATAGCTCATACGCTCATAGCTGATGGCATTTTCCTGAAAAATATTACCCACCAGAAACATACCTGCAGCAATAATTATTCCTTCCGCAACAGCTCTTCCTTCTGTCCTTGAAATAATGACCGTTATAATTATTCCAACAGCATAACCTATCAGATATATTCTCCGCTCATGCCCCGATAATACAGGTACAAGACTCATAAAAATTCCACTGATAAATAATAAAAGCATACTTCCGCTTATTGATATATCCATACCCGAGCATATCAAAAGCAATAGTCCTGCCAGAATGTAAATGCTTCTGTAATAGATTATTATTTTGTCTTTTTCTTTGTTTCTGACTAACAGAAAGCCTGTAACAGCAAGTATTCCAAAAATTCCTGCACTAATACCAAGAAATATTGTAAGTCCTGTAGATTCTGAAGAATAAATTTTACAAATGTTAACCACACAGATAAAAATTCCGGATATAACTGCAAGCAGTATTGCTGAAATAAAAGCTCTTACACCATTATTATGGTTGAGTGCTTCAGCAACTTCCTGCTTAATTGTGTGGGACTCATTAATTCCCCTATTCATATTATTCCTCCACATAATAATCCGATTACGTTAATTATATATTCATATATAATATAAATCAACCACAATTTGTTAGAATAAGCTCTTTTTTAACTTTTTAGCCACAATATATTGTGTTTATTTAAGATTATATATAGTGGGCAATCTTAAATCTTCTGCATAATATAAAATATAAAAATATATTCAGAAAGGATTAGAATTATGCCTTGCTATAATAACCAGCGATCCTGTGCAATGAAAACAGAGCCTGTTAATCTTTCTCCGGGAATATCTGAACAGGCACCGATTTCTTCACTTGCTGTGGCTTTTGTTATTAATCAGCCGTATAACAGCAAAACCTACGATTTAAGCACTGCATTTATGCAGGGAACAATTTACCCCGACCTCGACAAACCTTATTTGGGCAAAGGAGGCTGCAATAGATGAATCAGAACAAATCCAGACAATCACTTTTAAGACAAATAATGGAATACGATTTTGCATTATATGACCTTGCACTCTATCTTGACACCCACCCGGAAGATTCGGACTCTCTCGAAATCTTCCATCAGTTAAAAAAGAAAAGTGAGCAAAGTACTGCAGAATATGCCCGTCTCTTTGGTCCGCTCACCTTTAAGCAGGTTAATTCCGAAAATTACTGGACCTGGGTATCTGATAACTGGCCATGGGAAGGAGGTTGTGAATAATGTGGGTTTATGAAAAAAAATTACAATACCCTGTAAACATCAAAAGAGCCGATCCTAAAGCGGCGCAGATCATCATAAGTCAGTACGGCGGACTGTATTGTTGTAAGGTATAGTTTTACTTATCAGTATTATCTACCTTATTAATAATAGATTTCTTTTTCAGAATATCAATAGCATTTAATATCGGCTCAGGTATTGGTACTCCCATAAGTCCAACATTCTCAGTCAAAGATACAACCTCATTAATAATGAATGCTATAATCACCGCATCCCTTATATAATTTATCCCTAATTCCATGTCTAACCTGCAGGCTATGAGCACTACTAACAGAGTTCCGCCTTTCCTAAACAAGCCTTTCCATCCGGCTTTGCTCTCTAAGGCTCCCGTTTCTGTCTTAGGAGATTTTTTAAATACTCCCGCCACGATAAGACCTGTTATATAGTCTGCTGCCATTGCAATTAGTAATGTTGTAAGAGAATGGCTCCAACCTCCGAATGCAGCTGCTACAGCTCCGCCAACTGCTCCTGCTGCCGCACAAATTACATCAAATACTTTCCTTGTAAATTTCCTCCTTATAAAATATTTATGATTAATCCGGTATATACCGGAAACATCATTTTTATTTAAATGCCATGTCTGCTCCGCCTTCTGTGGTGATATAGGCATCTTCGTAGCCCAACGACTGCATCTTATCACGCATGTTAACAGCATTGATGTGGCTTGCATAAGCACCTACCTGCACACGATATATGTCATTGTATTTCTTGATGATGGCCTTATATCCTTTGTTAATTACTTCCTTAGCACGTCTTACCGCGTTTTCAAAGACTCCGAAAGCTCCAATCTGCACTCTTTCGAGTTGCACCGGTGCAACTTCGTCCTTTGGTAAGTCCGCATCAAGATATGGTGTTGGGTCAATCCACACAAATTTGCTTGTATCATGCAAAGATTCAGCCTGTGGCAGTTCGTGATACAATCTAACTTCGAAATGCAGGTGTGCACCGTAACTGTTGCCTGTGTTGCCCATACCGCCGAGCAGCTGTCCTGTTGCAAGACGCATACCCTCTTCAATATTTGCATCAACGCTTGCAAGATGAGCATACAGAGTTACAACATACTTACCCTGGTACTTATCATCATGTAATATCATGACATAGTTTCCATAGCCCATTGCTTCTTTATCGGGCTGCTTGTTGGTGCCTGTCATGTAATCTATTACCTTGATTACTTTACCAGTTGTATGAGCTATGATATCATCAATATGACCTATTGACTTAACTACGTCCACTCCTTTGCTCCATCCCTTATGTTTCTCATAAGAGTTGGTGATTTTGTTTTCTCCTGTTTTTAATACTCTGCTCATTTTAAGTTCCTCCTATAAATTAATAATATCCTCTAACAGGCTATACTCACTAGGTGGTATATCCTGTGGAAGTACGGTTAAATCAATCCTGCTTAACAATTGTTCAACTTCAGGGAATTCAACATTCCCAAGTTCTATTATTTCCTTTTCGCATATTTTTTCCATTTCGGTTTCTCTGTTTTCTGTATCCAGAGACAGTTTTTCATTATATTTGTCGATAATTTCATTTCGAAGTTTCAAGAAATCTTCGACATAAGGCCTAAGAATTCTCAAATTCTTCGTTTTTGCTGCACTAACCACTATTGGATACGCAGTTGTACAGGCCCCAAATCTCATTAATTTTGTATAGATATTAAACATTTCAATATTTTTCACGATAATTTTCTCCTTTTCATTTACGAATATGTCCCTATTGCAAGTACATGTATTGTATATGTCCTACTTGTTGATAATGATGTATTGCGCTGCAAATATACACTGCCTGCACTAGTTGTACTTGGTGTTGCATATCCGGTTATTCCCACATCTGTACTTGTTGAACTATTTACAGCGTACGTAACAGCCGGTGCTGTTGCAAAACTAGCAGCCCAATTTCCAAGAGATATTGCTGATGCACTTTCGTAGCCATTGCCCCACGCTGTGGCTATAGCTCCCGACCAACTTACACGTTTCCAAGCTACTTGTATTTGCAGCCCTGGTATCCTCACGTATCCATTACTTGCATTAGCTGCACCGATTATAGATGCTTGTTTACCATTTAATTGTGTTTGAATTGCACTTGTTACACCATCAAGATAACTTAATTCTGTGGATGTAACGTTTGACGAAGCAGCAATTTTTCCACTCGCATCTGAATACAAAGCCCTACTTGCTGTAAGGTTACTTGATACAACTGATGTTGCTACACCGGTAATTTTCGACTGAGCATAACCGGAATAATTGCTGCTGTCAAGTATAGTCCTCTCACCTTGCCAACCATTGCCACTCTGTCTGTTCCACACCAAGTTCGAAGAGTTTGCAGTTAAGTGGGAGCGTAAATACATTCCATATATATTACCATCGTTCATTCCACTTCTGTGGCGTACACTTATTATATTGCTCCAGCTTGCACTAGTGTCGCTACCAGCTATACCATAATAAGAACCTAAAAAGGTTTTAGCTTTTGATAATTCAGTGGTTAAGGCCGCTGATAAAGTTTGCCAGGCTCCCGAAACCGGAACAGTGAAACTATCATTACCATATGATTTTGCTGTAATTGGTACAGATATATCACCGCTTACAGTAAGGTTTCCTCCTATAGATGCCTCGTCCAAAATTGACAGGATGCTAGCATCAACTTTTTCACACCATAATTTTGTTGTTATAACACTTTCCTTTGCTTTGATTATTTCCGCATTAATCTCCGGGCTGTAGATTCCAACATTTGTAAAATCTAATACATTAACATCGTTACATTTAATACCACTGGAATTAATACGTGTAATATCATTAAACAATATATAACCCGATGCTATTTGCAGAGATTCTTGACCATATTGCACACTGGATTGCACGTTCCAATTTAGGTTAGTTGTACCGGGCAATTGGCTTACTTGATACGATTTACCGCTTCCCCATATTATTTCATTTTCTTCTCCATTGGAGATAATCTTTCCATCTGCGGTAATATAAAATGGATATACCAAAGCATCTTCTGTATAGTATCCTTTCTCGTCCATTCCTGTACCAACTATTTGGGGATGTGCCCCAAACCACATAACTTTTTCGTTTTCTGTATAACTATTTGGATTTAACCCAAAGGAATACCAATATGACATTTTCTCTTCTTCGGTATTTAAGTCCTTATAAGACGAGTTTTCTAAAAAGACTATTTTACCGTCCCTCATCGTAAATCCACCTATATTCGCACATATGGCATCCAGATTCTCAACTGACAGTTTATCTGTACTTATGGATTTGTTTTTCAGACGGCCGCCATCAATCTCCGTTACATCACTTTCGTCACCATTAATAAATTGGACCAATCCGGCGATATCAATCTTTGTTGATGATATAAGGATTTTTTCGGCGGAGGCGTTAATTCTAGTTATAATCTCATTGTCATCCACCTTACTTTCAATCTGTAAGTCAAAGCCATCTACTGTTGCTTTGATTTTCATTACTTTATATGCGGTGATGAGAGCTTCTGTATAATCATCTGCCACAACTTCTTTTCTTGTCTCGCTGCCAAAGGATTCCAGTTCCTGATTAAACAACTGTACTCCGCTTATGTACGAGTTAAATATATAAGTTTCAAACTCATCACCCTGAGATGTTACAACTCTGTATCTCATTCCGTCACAACCAATTAACGGATTGCCGACCCCCAGTTCGAACAAGCATGGCCGCCATGTAAATCCGGCAACATTCTTATATAATTCTGCTGCCACAGAAGCAATACTATCTGCATCCATTCCAAAACACAGGAAATTCCCCTGAATGATATATGCATTAGAGCCTTCTCCACAAGTTCCGCCAATATCTGTTTCCTCTGAACGAACCACTACTTTATCAATAGCCTTAACATTATAAGATTCAAGTTCGAAGCCGCTCATGGCATTTAATGCCTGCCCATATACTTCGTTGGACATATATACAATGTCAAACTCTCCATCCGGATTTATAACACCAAATCCGCCTATAACCTGACATACAGATTTAATAACAGTAGAAAAAGCCATTGCGGCGGTATCCATTGTTTTATTAACTTCAAAAGACTGCCTTATATCCAAAGTATCTGAATATGGTATTCCAACATAGTTAAGTAACGATTTAAGGAAATCCGCAATATTAACCGGATAATTCAATGAATTATACCATTCTGCTACATTAATGTCAGAATAACTGTAAAAATCATCGTATGCCGTTATAGTACGACTTTTTCTGTCAGACTGTAACGGACATTCGTCTATTGTTCCCGTGAATAATGATAATTCATATTCTCCTATGCGCTGAATTGCCTTAATCCTTATACCTGACAAATCTTCAACACCTTCAATGGTTGCTTTAAAGATTGAAGCTATACAGCCTTCGATAACAACTGTTTCGGAATCGTCACATAATGACTTTTCCAGCGACATACTTCCCGAATGAATCCCTCTGACAATATCCTCATGCCCTCCATCTGGAAATTTTATAATGGTCTGTCTCGGTGTTCCCTTTCTAATCTCATCAATTAATGCCCTATTAATCCCTCCTAATACTCTACAAGAGTTATATCAAATCCCTCATATTCTATGTTGGTATCTGTTGCTTTTTTTGTATTAAACGTTATATCATCCCGGTAGAAGTAACTTGTCTTATAACAATTATCTTCATCATTCCAGTATTCAAGCTGGATTTTACGCTGCAATGTGTCTTCTTCCGCATTAGTAAAAAATGCCTGGATTGCTATCTTTGTCTCCAATGAGCACGAAAGTGTCTTAAAATCTATTCTTGTCTTGGTTCCCGGAGCTGTTATCC
>JBGVJZ010000004.1:0-23302 GCA_045129695.1 Lachnospiraceae bacterium | reverse complement strand
GATATCAGGTATCCCCACCGAAAGGGTATAGCTTATACTTTCATCAATTCCGCTAAGACAGCTTTCTTTTTCTACTTCTGTTCTGATACCTTTAATAATTACTTCCATAACACGCCTCCTATCGCTTCAAAAGCTCACTTGCAGTAATTGCACAGCTTTTTCCCTTACTGGTACCGGCACGACCGAGAATTTCCATAAACGGTGTAGTAATGCCACATCCACATTCTGACGCATCATGTAACATTGCCATATCTCCCATTAATACGGATACAGCCGGCACGCTTAACAGATGAGGTGTAATAAAATTAGCAAAACCTGCCTGTCCGTATGGAAGAGGCTCTAATGTCTTAACATCACGAATAATCATTCTGCTATAGGCAGGTATATGGAAACGATGCTTAGGACATTCAAAATACGGAACTGAATGCTCAGTGGAACCATATCCATCCCTGCAATTGGATTCAGGTATACCAAGCATCTCCTCCACTAAAGCGTACAACTCGCTCTTTTGAATCTGCTTGTCTGCATAGCCCTTCCAGCCACCACCAAGCATAGTCATGGACTTTGGATTAAGCTTAAGGGGCTTAAGTCCCGTATCCTTCATCTGCTTTACCGTAAAATACAAAAAAGACGGGAAACCAAAAATACGCACAGGTAATCCCTGTTTTTCATACTCACAAAGTGCATCAATGGTTCCGTACACATCAAAATCATGTCCCACTCCATTGTATCTGAGTGCAAAAAAAGTTTCATTAACCGGTGCGTAACTTAACAAGCCCATATCAGTCTTAGCAGTACCAAGCTTACTGCTGACATCGGCTGGTTCATATGTAAAAAGGAGATAATTAGTTGGCTCATCAGAAAGAAATCCAAAATGCCTGAATTCATTCTTAACCATTGTATTACCAAAATCAAAACTATCTCTGTCAAAAAACATCTGGCTTTTCTGACCTGTTGTGCCTGAGCTTGTTACATGCTCAACAATTTCTTCCATAGGAACACTAAGAACTTCATACTTCTTAAAGAAATTGGCATGAATAGGTGGAATTTTCTGCAAATCATCCTCTGTCTGCAAATCCTCAGGTTGTAAATTGGCATTCTCCATACATTTTCTAAAGAATTCATTATTAGCCATGTGATGGGCTACACAATCACGCATTGCCTCCATAAAAATATCTGAAGAACCCTTTTGGTCATATACATTTTCCAATTTCAAAAGCTTTTCTCTGGCAGTCATAAACACCTCTCCTTATGTTTTAAAACTAAACTAATCCACTAAATTCTAATTCTTAAAACTATGTATCGGTGCCGGTATTCTTCCGCCACGATTTACAAACTTACTACAATCAAATGAATTAACAGGCATTACAGGTGCATAACCGAGCAATCCGCCAAATTCAACCGTATCTCCTGCTTTCTTTCCAATAGCAGGAATAATTCTTACAGCGGTTGTTTTCTGGTTAACCATGCCGATTGCGGCTTCGTCTGCAATAATACCTGCAATGGTCTCAGCAGAGGTATCTCCCGGAATCGCAATCATGTCAAGTCCTACCGAACAAACACAGGTCATTGCTTCCAATTTCTCAATTGTAAGACTGCCTTCTAATACAGCATCAATCATACCCTGATCTTCACTTACAGGAATGAATGCACCACTTAACCCGCCAACATATGAGGAAGCCATTACGCCGCCTTTCTTAACCTGATCGTTAAGTAAAGCAAGTGCTGCCGTTGTACCAGGTGCACCGGCTCTCTGTAATCCTATTTCCTCAAGAATCTCTGCAACAGAATCACCTACGGCAGGAGTCGGAGCAAGTGATAAGTCAATAATTCCAAAAGGAATACCAAGTCTCTTAGAAGCCTCCTGGGCTACCAGCTGACCAACTCTGGTAATCTTGAAAGCTGTCTTTTTAATCGTCTCACATAATTCTCCAAAATCAGCATCCTTTAAGTTCTGTAATGCATATTTAACCACACCCGGTCCACTTACTCCAACATTAATAATTGCATCTGCCTCTGAAACGCCATGAAAAGCACCTGCCATAAAAGGATTATCATCAGGAGCATTACATAATGCCACAAATTTGGCACATCCAAGTGAATCATTGTCCTTGGTAAGCTCAGCGGCTTCCTTAATTATGTCGCCCAAAAGGCGCACAGCATCCATATTAATACCTGTTTTGGTAGAACCAACATTAACAGAACTACATATTAGTTCAGTCTCTGCAAGAGCCTTTGGGATGGAACGTATAAGCAGTTCATCACTCTTAGTCATACCTTTACTTACTATTGCAGAATATCCGCCGATAAAATTGACTCCTACTTCATGTGCTGCCTTATCAAGAACTTTGGCAATTTCCACATAATCCTCAGGGGTCTTACAGGCTGACTGTCCTACAAGTGCAATCGGAGTAATTGATATTCTCTTATTAACAATAGGAATACCAAATTCCTTCTCAATATCCTGTCCTGTTTTTACAAGGTCTTTAGCTTTAGTTGTTATTTTGTTATAAATTCTCTCTTTAACTACTTCCAAATCACTGTCAGAACAATCAAGAAGATTGATACCCATTGTAATTGTACGGACATCAAGATTCTCTTTCTCAATCATTGCATTGGTTTCGTTAACTTCATATATGTTAATCATTATTAATTCCTCTCAATATTAAATTCTGTGCATCTTATCAAAGATTTCTTCTCTCTGACATTTGATTACAACGCCGATTTCATTACCGATTGTATCCAAATCATTAATAATCTCGGTAAGGTCTTTAACTGACTTATTTGCATCAACAACCATCATCATATTGAAATAATCACTGACAATTGTCTGAGAAATGTCAAGAATGTTAACCTTCGTCTCGGCAAGGTATGTACATACTTTGGCTATAATACCCACTGTATCTTTTCCTACTACGGTAATAATTACTTTGTTCATATTAATCTCCTTGTTGTGTTATTAATTGGTGTTTTATATAGAAATAATATCCGAAGGTGCATCTCTTTTGGCTACCCGGATATTAAAATCCTCTGCTTTAAACGGATTATCTCCCAGATTAATCTCCATTCTTACTGTCTCATAAGCTAAATCCGGAAAATTATTTTCTTTGCTCAAATGTCCGAGAAACACATGCTCTGAAGTATCGCAAAGCATCTCTCCAAGCATCCTTCCACAGCTTTCATTGGAAAGGTGTCCCGAATTCCCCAGAATTCTTTGCTTGAGAGAATATGGATACGGACCTGTCATAAGCATATTAATATCGTGATTTGCTTCAACCAGCATAGCATTAAGATTACTGAAATTATGTAATATTTCATCTGTAAAATATCCCAAATCAGTAAGTATCCCACAACGCTTATCCCCCTGTGAAAAAACATAAGCCACAGGGTCTATTGCATCATGGGAAACAGAAACCGGTTTAATTGTTAAATCTTTGATTGAAAACTCTTCACCCGAAATAACTGAATGATAAATTTCTTCCGGGATTTTACCTAAAGATTTATAACCGGATATATAATTTATTGTACCTGATGTACCATAAACAGGTGTAATACTCTGTCTTTCAAGAACTCCAATTCCTCTTATATGGTCATCATGCTCATGTGTAACAAGAATCGCATCTATATCATCAAGGCTTAGGTCAAGCTGTGCCAGACCCTCTATAACCCTTTTCTTGCTGATACCATCATCTACGAGAATATGTGCATTATCGGTACCAATATAAATACAATTACCACTGCTTCCACTTGCAATACTCATCATTCGCATCTTAAATTCTCCTTAGACCTCACCATTATCCACTGTAAGGCGGTCACGACCATTTTGCTTAGAATAGTACATTGCTTTATCCGCTCTGTCAATGAGATTAGGAAGATTTTTGGTTGTATCCGGGTAACATGCAATACCCATACTGGCCTTGACATAAATAGTTGTACCATTATGTGTTACCGGAGTTTCTTTTATATGCTGTCTTATTCTTTCCATAATGATTACGGCATCATCAAGGGACAAATTTTCAAAAAGCACTACAAATTCTTCTCCTCCATATCTGAAGGTAAGACCATCATTGGCAGCAGCCACCTGCTTAATTGTATTTGATACGGTAATAATTGCCTGATCACCAAAAAGATGTCCATATGTATCATTAATAGATTTAAAATGGTCAATATCAATAAGTGCTGCAATTGCGGTTGAAGTAATTTTATCGTAGTTGAAATGCTCATTAAAATACAGGTTCAGATATCTTCTGTTATAAAGTCCGCTAAGACCATCCCTGTTAGACAACTCCCTAATCTTGCTGTACATGAAAATATTGTTGGCAGCAACCTCTATCTGTCTTAAAATATTATCATAAACAGTTTCTTTATCCTTAAAAGCATTAATGGTATGACTCATTATTACAAATACACTGGTAAAATTCGCTGACTGAACCTTGATACTTTTAACAATAATCGAACGAATCTCCTGCTCCTCCAGAAACGGAAATTCATCAAATGACACATCATTATTAATATAGATTTTGCCGGTAAGGACCTGCTCATCAATAAATGCATCACTTAAGAAAAAGTTCAGAAATTCATTGAAATCAAGGGGTGACATTTTTTTCTCCATCTGGCAATCATGATTCTTACGCATTGTCTTATCCCTGAAAATAATATTAGCAAAGAACACATCTCCATGACTTGCAATAATTGCATCACTGCACTTTTGAATTACCTCGTTCAGATCAAGTGAAGAAGATGCAATTCTTATTATCTGATTCTGAAAGTTAATGTCAGCATTAATCAGATTAATTCTTTTGTTAACCTCTTCAATCTCATATTTCTTAACACTGAGCTGCTCATTGGCATACATAAGACTATTCTGATTATCGGAAACCTTTACATAACTGTCCTTGGCTCTCTCTATCATTCTGTCTTTTGCATACAGACATTGCTCGTTATATTTCTGCATCTCACCGATATATGAAAATATGGCAAAAATAACGATAAAAGAAACAGTGGCAATTATAATATAATCAAAAGCCTTAAGCATATCCGGCTCCTGTCTGAAAATGCAAGCGATAATCTTGATTATGTATGACACATGAAGCAGCAGACAACTTATAAATGCCTGCGATTTCTCTGATAAATCAATAATATAACCAATTTCAACACAAAACAGAATAAAGAACAATATAGCAAACAAATTCATAAATTCGCCTGTACCTGAAGAATCTCCTGCATTAACTAAAATACCCGATATAAATATTTCAGCACTTCTAACTACCATCAACACCTTATAACTGTGGAAAAAGTTAAACTGCGAAATAAGAACATCTGTTAAAGCAATTGCACATAATGCTATTCCCGGAATATATACAAACATTCCACCATCAATATTATTAATAATATTAATGATAATAAAAGCAAATGCAACAACCATTATCGGTATATGCTTACGAGAAAATGAAATTTGAAGTTCTATTACTTTTTCTTTTTTATCCATATTATCTTCCCTTGTTATGTTAAATAATTATTCAGCCCAATATAATTCAATAATATTACCATCAAAAATAGGACCCATAAAATCCGCATTTTCACCATTAACTGTTGTAATCAGCTCGCTTCCTTTGGCCTTCGTCAAATCAAACGGATAAAAATCAAATATATCCACAAATGTATATGCCGGCTTACCTGAAAGGACAACGTTCCTTCCGTTAATATTTACAATAATACTCTTATTAACGGGCATTGAATTTACTTCCTGTCCTGCCTCTGCATTATTCTGTATTGATTCTGACGATGTATTCTCAGTCACTGAATCCGCCACAGTTTCTTCCCCATCCTGCTTAGCAAGGTAATCGGTTTCTGAATATTTTACTTTAAAGTTTTCATAAACCTTATCCTCTAATCCGGCTTTTACATTATTAACAAAAATATCGATTCCGTCAGTGCTTACATCCATAAACTCAAAAAGCTGTCCAACTGTATAATAATTCTCCATTACAATTGAATCACCCTCTTTTATGGAGTATATACCTGTCTGTAATTCTCCGTTAACATAAGCATATTTAGGACAAACAAGTGCAACGCCGTTAACTTCAACAGAAAAACATCCTTTATACTCTTCTAATTCCTGAAGTGTCATTGTCTGGACATTTCCCACAGTTGACTCTGTAATATCAATATAATCATTCTTCTCAATCGGAGAATTCATATTAGCTTCCTTGCCGTTTCTGCGGATAACCGCAGGCTCTCCCGCAAGTCCGCGAATCATTCTTGCATTTCCGTTAAGAGTATAATTAACAGCCGGTCCCCTTCTTGGAAATAACTTCTCATTAGGATATCCAATCTGCATCAGTGCATCGATGACTGATAAATTCGAATTATCATATAGCTTAACTCTTTCACCATTAACAGTGACATATATAAAGTTATTTTTCTGATTGTAATAATTAATACAAATACCAATTGGTGTTACAAAAAGAGGATCTTTCTTAACATTTGTTACGGCAAATTCTATATCCGTAAGAACTTCCTTACCTCTTAATGCAACTCTTGCCTCAGGCAGTTCAAGATACTGAGCCAGGAATTGGGTAAATCCCGGAATTTTACCTCCTCCGCCTACAATGAACACCGCACTTACAGCTCTTCCGCCATTTAATTCTTTAATCTTATCTGCAACATCCTCAGTTATTCTCTTCGTGACATGACTTGTAAGCTCAATTACCTCCTCCGGTGGAATCGAAACCTTAGTTCCCATAATATCCTTAAATGTGATATTTTTCTTGCCGGATGAAGAAAATTTTATCTTTTCCGCCTGTTTAAAATCAACAAGATAATGCTTGGCAATTATTTCCGAAATCTCGTCTCCCGCTGATGGAATCATGCCATAGCCCACTACACTTCCGTCCTTGGTAATACAGATATCTGAAGTTCCTGCACCGACATCCACCAATGCAATATTCAGCAATCTGTATTGTTCAGGAATTGCAACATTCATCGCCGCAATAGGCTCCAATGTAAGATTTGCGACCTCCAGACCTGCCATCTCAACAGCTGAATATAATCCGTCAACAACATCCTCAGGAAGGAAAGTGGCAAGGAGTTCTACTCCGATCTTACTTGCCTTATGTCCCTCAAGATTTTTAATCTCATAATCATTAAGATAATATTTAACAGGTGTATATCCTACACAATAGAAATTGATATTCTGTTCCTGTTCATTGGCTTTTCTGTGTGCCTGCTCAACACCCTTTAAATCAAGGTTATATATATCCTCGCTGGATATACGGCTGTCTTCATCCGCATCAGCCTCAACTTTAACATTGATTGTTCTGAGAACACGACCTGCAGCAGCAATACACACATTCTTAAGCTGCTTACCGATTTTTTTCTCAAGGCGATCCTTAACTAATGTAATCTCTTCTGCAACAACGGCAATGTCATGCACCTGTCCATCAATCATGGCTCTGGTATCATGTTCCTTCACTTCCATGGCAATAACGTGAAATCCATTCAAATCCATATATCCAATTGTGCCCACGATACTCCTTGTTCCGATATCAAGACCAAATACAAACTGTTCAGGACAAATGACATTTTCTGACATACCATATTCCTCCGTAACCTGTAAACTTTAAAATAACTAATTAATTATATCATATTGTTAAATATTCTTCCAGTTTATTTTCCAGTTGTTTTCTGGTGAATTCCACATCAACACCATTATCAATTGTAAAATCGCATTTCTGTCTGAATTCTGTATCAGTCATCTGACAATCCATAATTGATAAAGATTTCTCCTTTGAATAGCCCCTGTTAATGTGAAGTCTTTTAATACGCTCTTCCATATCAGCAAATATATACCAGATTTCATCGCATATTTTATCGTATTTGTTTTCAATAAGCAACGCAGCTTCAACAAAAACAAACTTATATTTACCTGATTCCGTAGCACAGTTAATTTCATCATAAATTGCCTGGTTAACTGCAGGATGAACCATATCTGTCCATTGTTTTTTTATTTCCTGATTACTATACATTATACCGGAAATATATGCCGTATTAAGACTTTTATCAGAACCAAAAGCCTTCTCCCCAAACAATTCAACTGCCTTCCTGCCTAAAATACCATCAAACTTCATAAGATTTTTGGCAACATCATCCGCCATAATAATTTTACAACTGCATAATTCCTTAAGCAATGAAAGCACTGTTGATTTACCTGCTCCCACGCCTCCTGTAATACCAATAATTCTCATCTATTTAGCCTCAAACCAGTCCTTGCCCGTATGCACATCAATTTCAAGTGAAACCGATAACTCTGCAGCATTTTGCATCTCTTCGTTAAGAATCTGCCGTACAATATTCTCTTCCTCCTGCGCTGTTTCAATAAGCAGTTCATCATGTACCTGCAGAATCAGACGTGACTTTAGATTCTCTTTCTTAATTCTTGTATATACTTTAAGCATAGCTATTTTAATAATATCTGCCGCTGTTCCCTGAATAGGAGAATTCATTGCAATTCGCTCGCCAAACTGTCTCTGCATATAATTTGATGATGACAGCTCAGGAACAGGTCTTCTCCTTCCATACAAGGTCTCTGCATAGCCTTTTTCTCTAGCACTTGCCACAATTGTATCAAGATAAGTTTTAATACCGGGATAGGTTTTAAAATAATTTTCAATGTATTCCTTTGCTTCATTTCTGGATATACTCAGATCCTGACTTAACCCATACGAACTTATACCATACACTATTCCAAAATTAACCGCCTTTGCATTACTTCTCTGTGCAGGTGTCACCTCTGAAAGAGGAACATGGAATACCTTTGATGCTGTTATTTTATGAATATCTGTATCCTCATTATAAGCACTGATAAGGTTCTCATCCCCTGACATATGTGCCAGTAATCTTAATTCAATCTGTGAATAATCGGCATCCACAAAAACATAATTTTCTTTAGGAATAAAAACCTTACGAATCAGTCTTCCGATTTCCATTCTGATTGGAATATTCTGGAGATTAGGCTCCGTACTGCTGATTCTTCCCGTTGCAGTAATTGTCTGGTTAAAATTACTGTGTATCCGTTCATCTTCCTGTATATATTCATAGAGACCGTCAGCGTATGTGGATTTGAGCTTGGCTAACGTTCTGTATTCCAGAATATCCTTAACTATCGGATAGTCAGCTGCCAGCTTTTCCAGAATATCAGCTGAAGTTGAGTAACCGGTTTTGGTCTTCTTACCGGACGGAAGCCCCATTTTCTCAAAGAGAATCTCTCCAAGCTGCTTTGGCGAATTAATGTTAAACTGTATTCCAGCCGAATTATATATATCCTGCTCAAGTTGTGTAATTCTGCCAACCAGGGCATCACCATAACTCTTTAAGGCTTCCCTGTTAACCATTATTCCTTCTCTTTCCATACTTCTTAAGACATATACCAGCGGAAGCTCAATTTCATCATAAACCTTCTGCATACCCATTTCTGCAAGAATACCGTAAATAACCGGATATGCTTTATTGGCAACATAAGCCTCGTATACAAGCAGTTTTGTAAATGCCTCTTCATTATTCATATATGCATCCGACAGACCCGCCTTACCAATCAGCCCGGTTTTACCCGGTATTGCCATATCAAGATATTCACCTGCTAATTCATCATATGAACAGTCAGGCTTCAAAGGATTAATTAAATATGCCATCAAAGCGATGTCCAACACATTGGAATTAATCTCATCATTAATGTAATCCAGTTTATTTTTAAGATTAATTACGTAGAGCTTCGCAGACTCACTAAGCTCACGCAGATTCTCATGAATATAATCCGATGTAATAAAGCCTTCACAAGGAATGTAGAAATTCTCCTCGCCCAAAGACACCGCAAGTGCAATAATTTCATCATTGTAAGACGCAATGGATATTCCTGCACTGCCGTTTGCCCTAATTCTCGTAATTATTCTCGCAAAAAAATCAATATCCGTTACATTAACAATATCCGGCTTAAATTCACTCTTCTCTTTAATCTCTTCATCTGAAAACTTCTTAAGAAGTGATTTAAGCTCAAGCTTACGGAATAATTCATATGCATCTTTTGTGAAAAGATTATCAATCTTAGCATCCTCAATTGTGAAATCAACAGGCGCGTTGATTTCAATTGTCGCAAGTTTTTTACTCATGACAGCCATATCATAATGCTCAGACAGATTGTTTCTGGCCTTGGCCGGTGTAATCTCTTCAATATGCATGTAAGCATTTTCAATTGAATGAAATTTAGTAATAATAGATGTTGCCGTCTTCTCTCCAATACCCGGAACTCCAGGAATATTATCCGACGAATCACCCATTAATGCCTTTAAATCAATAAATTCCTCCGGAGTTACCATGTATTTTGACTGTACATCTGCCGGATAATAGTTCTCAATTTCAGTCTTACCCTTAATTGTCTTAGGAAGTCTGATTTTGATATGCTCATCAGCAAGCTGCAATAAGTCCCTGTCACCGGATAATACCGATACCTCAAAACCATTCTTCTGGCTGTGCTTCGCCAATGTACCGAGAATATCATCTGCTTCAAAGCCCTCCATTGTAATGACAGGGATTCCCATGGACTTAAGTACATCCTTAATTATCGGAACCTGTTCATGCAGCTCAGCAGGCATCGGCTTACGTGTTCCCTTATATGCATCATACATCTTATGTCTGAAGGTAGGAGACTTTAAATCAAATGCAACTGCAATATATTCTGCCTGCTCATCCTCTAATGCTTTAAGCATGATATTAATAAAGCCGTATACTGCATTGGTATGAGTCCCCTCATAATTAGTCAGTAACGGCACCCCGTAAAAAGCTCTGTTTAAAATACTATGTCCGTCAATTAATAATAATTTCTTCATGTTAACCCCTTATAAAAAATAATTAAATAAAACATATATAAACGCACCTCCGATAGCGGTATATCCGGCAATCTGTGTAAGTGCATAAACAGCTTTGGCATTCTCATACATATTGAATTTTTTCTTCATATTGCGAATATTCTCTTCAAGCTGTCCGATAAAATTCATCGAGGTATCCTCGTCATTTTCATTAAGACCATACTGAATAACATAATGAATCTCAAGTTCATCATAACATTCCTTACAATTCTCAAGATGCTCTATTATGTCGCCCATATCTTTAACCGGAATATTTTTTTTAATTATCCCCGGAATATTTTTCTGAAATTCTCTGCATTTCATACGCATCACCGGTCCAATCACTCTGTTTTTCAAAAATCATTAAAATTTTACCATATTTTTAAAAATTAATCTATATAGCAAAATTGCATTTAATCTCATATACAGCCAGATATTTTTAAAGATATTTATTTTTGCCATATAGTCCGTATCTTCACTGTTTTTTTTCAGATATTTTTCTTCATTGTGAAAAACAGAAAGCATCCTGTCAAAATCTTTAATGGAATACCTGTAATATTTTCTGTCCATTCTGACAGCATCCGACAGTTCAAGAATTTTACCCGCAAAGGACATACAGTTATAGGCTTTGTAAATTTTAAAACCATGAATTAAAGGCATCGTTACCATTGATAAAAAATTAAAAACATATTTATCATCATTTTCCACCTCTGATACAAAATCAGTAATCCTTTTATATGCCTCATAGGTAACCGGAATTCTGAACACCCTGACTTTGACACCGTCATGCTTTCCAAATGCATAATATTCTCTTTTCTCATGCATAAATCCTGCATCAAACGGAGCATAATGCATTCGTCTTGAAAAAGTCACAAAATCACTATATGTCTCATCAAGGCTCACGGCAATATGGGTATAATCATATCCTGATATTTTACGTGCAAATTTACCAAGACCCGTCATAGCTTTAATTAAGACTATATAAATTGCTTTATCCTTCATTACTATTATTCCCATCAACTGTTTTTAAACGTTTAAATAATTTAATCTGTAATCTGATCATTTCAAAATACATTAAAGCACATCCTACAAAGGATAATATATCCCCCGGCTTAACCGGAAAATCTCCTATGTAAAACACTGCCTTTGTTTTAATAACAATCCCTCCAACGCATAATGCTGCAAAGAAAAGATGTGTCTCTATCGGTCCCAGCCTCGGAAAAAGGAATTCCTTAAGATATAGAATGTAATTCATTGAAGTAAACATCATCAATGCATATACCGGCACCATAAAAACAGCAATCTGAAAGCTTATAACACCCGAAAAAGCCAGACCTGTAATCAGAAAGGTTATATGAAGAATATCCGTAAGCAAATCAAAATACGCTCCTGCCTTGGAGCTTAAATTTCTGGTTCTTGCAACGTAACCGTCCAGGTCATCGCATATAAGATGGCTTGCAAGCCCAAATATACTTCCAAAAAGGAAAAATGGGCTGATAATACTTAAAAACGCACATATAATTCCAATTAATCCGCCTATTGCACCTAGCAGTGTTATCTGGTTAGGTGTTACATTTCCGGGAATTCTTTTGCCAATTGTCTTATACAGGAATTTCTGAAACCCTGTCTCAAGCTTACTTGGTATAATTTTATTAATTTTGTTCTCTTCAGGTTTACCGGTCGTCATTTGTTCTCTTTCCTTTTACGAAATTCTTAATAAATGAGCGTATGTAGTCGCCATAATTTATGAAATCATACACGCCCTCACGTTTTGCTTTGAGAAATAATTTAATAAGCAGAATATAATAACTAAAATAATATCTTCTGACACTCATATTGGAAGGCTTTGCAACCAGATGTAAGTAGTCCCAGTGTGATGGATTATCCGTTATAAGCCTGTCTGAATATTCATCAATAATATCCATCCCAAGTTCAGGTGTAAATATGGATACCGCCACATGCTTTAAGCCCCGGAGCTTAATCCATTTATAAAGTTTCTTAAAATCCTTAGGCGTAAAATCCAAATCCAGAATGAACATTGCCATTATATTAATTCCAAGTTTTTTGCAAATTTCAATGCACTGAATATTATTGTTCATATTGGAGCATTTGTTGTATTTCTTAAGGCAGTCCTCATCCATTGTCTCGAGTCCGACAAGAACATAGTACAGACCGATGGATTTAAGCTCAGCCATAACATCTTCATTGGCAGCAATAAAATCCGCCCTTCCATAGCATATAAATTTCTTATTGATATTTTTCTCCCTGACAAGCCTGACAAAACTTAAAAGCCGCTCTCTGTTATATAGAAAATCATCATCAACAATATATATATTGTCGGATTTGATTTTTGAAATCTCTTCCACAACTGATTCTATATCGCGGCATGAATATGTATGATTATTCATTCTGTTTCTATGGCAGAACATACAATTGTAAGGACAACTGTATGCGGTTCTTACCCACGCAGCATGTTCTAACTCCAGATATCTGTAATTATTGGGATGTTCATAAAAATAGCTTCTGTCCGGCAATGGAAGGCTGTTAATATCAACTGCAGTTTGTCCTGTGCAAATCCATTGACCTTTATTTCTGTAGCATATGCCTGAAAGTCCCTCAAGTGCGTCTGTCACTCCGTAAAAATGTCTTTCAATCATATTTAACAATAAATAAATATCAAAAGATATAAGAATGTAGTCAACATAATCCCTGTACATTCTTTCATAACACAGCTGTGCATGCAGTCCGCCGATTATCGTCATAATCCGTGAATTATATTGTTTTGCTTCCTCACAGTATTCCAGCATAAAATTCTCCTGACGGGTTCTTCCGCATACATATATAATATCCGGATTATACTCCCTGATACGGTTTCTGACAGATACATTTTCTATCTGACCGTCATACATATATACCTGATGTCCCTTCGCTTTAAGCACTGAAGAAATATATTCCAATTCGAGACATTCATTCTCTATTACGCCTGCAAAATTATATTTAGTTCTTGAAATTTCAGGATGAATCAAAAGTACATTAAGCTTTTTTGTGTTCATTTATATTTCTTTCCTCTTCTTCCAGTTTTGAATATGCAATTTTACCCACAAGTGTTTTTGGCAATCTTGTTCTGACTTCATATTCATATGGCAGAGAAAATTTTGCAAGATTCTTTTCACAGTATGCTTTAATTCCGTCCAATATATCATCATTCGGTTCAACATCATTTTTAAGGACTATAAATGCTTTCGGAACCTGTACTTTGTACTCGTGCGGTATTCCGATAACGCAGGACATTAATACATCCGGATGTGAATCTATTACATTCTCTATATACTGTGGAAAAATATTGTAGCCCGAGCTTACAATTACCCTCTTAATTCTTTGTTTAAAATATACAAAACCATCCTCATCAATACAGCCCATATCCCCTGTATACAGCCAAATTCTGCCATCATCAAGTGTTTTCAATACTTTATCCGTTTCATCAGGTGATTTATAATATCCCTTCATTACGGAAGGACCGCTAATTATAATCTCTCCATCCTCGCCATAAGGAAGTTCTTCTGCAGTCTGTGGTTTGACAATCTTATAATATGTATCAGGATAAGGAATTCCAATACTTCCCTCCCTGTACTCTCGCTCAGGCGTAAGGCAGCTTCCCGTAACACATTCCGTAAGTCCGTATCCCTCACGAATCTGAATGTCCGCACCATGGCTTTTAAGGAATGCATCAATTTTATTTTTGAGGCCTACAGAAAGCGAATCTCCCCCTGAAATTACACATTTTAAAAATGACAAATTGTATTTAGATACTTTTTTATTTCTAAGCAGTGCTTCGTATAATGTAGGTACACCGGCAATAATATTGGGCTTGTATTTTTTAATAAGCTTGTGAAAGCCTAACGCACTAAACTGCGGAAGAAGAATACTTGTTCCGCCAAAATACTGTACCGTATGTACGCAGATTCCCAGTCCAAACCCATGAAAAACAGGCATAACCGCAAGCACCGTATCTCCTGCATTCAGGCACTCACACGCTGTAAAGCTCTGCATTGCCAAAGCATTAAAATTCAGATTGGTGAGTTCAATTCCTTTAGGATATCCGGTAGTTCCGCCACTGTATAATATTGCAGCGGTATGGCTGCCATCATAGTTGTCATACTTCCCTTTATAATTGATTCCAAGCTTCTTAAAATACTTCCATCTTATAAAAAACGAATTATATTCTGCTTTGATTTTGTGACCTTTGGTAAGCTGATACATAAATCCCATGAAAACCGGCATTGAATCCTTAACAGAAACCAATATACATTTCTCTAAAGAAGTTTCAGTAACAATATTTTTTATTTTGTTATATGCCAGATCAATTGCTACAATAAATCTGCTGTTGGTTAAATTAACATAATATTTAATCTCATTTTCTGCTGACAAAGGATGAATCATACTTGCAACTGCCCCTATTTTATTCAACGCATAAAAAGCAATTACCGCCTCAGGAGTGTTAGGCATGCATACACTTACGCATTCTCCCTCCTTAACTCCAAGTGCAGCAAAAGCGTCAGCACATTCATCTATATATTTGCCAAACTCCCTATAGGTTTTTCTTGTACCAAAATAATTATAGCTTATTTTATCCCCGTATTTTATAACAGACTTCTCTAAAAGTCCATACACCGAGCAATCCGGATATTCAAGTTGTACATCATTATTCATCCCTGTTTCTCTCCAAAACTAACATTTCTCTTATTGCTCCAAACAGCAGCTTATTAGCCTCTTCAACAGATAAATCCTTAACAGTTAACGGCTTGCCAAAAGTAATTTTGAGATTTTTGCTTCTGAAACGGTAATCACCCGTTATTGCATATGGTATAACCTGATTGTTGGTTCTTATTCCCATTACTACCGCCCCGGGTTTAAACGGTAAAAGTATTTCAGATGTATAATTTCTCTTCGCTTCAGGTGAAACATTTATTAATGCCCCCGATTTAAGATATTCAACCGCTTTTTCAAGTGATGCATGATTTTTCGCAGCATGCAGGTCCACCGGTATTGTTCCGATTGCCCGGAAAAACCACCCGAAAATGCCATCGTGTAAATCCTTTTTGGCAAGTGTGTGTACAACTCTTTTGGTGCATACATCCACAAGGATTGGGTCAAGAGCATGCTTATGGTTACCTGCTATTACCGCTGCACCCTCAGACGGTATATATTCTTTATTAACAATTGTGGGATTATAATATATTTTAAATATAAAACCAAAAAACGGCCGCATAATACGATACAGCAGTATGCTGTTCTTTTTCATAAAACAAACTCCTTAACTAAACACTATATTAGTTATACACTAAAATTTAAAAAACTGCCAGTCCTACTATAAATAAACTGCCGGTTTTTGTTATTTTTATTCAGTTACCGCTATACTTAAAGTTATTTCTTTGCGATTATTGATGCATTAACTGAGTTTTTAATTATTTATAAGTCAGGTTGTAAAAAATACTTGCATTTTTAATTATATTGTGTTAACATAATCAAGCACGCGGATGTGGCGGAATGGCAGACGCAGCAGACTCAAAATCTGCCGGTGGTGACATCGTGTGGGTTCAAGTCCCACCATCCGCATTATATAAAGCCGAAAACCTCAAAAGCATTGGCTTAATAGTGACAAGTAACTATTTGCCGCAGAGAACGGTGTGACCCGAAGGTCACGCCGTTTTTCTGCGTCCATAAGTTGTTTCTGTAGTAATTGTTTCGGAAATAACGGGAATTTCCACATCGTCCACAAAGTTGAAGTAAATCTTCACTTTCTGCTGCCGTTTGCCGCTGGACTTGTCCGGGGCAAAGACAACAATCTTCTTGATATACTCGTTCACGATGGTCTGTGTCAGTTCCTTCACATCCACATATTTCTGTGTCAGAGCGATAAAGGCGTTCAAGCCCTCATCCATTTCTTCCCGTTGTTCCACCCATTCCTCGATAACGTCAATTTCGAGCCTTAACCGTTCCTGTTCTTCCTCATAGTCAGCGGACATCTTCTTGTATCTGTCCTTGCTGATCTCACCGAGGGCGAAGTCCTCATACAGCCGTGAGATAATGACATCCAGAGAAGCAAGACGTTTCTTTGCCTGTTCCACTTTCTTTTTGTCATCACGGATACTCTGCTCATGGTCGGCTTTTCGGCATTGCAGATATTCCTCTTGGAAACCGTCCACATCGCTGCGGATATACTCGTTGACTGCCCGGATGCGTTCCAGAACGATGTCTCGCAGCGTATCCTCACGGATGTAGTGAGCAGTACAAGTACCACGGTTGCTCTTGTAGTGATTGCAGACATAATGATCCTGCTTGCCCTCAAAGCTCTTGCTTGTGGCAAAGTGGAGCTTGCCGCCGCAATCGGCACAGAACAGAAGACCGGAGAAAAATCCCTGCCGTTCCGCTTTTGCGGGACGGCGTTTGTTCTTTCGGAGTTCCTGTACTCTGTCAAACTGTGCCTGTGATACAATCGCTTCCTGTGTGTCCGGCAGATAGAACATATTCTCCGGGTCATTGGGAATCCGCTTTTTCAGCTTGTAGGACTTGGAGTAGGTCTTGAAGTTGACAGTACAGCCGGTGTACTCCTGCCGTTCCAGTATGCCGACCACAGACTGACCAATCCAATGATACGGTCTTTCGGGCATCGGCTTTTTCTTCTGCTTGGCATACAGAGCCTTTGCGGTTAAAATCTGCTTTTCTTCCAGAATCCTTGCAATCTGCTCCGGTCCCTTGCCATCGATGCTCATGTCAAAAATCATCTTGACAACGGGAGCCGCTTCTTCATCCAGAATCCAATGCTCCTTGTCCTCCGGGTCACAGCGGTAGCCATAGGGCGGCTTGCCCATGTGCTTGCCGCTTGTACCACGCTGATGCAGACTGACACGGACTTTCTTACTGGTGTCACGGGGATACCATTCGTTAAATAAATTACGAATGGCAGCCATACCCTCACTGTCGCCCCGTTCGCTGTCCACTCCATCGTTGACGGCAATAAAACGAACATCATAGCTTGGAAAGATAATGTCCGTGTATTGCCCAACGGTCAGATAGTCACGCCCAAAGCGACTGAGGTCTTTGACCAGCCAGCAGCCCACAAGCCCCTGTTTGACAAGCTCAAAGCCTTCCTGTACGCCGGGACGATTGAAGTTCGTCCCGGTATAACCGTCATCCACCAAGATTTTCAGATTGGTGTACCCGTGGTCTTTTGCGTATCGAGTCAGGTATTCTTTTTGATTCTGTATCGAATTTGATTCATCAGCCTTGCCGCCCTTGGAATCTTCCTTGATGTCCTCTACGGACAGACGGCAATAGATGATGGTAATTTTCTGCTGATCCAACATAATATCCTCCTTCGGTTGTTGGTCAGCTGACAGAATCGGTGTGCATACTGAAATTATACCATGCTTTTGTGTCGCAGTCATTAACAAATCACCCCCTTGTCAGAAAAAATGAGCCGTTTTACCTTATCGGCAAGCGGCTCACTTCCTGCACATTCAGTTTCAATGACATACCATGTGTTCCCGATCTTACGCTCAATGGTAGTGCGGAACGGAGAAGTCAGAGCTTCCCAACGCTTACGGCATTCTTCCAGAAAGTCAATGGGCGGCTCACAAACCGGCTCATGGTAGTTGATGTCAATAAAGGAACAGGCATCAACCAGTTCCCAGTCCGTGAGGTCATCACGCAGCATCATTTGGTTAAGCTGATCTACGGTATAAATCTTGTTTTCATTCATAGGCAAAATGTTCCTTTCTTAAATTTCCATGTCCTGCCCACGTCTGCGGGCGGGTGCTTTGTGTTCCTGTGTTTCCTTTCCTCTTGCGAGGACGGCATTGACAAAAGACCAGACCTTTTCGGATGCAATCTCAATCGCATCGAGGAAAGGCTGGACTTTCTGTTTGAGCTCCTCATACTGTTCCTGCAGCTTTTCAAAACGCTGTTTCCATACCTTTGCGCTTTTCTCTGCCTGCTCGTACTTTTGCTTGTATTTGATCTTCTCAGCCTTTTCCGCAAAGCTGCTGACCGCATAATCCTTTAAGGTGCGGCATTCATCCGCTGTCAGAGTGACATTCCCTGTAAAGGAATTTCTCTTACCCATCGACTCGATCTCCTGTGCGGTCAGAGCAACAGATGCAGCGACCTTGGTTTCCTTTTGCAGAGCTTCCAGTTTCTTTTTCTGCTTCTCTGCGGCAGCCTTGGCATCCTCCAACCTCTGCTCAGCCTGTGCCACCTGTCCGGTCACTGCTTCCAACCGCTGCTGTTCAGCTTGTACCTTGAACTGCGTCACCGTCAGATGTTCTTCAGTACTGCCACGCTCTCCACGCTCCACATCTGTATAACCGGCGTTTCGCATGAAATTGAAAAAGTCATCCTGCAAGACACTGTAGGATGACTTCAAAATCTTTTTTCCTTTTTCGTTGAGCTTGGGATTTCCGTTCTCGTCAAGCACCGGCTTGGAGTCCCATTTCTTACTGCGGCTGACCTGCATGATCGTTTCCTTTACGGTTCCACGGAGAGCTTCATCCTTACACCGCTTCGACCAGAGGATCTGCTTTTCTACCACCGGGATATAAACCACATGAAGATGATAGTGATACACATCCTCGCCCAGAGCTTCAGACATTGCCCGGTTGCGTTCATCGGCGTGCATCACAGCAGAAAGGATATACTGCTCACCGCCCACAATTTCCACGGCGGCTTTGTAGGCATCGGCATAAAACTGTTTTGCGAATTCATAGCCGCCGTGATTGTAGAAGTAAGCAGAGTTTACATCAAAAACCAACTCGCCGTATTTGATGGCATCCGGTTTCAGACCTCTGGTGGAGATCACGCCATCTTGTTCCATCTGCTCAAACATTTTCACATAATCGTCCGTGGGAGCCTTGTAATGGACGTTCAAAGAAGTGCGCTCCGATACGATGTCCTGATTGCTGTAGCTGTCCTTTTCACGCTCATTGTGTTCCTGTACCTTTGCCACATCTTCCGGGGTTTCCAAGTCCTGGTTACGAGCTACGGTACGATCTATTCCGTCATTTCTTGCCATAGGTTTTTGTCCTTTCTTTGAGATTTGCAGACAACGGGAGGGCTGAGGAACGGCACTTTTTCAAAGTGTAATAACCCACTATGACACTTTCATCCATACTGTCTGCAAAGTGCCGTGGGCTCTCCGAGGGCTCTCCCGAGGGGGAGTGCGGTTGCTGCGGCAACCTCTGCTGACCAAGGCGAAAATGTCTGCACCTTTTCTCATGGTCAGCCCGTCTGCATGACGCTGTTCCGGTGAACTTCCTCTTGCAGACGGCGGCAGTGAAAAACGTATCTTTCACTGCCATCCATAGGCAGCACTGCGGTGTGCCTATGGGGACGGGGGATGCGAGGGGATGTTGGCGTGGCATCACTTTTCCTGTCTTTTCTGCCATACGATTTCAAAGCCCAGAACATCGGCAAGCTGCACCGCCTCGGTATAGCGGAGCGATTCACGCTGGAGCTTGTTGGATAGATTGGAAACGCTGTCGCTCCATCCGTACTCGTCTGCCAAGAGGTCAACGACCTCCTGCATGGTCATGCCCTGCCGTACAATGTACGACTTGATTTCATTTCTCAGATTGGATTTCATATTGATTTTACCTCCATAAATTCGTGATATTGGTTTTCTATGCGGTGAACTGCTGTCACCGACAAGTGTTGAGTTTGAAGATGGTATTTTCCTCTCAGATTTCGCTCTGCGTAGTCCTGTTCATAACAGCACCCTATCGGTTTCCCTGTTTTGTGGGAAAGCAGACCGAACAGGAAGGAATACCACAGTTCCGTGAATTGGCTTTACAGTTCCGTAAATCACCGAATGATGATTTCGGTACTTCCTGCGGTGTAAATCTTCACGGATTGCACAAGGCTTGATTTTGAGCATGTATTTTTGCTCTCACTTTCAATGCTCATATAGCGGTGGACTTCAAAAGTGCCGTACGTACTGTACGGTACGTACAGCACTTTTTCACTTCGCTCACCATTTCAGAAAAGGCATCTTTGCCAAGACCTCAATGCCAATAAAGCCACGGACACGCTTGCCGTTTACATGGATGTTGTTGGTGGCTTCCACATTGTTAAGGCGTTCATTTTGTGCAAGCTCGGAACTGAGCCTGTTTGCTGACATAGGTTTTCGCACATTGTCCTCACACCACAGCTTGTAGGCTTCATAGATTGCCTTGGAGCTGGCTTGTGCATCTGCCTTGAAGCGGATATATCCCTCCGATTGCAGAAATTCAATGACATTGTTGCTGCTGCGCTTAACGGTCTCCACGTTCTCAATAGCTTGTCCGCTGATGGTGAACTGATAATTGTTTGCAAGCAGCCTATGCAGCCCCTCCAAGCACCACAGGAAAATACCCTCCATCTCGGACATGAGCTTTTCCACGAGGAACGGATCGTCGGTACGGTCAGCGGGTCTGTCCTTGGTGGTCAGCACGATCTGACGGCGAAAGAAACCGTCTGATTGGTCATGCAATGCAGTCAATGCTCCGTTGCCGAAGCATAAAAAACGAGCGTACAATTGACTTTGATAGCTCTGTACGCCCTTGCGCTCCAAATCCATTTTGCACTCGGCTGTGACAATGGACTTGATATAGTTGGTTTTAGGAAGCGCACTCATATCCATATCATCGTCCACCATAAGCAGTTTGTTTTCCAGATCGGCTCGGCTGAAACGGTTGTTTTCAATTTTCTGAATGCTTGTGGTGTTCATGCTGTCACCGAGGATGGAGCGCATCACAAGCCCTATGCGGCTTTTGCCCTCGCCGCCCTTGCCGATAAGCATGAGCATTTTCTGCCCCTTGGTGGATGGGATAAGGCAGTACCCCAAATACTCCTGCAAAGTGGGAATATCCTCCGGCACAAGCAGATCGGATAAAAAATGCAGCCATCGTTGCGGCTGCGGTGCGTTGGGATTGTATTTGACCTTCATGCGGTTATTGCAGTAGGTCTTATCCTCGGTAAACGTGCCATCAAGGAAATACGTGCCGTTTGCCACATGGATGCGGTCTGTTTCAATGGGTAATGGCTCTGAATATGCCATGAGCTTGACGGCATCAAAAAGACTTTTTACTTTCTTTGCAATGCCGATGCTCTGGCAACTCATGACTTCATCCAAAATCATCTGCTGGATTTTGCCCTCGTCCTCGATCATGCCATCCACGGTGAACAGCCGACCACGGACACATTTCATTGGGTGTTGGTGAAGAAACGAAGCACAGAAAGCAACCTCGTCAATCATCTTGCCGTCATACCAAGAGGGCTGTTCCATACCGTCAAAGTTCTTGTTCGCCAATATCGGTTTCCTCCTTTCGATGCTTTTTCAAATGTTCTTGCAGCTTTTTCAGCTTACCGTCGGTCATCATCATGTCGATAACCTCTGTGCGCTCATAGGAATCGCCCATAATCAGCAGATCCACCAGATATTCCACATAATCGAGATTGTGGCAGGCTTCTACAAAACGGTCATCGTGCTTGTCCTCCGGTGTCCTCGGCGCATACAGCCGCTTCCACTCTTGGAGCAGCTTCATATACTCCAAGAGTGCAGAAAAGCACAGCTTCTCATTTTCTCTGAGTCGCTGTGCTTCGCTTTTCCTATTCTGTTTTTCCTGCATTGCCTTGGTGGGCGGCTTGTCCTGCGTGATGCCGAAGTCGTATGCCAGCTTTTGCGCTGCTTCATACAATTTCAGACCAAAGAGCTTTGCCGTGAAGTCGATCACATCCCCATGCTCGCCGCAGGCGTAGCAATGGTAGTGGTCATCGTCCACAAACAGACTCGGATTGCGGTCATTGTGGAACGGACAGAGCGCTTTCCCATGACGGTTGACCTCCACGCCGTACCTCGCCGCCGCTTCTCTTGTGTTGATGCTTGCCTTTACTGCTTCGAATACATTCATTCAGTTCCTCCATAATTCTTAGTGTAGAGGACGATTTTTCATCCCCACGTGTATATTATGAGGAAAATCGTAAAAAGGGTGCTGATGGCATGACAAGCCCATTTCAAAAAACATGACAAGGCGTTTCGGCACAAAACAGCGTAAAATCTTGGATGAATACGGCGAAAAAATCAGCCGTTGTTCTATATTTTGTCACAAATGCATGGTATAATAGAAGAAAAGAAAAAACATGACACTCGAAGTGAACATTTATGGCGAATCGCCGTCTGTGGGGAAGCATTCTCACCGTAATTGATATACAATATTTCCGGAGGTGATCGTTATGGATCAAGTGAAAATTGGAAAATTTATAGCATCGCTCCGTAAACAAGCAGAACTTACGCAAGAGGAGCTGGGCGAGAAACTTGGCGTAACCAATAAAACTATCTCTCGTTGGGAAAATGGAAACTATATGCCGGA
>JBGVJZ010000003.1:0-49733 GCA_045129695.1 Lachnospiraceae bacterium | reverse complement strand
TACCGTGTCACACTAAAGTGTGAAAGGTATTTCCTATAGATTAAAAACGCTCCGCTATGGATGCGCACTCGCGCGTACAAGGAAGTTGTTGCTAACGCAATCGCGCTCGGCGCGAGAGTCCGCAAGCGGACTCTTTTTTATATAAAAAATTCTGAATAATAGTAATAAATATCTTGACATAGGGGATAAATTCGAATATTATGTGTATAAATAATATTATACGACGTATAATATTATATTTATTGAAAGGAGATGTGAGATGATTTTTCAATTAGGGTCGGCACTTCTTGATGCTTGTGTTTTGGCACAGTTAAACAGAGAGGATACATATGGTTACGTTCTGACACAGAATGTTAAGGAAATAGTAGATATTTCAGAATCTACTTTATACCCGGTTTTGAGACGATTACAGAAGGATAATTGTTTAAGAACTTATGACCAGCCTTTTCAAGGCCGTAATAGAAGATATTATGCCATAACTGAAGATGGAAGAAACAGATTGGATTATTATTTAAAAGAATGGGAATTGTACAAATCCAGGCTCGATAATATTTTATTGGGAACAGAGAAAAAGGAGGTAAGCATTGGTGAATAATTATCTTGAAGTTTTAAGCAGACTTATTAAAAAAATCTTCCACCAGAGGAATACAATGATGTAATACAGTATTATACAGAGTATTTTGAAGATGCGGGAATGGAGAAGGAAGAAGATGTAATTAAGGAATTGGGCAGTCCTGAGGATTTGGCAGCAAGAATACTGGAGGAATACAGAGGTAAACAACTTCCACAGAATACAACTCATCATAGAAGAAAGGGATTATCTGTCGGCTGGATTATTTTTATCGCGATAATCGGTTCTCCATTGTGGCTGTCACTGTTTGTTGCAGCTTTGGCAATTGTAATTGTAATAATGGCACTGATTTTGACATTTGGTGCAGTAGGAATAGCAGGAGTTGTAAGCGGTATATGCACACTGCTAAGTGGAATTGTAATTTTGTTTGAAGATGCCCCATTGGCCCTTATATTGATGGGATATGGTTTCCTGCTGGGTGCAATCGGATGTGCGTTAATAATTCTTACAGTCCTTATTGTAAGGCTCATTGTCATATTATTAAGAAAAATTAAAAGAAAGAAATCAGCAAAACAAAAAGAGGAGGAAGTATAGATGAAAAAGTTTTTTAAAATTATGGGTATAATTACTGGAGCACTTTTTGTATGCGGAAGTTTCTTTTTGATAATTGGTGTCCTGAGTGGTGGACTGAATCATACCTACAAGAATAATAAATGGTTTGATATAGTAATTAATCCTACAGTGGAAAAGCTGGAATACAGCAGACTGGATGACTTTGATTCAATGAGGCTGGATATTTCTACTGCAAATATTAATATTAAAAGAGGAGAGGAATTTGCAGTTGAATATGCTTTGTATGGAAATATCAAATGCGAAGTTGAGAATGATATTCTAGTCATTGAAGAGAATAACAATTTTAGGTATATAGAACTGTCTTTTAAGATGGAGGAAACTTACATAAATATATATATACCGGAAAATGCCGTAATAGACATAGAGGAAATCAATGCAGATATGGGAAATATTAATATTTCTGATTGTTGCTTTGGAGAGATTAATATTGAAGCAGACATGGGGAATGTGGAGATTAAAAATGTTTCTGTGTCAGATTTTAATATATCAGCAGGTATGGGAAACATAGAATTTGACGGTGAAATAACGGGTTCAATACAGGTGGAATCAGACATGGGAAACGTATTATTTGACGGCAATTTTGCCTGTGACGCAAACATCGATTCAGATATGGGCAATGTAGAGATTAAGAATATATATGATATGCAGATGTTTGATTGTGCTATAGATATTGATTTGGGTAAGCAGAAGATAAATCAAAATAAAGGAGAAATAATTGAAAATAAAAAATTCGACTGGAGCATCGATTGTGATACCGGGGATGTTGAACTGACTTTCGGGAAAAAATAATTATTACATAAGGCAGCAATACAAATGGAATAAAGCCAGGAATGACTTGCCGGAAAAATAGTTAAATAAGGAAAATCAAAGAACTACACTTTGTTTTTCCTTATTTTTTGTTATGCGGAATTTATTTGTCGCAAAATATTTAAAAAACTCATTGACAAAAATAATATGTAGTGATATCTTAATCTTAGTTCAAATGTTAGCACTCCTAAAGGTTGAGTGCTAACAAAATAAAAAGAGAGGTGCTGCCATGGAAATGGATGAGAGAAAGGTCAGAATTTTGAAGGCTGTCATTCAGAACTATTTGGAAACCGGTGAGCCTGTTGGTTCAAGAACAATTTCCAAGTACACGGATTTGAATCTTAGTTCAGCTACGATTCGTAATGAAATGGCAGATTTGGAGGAGATGGGTTATATCCTGCAGCCCCATACCTCTGCAGGCAGAATTCCTTCGGATGCCGGTTATCGGTTTTATGTTGATAATATGATGAAGGAAAGAGAAGCAGAGCTCGACAGAAGGGAAGACGAATTAAATAAGAAAGAAGATATTCTTATTGAAAAAGTTGACCGTGTTGAAGATTTGCTTCAGAATGTGGCAAAAACACTTGCTACAAATACTAATTATGCTACAATGGTTGCAGCTCCTAAGAAACATGGAAGAACAATTAAGTTCATTCAGATTTCCCAGATTGAGCAGGGGAAAATTCTTGCAGTAGTAGTACTTGAGGGGAACAGCATTAAGAACAGCATAATTGAAAGCTCATACGAGCTGAGAACAGAGGATTGCCTTAAACTGAACATAATGCTTAACAGTTCAGTGAGCGGTCTTGCATTGGAAGAAATTAATCTTTCAATTATTTCACAATTAACTGCTCAGGCAGGTGAATATGGAATTCTTATAAGAGATATTCTTGATGCGATTGCATCTGTTGCAAACAGCGAAGAAGATTTGCAGATATACACCAGCGGGGCAACAAATATTTTTAAATATCCTGAACTTAGTGATAATTCCAAAGCAAGAGAGTTAATCTATACATTGGAAGAAAAACAGCTTTTAGCGGAGTTGGTTAATGATTCACTTGAGGCGGATGGAGATGGAGATATCAAGGTCTACATCGGCAAGGAAACTCCGGTGGATGCAATGAAGGATTGTAGTGTTGTTACAGCAACATATGAATTGAAAGATGGTGCTAAGGGAACAATCGGAATAATCGGTCCTAAGAGAATGGATTATGAAAAAGTAGTTTCTACAATTAAAAATATTAAGACACAGCTTGATGATGCGTTTAAGAAATAGAAAGGTGGCGATTTTTTGGCAGATAAGAAAATTAATGAGACTGAAGAAGAACTTAAGGATGTTGAGACAGCTGAGGCTGTAGAGGAGGCTGATAACACAGAAGAAACGGGAACTGTTACAGAGGATATATCTGAAGACAATTCCGGAGAATCCGTTGATAAGGAAGAGAAAAAGGGTTTCTTCAAGAAGAAAGACAAAAAGGACAAAAAAGATCTCCAGATTGAAGAATTAACAGATAAATACAGAAGAACAATGGCTGAGTTTGATAACTACAGAAAACGTACAGAGAAAGAGAAGTCAGCCATGTACGAAATCGGAGCAAAGGATATTATTAATAAAATCCTTCCCGTTGTTGATAATTTTGAAAGAGGTCTTGCAACTATTCCTGAGGCAGAAAAGGGAAGTCCTGTTGCAGAAGGAATGGATAAGATTTATAAACAGCTAACCAAAACACTTGAAGATTTGGGTGTTAAGGAAATAGAGGCAGAAGGAGTTGAATTCAATCCTGATTTCCATAATGCAGTAATGCATGTAGAGGATGAGAGCCTGGGCGAGAATGTCGTTGCTGAAGTTTTACAGAAAGGATACACATATAAGGATTCCGTTGTAAGACACAGCATGGTCAAAGTAGCAAATTAAATGTAACAAGGAGGGACCCACGAAGTGGGAGGATACCTTGTTACCCTTGCACCCTCATCGCAAAGCGATATAAAAATGGGTGCAATCCCGTAAAATGTAACAAGGAGGGACCCACGAAGTGGTGACATCCCGTAATGTAAATATCAATTTTAAAAGTTTAAAGGAGTAAATATCATGGGAAAAATTATTGGAATTGACTTAGGAACAACAAACAGCTGTGTAGCTGTTATGGAAGGCGGTAAGCCGGTAGTAATTGCTAATACAGAAGGAATCAGAACAACACCTTCTATTGTAGCATTTACCAAGAATGGAGAGAGACTTGTAGGAGATCCTGCAAAACGTCAGGCAGTTACTAATGCTGATAAGACAATCTCTTCTATTAAGAGACATATGGGTTCAGATTACAAAGTAACAATCGATGGAAAGAACTATACTCCACAGGAAATTTCTGCTATGATTCTTCAGAAATTAAAAGCTGATGCAGAAAGCTATCTTGGTGAAACTGTAACAGAGGCAGTTATTACTGTTCCTGCTTACTTCAATGACGCACAGCGTCAGGCAACCAAGGATGCAGGTAAAATTGCAGGTCTTGATGTTAAGCGTATTATCAACGAGCCAACAGCAGCAGCTCTTGCTTATGGTCTTGAGAATGAAACAGAGCAGAAGGTTATGGTATATGACCTTGGTGGTGGTACATTTGATGTATCAATCATTGAAATCGGTGACGGTGTTATTGAGGTTCTTTCAACAAATGGTGATACAAGACTCGGTGGTGATGATTTCGACCAGGCAATCATTAACTGGATGATTGATGAATTTAAGAAGGCTGAGGGTGTTGACCTTTCAACAGATAAGATGGCACTTCAGAGATTAAAAGAAGCAGCAGAGAAGGCTAAGAAGGAGCTTTCATCAGCAACAACAACTAATATCAACCTTCCTTTCATTACTGCAACAGCAGAAGGACCAAAGCATTTTGATATGAACCTTTCAAGAGCTAAGTTTGAAGAATTAGTTCATGACCTTGTAGAGAGAACTGCAATCCCTGTTCAGAACGCTATGAAGGACGCAGGACTTAATTACTCAGAAATCTCTAAGGTACTTTTGGTTGGTGGTTCTACCCGTGTACCATGTGTACAGGAAAAGGTTAAACAGTTAACAGGTAAAGAGCCTAATAAATCATTAAATCCTGATGAATGTGTAGCAGTTGGTGCTTCAGTTCAAGGTGGTAAATTAGCAGGAGATTCAGGTGCAGGCGATATCCTTCTCCTTGACGTAACTCCACTTTCACTTTCAATCGAGACAATGGGTGGAATTGCAACAAAATTAATTGAAAGAAATACAACAATCCCTACCAAGAAGAGCCAGGTATTCTCAACAGCGGCTGATAATCAGACAGCAGTAGATATCAATGTTCTTCAGGGTGAGAGACAGTTTGCAAAAGATAATAAATCACTCGGACAGTTCAGACTTGATGGTATCCCTCCGGCAAGAAGAGGCGTTCCACAGATTGAGGTTACCTTTGATATTGATGCAAATGGTATCGTTAACGTATCTGCAAAAGACCTTGGAACAGGTAAAGAGCAGCACATCACAATCACATCAGGCTCTAATATGTCAGATGCAGACATTGAGAAGGCTGTTAAAGAAGCTGCAGAATTCGAGGCACAGGATAGAAAGCGTAAGGAAGGAATTGAAGCGCGTAATGACGCTGATTCAATGGTATTCCAGACACAGAAGGCTCTTGATGAAGTTGGCGATAAAGTAAGTGCAAGCGAGAAGTCTGCTGTAGAAGCTGATTTAAATGCTCTTAAAGCTGTAATTGACAGAACATCACCTGAGACAATGACAGATGCAGATGTTGAAGAAATTAAGGCTGGTAAAGAGAAGCTTATGAACAGTGCACAGACTCTTTTTGCAAAACTCTATGAGCAGAATCAGGGAGCAGCAGGTGCAGGTCCTGATATGGGAGCTCAGACAGCAGAAGAGGCAGGATATACAGCAGCAGATGATGTTGTTGACGGAGATTATAGAGAAGTATAATATTAATTAGAATATCAGATGCTTTGAGTGAGGGATTTATAATCCCTCACTTTGAGCGGTTAGTGGAGGAATAACAATGGCTGATAAAAGAGACTATTATGAAGTCTTGGGTGTGCCAAGAGATGCAGATGATGCGGCACTGAAAAAAGCATACAGAGTATTGGCAAAAAAGTATCATCCTGATACCAATCCGGGAGATGCAGAAGCAGAAGCTAAGTTTAAGGAAGCATCGGAAGCTTACGCTGTATTAAGCGACCCACAGAAACGTCAGCAATATGACCAGTTCGGTCATGCTGCATTCGAAAATGGCGGCGGTGGTGCCGGAGCAGGCGGATTTGACTTTGGTGACATGGGTGACATTTTTGGCGACATTTTCGGCGATTTATTTGGTGGCGGAAGACGTAGAAACAGCAATGGTCCAATGAAGGGTGCTAATATTCGTGCCAGTGTAAGAATTAAGTTTGAAGAGGCTGTTTTTGGCTGTGATAAGGAATTGGATATGAATCTTAAGGACCCATGTCCAAAATGTAATGGTTCCGGTGCAAAGCCGGGAAGCTCACCTTCCACATGTGGTAAGTGTGGAGGTAAAGGTCAGGTCGTATATACACAACAGTCACTTTTCGGTATGGTCAGAAATGTGCAGACCTGTCCTGACTGTCAGGGTAAGGGAACGATTATCAGAGAGAAATGTCCTGATTGTTACGGAAGCGGCTATGTATCAAGCCGTAAGAAAATTCAGGTATCAATTCCTGCAGGTATTGACAACGGACAGAGTATCAGAATTCGCGGAAAGGGTGAGCCTGGAAAGAATGGCGGCGAGAGAGGTGACATACTTGTAGAAGTAATTGTTGCAAATAATCCGGAATTCCAGAGACAGGATATGAACATATATTCCACTGTTCCAATCAGCTTTGTTGATGCGGCACTTGGTAATACAATCCGTATTAAAACAGTTGATGGTGAGGTTGAGTACGATATTAAGCCGGGTACACAGACCGATACCAAGGTAAGACTTAAAGGTAAGGGTGTTCCATCACTTCGTAATAAACAGGTTCGTGGTGACCATTATGTAACCTTGGTTGTTAAAGTTCCTGAGAAACTGACCAAGGAGCAGAGACAGGCATTGATTGACTTTGATGCCGCTATGACCGGCACCAGGAGAGAAGACAAAAAAGGCAAACGTGGTATTTTTAAATAAAACATATAGAGGATTTTCTATTCTATGAATTTTAATGATTCACAAAAATCTGCAATTCAGCATGGGAGTGGTCCCATGCTGGTCATTGCCGGTCCCGGTTCAGGGAAGACTACCGTTCTTACATCAAGAATTAAATATTTAATTGAGAACTACAAAGTTAATCCTGCTGAGATTCTTGTAATCACTTTTACCAAAGCAGCTGCAATGGAAATGCAGAAGAGGTTTGAAAAGCTGATTGGAGGAAGAAGAGGTGTTACCTTTGGTACTTTTCATGCAATTTTTTTCTATATTCTGAAATCTGCGTACAATTATTCTGTTAATAACATTATTAAAGAAGAAGCCAGAAATCTTATTATACGTCAGGCAATTGAGAAAAGTAATCTGGAAACGGAAGATGTTAATGAGACATTGGGGAATATTGCCGGTGAGATTAGCAGGGTCAAAACAGAGGGCGTGGACATAAACGTATATTATTCTGCAAACTGTCCTGAAGAGGAGTTTCGTAAAATTTATAAATATTATGACAGTGCATTGAAGCGTCAGGGACTTATTGATTTTGATGATATGCTGCTGTATTGTTATGATTTGTTTGTCAAAAGACCGGATATTCTGAAAAAATGGCAGCAGAGGTATAAGTATATATTGATTGATGAGTTTCAGGATATTAACAAAATGCAGTATGATGTCATTAAAATGCTTGCATTGCCTCAGAATAATGTTTTTGTGGTCGGAGATGATGACCAGAGCATTTATGGATTTAGGGGCTCTAAACCCGAAATAATGCTTAATTTCGAGAAGGATTATTCCGGTGCACGAAAGGTTGTAATGGATCTAAATTATCGTTCATGTGCCAATATTGTTGCGGCAGCAGGCTATGTTATTGGCAATAATAAAATAAGATTTGATAAGAATATCCGTACCGTCAATCCTCAGGGGGACAGAGTCAATATAGCAGAGTTTAATACAATAAGAGAAGAATACATGAGGGTGGTGGACAGTATCAGAGCATCAGTGAAGGAAGGCTCACCATATTCTGAGCATGCTGTTTTATATAGAACTAATTCAGCAGCTTCTCCTTTTATAAGGTGTATGATTGAAAATAATATACCTTTTGTGCTACGTGACGGAGTTCCTAATATTTTTGAACATTGGATTGCAAAAGATATTTTTACATATATGGAAATTGCTTTAGGAAGTCGTAAACGCAGTGATTTTATACGCATTATGAACAAGCCAAAGCGTTATATCGGAAGAGATTATCTTACGGACAGTGTAATTTCTTTTGACCAATTAGAAAAATATTATGAGGACAAGCCTTGGATGATTGAGCGTCTTGACCGCTTCAGAGGTGATTTGCGTCTTATGTCGTCGATGTCACCATATGCTATGATTAACTATCTCAGAAAGGGTGTGGGTTATGATGAATATTTGTCAGAATATGCTGATAATCACAGTATTGAGCTTAAGGAACTGACAGATATTGCAGATGAATTGATGGAAAGTGCAAGGGATTGCAAAACCTACGCTGACTGGCAGAAGCGTATCGAAGATTACACCAATAATCTCAAAGAGAGCTACTCCTCACAAAAACGTAATGATGACGCTGTTGTTCTGACAACAATGCATGGCTCAAAAGGCCTTGAATATGACACTGTATTTATTATTGATGCAAACGAGGGAATTACCCCACATAAAAAGGCTGTGTTTGATTCTGAAATAGAAGAAGAACGCCGTATGTTCTATGTTGCCATGACAAGGGCAAGAAAGCATCTAAATATATTTTATGCGAAGGAACGTTATAATAAGCAGATGGAAGCGTCAAGATTTGTGAGGGAGATTATGTAAATCATGGTTTAGTGAATTAGAAGTGTTACAGGGATGTTACACAGAATATTTACATTGCGGTGACACGCTCCGGCTGAGTTGCGATTAGTAACGGTAGATTTTTTCAATATCTACCGTTGGACATAATGCTGGTGATGAATTAAGCAGTTAATGACGTTTATACGAAAATATATTCCCTGTAAAGCGGCGTTTGTATGCCTCGGTACTTAGATGAGGTATTTTGTCATCTTATGTACCGCTAGGCATACAACCGAGTGAGAACGTCCGATTGAAGGGAATATATTTTCGCTATTAAGTCAATAAGTGTTTAATTCACTAAACCGTAATTTATTCCTCGTCAGCGTCTACGAGCTCGTCATATTCCTCGCTGTCAAGCATCTCATCAAATGCATCAGCAGCAATTTCGTATTCTTCATCGTCTTCGATGTTTTCTAATGATGGTTCTCCGTTTTCATCCTCTGTATAGCGATAGAGAAATACTTCTCCGCCTTCTTCTTCATCGCCATCAAGTGGCAGAAGTGCAATGTATTCCTTATCTCCCGCAGGATATATTGCAACAATGGCACATTCAACCTCAGTATCATCCTCAAGAGTAAGTGTAACTGTTCCCTCTTCAAATTCTTCGTTCTGACCCATAATAGTCTCCTTTCATTAAAAAAAATTATATTTTGATTTTATCAGAATTATATGGAAAAATAAAGATAATAAGTTGATTTCCTCAAAAAAACGAGATAGAATAACCACATATTGATATGACCCACATAGGAGGGACTAACATGGATGAAATTGATAAGAAACTTGTGTCGTTATTACAGCAGAATGCCAGAATGCCACTAAAAAATCTTGCAGAGCAGGTATATTTATCATCACCGGCAGTTTCTGCGAGAATAGAGAGACTGGAGAAGGAGCATATAATTGATTCATACGAGGCAAAAGTTAATCAGACAAGTCTAGGATATCATATTACTGCCTTTATTAATCTTGAAATTGTTCCTGCTCAGAAGGCAGAATTTTACCCATTTGTTAAGAATTGTCCGAATGTTTTGGAATGTAATTGTGTTACGGGTAATTTTTCAATGCTTTTGAAGGTGGCATTTAAAAATACGGTAGAGCTGGATGTTTTTATAGGAAGACTTCAGGAGTTTGGAAGAACGAATACACAGATTGTATTTTCTACGCCTGTAGAGCACCGTGGGATAGATGTTACAAGAATGGATGAAATGCAGTATCAGGAGGAAAATAATGACATACAATAGAATTGTGCTTGCATCTGCATCACCGAGGAGAAGAGAGATTCTTACACAAATCGGACTGAGCTTTGATGTTATTCCCGCTAAGGGCGAGGAGGTTGTTAATTCATCTGATGCAGCAGAGGTTGTTTTAAAATTATCAAATGATAAGGCAATGGAAATTGCAGGAAATTGCAATGCAGATGTGCTTGTAGTAGGAGCCGATACAGTGGTTGCGCTCAATAACAGAATACTTGGTAAGCCGAAGAACAGGGAAGAAGCATTTAATATGATTTCAAGCCTGAGAAATGGTTGTCATTCTGTTTATACAGGAGTTACAATTGTATTGGGTGAAGTTGTAAGAAGCTTTGTGTCAGAGACTAAGGTATATGTGTATGATATGACAGATGAAGAGATTTACAGCTATATTGACAGCGGCGACTGCTATGATAAGGCAGGAGGTTATGGGATTCAGGGATTGTTCGCACGATATGTTGAAAAAATTGATGGTGATTATCTGAATGTAGTTGGATTGCCTGTCTCAAGATTGATGCAGGAGATTAAGAAAGTTGGGGAATTATAATGAATGAGTTAGATGTTATGTGTGCAAAGATTTTTCTGGAGAATCAGGAGCAGCTTTTTCCGAAGCCTGTTGCAGAGACCGTTGAAGAGGCCATGGAATTTCTTGAGGATTGCTACGCAATGGTTTTTGGTTCCCGTGAAGAGCTTATAGAATACCTTGAGGAAGAGGGTATTGATTATGAGGATGAAGATGATATTTCGGAGGCACTGGAGGTTTTTGTGCTGCCGGACGGAAGGTTATTATATGTTGAAGCGTAGTTTTGGCTGTATTCTTGCAGTGGTTATGCTGATATGCATTACAGGATGTAACAGGGTTAAGATTACAACAGGCCTTACCAAATCACAGTTTGCAAAAATTGATGGTGTTGTGGTGAGCATGGATGTGGCAGAATTACTTTTGTCCGAATACAAATATTCTTATGAGCAGCTGTTTGATTCACAGGTGTGGAACAAGTCAATAGGTGATGCAACCACAGAAGAATATGTGAAAAACAAAACAGCATCTACACTCAGGAATATTATTCTTGCAGGTAATATGTCCGGGGAATTGAGAATAACGCTTACCGATGCTGAGAATAACAGGATTGAAGAAGCTGCGCAGGATTATATTGACAGTCTTGGCAGGGAGGCGGCAACACTGGAGTTACGGGAGGCGGTTGAAGAATTCTATTATTATCTTTTGCTGGCTGATAAGGGCTTTTATGGCGTTACCGATTCAGTGGATACCAAAGTCAGTACTGATGAAGCAAGAAGAATTTATGTCCAGTATATTTTCTTTGGAACAACGGAATATGATGAGGAACATAGAGTAGTGTCGTTTTCCAAAGGCGAGAAGCTTGCGAAAAAGGATATTGCACAAGGTGTTTTGAAGAAGGCTTTGGATGGCGAGGATTTTCTTGCGTTGGCCGGTGAATACAGTGACGATGTCATTAATTCAATGGAGCTTGGTCAGGGTGAGACAGATAAAGAGTTTGAAAAGGCTGCCTATATGCTGGAGTCCGGTGAGATAAGTTCTGTTATTGAAACTGAAAATGGTTATTACATTATAAAATGCATTAATTATAATGTGGAAAGCGATTATGAAGAGCAATGTGAGCGGGTAATTCTTTCAAGGAGAAGGGAACTGTATTCAGAACAGTATATTAGTTATGCCAATGATAAATCTGTGGAATTTAATGACAGTTTCTGGGAAAATGTTAATATTAAGGAGCTTAACTCTGGGTCAGGGTTGCTTTACACAATTTATAAAGAATATTTTTATTAGCACTCGTTTTTATTGAGTGCTAATTTTTTCTTGACTTATTGTTTCGAGGGTATTAATATATCATATAGATAATAGAAAAGGAGTTGAATTAAATGTCAGTAGAACATGGTAATCTTTCAATCAATAGTGAGAATATTTTCCCGATTATTAAGAAGTGGATGTATTCTGACCACGATATATTTTTCAGAGAACTGGTTTCAAACGGTTGTGATGCAATCACCAAGCTTAAGAAATTAGAGATGATTGGTGAGGCGGATGCAACAGATGTTAAACCACAGATTCAGGTGCTTGTAAGCTCCAAAGAGAAGACAATTAAGTTCATTGATAACGGACTTGGTATGACAGCAGAAGAGGTTAATGAATATATTAATCAGATCGCTTTCTCAGGAGCAGAGGCATTTCTTGAGAAGTACAAGGATAAGACCAATGAGGATCAGATAATAGGACATTTTGGTCTTGGTTTCTATTCTGCATTTATGGTTGCAGAGAGAGTTACAATTGATACTCTCTCATATAAAGACGATGCAAAAGCTGTTCATTGGGAGTGTGATGGTGGAACTGAGTATGATATGCAGGATGGCGATAAGGAATCTGTAGGAACAGAAATTACGCTTTACCTTAATGAAGAAAGTACTGAATTTGCCAATGAATACAGAGCTAAGGAAGTAATCGAGAAATACTGTTCTTTTATGCCTTATGAGATTTATCTTACCAATGAGGATGATACAGAAGAGAAGACTCAGATGATTGATACAGACGAGCTTCTTGATACAGATACAATTGTTGAGACTGTTTTGGAGGAAGCCAGGACTGAGGAACAGGAGGACGAGGACGGTAACAAGACGGTTGTAGAGGTTAGCCCTGCAAAAGAACGTTATAAGATTAAAAAGAGACCGGTTGCTCTAAACGATACTAATCCATTATGGACAAAACATCCTAATGAGTGTACTGAAGATGAATATAAGGATTTCTTCAGAAAAGTTTTCCATGATTATAAAGAGCCTTTATTCTGGATTCATCTTAATATGGATTACCCGTTTAATCTTAAGGGTATTTTGTATTTCCCTAAGATTAATCTTGAATTTGAGTCAGCAGAGGGTGTAATTAAGCTCTATAATAATCAGGTGTTTGTTGCAGATAATATAAAAGAGGTTATTCCTGAGTTCCTTATGCTCTTAAAGGGTGTAATTGACTGTCCTGACCTTCCGCTCAATGTTTCAAGAAGTGCATTGCAGAACGATGGATTTGTTAAGAAGATTTCAGATTATATTACCAAGAAAGTAGCTGACAAGCTTTCAGGCATGTGCAAAACGGACAAAGAGAATTATGAGAAATACTGGGATGATATCAGTCCGTTTATCAAGTTTGGCTGCCTTAAGGACGATAAGTTCTGTGAGAAGATGAATGATTATATCCTGTTTAAGAATCTTGACGGTAAATATCTTACATTACCGGAGTGCCTTGAAGAGAACAAGGAGAAGCATGAGAATACTGTTTTCTATGTTAAGGACGAAGTGGAACAGGGACAGTATATTAAGATGTTTAAGGATGCAGGAATGGATGCGGTTATTCTTAAACACAGCATTGACCAGCCGTTCGTATCACATCTTGAACAGAAGAATGAAAATGTTAAGTTTTTAAGCATTGATTCTGATTTATCATCAATTTTTAAGGATGAAGCAGTTGATGAGGAAGATTTAAAGACTAAGAATGACGAGCTTACCGGAATATTCCGCAAAGCACTGAATATGGAGAATCTTAAGGTTCAGGCAGAGAGTCTTAAGGACGAGAATATTTCTTCAATGATTACTATTAACGAGGACAGCAAGAGAATGGCTGATATGATGAAAATGTACGGAATGGGCATGGGAATGCCGGGCTATGGCGACATGGGTGAGACTCTTGTACTTAATGTTAATAATACCTTGGTTAAATATATTCTTGCTAATCCGGAGAGTGATAATATTGCAATGTTCTGTGAACAGTTGTATGATTTGGCAAGGATCAGTCATTCATCATTACAGCCTGAGCAGATGACAAAGTTTATTGCAAGAAGTAATGATATCCTTAAATTACTTGCACAATAAGATGAGGTTGTTGTATGGGCATGAGGGATGCTGATGATGAAATGGAATTATTGGACATTGATCTCGATTGGGACGATTCAGACGTGGATTTGGGCAGTGTAGAGGAGAATCACACCGGCGGGGCAATGTATGATTCTAATGGGATTGATACAGAAGTGCCTCAAAAAGGTGTGGCATATATTGTCCGCGAGATTTTCAGCTATGTGGTGATAGTTGTTGTTGCAATAGTTGTATCATTAGCAATTAATCAGTTTGTAGTAATAAATGCCAATGTTCCCACACGTTCCATGGTTCCTACAATTAATGCAGGTGACAAATTGTTTGGCTACAGGCTTGCATATATGTTTTCGGGGCCCGAACGGGGAGATATTGTTATATTTGAGCATCAGTGTTACTCTGACTCACAAAAGGAAGCCCTTATAAAGCGCATAATAGGAGTCCCCGGTGATTGCGTGGAGATAAAGGAAGGCATATTGTATGTTAATGGTGAAGCTGTGGAGGAAGAGTATCTTGCAGAGGCGATGTACGGAGATTATGGTCCATTTGAAGTACCTGATAATTCGTATTTTATGCTTGGAGATAACCGGAATTTGTCAGATGATGCCCGGTTCTGGGACAATACTTACGTTGCACGAGAGGATATACTTGCAAAAGCAGTGTTCAAATACAGTCCGACCATCGAAATGCTTGAATAAATATGGGATATTATAGAAAATCCGCCATGTTATGTGGCGGATTTTTGATGTCTGTGGAATATTGCTGTCAGAGCAGCGATAATTAAAATTGCTGATAGTGAACCTATGGAATCTAAAAGGACATCTGTTATTTTACCGCTTCTGCCGGGTACAAAATATTGGTGGAACTCATCAGAGGCTGCATATATAATGCAAAACACGAAAGCACTTGTATATATTCTGATATAGGGTTTATATTCCGGATTTTTTAGAATGAATAACTCCTTTGCCGTAAGTACTGAAAATATTCCGAGAGTAAAATATAATGTGAAATGTGCAATTTTACGGATATATTCTCTAATAAATTCAATAACTCCGGATGGAAATACCGGTGAAATGATGCGAAGCAGAATCTTAGAAAAGCTGCCGCTGCTATTATTAGAGCTCCGGCTGTTTTCAGAAGAAAAATAAAATATAATCCCCATTATTGCAACTAAGATAATTATATAAATTATAAGATTCCTGAAATGTTTTTTTGTTTCCATTGTTTTCTCCATACATTTTAATCAAAAGTATTATAAAGGTGTAATAAATTAAAAGCAAGCAGGAAATTAAGAGACTTTTTCTGACGTAAAACAGTTAGTTTCTGATGTTTGATATAAAAATACAGAAAAATATGTTATGAATATATTGACGAAAAAATATAGTTTACGTAGGATAAGGGAAATAAGTTTACACAGGAGAAAAAATATGAAAAAAACATATCTGTTAATTGTATTTTTAATTGTATTACTTACAGGATGTAAAACAGAAGAAACAAGATATAACCGTACGGAATCAACACAGTCAACAGCTTATGAAACTATTGAAAATTCAATAACTCGGGAAGATGCGACAACTCAGGAAGATGCGACAACTCAGGAAGAAACATCCACACAGGAAGAGATTAAACAGGAAGATAATGAAAGAGATGAATATTATTCAACTCTTGTAGGTGAGGCTGTTGCGGAGGGCAGGAAGATTGTATATCTTACCTTTGATGATGGTTCAGGTACACTTACGCCCACAGTTCTTGATATTCTTGACGAGTATAATGTTAAAGCAACTTTTTTTGTCGTTGGTGCATATTCACCAAGTGAAGAATATGCAAGGACAGAATATAACGATATAATCAACAGGGGTCATACATTAGGGATTCATTCTTTTACACATTCCAGAGCTGACATTTATTCTTCTTTAGAGGCTTTTTCAGCAGATTGTGATATGATGATGGAATATGTTATTAATCTTACGGGTTATACACCTTTTCTGTGGCGTTTCCCGGGCGGAAGTGCCACAATGTATGCTGATTCAAGAATGCAGACTGAGTATATTCCGTATATAGAAAATAAGGGGCTTACATATTATGATTGGAATGTATCCTCCGGTGACGGGAACGGAACAATCACCCGGGATGAAATATATAATAATGTGATTAACGGAGTAAAGAATAAAGACATAAGTGTAGTTCTTATGCATGACGGGAAAGGATATGAAGAAACTGTAGCTGCACTTCCGAATATCCTTAACACGCTGATTAATGAACTTGACTGCCTTGTAGTTCCGATTACCGAAAGTACAATACCTGTACAGTCACAGCTGAATTAATTATTGTTGGACGACCGGATAAAACTCTGATGGGATTAAGTTCCTGTCAGAGTTTTTTTATAAGTTTATATACAGTCTATTTTTGTTGTAAAAACAACAATTTATGTTGTTAAGAAAATTTTGATAAAAAAATATGTTAAAAATTATTCTGAAGTGAGGAGATTATGAGAAGTAAAAATGTGTTTTCAGCTATGTCAATTATGCTTGTCTGTATACTTATAACAGTCATGGTATGTGCCTGTAATAAAAGTGAACAGGCAGGTATGGTTGGTGACACTACAGTAATAGCGACGGATTCAACAAGTACAAATAAATAATGTATGCAGTAATTACAACAAAACAATAAAATTACAATAACAATATTAATATAATGATTTAAGACCTTCTATTAAAATTATAGTCACTTTAATAGAAGGTCTTTGATTGAAAATGTTTCACTTTAAGTAGAGCTTTTGCTCAAAAGATGGTATTATTATATATGTAAAATAGCTGATAAAATAACAGATAACCGGAGAGATGAAAGAATGATTGATAAATTATCCAATATATGGCCGGAGTGGACAATTCTTGAATGTGTAGGCGAAGGTTCATTTGGCAAAGTTTACAAGGCTGTTCGCAAAGAATATCAAATTGAGACGTATTCTGCGATTAAGGTTATAGCAATACCTGATAATGAGACAGAAATTTTATCGTTGATAGCAGAGGGGTTTGACGAAACTTCAATTAGAAAATATTTTCAGGAAAGAGTTAGGGAATTTACAAATGAAATCAATCTGATGGAATCCCTAAAAGGAATGAAAAATATTGTTAATATTGAAGATTATAAAATCATAGAAAAAGAAGATGCAATCGGTTGGTATATTTTTATAAGAATGGAATTTCTAACCCCATTTAATCAATATGTAGCTAAAGCTGACATGACAGAAGCAGAGATAATTAAACTGGGAATAGATATCAGTAGTGCATTGGAACTGTGCTCTTCTAAAAACATAATTCATAGAGATATTAAACCTCAAAATATTTTTGTGTCAGATTTTGGAGATTTTAAATTAGGTGATTTTGGCGTTGCAAAAGTATTGGAAAAAAGTTTTGGAACATTATCAACCAGAGGGACATATAATTATATGGCTCCCGAAGTTTTCATGGGTAGAAAATACAATAATAACGTAGATACATATTCATTGGGTCTGGTTTTATATAAACTGCTTAATAATAATAGACTTCCTTTTATTAGTATTGATTACAATGAATTTGAAGATCGTCAGCATGCCAATATGCGTAGAATAAACGGAGAAAAAATCCCGGCTCCGGTTAATTGTAGTGAAGAACTGTCAAATATTATTTTGCGTGCTTGTGAATTTGATTCAAATGAAAGATTTCAGAATCCAACGGAATTTAAAAATAAACTTGAAGCATTACAACAAGATGATGCAGTGTATTCTGCAAAAAGAATTGCACAAAAATTATCTGTAATTTTGTCAGAAGAAGATGAAGATAAAACTGTTAAAGCAGAACAGAGTATTAATGCTCCTATAGAACATGATAGTATCAATAATACAAAAAACAAGAGACTGCTTATTATTGTATTTATCATGGTAATCATATTAATAATTATAGGTTTCATCGTATTTGTATTGGCCCATAAAAGCAGATTTTATGTGAATGGTAATGTTAAAAATAATGAGACGTATACACAGGCAGAAACTACACATGGTATAGAAAAAATTACAGAAAATATAACAACAGAGAATACAGAAGTAATAACAATCGCCACAGAAGAAAATACTACAGAAGAGAATAGTACAGAGGAAAATATAACACAAGAGAATATAACACAGGAAAATACCACACAGAAAGAGTATGAGATTTATGAAACTGTTGAGCAGGAAACAACAACGCAGGTTTCTACAGAAACTGAAGGAGAAACACCTGCTGAGGAGCAAACAGAGTCTCAATCTGAAATTATTAAAGAGAATAAATACATAGTTCCAAAAGGCTGTGAATATTTTGATAAATCGGAATATATAACTTATTCAGAAGGCAGTGTGATATATATTACACCAGAATTAGGAGATGAACTTAAATCAAAAGATTACACTTACACATATATGTGTGTAGATGAATCCACTGGAATAAATGAGATAATTTATGGTTGGAATGCTCAAGTAATAGATATAGATAAGAATAAATATGAGGATTTATTTGAAGAGATCGCAGGGGAAAAGCTTGTAGTGCTGTATTCGACTTTTGCAGGATGCCGATATTTAGTAGAATCCCCACAGATACCTAAAACGGTTTTATGCTTATACAATACTTATAGTAATTGTAATTCATTAAAGACAGCACCTGAAATCCCAAATGGAGTAGAGAGTCTTTATCATACATTTGCTTCTTGTACTTCTTTAAATAAAGTACCTGAAATACCTGACTCAGTTACATGCATGATGGAAACTTTTGTTATGTGTAGTAATTTGGAGGAAGTGTCTAAACTTTCGAAGAATGTAAAATTTATGACCGGTACATTTTCAAATTGTACAAGTCTGAAAGAGGCACCTGCACTTCCGGATAGTATAATAAATATTAATTATATTTATGAAAATTGTAAAAATTTAAAAACAGTTCCTGCAATTCCTGATAGTGTACGTTATATGGAGTATGCATTTAGTGGTTGTGAAAGTATAATAGAGACACCTGAAATTGGAAACAATGTAATTTCTATGCAGGGAGCGTTTTGTTTATGTAAAAGTATAATTGAACCACCGGTAATTCCAAGCGGAGTAACGGATTTGGAAACAATATTTTGGGGATGTGAGAACTTAGAAACAGTACCTGAAATACCAAGTGGTGTAATTAATATGAGAGGTAGTTTTACAGATTGTGCTAAAATTAAAAATGCACCGGTGATTCCTAAGTCCGTAACTAACATGGAAGCGACATTCTTTGGGTGTATTAGTTTGGAAACAGCACCTGAAATACCGGATAGCGTAAGAAATATGAAGCAATCCTTTGTTTCCTGTATTAATTTAAAAAAAGCACCAACAATTCCAGGTAATGTACTGAATATGGAGCATACATTTTATGGATGTACAGGACTTACCGGAGAGCTGATTATTAATGCAAACCCTCAACTCTATAATGAGTGTTTTGCAGGCATTGATTTTCAATTACAGAATCTTACGCTTACAGGGGATTCAACTATGCTTGAACAATTACAAGAAGCAAGATAAATTGTTTTACTATACATAAGTTACAATATGGAGAAGTTATGCTTGACACTGATAAATTGTCCAATATATGGCCGGAATGGAATAAGTTTAAGCTGATAGGCAGGGGCGCATATGGAAGCGTATATAAAGCTGTTCGTGAAGAATATTCTATACATACATATTCCGCAATTAAAGTTATATCAATACCAAATAATGATTCGGAAATTTTAGAATTAAAAGCAGAAGGTTTTGATGATACTGCTTTGAAAAAATATTTTCGAAATAAAGTCAGTGATTTCACAAGAGAAATAGAGCTTATGGAAACACTGAAAGGCACTACAAATATTGTTAATATTGAAGATTATAAGGTGCTGGAAAAAGAAGATTCGATTGGGTTTGATATTTTTATCAGAATGGAGTTGCTTACATCATTCAGCGAATATATATCCCAAAAAACAATGACAGAGGCAGATATAATTAAGTTGGGTTCAGATGTGTGCAATGCTCTTGAGATATGTGCACAAAAGAATATAATTCACAGAGACATCAAACCGGAAAATATTTTTGTGTCAGATTCCGGAGAATTCAAAATTGGAGATTTTGGTATTGCCAGAAAATTAGACTATGATATCACGTCATTATCGGCAAAGGGAACATATTATTACATGGCTCCCGAGATGTTTTATGGAAAAAAATATAATAATACCATAGATATATATTCGTTAGGGATTGTTTTATATAAACTGCTTAATAATAACCGTTTTCCGTTTTTAAATACAGATTCTGATGAAATAAGTATGGAAGAACGTAAAACAGCTAATACGCGTAGGCTTAAAGGTGAAAAATTACCTAAGCCTGTTAATGCAGATGACAAATTGTCAGCTGTTATTTTGCGTGCCTGTGAATATGATTCAACAAAGAGATTTCAGAAAGCATCTGAATTTCAGAAAGAATTGCTTGCTTTATGCAATGCAGATGTTAATAGAGATATCGTTAACGGAAGTAAATATAAGAAGAATGCATGGAACAAGAGAAATGTATTTTTAATTATGGTTGTGTTGGCAGTAATATTAGGATTGTTTGTTTCTGTTTATGCTATAGTAAACATTTCACATTACAGAGAAGAGATAAGCAGACAGGCAGAGACATCTATCGAAGAAGAGACAGGCACGGGGGAAGAGACAGGCACCGAGAAAGAGACAGGCACCGAAGAAGAGACAGGCACTGAAGAAGAGACAAGCATTGAGGAAGAGACAAGTACTGAAGAAGAGACAAGCACCGAGGCAGAAACAGTCACCGAGGAGGAGACAAGCACCGAAGCAGAAACAGTCACCGAAGAAGAGACAGGCACATCTGTTGATGCAAATGTATTTGTTGTGCCGAAGGGGTGTAAATATTATGACTCGTCGGAAATAAAAGAGTTTACTGAGGGAAGTGAAATTTTTATAACACCTGACGTTGGGGATGAATTTATTACACAGGATTATATTTACAAATATGAATTTATAAGGATTCAATATGGAAGCTATTATATGAAATTAGGATGGAATGTCTATGTTAAGGATAACGCTAAAACAGAATATGGCGAGTTGTTAAGTAGTATTGCAGGAGAGGACGTTAAAATGATGTATAATACTTTTTCTTATTGTGTAAATATGAAAGAAGCACCTAAAATACCTGAATGCGTTGAGTGCCTTAGTTCTGCTTTCTTAGGTTGCAGTCTGCTTGAAAAATCTCCTGAAATACCGGCAAATGTTGTTGCAATGGATCATACATTTTCGGGGTGCATAAGTTTGCAAACAGCACCGGAATTACCAAGGAATATTAAATCATTAAGTTTTACGTTTGATTATTGTACAAGCTTATTAATAGCACCACAAATTCCGGATGGTGTAGAGGATATGACAGGTACATTCAGAGACTGCATAAGATTAATAAATGCACCACAAATTCCGGAAAGTGTAACAGGTATGGAGCAGACATTTTTCTTGTGTAAAAGTCTTACCGGAGAAATAAGTATTAATGCTAATCCGGTGGTGTACACAGAATGTTTTTTTGATGTTAATTTTAATGAGCAGAAACTTACTTTAACAGGTGATTCATTAATACTTGATAATCTGATGCAAACAGGGATTTATGAATAAATTATTTAGGAGTATAATGTAACAAAATGGATAAAACAAATTATTCAACAACGACAATATATGATAAGGTTTCCAGATGCGAGACGTTGGAGGAATATAAGGAAATACTATCAACACTGAAAAGCCAGAAAGAAGAGTGGATTGTACAAATTAATAAAATATTAACAATAAACAACATTTCATCAATTGATTTTGCAAAAAAATGTGGTGTAAGCAGAGTTACAGTTCAGAAATGGAAAAAAGGTTCCATACCCAAGAATAGAGATATGTTTATAAAAATTGGTTTTGCGGCGGGATATAATCTTAATGAGATGAATAATTTTTTGCAACGTTACGGAAGATGTTCAGGATTATATGCACGCAATCTGGAAGATTTGGTGTACATTTTCGTTCTTACATCAAATGGGATTGAACATACATATGAAAAATGCATTAACATCATTAATATAATCAAACGGGAAATGGAAATGCCTTTTATTGAAGATGCAATTGTTTATGAGACATCTGATGTACTATTAAATATTATTAATTTAAATGAATTAGAGGAATTAGTGGATTTTGTTAAGAAGAATGCAAGAATATTTTCTAATCAATTTAATAAGTTTTATTCATTTGTTGAATTATATATTAATTTAAACAGAATAGGGAACACCCACGATAGAAATAATATTTCATTAATGACTGTTAACTGTTCATCATCTTTAAGACATTGCATTTATGATATTATAAACAGAAAGTGGTATCCTAAGCGTAATAAAATTATCTCGCTTGGAATTCATTTAAATATGAACACTGAGCAGATTAATGAAATGCTTATGCTTGTAAATATGGAGCCTCTTTGTGCAAAAAATCCCTTTGAAAATTCAATTATTTTTGCTTTGGAAAATGCAATGTTAGAGAATAAAATATTTGAAGGGACCGATGATTTGAAAATGTATGTGAAAGAAATACTTGTTTCATTAGGTTTTTCTGATGTGCAATTCCTTCTTGATGAAGCAGACTGTTTAGAGAATGATGCATTTTAAATATCGGAGATATAGATTATGGGGACTATAACAGAACCGGCTTGTGAGAATGGTGCAACGTTAGTTGTTATTGAAAATGGCAGGATTCAAAATAACCTGTTAATTGATAAATTAAAATACACGATAGGAAGATGTACGTCTGACAGTAAACCGGATATTACATTGTTTTCTAAAATAGCAGGAAGAAATCATGCGGAAATAATAAACATCGGAGAGGATTTTTTTTATGTTGATAAAGGAAGTATAAACGGGACATATTATAATGGCAAAAAGATTAGAAAAGGTTTTAACGGGAGTGTTACACCTATTTTACTTCGTAATGGTGATGTTTTGCGTATTGATTCCGAGAATTTAAATAATCCTGATGCACGTGGTGTGCTGATGATGTTTGTGGATGAAATAATTGAAAATGAGTGGAAAGAATATAAAATTAACACGGTAAACAGGATTACCATAGGAAAAGGTGCTAAAAATAATATTGTTATAGATTCAGAATATATCTCAGATGTTCATTGTAAAATCAAATATATACATAAAAATTTTGTTCTGTATGATTGTAATACTCAGCAAGGTACATATTTGAATAATAATAAAATAGATTCGGGTGTGATTTTGCATGAAAAGGATAAAATAATGATAGGTGACAGATTTCTTGTTCTTACCGGAAATAGTCTTATATATTATTAGTTGTATTTCAAAATGTAAACTTGTGCTGAAAAATAATTATATATTTTTGTTATTATAGACTCTATATGAAATTACCGGAGTCTATTTGATTGTATGATAGTAGCGATATGTGATAATGATACAAATGCAGTTAAACGTCTTGAAGATATTATTAAGCATCTTCAGAAAGATATTTTAATTAGTAAATTTAATTCTATACAGGATTTTGTGGATACAATTGAAAATGAGAACAGAATAGATATCGTTTTTATGAATATTGATTGGGGAGAAGAAAAAACAGGCATTGATTATATAGCGGAACTTTCTGTGATAAATCCTCAGATGCAGATTATATATATTACGAATGATAGTGAAAGATATTCTGAAAAAATTTTTTTGAGAAAAGTTAATCTTTGTGGATTTCTAATAAAACCTGTTAGAAAAGAATTTGTTGAGACTGTTTTGAATAATGCAATAGAAGCAGCTGAGATAAATAATAAAGAATATATGATTATAAATAAAAACAGGCAAATAAGAGCCATTTTATGCAGAGAAATTTTATACCTGGAAAGCAGTATACACCATGTCACTGTACATACAATAAGAGAAAAAATTACTTTTTACGGACAGTTAGAAAATGAAAGAAAAAATTTGCCCAATTATTTTATTAAAAGTCATAAAAGCTATGTTGTTAATATTAATTATATTAGAAATATTGATGATAAAATACACTTGATTAATGATGAGATTATTGATATAAGCAGATCCTGTCGTGCAGAAGTCAAAAAAATATTTACTGAATATATATTACACCATGGCATTTCCTAATGAATCCAAATTGATTAAATTTGTTCTTTAGGAGATGCCGGAAACCGGCATCTCCCTCTATTCGATTTATGTTTATTTTCGAGTGTTCTTGTTTTCTAAAAGATTAATCAACTGATACATACCTACTGATAAAATACAGAGAATAACTATTGAAAGCAATACCCAATCCATCTTAAATGTCTGACTCGCATATATAATCATATAGCCAAGCCCCTGTTTGGCTGCAAGAAATTCACCTATTATAACACCCACGAGGGAAAGTCCGAGATTGACTTTCATTGTATTAATTATTGTTGGAAGACTGGACGGAATGACAAGAAGAAACAAAGTGTGTCTTCTGTTTCCGCCAAGTGTCTGTATTAGTTTTATTTTCTCCGGCTCTACCTCCATGAAGCTGGTGTAAATGCTTAAAATTGCTCCAAATACAGCAACTGATACTGCTGCAACAATTATTGTTTTTATATTATTTCCCAGCCATACGATAAGAACCGGTGCAAGTGCAGATTTCGGAAGACTGTTCAAGAGTACAAAATAAGGTTCTGCTACCTGAAAAATTATTCTGAAACGCCACATCAGCATTGCGATGGTGATTCCAAGTCCGATTACAATTAAAAAGCAGATCAGAGTTTCAGCTACTGTAATGCCCAGGTGTCTGAAAATAGTACCTGTTTTTGCGAGTTCGATAAAGCATCTGACTATTCCGGAAGGACTGCTGAAGATAAAGGAATCTATTATGCCAAGGCGTGTAAATATTTCCCATCCGCCGATAAAAAGAACAGCTAAGATAATACGCAGGGCAAATACCAGATTTTTTCTGCGGCGGCAGAGCTTTAAATATTGCTTGTGTGAAACGGAAATACTGTCATTCATGCTCACTTAACTCCTCCCATAAAAGATTAAAGTATTCATTGAATTCAGGTTCATTACGTCGTTCCATAGGGCTTTCATGCTCACGTTCAAAATGAATCGGAATTGCACTTGCAATGTGGCCGGGACGTTTGGACATTACATAAACGATATCTCCGACAGATATTGCTTCTGCCAAATCATGCGTGACCAAAACGGCTGTTTTATGTTCTTTTTTAATAATTGAGGCAATATCGTCACATACTGTAAGGCGGGTCTGATAGTCAAGGGCAGAAAATGGTTCATCCAGAAGGAGAATATCAGGTTCCAGGGCAAGTGTACGGATTAATGCAACTCTTTGACGCATTCCGCCGGATAACTGCGACGGACGGGCATTTTTAAAATCTCCCAGACCGTATTGATTTAGTAGTTTCCTTGCGTAATTGCAGTGGCGTTCGTCTTTGTTTTTACGGATTTCAAGTCCAAGGGTTACATTGCCGTAAACGGTTCTCCATTCAAATAAATGGTCGTGTTGCAGCATATAGCCAACCTCGGAGCCGGAAATTGCAGTATCGTTTCCGTTTATCAGTACCTTTCCGGATTCAGGTTTAATGATACCGGCAATAATTGACAGAAGAGTGGATTTCCCACAGCCGGAGGGACCGACGATTGAGACAAAGCTTCCTTTTTCTACCGAAAGATTTACATCATATAAAGCATATGTTTCGCCTTCTTTTGTATGATAGGAATAAGAAACATTTTTTATTTCAAGGGCAGTCATTTTAAACTCCTTCTTTTTCATGTTATATTTTATTTTATGAATTATATTGAAAATCGTACCTTTAATAGATATAATTAAGCAAAAAGACGGAGGCATTTATGAATAAATTGCAGGAATTAATCAGAAATATTTATAGTAAGCATGTATATATTCAGACTCATAATTTCCCGGATCCTGATGCGATAGCCAGTGCTTATGCATTGTCAGCTCTTCTTGAACTGCAGGGGATAAGCTCGAAAATTTGCTATAAGGGTAAAATAGAGCGTTTCAGCACCAATGGCTTTATCGAGAAGCTGGATATTAAGCTGTCGGCTTTAGAGGATATAACTGACATGGACGAACATGCAGAAATAATTCTTGTTGATTCACAGAAGGGCAATGCCAATATTATTGATGCAAAGGGTAATGAAATAATCTGTATCGACCACCATCCGTCTTTTGGGGAGAATAATGATTTCAGTTACAGATATTCCGATATACGACCTGAGGTTGGAGCCTGTGCTACGATAATTGCATCTTACTTTATTGATAACAATATTCCGATTGATAAAAAGGTTGCAACGGCACTTTTATATGGAATTAAGAGTGATACAATGGGACTTTCGAGAGGAGTTTCATCACTGGATGTGGATGTATATCAGCGTTTGTTTGATTTATCTGATATGAGTATTATTCAGGAATTTGAGCACTGCTCATTGAAATTTGATGATTTGAAAGCATTTGCAAGTGCTATTAACAGTATCAAAATCTATGATAACATAAGCTTTGCCAATGCAGGCTACAATTGTCCTGAGGCATTAATTGCAACTGTGTGTGATTTTATGCTTGATTTGGTGGTAGTGGATTTTTCCGTGGTATATTCAATTAAGCAGGATGGAATTAAATTATCTATCAGAAGCCAGGGAACAATTGATGCAGGTGTTATTACCAACGTGGCACTTGGCGGTATCGGAAGCGGCGGAGGACATGCAACAATGGCCGGAGGATTTGTATCATTTAGAGATACCAATGTTAATGTCAGTGCAATGATTGGAGATATAGAGAACAGATTTCTTGGGGCAATTCCGGAGAAATTTCGACGAAAAAGTGAAGTATAAACTGAACGAACAGGGGACCGTTTCAAAATGAAAATTTTGTTACGGTCCCTTTTGGTTATGGTATATAATAAAAAGAGACTCCGGGGAGTCTCATAATTAATAAGCTGAAAAAGGGACTTGAACCCTCGACCTACTGATTACGAATCAGTTGCTCTACCGACTGAGCTATTTCAGCATATCTCACAGTGAAATATTATAACTTTAACGCGGGATTTTGTAAAGTACAAAATCCCGTGTTTTTCTAATAAATTCTGTCCGGTATAAGCAGACGGTTAAAAATGTTTTTTTCAGGAGGGCATACAAGGCAATATATTCCAAAGGGAATAAGAATAAGGCTTAACCACTGAGATGTAGACAGTGAACCTAAATGTCCTCTTATTGTATCGCCACGGAAAAATTCCAGTATAAAACGCATGATACCGTACGAAACCGTATATATTCCAATTGCTTCATAACAGCTTTGCGATTTACGGTTTCTGAAAACAAGTACAAGGAAAATAACCAGATTGCCGGCAGCCTCATAAAGCTGGATTGGCAGATAAGGTATACCGTTAAGCGATGAAAAAGAGTTCGTGTATGCTATTCCGAATTGTTCATTCTCTATTCCGTGACAGCAGCCGGCACAAAAACAACCGAGTCTGCCAAAAAAGTGAAACAGAGGAATGCATGGAACCGTCATTTGAAGCATTGCCCTGATATCCTTATACATAAGTTTGCCATAAGCAATGCAGCCAATGAAAGCTCCGATTAATCCACCATAAAATACCAGACCGATACCTATCTGATTCCTGAAATATGAAAAATCAGTAAATATATAAGGAAACAGATGAATGATATCTTTGATACGTGTAAGCCAGTACAACAGTATGGCAAAAATTACCAGACCCAAAAGTGCAAATACAATCATATAAAGTGTATTTTCAAAGTCAATTCCTGTCTGCCTGCAACGTATCCTGCAAAAAATAATAACAGCCATAAAACCGACAATTGCCATAAGCGAATACGTGTAAAAATTAAAACCAAAAAAATTTATTATTGGATACATAAAATTCCTTATTTAGATATTTTTTTGAATTTGCAACCTAATCTGCATAAGGTTGAACCTGCAATAATTCTTGCAGCGCCTAAAAAGAGTAACGAAGCAGGAATACCATAATTAAGTCCGATTGAAATTACAGACAGGGACAGTTCATGTGACAGTCCAAACTCACTGTTCAGATAACTCATTATTGTGGATTTGTTTAGCAATAACAGTACAAACAGAGCAAATTCCAAAATTCCGTGCAAAATCATAATTATATTAGGAAAATTAGAATAGCGTTTATATACGGTTAACTGTGAAAGGCGTTTCCTGATAATAAGCAAATTATTTCTCAATGAAACATGATAAAACAGGTTAAAGCCAAAAACAGCTCCGACAATTAAATACAGTGAGACGATTGCCAATGGGGTAAGTGAAACACTGTAGCCGGCAATATTTCCATTAAAAATTCTGTAAAGCGCAGTTACAGGTTCATTGATTGCACCACTGATAATTGAAAGAATAAGCAGTGCAATTACCCCTGCAAAAATAATACAGTGAAGTATTATGGTGATAAGCTCGGCCACACTTAATACCTTGAAACCACCGGATTTAGGTCTGACACTATATGTATGCGTATGTGAATGAACTGACCATGCACCAATCATTCCAAACAGAAGAATAAGGTCAAATTCCAAAGCTCCGATTAATTTGGCGGCAAAAGCGAAAGTAAGCAGCAGTGCAAAGAAAACCGTAACAGGTGGTTTGATTACCGATGCAACCGCTTCTGTGTATTCATCATGCTCAAACTGGTTAATGGTCTGTTTAGCCGGCTGAGCATATACCGGTTGTGAATAAAACGGCTGCGAATACGTCGGCTGAGAATACGTCGGCTGAGAATATGTCGGCTGATTGTAGTCAGGCTGGCTATCAGTTACGAGACCGGCAGACATGTCGGACTGTGTGGTTCTGCAATTACAAACCTCACCTTCCTGCAATGATTTTCCGCAATATATACAAAACATTATTGTACCTCCCATGGTTAGATATTTTATGAATAGTATAGCATTGTGTTATAAAAATATCCATTATAAAGTACATATTTCTTGCAAAAAAAAATTTATCGTAGTATCATGAAAAAAGGATATATTATTTGTGGGGTATTTAAAATGCATAAGGTGAATAAACCTATTAAAAACAAAATATGGCTTATGTTTATAGCAATGAGTTTTTCCATTGTCATTTTTGTTTTATGTTTAATTTCCAATATTATATCTTATAATACTGTAATTATGGGTTATACAGAAGGATATTATAATATAGCAGTTGTTTCAGGCTCAATTGAAGAATATGAGCGTTCAATGTGTAATTATATTGAATTTGGCGGAGATAATTATCACAGTGAAACTGAGTATTCCTACGATACTTTCAGATATGATTTTATGAAGCTGTATTATGCACGATTTGAGTATTCTCAGGCAGTAAGATACCAGATAGAGAATATCAGCAGTTATGTGGGCAAAATCGACAGGGCAATGGAGCAGATTGCAGATTATAATAATATAGAGTACAACAGAGAGGTATATATTTCTGATATTTCAAAATATATATCAGAGTCTAAATCACTTATAACAGATATCCTCAAGGTTCAGTCTGTAGATAGTAATGAGTTATACAGTGAGGCAACAACAACCAGTCTGGTGTATTTAATTTGTATGGTGGTAGCACTTGCAATACTTATTTTCACGGCAATAAGCCTTATGGTATTTGTTAAAACACACATTTCCAAGCCTGTTACTGAGATTAATGACTGGGCATGTCTGTTCAGGGATGATTATTGCCAGATGTCGCCATTGTCATATGAAACCGGGGATGAGATACAGATGCTGGCAGAATCATTTAATATAGTCAGGGATAAGATGATAGAATGTCAGCGTATGAATGAGGATATGAAGGCAACGGTGGCAAGACTTCATAGTGAAGAAGAACATAAGAAGAAATTCGTTCAGATGCTTTATGAAGAGAAGCGTGAGAAAGAGCATATAAGCAGTGTTGCACAGCGTGACGGGCTCACCGGATTGTATAACAGAAAGACCTTTGATGATTTTGTCAATGAATTTATTACCAAGAAACCGGGCAATAAGGAAGGTTCGTTATTCCTGATTGATATGGATAATTTTAAGACGGTTAATGACTCACTTGGACATCTGAAGGGTGACGAGGCACTGAAGATGCTGGCAGGTGCAATGAGAATTGTTTTTACCGGCGGATATCTGGGAAGATATGGCGGTGACGAATTCGTCGCATTTATGATAGGATGTTCAACTGATTCAGATATGGAGCGGTATGCTTCTGAATTATGCCATAAAATGCATCAGACAATGGAAGCGAATGGTATCACGGTGCAGCTTTCAGTAAGTATTGGTGCAGCATCAACAATAGGAATCAGAGAAAGCTCACAGTTATACCATAGAGCTGATAAAGCACTTTATCATTCTAAAGAAAATGGTCGTAATCAATATACGATTTATTCGGATAAATTATAGAAATTATTTAGGAGATTGTTATGAAGAAAATAAAACATATCCTGCTAAGTATGCTGGTCCCTCTAGTAATAGTGGGACTGGTTTTAGTTATAGCATATATTTTTTGCGGAGTCGGAATTACATCAAATGACTGCTTTGAGCAGTACATTCCTTTTTTTGGTGTATATTATGATATCCTTACGGAGGGGGACAGTATATTTTATTCACTTACCGGTGCAATGGGATATGACCTGTGGTCAGTATTCTGTTATTATCTGGCATGTCCTTTGAATGTAATTGTACTGGTGTTTGGCAAAGCAAATTTAATATATGCGGTGGAGGTACTTATTGTACTGAAAATTGCGTTTAGTGGAGGAACCTTTGCCGTCTATCTGAAAAACCGTTTCCCACAGGCAAGAACCAGCCGAATTGTTTTGTTCTCAACCTTTTATGCAATAAGTGGCTTTGTTGTGGGTTATGCGTGGAACGTAATGTGGATGGACGGAATTGTACTGTTTCCGTTGGTAATGATGGGAATGGATATGCTCATGAAGGATGAGAAACCGAAATGGTTCCTGTATACACTGTTTCTGGCATTGATGATTATATGCTGTTACTTTATGGGATACATGAGCTGTATATTTATTTTTATATATTTCTTCACTTATCCATTTAAGAGCTTTGGTGATTTCGTTAAAAAACTTTTCAGAATCGGATTGAGTTCCATTCTTGCAATAGGTATCAGCGGAGTTATATTAATACCAACCTTTATGCTGCTTCAGGAAACTGCAATTTCAGGTGAAACAATACCGGGATTGGAATTGTACGGAAGTTTTGTTAACTGCTTTAAAACAATTATGATTGGTGTGCCACAGAATGGAATTAATTTTGACAGGGAATGTTCCAATCTGTTTATAACAGTGTTTGGCGTGCTGTTGGCATTTGTATATTTTACATCCGGAAAAATTAAAATCAGCGATAAAATCCGTAAGGGATTAATGCTTGCAATTCTGTTCATAAGCTTTAATTTAAAACCGCTTAATTATATATGGCATGGAATGCATGAGCAGAGCGGAATACCAAACCGCTTTTCGTATATGGTCATTTTTCTTATGCTTACAATGGGTTTTGAAGTGTGTATGAAAAAGCGTAAGGAAGTGACAAAACGATCACTTTTCATTGCATGGGGACTTTTAAGTACCTGTGTTACGATAATGGCAATATTTGATAATGGGCTGATTATTAATGCAGTGTTAACTTCGGTGCTTGCACTTTCTTATGTACTGATGCTGGGCTTTGGCAGGGGAAGGCTGAAATTTAATTTTATAAAGGTATTTGCTCTGCTTGAGGTATTTGTGACATTCATTATGGGGATATTTATGTCCTGCGGAACTATTCTGGGAGACTATGATTATTATCTGGAGGATTTTGAAAGAATTGAGACTGATAAAGAAGAGGGCTTCTATCGTGAGAAAATAGATTTAGTATACAATGAGAAGGAAAAAAATTTTGAAAGCACAATGAGCAGAATGGGAATTGAAGACTTTTCCATCAGTTCCATTATGGATTACTGTAATTATATGAAGAATATAGGTCATCAGTCCGTAATTAATGAGGGAACCTATTATGGAATTAATGCCATGGGACTTTTTAATACTTTTCATAATTATAATTTAACGGATTTCTATTGTAATATCGGCGGAACAGGCGGCAGTAATAATGCTGTGTATTATGGGGAGAATGCCTTCATGGATATGCTCCTTGGTGTAAAATACCACTATTCAAGATATTATGATGTTAATTCTTTTGCGTATGAGTTTGAGAAGGAAGTTGGAGGAGTCCGTGTATATAAGAATCAATATGCTCTTTCGGCAGGATATGCACTACCCGGTGAATTCTTTGAGACTGATATATCAAAGACCTATAATCCTTTTGCGGCAGCCAATGATATCAGCAATTCGATAACTGCAAGAAGTGTTGCGTATATTAATTATTTTACAAATAAGTCAGATAATGATAACAGCATTACTTTTGAAAGCACTGTATTACATGATGGAGAGTTCCTTCTTGAATTATCAGGGAGTTTTAAAGGAAGCCTTGTTATTCTGGTGGATGATGAAAAAGTATATGACAAGAGTGGCGATAAGCTTATGATTAGCCTTGGAGAGTTGAAGGAGGGCAGTGTAGTTAATGCAATTCTCACCTTCGATAATCCTGAGGATAAGGAAGATAGTGATATATCCATTTATTCGGGAACATGGAATAAGGCTGTTTTTGAGAAGGTGTATGATGTACTCTCGGATGAAATGCTTAATGTGTATGAGTATGGTGATGATTATTTAAAGGGCAGTATTGAGCTTAGTGAAGATTCCAAAGTACTGCTTACGGTTCCAAGTGCGAATGGCTGGACAATATATGTTGATGGTAAAGAAACAGAGCCGGATACCTATAGAGATTTATTCTATGTTTTTGATTTGGAAAAGGGTAATCATGAAATTATGATGGAATACCGGACACCTGGATGGAATATGGGATTTGTTGTATCCGCTGCAAGTATTGCAATATACGTAATTGCAATAATAATTACTCTGGCTGTAAGGCATAACCGGAAGGTAAAACAATCTGACGACAATTAAAATAATCAGCTTCCCATGCATCATGAGTTATTAAAATCATGGTGCTTTGGGAGGCTTTTTCTTTAATTAAATCCATTACAGACAGTCTTGTAGCATTATCCAGCCCCTTAAATGGTTCGTCAAGTATCAGAAGGTTATGAGGAGCCAGCAAAGCACGAAGTATAGCAGTTCTTCTCTTCATTCCTCCACTAAGAGAATATACAACGTCTTTAGGATTAAGACCGGCGCGAAGAATATATTCACTGATATCATTCTGTAAGGCTTTGTTACAGGTCATTTTAATGTTGTCATATACTGTTAACCACTCAAAAAGCCGGTTTTCCTGAAAAACGGCAGCGATAATTGTATTGACAGGAATATTTATAGTGCCGTCAAATGGAATAAGTCCCATAATTGCATTAATAAGGGAAGTTTTACCGATTCCTGAAACACCAAGCAGGGCGATTTGCTCATTATCCTCTATGGTTAAATTAAAACCGTCAAAAATCTTTTTCTCACTATATCGGATTGATAGATTCTTAATCTCTATTGCCATTTGTAAATCCTCCTATTTTATGGTTTATCAGGGTGAGCACAAGTATAACTGCTTTCTCACAAATAAAGCTTATAAAAATAATTGTGATTGTCCATGCGAAAAGCTGTGGGGTCTCAAGGTAAAGCTTTGTCTTATAAAGTTCGTTTCCGATGGAATTATTAATCAAACCTATTATTTCAGCAGCTACGCCTGATTTCCATGCATAACCGATGGTTACACTACATGCGGAAATTAAAGCCGGCATAATGGAAGGAATATAGATATAACGGATTTTTTTGAAAAACGACATTCTGAAAACCTTTGCAAATTCCAGCATCTTAATATCAGTACCGGCAAGTCCTGATAATACATTTGTATAGATAACCGGAAGTACTATCATTGCAGATATTAATATTGACAGCTCCTTACCGGAAATCCAGAAAAGTACAAGAATTACAAAGGAGGCAACAGGAATGGATTTGATACATTTGATAAAAATACTTATAAATGAAGAGACAAAGGAATTAATATAGCTTAATACAGCAAGGAGTATACCGCTGAATAAGCCTGTTAAGAACCCCACTGCAATTCCTCTGAGTGAAAATAAAATGCTGACATAAAAGTCTTTCCGGCTCATAAGCTCAAAAAGAGTGCGCGTAACGGCTGCAGGTGATGGCAGAAGAATTTCATTGTCAATGAAAAAAGCCGCAATGAACCATATTAATATCCAGATAATTATGGAAATTAAAGTAAATAAATTACTGCGTTTCATTGCGGCCTCCTGTTAATCCGTCGTATAGAAAATATTCTCATCCGGCATGGTGTTGCCAACGGATGCCGGATTGGCATCATATAAAACCTTTAAATAGGATAAAACCTTGTTGTACATGGCTTCACCGGTTATAAGTGTTACATTGCACTCATGAATTGCTTTTTGGGCAATGGCAGCCTTAAAAATATCGAACTGCTCTAATAACCCGGCACATTCATCAATATTATTATTGGCAAAACCGGTTGATTTTGCATATTCCCGAAGGAAGCTGTTAACCGCTTCCGGGTTATTGTCTGCAAAATCTTTTCGGATAACAACAACGCCTGTTACAACCGTGCTGTCTGAATCGAGCTTCTCCCATTCCTCAGTTACATCAAGGGCGACTGATAAGCCCTCCACAGAGTTCATTGCAACTGTCACATAAGGCTGTGGCAGCATGGCAACGGCAGATTCCTTAGCCGAGATTGCGGAAACAACCTCTGAGGCTTCCTGACAGTAGTTGATTGTGACATCTGTATCTGGATTAATGCCGTTTTCACTTAGGATATATCTAAGTGTGTATTCCGGTGTTGTGCCCTGACCTGTGGAGTATATGGTCATGCCTTTTAAATCGCTAATGCTGTTGATATCGCAGCCCTTTTCTACAATATAGAGAACTCCAAGGGTGTTGATTCCGGCAATCAGAACGCCGCCTTCTGTCTTGTTATAAAGTATGGAAGCAAGGTTGCAAGGGATTGCAGCAATGTCGATATCGCCCTTTATGAGTCCGGCAGAAATTTCGTCGGCAGTTCCATAAATATTATAATTATATTTGTTAGAGGTCTGGTTATTATCCGAATCGGAATACAGCTTAACAAGTCCGATTGAGGTCGGGCCTTTAAGTGAAGCTATGTTAATACTTGTCTGTGATGTCAAGTCCGTAGCTGTGCCACTGCCGGAAAAATTGGTATTACATGCTACAAGTACAAAAATCATTGAAAGCATTATTACGACCGATAGAACTGTTGAAATAAGTCTTTTCTTCATAAAATGTCTCCTTTTTAATTTTGATATACGTATATATTAATTCAAGGTTTTTTGTTTGGCAAGATAATACTTTAAATTATAAAGTATCAAATATTATGCAAAGGATTTACAAGTCGACTATGAAGTGTTATAATACACATTGTTTTATTAAAAAGATAAACTAGAGAATTTAAGAGGTTACGATATGGTTTGTATTGAAAATCTTACAAAAATTTACCAATTATCCAAGAAGCAGATGCAAAAGGAAAAGACGAAGAACAGCACGAAGGTTGCGGTTTCCAATGTATCATTAACAGCTGATAAGGGGGAGATTTATGGACTTCTTGGACCGAATGGCGCCGGTAAGACAACAACACTCAGATGTCTTGCGACGCTTCTTAGTCCTACAGAAGGAAAAATTTCCGTATGTGGATTTGATACGGTTAAGGAACCGGCTGAGGTTCGTAAGAAAATAGGTTTCCTGACTAATGAGATTAAGCTGGATCCACAGTTTACGACGGATTATCTTTTTGATTTCTTCGGCAGACTTCATGGGATTGACAGTGAAACTCTTAAAGTAAGAAAGTCTGAGCTGTTTGAATATTTTGGAATAACTCCGTTTAAGGATAAGAAAATAGAAGAATTATCCACGGGTATGAAGCAGAAGGCTGCAATTGCAGTATGCCTTGTCCATGACCCGGAAATTGTTATTTTTGATGAGCCTACTTCAGGACTTGATATTCTTACTGCCAGACTTGTTACGGATTATCTTAAGAAGTTAAAGGAAGAGGGTAAGCTTGTAATTATTTCAACTCATATTATGAGTGAGGCTGAAAGACTTTGTGACAGAGTTGGTGTAATCATTGACGGAAAGAAAGTATGTGAAGCAACCCTGGACGAGATTTATCAGGAATACAATTGTGATAATCTTGAGGACGCATTTTTTGAAATGTATAAAGCATGCCATAGGGAGGAAGAGTAATGAAGGGATTTGGTGTAATTGTTGGAAAAGAACTTTCAAGAGTTCTTAAAGATAAAAAAATGATTTTTTCAATGTTTGTGCTTCCGATTATTCTTGTTGTGGGAATAATGCTGCTTATAGGATTCCTTGTTAAAAATATAAGTTCAGATATTGAAGAACATATTTCTACGGTCTATATAATTAATGCTCCCGAGCAGTTCGTAACAATTACTGATTCGACAGAAGGGTATGATGTTAAATATTTTTCTGCGGATAAAACTGTAGAGGATTACAGACAGGATATTATGGACGGAGAGCTTGATTTATTAATTGAGTTTCCGGAGAATTTCCTTGAAATGATTAAGAATGACAAGGAAATACAGGTGCCGCAGGTGAAGACTTATTATAATCCGTCGGAAGATTATTCTTCAACTGCGAGAGAAAATTTTGCTTCGGTACTTGAGGTGTACAGACAGATGCTTTTGCAGGAAAAGTTCGGAAGCGTTGAGTATGCAACTATTTTTACTGTGGACAGTGATAATGAAGATGCTGTCATACAGGATGATGAGAAGGCATTTGGCAAAATGCTTGGAATGTTGGTTCCGTATTTCATTACCATGCTGATTTTTGCCAGTGCAATGGGACTTGGAATTGATTCCATTGCAGGAGAGAAGGAGAGAGGTACACTTGCGAGCCTTCTGCTTACACCGGTTAAAAGAGTGGAAATTGTTATGGGTAAGGTGATTTCTCTTGCAATTCTGTCAGTTATGTCTGCTCTGGTATATATTCTTGCACTTTTACTTATGGCAGGAGTCGGTATTAATTCACTTGCAGATGGAGAGATTGCGGCTGAGCTTGCATTTTCATTCACACCGCTTCAGGCAATTCAGCTTATCGTTCTTATTATCGGTGTTGTACTTATGTATGTATCAATTATTGGTTTGGTTGCAGTACTTGCAAAGAATATTAAAGAGGCACAGTCATATATTTCTCCTGTATATATTGTAGTACTTGTGGCTGGTATGATTACAATGTACACAACTGATGAAGCATCAATTGGAAGTTATTTTATTCCGCTGTTTGGTTCAGCTACAGCATTCAAAGGAATATTTACAAAAACAATAACGGCACCGGAATTTCTGGCTGCTGCACTTGTAACATATGGTGTTGCAATTGCCTTAATTGGAATAACGGCCAAAGTATTTAAGAGTGAGAAAATAATGTTTAATGCGTAAGAGGTTTAATATGTTAGCTGTTGTTTTTGACATGGACGGAGTTCTGTTTGATACTCAGAAGGTGTATTCTAAGACATGGATGGAAGTTGCCGGGATACTTGGGATAAAGGATATTGAAGAACCATTATTTCATTGTATCGGGAGAAACAGGGCGGATCAGGAGATTATTTTGAAAAAATACTATCCCGAAGGATTTCCTTATGATGAGTTTTATCATTTGAAAAATGTAATTTTTGACAGGTATATTGAGGAGGATGGTATTCCATTAATGAAGGGTACCCGAGAATTACTTTCATACTTAAATGAAATGGGGGCAAAAACTGCAATTGCTTCCTCTTCAAGAAAAGATGTGGTTATGCACCATGTTCAACAGACGGGACTTTCAGGTATGTTTCAGAAAATTGTTGGTGGAGATATGGTTCTTCACAGCAAACCCAATCCGGATATTTATCTTAAAGCCTGTGATGAGTTGGGGGTTAATCCGGCAGATACTTTTGCGGTGGAGGATTCATATAACGGAGTTCGTGCAGCCGCAGCAGCAGGAATGAAGACTATTATGATTCCTGATATGCAGCCGCCGACAGAAGAGATTGACCGACTTTTATTTAAGCGATTCAATGATTTGATTGAATTAATGGAATATTTTAAGATTAGTAACTAGAGATTTAAGAATGGGTTAGCTTTCGGGTTAATCCATTTTTTGTGTTGACATATAATGGTGAAGATGTTATATTGACTATAGGTGTACTATGTGACGTAGTACAGATTAGTGGATGAAATCTAATGGAGGTAAGGTATGTATCAGATTGATGTAATGTCAAGAGTTCCTGTTTATGAACAGATTGTGGAACAGACAGAGAAATTTATTCTGACGGGAATTCTTAAACCCGGAGATAAGATACCATCTGTAAGGAATCTTTCAATTGAATTGTCTGTTAATCCTAACACAATTCAGAAGTCTATTGCAGAGCTTGACAGGCGTGGATTGATTTTCTCAGTGCCGGGTAAAGGCTGCTTTGTAGCGGAGCAGGCGAGAAAAGCACTTACGGCTGTTAAAAGGGGAGAACTGAAGGAAATCAGGGATAAGATTAGGGAATTGGCAATGGCGGGGGTTACCAGAGAAGAAATGCTGCAAGTCATAGAAGAAATTTATTCGGGTAAGGAGGATGTATCCAATGATTAGTGTGACTGGGTTGACAAAAATTTTTGATGGATATAAAGCTTTGGAAAATGTAAACTGCCAGATACCGGAGGGCTGTATTTATGGAATGGTTGGTTCAAACGGTGCCGGTAAATCGACTTTTTTACGGTTAATAAGCGGAATTTACAAACCGGATTTTGGGACAATTGAGGTTGATGACCGGACTGTGTATGAGAATCCTGCGGTTAAGGAACAGATTGCTTTTGTTCCTGATGATTTATATTTCCTTAATAATGCCAGCATGAACAGAATGGCGAAGATGTATGGTCATTATTACAATAATTTTGATTTGGACAGATTTAAATTTCTTGCAGAGACTTTTAAACTCAATCCTAATAAATCATTAAATACTTTTTCTAAAGGAATGAGAAGGCAGGCAGCAATCATTCTTGCTGTTTCCTGCAGGCCAAAGTATCTGTTTCTTGATGAGACCTTTGACGGACTTGATCCGGTTATGAGGAATCTGGTGAAAAGTCTTATCTGCAAGGATGTTGAGGAGAGAAAGGCAACAGCTATTCTGACTTCACATTCATTAAGAGAGCTTGAGGATACATGTGACCAGCTTGCATTACTTCATAAAGGTGGTGTGGTGTTTGAAAGCGACATTACCAATCTTAAGACATCTTTGTTTAAGATACAGACAGCGTTTCTTGATGAATATGACAAGAGCAGATTTGAGAAGCTTGAAATACTTCATTTCCAGAAGAATGGATCAGTCAGCAACCTTATTGTTAAGGGTGACAGAGATGAGGTTGCACAATATGTAAGAAGTATGAATCCTGCAATTCTGGATGTACTGCCACTTACACTTGAGGAAGTGTTTACTTATGAAATGGAAGCACTTGGTTATTCCTTCGATTTGGAAGTTCTTGAAAGTGAGGGACGATAACGATGAAAAATAAAGTGAAAATTTTTAATGTCGGTGTGTTTCTTGAGGCGTTGAATCAGTTGAAGATTGTAGGAATAATTGCCTGTGCTGTTTATCTTTCAGCAGGAATTCTTACACCAATCGGATATATGATTGACGGACCATATTATGATGAAGAACTGGGAAAATGGATTCCGATAAATTTTGATGCAGAATACTTTTTCATTCTTTTTGGACTTGTATATGTGTTTATACCGGTAATGATGATGGTAATATTCTTCTGGATGAACAAAAGACATTCATGTGATTTTTATCATGCTATTCCGATTAAAAGGGAGACAATGTATATAAGTACAATTGCGGCTGTTTTCACATGGGCAATTATTATTATGACATGTGCCTGTGTTGTTCCTCTTGTAATTGTAGGAGTTAATCCGTTGATGCAAACGGAGATGGATGTGTTCTGGAAGAGTATGCTGTATATGACTGCCGCTGTTATACAGATGATAGGTGTTTTTGCATTGGGAATTTCTCTTACCGGTAATGGTTTTACCAATGTGGTTGCATCACTTATGATTCTTGTTGTGCCACGTGCGATACTTACGATTATATTTTCCATGATTGATAGTTTTATGCCATTTATTCAGATGAATTATGGTGATACGATTCTTAATAACCAGTACAATGCACTTTTTGCACCGGTAACGGCTCTTTTCAATGGAGATGGTGATGTAACGGTATATGGATGTGCATTATATTCAACTATTCTTGGACTTATCTATATTGCAGTTGCATGTATTATGTTTAAGAAGAGAAAAAGTGAAGTGGCTTCACAGCCGAGTGCATATGGAATTGTACAGATTATATGCCGAATGATTCCTGCATTTTTATTCTCTTTACTTGGAACATTTTTTGTGCTTGAAACGACTATCAGCGGATATTATGACATAGAAGTATATTTTATTGCTGTAGTATGGTATGTATTTGCGTTGCTTATATATTTTATTTACGAATTAATTACAACCAGACGTTGGCGTAAGGTTGGTGCAAGTGCGAAACAGCTTCCGATTTTTGTGGGAATTGTTGTTACTTGTGGTCTGGCAATTGGTTTTGGAACATATTTTGCCATGAACAGGGAAATAGATTCTGATAAAATGGAATATGTTGAGGTTGAACCTTTATATGGCATGGATTATTTTGCTCCTGATGAGAATGTCAGAATCAAGGATAAAGATATATTCGGGCTTATAGAGGATGCATATGAGGAACAGCTGGAAGAATATTATGACCATTCAAGCAGTTATTACGAAGACCATGATATAATAATAGGTATTAAACAGGATGGAGCACTTTTCTATCGTAGAATATATCTTACGGATTATGAGATGAATAAAGTCAGGTCAGCATATATAGAAGCTTTGGATAGTTCAGATAATGAAGTTAATCTTCCTGTATATTCACAAGAATATATGGATGTATATGTGGATATATCGAATTTGAATGATAAACAGATTATTGACTTATATAATGTACTTTGTGATGAAGTAAGAGAAATGTCATATAAAGAATTGTTCCCACATGAAGAATATGATGCAGTGGCAAGTGTTGAAATTTATAACAGAAGTGAAAACAGGGATGACTGGAGAAATATTGTTATTCCTATTTCTGATCTGACACCTAAGACAAAGGCTTTTCTTATGGCATCATTGTTGCAAAACTCAGATGAAAACAATATTTTAGAAGATTTAAAAGATTTTGATAAAGAGGAGTTAGATAAAGTAACAGATGTTGATATTGCCATAACTGTTATAAGCAGGGATAAGACCGGAAAGTATCACATGTATGAATATGGGAATTCTTATGGTTCTGATGAGATTGTGGATGCAATGGTAGAAGGAATTTATGAAGTTATAACAAGTACAGAAGGTAATAGTATAATTATACTTGACGGATATCTTAGTGTAAGTGAGGATGAGGGTGGATATTCTGAATGGATTGGTGGAGCATTCAGGGTAAGTGATGAGCTTATAGAGAAGATAATAGGTTTGTCAAAAGAGGCAAGATAAGAAAAAGAGTCTGTATCAAAATGTAAAAATTTTGTTGCAGGCTCTTTTTCTGACATTTAATAAATCATTATTGAATATTGCTTTTGTTTTCGGGAAATGCTAAAATGTTTTCCAAAATACAACAAAGATATTTAAAAGGAAATTTTATTATGCTTGAGTTAAGAAATGTAAGCTATCAGGTAGAAACTGATGGAGTTGATAAAGAAATAATTAAAAATGTCAGTCTGACAATTGACGAACGTTTCACTGCAATTACAGGACCTAATGGTGGCGGTAAGTCAACACTTGTCAAACTTATTGCGGGAATATTAAAACCTACATCGGGACAGATGATTCTGGATGGAGAGGATATAACAGAATTAAATATCACTGAAAGAGCCAATAAGGGTATCAGCTTTGCTTTTCAGCAGCCGGTAAGATTTAAGGGCCTTACGGTTAAGGATTTAATAACAATGGCAGCAGGTGAGCAGATTTCCACAGGTAAGGCATGTGAATACTTATCGGAAGTGGGATTATGTGCAAGAGAGTATATCAACAGAGAGATTAATGCAAGTCTTTCGGGTGGAGAATTGAAAAGAATTGAGATTGCAATGATTCTTGCAAGAGGAACTAAGCTTTCGGTATTTGATGAGCCGGAGGCAGGAATTGATTTATGGAGTTTTAAGAATCTTATTGAAGTGTTTGAGAAGATGCATGAGCAGATTAACGGTTCAATAATCATAATTTCACATCAGGAGAGGATTCTGAATATTGCGGATAAAATAATTGTTATTGCAGGTGGTGAAGTTGAACAGATTGGCGGTAAAGAGATACTTCCATCTCTGTTAAACGGTCATACCGCTGCCGGAACCTGCAGTAAATTCCTTAACAATGCCGGGGAGGTGCGTTAACATGGATCAGATACAGAAGAATCTTTTGTCAGAAATTGCGGGGTTACATGAAGTACCTGCCGGAGCATATAATTTAAGAATTAACGGGGAGGGAGCGGGAAGAAACACTACTGCTAATATTGATATTGTTACTAAAGAGGACAAGCCGGGTATAGATATTTATGTTAAAGACGGAACATGTAATGAAAGTCTTCATATTCCGGTGCTTTTAAGTCAGTCAGGCTTACAGGATCTTGTGTATAATGATTTCTATATTGGAGAGAATTGTGACGTTGTAATAGTTGCAGGATGTGGAATTCATAATGGTGGAGATAAGACTTCATCGCATGATGGAATACATTCTTTTCATATTGGAAAGAATTCCAAGGTTAAATATGTGGAGAAGCATTATGGTACGGGTGACGGCAAGGGTCAGAATATAATGAATCCTACCACAATTGTTGAAATTGATGAAAACGGTTATATGGAGATGGATACGGTTCAGATAAAGGGGGTCGATTCAACCAATCGTATAACCAGGGCAGTGCTTAAGGATAATGCAACGATTATTGTCCGTGAGAAGATTATGACGCATGGAACTCAGAAGGCAGAGACTAATTTTGAAGTGGAATTAAATGGAGCTGATTCAAGTGCTAATGTTATTTCACGTTCAGTAGCCAAAGAGAAGTCCGTTCAGACCTTTTACGCCAGAATTGATGGCAATAACAAATGCAGCGGGCATTCAGAGTGCGATGCCATTATTATGGATGATGCCTGTGTTAAGGCAATTCCTGAAATTACCGCCAACTGTGTGGATGCAAGTCTTATTCATGAGGCTGCAATCGGAAAAATAGCAGGGGAACAGCTGATTAAATTGATGACACTTGGACTTACAGAGAAGGAAGCAGAAGAGCAGATTGTCAACGGTTTCTTAAAATAAAGTGATTGGAACAGGTAATTGATGGAAAATAACGCACTCAGGCTGGATAAAAAATTGTCGACACTTCATGTATGGGCATTGGCTTTTGGATGTATAATCGGATGGTCGGCTTTTGCCCTGCCGGGAACAAGCTTTCTCAAAAATGCAGGAACCATCGGTACTGCAATCGGAATGCTTCTGGCAGCTTTGGTAATGATAATTATAGCTTTTAATTATAATTACATGATTAATAAATACCCTGTTTCAGGTGGGGAGTTTACCTATGCACAGGAGGCATTTGGTAAGACCAATGCTTTTATATGCTCATGGTTTCTTGGATTGTCATATCTTGCAATTGTACCCCTGAATGCAACAGGGCTTCCCTTTATTGCCAGAAGTATTTTCGGAGATTTGTTTCAGTTTGGTTATCTGTATGATGTGGCAGGATATAATGTATATCTTGGTGAAATACTTTTAGCAGCGTCAGCACTTGTTATTTTTGCGGTACTTGGTATAAGGGGAGTTAAATTTACCGGCGTATTTCAGGCAGTTTTGACATTTTTACTTATTGGGGGTGTACTTGTTGTAGGAGCTGCGGCAATTGTCAGCTCCAAATCAAGTTTCAGTAATCTGATTCCTTTGTTTAGCCCCGACAAGGCTCCGGTTGCCGGAATTGCAGCAGTTCTTGCTGTTGCTCCGTATGCATTTGTCGGATTTGATACGATACCTCAGGCAGCAGAGGAATTTAAATTCTCAGTGCATAAAACAATAGCAATAATGGTGATAGCAATATTTTTCGGTGGCTTATGCTATGCGGGACTAAATATAATTGCGGTTTCTGTTATTCCGGAGGGATATGCTGACTGGACGGAATACATTAGTGATTTGGATAATCTTAAGGGAATAAATTCTGTTCCTACTATTCACGCTGCGGAGGAGCTTCTTGGTGTACCGGGGCTTGTTGCAATCAGTGTGGCAGTACTTGGCGCACTGCTGTCGGGCATTGTGGGCTTCTATATGGCATCCAGCCGGCTTTTATATTCAATAAGCAGATCCGGAATGCTTCCGGGATGGTTTGGGAAAATTCACACTAAGTATAAAACACCGGCCAACGCAATATTATTCATTATGATTATTGCATTAACAGCCCCTTTTTTTGGCAGAAATACATTGGTGTGGATTGTTGATATGTCCTCAGTGGGGGCGGCGATCGGATATGGCTATACTTCGGCTGCGGCATTTAAATTTGCTCTTAAGGAGAAAAAAATCGGGATAATGATTACCGGTATTCTTGGAACGTTTTTTGCCATTGTATGTGCTGTCATTTTACTGGTGCCAATCAAAGGATTAAACTGTTCTCTTGGTAAGGAATCTTATATCTGTCTTGGAGTGTGGATTGTGCTTGGTATTATTTTCAGTATTAGTATGAAGAATGGTCAAAAAAGAAAACGGAGTAATTGCTAAGGATATACTCCATTAATTCTTGCAAGTAATTTTAAATTCATATATAATTAGACTAATCATAGCGAGGTGGTTATTATGGTAAAATTCGGAGTTAAGATTAAAGGAATACTTAAGTGCAGGGATGAGTACCTTATTGTTAAAAAATGGTATGATGACAGAATTGAGGATCCATATCAGTGGGAATTTCTGGACAAGTATCTTGATGCAGGAGAGACCGCAGAGGAGCAGTGCCTTAACTATATTTATGAATGTACCGGAATTCATACAGGTATAACATCCATTCCTTATACATGGTCATATCAGCTGGGAGACAATAATTATCTTGGAATTGCCTTTTTGTGTGAGGTAGAGGATGAGCTTGTATTTATGTCAGAGGAGTTATGTGACTACAGATGGGTTAAGGCTGAGGAGTTACCACAATACATAAGCAATACCTCTGTTCTTAAGGATATGAAGCAGGCAGGAATATTATAGATATAAGAATTTCAAGGAGTTTGAGATGGGAATTTTATTAAAAAACGGAAGAGTTTTGGACCCCGCATCCGGTAGGGATGGAATTTATGACTTATTAATCAATGATGGTATAATTGTTGCAGTTGACAGCAATATACCTGAAGCTGATAATGAAGTTATTGATGCTGCCGGATGTTTTATTATGCCCGGACTTGTGGATTTGCATGTGCATTTCAGAGAGCCTGGATTTGAGTATAAGGAGACTATTAAGACAGGCTCGCTTGCTGCGGCAAGGGGCGGAGTGACGACGGTTCTGCCAATGCCTAATACTAAGCCTGTTGCAGACAGTGTTGAAGTAATCAGTCACATTAATGACATTGTGAAAAGAGATGCTGTTGTTAATGTATTGCAGGTTGCATCAGTGACAATGGGACAGGAGGGCTGTGTTCCTACGGATATTGAAGCACTCCGCAATATGGGAGTTGTAGCAATCAGTGAGGATGGCAAATCCGTTATGAATGCTGAGATTTACAGACAGGCAATGATTAAAGCGGCAGAATGCGATATGACTGTGCTTGCGCATTGTGAGGATAAGAATATGGTTAACGGTGGTGCACTTAATGAGAGTGACAAATCCCGCGAGCTTGGAATAAAGGGTATTACCAACGGAGTTGAGGATGTTATTGTGGCAAGGGATATTCTTCTGTCCAAGGAGACAGGATGTAAGCTTCATCTGTGCCATTGTTCAACAGAGGACAGCGTTAAGATGATTGCCGCTGCCAAGGCAGAGGGACTTAGAGTTACAGGAGAGGTATGTCCACATCATTTTACTCTGTGTGATGAAGATATTCCGGGAGATGATGCAGATTATAAGATGAATCCTCCGTTAAGAAGCAGACGGGATATGGAAGCTCTTATTGAGGGGCTTAAGAATGGCACAATGGATGTAATATCAACTGACCATGCTCCGCATTCAGAGGAGGAGAAGCGTAAGCCTATTGCAGAAGCTCCTTTTGGTATAACAGGTCTTGAGACAAGCCTCTGTCTTACTTATACAGAATTAGTTCTTAAGGGAATTTTAACACCTATGCAGATGGTGGAGAAGATGAGCTACAATCCTGCTAAGATTATCGGAATTGACAGAGGAACCCTTATGCCTGGTGCAGTTGCAGATGTGACTGTTATGGATCCTGAGTGGGAATTTGTTATTGACCGTAATGAGTTTGTCTCAATGGGACATAATACGCCTTTTGACGGACGCAAGGTTAAGGGAAGAGTTGTTACCACTATTGTTAATGGTGAAATTGTATATAAAGAGACCAGATAATAATTTAAGAGAGGACAGATATTATGATTAACAAACTTAATGACAAGATGAAGAAGATGAATGCTCCTGTAGTAGTAGGACTTGACCCTATGCTTTCATATATTCCGGAGCATATTCTTAAGAAGGCTTATGCGGAGTTCGGTGAGACACTTGAAGGTGCTGCGGAAGCTGTTTTTGAATATAACAAGGGCATTGTTGATGCTATTTATGATATTGTTCCTGCTGTTAAACCACAGGTTGCCATGTATGAGCAGTTTGGAGTACCGGGAATGATGGCATTTAAGAAGACCGTTGATTACTGTAAGTCTAAGGATTTAGTAATTATAGGAGATATTAAGCGTGGTGATATCGGTTCAACCTCAGAGGCTTATGCAGTAGGACATATCGGAAGAGTTCAGATTGGTAATAATTCTTATGTCCCTTTTGATGAGGATTTTGTGACGGTTAATCCATATCTTGGTTCTGACGGAGTTAATCCTTTTATTAAGGTTTGTAAGGAAGAGAATAAGGGAATCTTCGTACTTGTTAAGACTTCTAATCCTTCAAGCGGAGAATTTCAGGACAGATTAATTGATGGAAGACCACTCTATGAGCTTGTTGGTGAGCAGGTTGCAAAATGGGGTGAGGAGTGCATGGGCAACGGTTACAGCTATGTTGGTGCAGTTGTTGGTGCAACATATCCTGAACAGGGTAAAATTCTTCGTAAGCTAATGCCTAAGACCTTAATCCTTGTACCGGGTTATGGTGCACAGGGCGGACAGGGTAAGGATCTTGTTCATTATTTTAATGAAGACGGACTTGGTGCAATCGTAAACAGCTCAAGAGGAATTATCTGTGCATACAAGCAGGATAAATATGCTAAATTCGGCAGTGAGAATTATGCAGATGCTTCAAGACAGGCAGCTCTTGATATGATTGAAGATATTAATTCAGCAAGGGGATAAAATATGAAATTTGATGAAATTGCAGTTGTAGACAGTCAGGAGATGTTACAGGACGGAATTTATGATATGTGGATTACTACCACCAATATTGCAGAGAAGGCAGTTCCGGGTCAGTTCATTTCTGTTTATACTAAGGATGCTTCAAAGCTCCTTCCAAGACCAATCAGTATTTGTGAGGTATGTGGTAATAAATTAAGAATTGTATATCGTGTGGCAGGTGAGGGAACGGGACAGTTCTCACATTATGAGAAGGGTGAGCAGATACATATTCTCGGACCTTTGGGTAATGGCTTCCCTATTGATAATATGGAAGGTAAGAAGGCAATCCTAATTGGCGGCGGAATCGGTATTCCTCCAATGCTTGAGCTTGCCAAAAGACTTCAGTGCGATAAGGAAATCGTATTGGGTTACAGAAGTAAGGATACCTTCCTTGATGGCGAGTTGAAGGCTTTTGGTAATATTACCATTGCAAGTGATGACGGAAGTATTGGAACACATGGAACTGTCATTGATGCGATTAAGGCTAATGATATTCAGGGAGATGTTATTTTTACCTGTGGTCCCACACCAATGTTAAGAGCAATTAAGCAGTACGCTTTGGAGAATAATATTGAAGCATGGCTTTCACTTGAGGAGAAGATGGCATGTGGTATCGGAGCGTGTCTTGCCTGTGTATGTAAGTCAACAGAGATAGATGACCATTCAATGGTTCATAATAAAAGAATCTGCAAGGATGGTCCTGTATTTAATGCTATGGAGGTGGATTTATAATGAATACATCAGTAAAGCTTGCAGGAGTAGAACTTAAGAATCCTGTTATGACAGCCTCAGGAACCTTTGGTTCAGGCATGGAATACGCAGAATTTGTTGATTTGAATAAATTGGGTGCGGTTGTTACCAAGGGAGTTGCCAATGTGCCATGGCCGGGCAATCCGACACCGAGAATTGCAGAAACCTATGGTGGAATGATTAATGCCATCGGATTACAGAATCCGGGTATTGATGTATTCTGTAAAAGAGATATTCCTTTCCTTAAACAGTATGACACTAAGATTATTGTTAATGTATGCGGTAAATCCGAGCATGATTATCTTGAGGTTGTAGAGCGGCTTTCGGATGAGCCTGTGGATATGCTTGAGATTAATATTTCCTGCCCTAATGTAAAAGAAGGCGGAATTGCATTCGGACAGTGTGCTTCTAATGTTGAACATATTACGTCAGCAATTAAGAAGATTGCGAAGCAGCCTGTAATTATGAAATTAAGCCCGAATGTAACGGATATTACTGAAATGGCAAGGGCAGCCGAGGCAGGAGGAGCTGATGTTCTGTCGCTTATTAATACCATTACAGGAATGAAGATTGACATTAATCGTCAGACCTTCGCAGTTGCCAATAAGACCGGCGGATTATCAGGTCCTGCGGTTAAGCCTGTTGCAGTAAGAATGGTATATCAGGTTGCCAATGCTGTTAAGGTTCCGATTATCGGAATGGGCGGTATTGCATCAGCTGAGGATGCATTGGAATTCATTCTCGCAGGTGCAACGGCGGTTTCTGTTGGAACAGCTAATTTCCATAATCCTAGAACAACTCTTGAGGTTATTAAGGGTATTGAGGATTATATGGTTAAGAAGAATGTGGAAGATATCAACGATTTGATTGGAATCGTTAAATAATAATTGAATCATGTGATTGAAAGACTCTGATAAAACGGATGATGTATTATCAGAGTTTTTTTAATCTATAGGAAATACCGTGTCACACTAAAGTGTGAAAGGTATTTCCTATAGATTAAAAACGCTCCGCTATGGATGCGCACTCGCGCGTACAAGGAAGTTGTTGCTAACGCAATCGCGCTCGGCGCGAGAGTC
>JBGVJZ010000002.1:0-86548 GCA_045129695.1 Lachnospiraceae bacterium | reverse complement strand
TTTCCATCATTGTACCAACTTCGTAAGCAAGTTCTACACCTGCTGCAGCGATTTCAGCATCAGCTGTAGCTACAACGATTTTCTTAACAAATGCTAATTCTTTAACATCACATGATAATGGAATCATGATTTCTGGTTTTACATTCCAGTCAGCATGAGCTGCCTGAACTTTGATTGCTGCACGGATAACAGCTTTTGTCTGCATCTTAGCAATTTCTGGATATGTTACTGCAAGACGAAGTCCACGGTGACCCATCATTGGGTTGAATTCATGTAATCCGTCGATGATTGCTTTGATATCTTCTACAGATTTGCCCTGAGCGTCTGCAAGTTTCTGGATATCTTCTTCTGATGTAGGAACGAATTCATGTAATGGTGGATCCAGAAAACGGATAGTTACTGGGCATCCTTCAAGAGCTTCGTATAATTTTTCGAAGTCTCCCTGCTGATATGGAAGGATCTTATCCAGTGCTGTTTCTCGTTCTTCTACTGTGTCAGCACAGATCATTTCACGGAATGCAGCAATTCTGTCTTCTTCGAAGAACATATGCTCTGTACGGCAAAGACCGATACCTTCTGCACCAAGTTCACGAGCTTTCTTAGCGTCAGCTGGTGTATCAGCATTTGTACGAACTTTTAATCTTCTGAATTTATCTGCCCAAGCCATGATTCTTCCGAATTCACCAGCGATCTGAGCATCTACCGTCGGGATAAGTCCGTCATAGATATTACCTGTTGTACCATCGATGGAGATGCAGTCTCCCTCGTGGAATTCTTTTCCTGCAAGTGTAAATTTCTTATTCTCTTCATCCATAGCGATGTCGCCGCATCCGGATACACAGCATGTACCCATACCACGAGCAACTACTGCTGCGTGAGATGTCATACCGCCGCGAACTGTCAGGATACCCTGAGCAGATTTCATACCTGTGATGTCTTCCGGTGATGTCTCAAGACGAACCAGAACTACCTTCTCACCTTTTGCTGCCCATTCTACAGCGTCTTCTGCTGTAAATACAACTTTACCGCATGCAGCACCCGGAGAAGCGCCAAGACCCTTACCCATTGGTGTAGCAGCCTTTAATGCCTTAGCATCAAACTGTGGATGTAATAATGTATCTAAGTTACGAGGATCAATCATAGCAACAGCTTCTTCTTCTGTTCTCATTCCCTCGTCTACTAAATCGCAAGCGATTTTAAGAGCAGCCTGAGCTGTTCTCTTACCATTTCTGGTCTGAAGCATATACAACTTGCTGTTCTCTACAGTGAACTCCATATCCTGCATATCTCTGTAGTGATTTTCAAGAATCTTACATACTTCCTGGAACTGAGCAAATGCCTCTGGGAATTTCTCAGCCATCTGAGCGATTGGCATTGGTGTACGAACACCGGCAACTACGTCCTCACCCTGAGCGTTAACCAAGAACTCACCCATAAGCTTCTTCTCACCTGTAGCAGGGTCACGGGTAAATGCAACACCGGTACCACAGTCATCACCCATGTTACCGAATGCCATTGACTGTACGTTAACAGCAGTTCCCCATGAATAAGGGATATCGTTGTCACGACGGTATACGTTAGCACGTGGGTTATCCCATGAACGGAATACAGCCTTAATAGCTCCCATTAACTGTTCCTTAGGATCATCAGGGAAATCTTTACCAATCTTTGCCTTATATTCAGCCTTGAACTGTCCTGCTAATTCCTTAAGATCATCAGCAGTAAGCTCAACGTCATAAGTAACGCCCTTCTTTGCCTTCATCTCATCAATGAGCTCTTCAAAGTACTTCTTACCAACTTCCATAACTACGTCAGAGTACATCTGAATAAATCTTCTATAGCAGTCCCATGCCCAACGTGGGTTACCGGATTTAGCAGCGATAACTTCTACTACTTCTTCATTAAGACCAAGGTTAAGAATTGTATCCATCATACCAGGCATAGATGCTCTTGCACCTGAACGTACAGATACGAGTAATGGATTCTCCTTATCACCAAATTTCTTTCCTGTGATTTCTTCCATCTTAACGATATACTCGTTAATCTGTCCCTGAATCTCATCATTGATTTCACGACCATCTTCATAGTACTGAGTACAAGCTTCAGTTGTGATTGTGAATCCCTGAGGTACAGGAAGTCCGATGTTTGTCATTTCAGCAAGGTTAGCACCCTTACCACCGAGAAGATTACGCATGCCAGCGTCACCTTCAGTAAACAAATAAACCCATTTGTTTGCCATTTTTGTAATTCCTCCTAAAAAATATATTACTAAAATTATAGTCATGTATCCGCCGTAGGCTTTTGTCGAAAATGGAAAGCTTGTCCATCTCCGGCAAAAGCCCAGGGGGACTTACACTAACTATAATATTATAACATATGAAGTGAAAATATCAAGTCCCATTAGTCCACTAAATTATAAATTTGTACATTCCCGAGACTCTGTGCATTTTTTCCATTGGAAGCTATACGCCACAATATATTGTTCTTATCGGTAAGATAATAATGTTTTCTGGAAAAAACAACTTTATCAATTAAATTTGTATCATAAATTTGCACTGTTTGGCTTTTGTCATTGTCCAATGCATAAATATGTCCTTCACTTAGATAGGCAATGCCGTCCATACCCTCAATTGCAGTAATTTGTAAAACATTATCGTCAACTGTTACTATGGAAGTTTTTTTACCATCTTTGATTTGTATAAGCTGTCCATCCGAATCAAGGACATACATTATCAGGTCATTCTCAAAGAAGACAAAACTTTCATCACTTTTAAGTGAATATTGGGTCTCCTTATTATTTGAAACAGCATACAGATTGGTTCTGTCATAATAATATTCTATATCCATATCGGAATCATATATTAATTTGCAGCCCTCACCGGACATGTTACAAATATAATATGGTGTTTTATCTCTTAGCATATAGCATTTATTGTTTTTATAATAGTAAATTTCATCATCAAGAATATTTGTTACAAATGCAGTTACCTCTTCATCAATAAATTCTCTCGTTGAGTCTTTGGAAGCATAATACATTTTATCCTCTTTTGTAGTAAAGTAAACTCCTGTATAATCATAACTCCATTCATACCGGTTGACATTTTCTGCAAGACATTTAATTCCATCGTCATACTGCATTATGTTTCTCCGGTTGATTATTCCGTATTCTGCAGTGGTCATTTCAGCATAGCTTAGCAAACCATCATCTGACAGATTGTAAAGTTCTATTGCCATGTCACTTTGCTGAAGTTCTTCAATTTCTCCTTTGAAAGAGCCACGATAAAGTGAATATGTATCATTATTCTCACATATTGTCAGTGCAAAATATTTTCCTCCGCCACTTACAATACAGGCATCCGAATATTCAGCATTTTCAGGCATTTCCAGTCGTATTGATTCACCATTATGCAACAGATATGTACTGCCCTCTTCAACATACACCACCGTATCAAGAGCTTCATTATATGTAATAATATCCGGATTATTCACCTGATATGTAGTTGTATTGCCATTAACGTACAGGTAAATGCTGTTCGAATCATAAGCAAGACAGTTTGCGGACTCATTGCATATCACGGTAATATTACCCTGAATATTTCCAAACAGCGGTTTCTCCGGTTCATCCGCCAGATATGCAAATTTACCGTCAAAATAGAAAACCTTGCTTTTGTCAATATTTCTGACCACATTGACAATTATAATTATAGCAGCAGTTATCAGAAGCAACACGCCGCCTCCGATACAATAATACCTGCGGTAGTCCTTATATACCTTATGACTTACAACCAGATTGGATTCATCCAGCGTATCCGGTGAATCATCAAATTTAAGTTCTCTGATAATCGGATTATCTGCACCTCTTTTTTTTACAAAACGTTTCTTATACCAGCTAAACATTTTATCTTTAAGATGACATATTTTCTCAAAAAATAATCCCAAAAAGCTCTTAACAGTTTTAATATTCAGATACTTTTTTACACGAAAAGAAAGGCTCACCGTTACCGGTACGCCTTTACTTGTCTCTGGTTCTTTCTCTGCCCTGCCCTTTGCCGCCATATGCTCTTCTCTCGTAGAATGCATAATTCCGGGTGGCATGGCATCCTTTCTGCCCTGTTTCTGTGCTTCCTCCCATTCCCGCTTACGTCTCTGATAATCTTCATTAACGTAAACGACTCTGGCTCCGCACTTAGGGCAGACAGACCTGCTATTATGTTCAAATCCGCATTTGTCACATATCATAACAATCTCACACTAAAATGTAAATTTATCCTCAAAATACTTTCCTAAATCGTCAATCTTAATTCTTTCCTGTGCCATTGTATCTCTGTCTCTTACAGTTACACATCCGTCATTCTCTGACTCAAAATCATAGGTTACACAGAAAGGAGTTCCTATTTCGTCCTGTCTTCTGTATCTCTTACCGATATTGCCTCTGTCATCAAATTCACAGTTGTATTTCTTGCAAAGCTCTGCATAAATCTTCTCTGCACCTTCATTGAGCTTCTTAGAAAGAGGAAGCACACCAATCTTAACAGGCGCAAGTGCCGGATGAAAATGAAGAACTGTTCTCATATCTCCGCCCTCTAATTCCTCTTCATCATAAGCAGAGCAGAGGAATGCAAGTGTTACTCTGTCAGCACCAAGGGATGGCTCAACAACATAAGGAACGTATTTTGTTCCATCCTCGTCATCAAAATATGACATATCCTCACCGGATACATTCTGATGCTGTGTAAGGTCATAATCAGTTCTGTCAGCAATACCCCAGAGTTCTCCCCATCCAAATGGGAATAAGAACTCAAGGTCAGTTGTTCCCTTTGAGTAGAAGCAAAGCTCCTCAGGAGAATGGTCTCTTGCTCTTAACTCATCATCCTTCATTCCAAGTGCTTTTAACCAGTTGATACAGAATTCTCTCCAATATTGGAACCATTCAAGATCAGTACCCGGTTTGCAGAAGAATTCTAATTCCATCTGCTCGAACTCTCTTGTTCTGAAAGTAAAGTTACCCGGTGTGATTTCATTACGGAAGGATTTACCAATCTGTCCGATTCCGAAAGGAAGCTTCTTACGTGAGGTTCTCTGAACATTCTTAAAGTTAACAAAAATACCCTGAGCTGTTTCAGGTCTTAAATATACCGTATTCTTAGCATCCTCAGTTACACCCTGGAAGGTCTTGAACATAAGATTGAACTGTCTGATTTCAGTAAAATCATGCTTACCGCAGGTTGGACAGGCAATATTCTTCTCCGCAACGAATTTTTCCATATCCTCTTTAGACCATGCATCTACAGAGCCTTCGATTGTATAATCATTCTCTGCTGCCCAGTCTTCAATTAATTTATCAGCACGAAAACGCTCCTTACATGCTTTACAATCCATTAATGGGTCTGCAAAGCCTCCAAGATGTCCTGAAGCCACCCATGTCTGTGGATTCATAAGGATTGCACAGTCAACGCCGACATTATAAGGGCTCTCCTGCACAAATTTCTGCCACCATGCTTTTTTAACGTTATTCTTAAGCTCAACACCAAGATTTCCATAGTCCCATGTATTAGCCAATCCGCCGTAAATCTCGGAACCCGGATATACAAATCCTCTTGATTTTGCTAAAGCAACGATTTTCTCCATTGTCTTTTCCATAACTTTTTTCTTACCTCGCTATCTCTTTGGGTTTTAAACATTGTATCTTTTTTAAAGGAATTTTTCAAGACATATTAACTCAAACTGTCAAGAATCTCCAAAGAATTCATTTTTCTGTCCAGATATGAGTGCATACATCTGCCGGTAATCATCCTAAGCTCCGTCAACACCTCATCTGATACGGTAAAAGTATATAATTTGCCGATATCGGTACACACGATATATTGAAGAGCGTACAGAGTGGAGGCGGACACAGATACAACCTCTTTAATGTGCTCCGCACATTTATTACATACCACTCCATTCATAAATACGGAAAAACCGCCAAGCTTCTCCTTGCCGCCACAGCTTTTGCAACTGAAAAAATCAGGATATTCTCCGTTAAGCACCAGCATTTTAAGTTCGAAAACATATCTAACAAGATAATCATTTATTTTGTAATTTAATAAAGCCTTAAATGCTGCATAGATAAGATTAAGCAGCTTCGAACCATCCTGATTCTCCACTGCATAATATTCCGCCAGTTCAAGGAAATAATATGCACTGTAGGTTTTAACCACATCCATTGCCAGTTCCCTGAAATAGTTGCTTATATCCGCATTTACAAGGGTATATGATTCCCTTCCCGGAATAAGATAAAAAGCACCGAATGCAAAGCTGTCGCTTGCCGCCATCAGATGATTGCCGGGTCTTCTTGCCCCACGGACAAAAGCACTTATTTTGCCTTTTTCCTTCGTAAGCAGCACTATTCTTTTGTCGTTTTCTCCGATGGGTGAGGATGAAATTACCATCCCCATGACCTTTATCTGCTCTGCCATTTAATCCTCTTTATATCCGTAATTCTTCATTAACAATTCGGAATCACGCCATTCCTTACGGACCTTAACCCATAATTTCAGGTTAATCTGCTGTTCCATCATTCTCTCAATCTCAAATCTGGCTGCAGAACCGATTTTCTTAAGCATTGCTCCACCTTTACCGATAACAATCCCCTTATGGCTGTCTCGTTCGCACACAATTGTAGCCTCTATATCCCACATGGAGCCATCCGGTCTTTCCTTCATCTTCTCAATGGTAACAGCAATTCCATGAGGAATTTCATCAGAAAGACATCTTAAAGCCTTCTCTCTTATAAGCTCTGCCACAATCTGGCGCATAGGCTGGTCCGTAACGGTATCCTCATCATAATACATCGGACCATAAGGAAGATATTTGAAAATCGACTCCAACAGGTCATTTGTATTGGTTCCCTTTAACGCTGACACTGGAATAATTTCTTCAAATTCCATCTCTTTCTGATATGCAGCAATAAAAGGAAGAATTTCTTCTTTCTTAATTGTGTCCACCTTATTAATTACAAGTATAACCGGCTTCCTGCAGTTCTTAAGCTGTGCGACGATATGCTTCTCTCCTGTACCGATATATGTGGTCGGCTCCACAAGCCATAATACAACGTCCACATCTGCAAGCGTTTTCTCAGCTACATTTACCATATATTCGCCAAGCTTATTTTTGGCTTTATGAATACCCGGCGTGTCCAGGAAAATAACCTGTCCCCTTTCATCAGTATAAACTGTCTGAATTCTGTTTCTGGTAGTCTGTGGCTTATTGGAGGTAATCGCTATTTTCTGCCCAATAAGCTTATTCATTAAAGTTGATTTCCCAACATTAGGGCGTCCAACTAACGCCACAAATCCTGATTTTGTCTCCAATGCTTTATCTTCCTTTACTTATAATAAATTGGTTACTTTATCAAAAAGAGCCTGTTCACTTGTAATTCTGTCTCCATTCCCGATTACACATAAATAATCATCCTGTATAACAGCTTCGATAATCGGTGCAAGGGCACGGATATCCTCCTGATGGGTATTAAGAGCCTTCATTCTATCCTCTTTAAGATATTCTTCCGTTACTCCCCGTAGGAAAAAGTCAAAAGAACGAGTTCCTTTTGCGGATGGAGTAAGTGGTATATCCATCTCTCCAAAAGTTCCCAGAATATATCTGGTCATCTCATCCTCATCAGCGTCAAAATTTCTTACATAATCAACTGCATTCTCAAACACCTTATTGGTTGCCGATACGTTAGGATCTCTGTATGAAACGAAATATCCCACACCATTTACTGTACAGCCGCTCATACATCCATAAGCGCCTCCGAGAACTCTGACATTATCCCACAGATAATTGTAGGACATAATTGTTCCAAGCACCTTAAGAGATGCGTCATATTTAAGACCTGCCTTGTGAAAATCTCCGCATCTGGCAACATAGTTAACCTGTGACGCTGTTTTATATCCGATTTTACATTTGGTAAGTTCTAAATTTCTCGTGACTGCTTTTGCTGTACTACTTAAAAGTCCGTTAATAAACTCAGCCAGCTGTGGCTTAACAGCCTCGTATTCTTTTTGCTCTCCAGTGAAGGATATCATTAATCTGTTTTTAACAAAAATCTGTTCTGAAACCCGGCTCAGTTTCTCCGTAATTTCATTTTTTCTGATATCAAAATTATCATATAAATCTGCCACAAAATTATAAAAAGGTATTCCGGAGGTTAATGCATTATATTTGGATGCCTCATTAAACTGTGACAGACATTCTCCCCTTGCAGTAGCATGTCCTGCTGACACAAATCTGCTCTGAAGCCTTGATTTAAGCTCAGCAAGTATTTCTTTCAGACGCTTATGATCCTCATAGCAGGATTCATACATCATCTCCCTGATTAATTCCAGTGCTTTTGAAATCTCTTCAAACAGAGCCTTCGTCTTCATGGAGAACCTTGCTGTAACCTGTCTGTTATCGATTCTCTGATATGTGTTAAAATCAGAAAAAATTCCACCTGTATGCATATACACTTCATTGGAAAGCTCGTCATAGCTTCTCTTAGAAGTATTGATATAACCAATCACATTGGTAACAAGTCCCACATAAGGAATGTCAGCATCTTCAACATTGGCAATATCAAACGACAAATTCAGATAACCTATTCCATTAGTAAAAACATTATGATTGTCAACAGGTACACCTTCTATCTCTTCTATTTGATTATAGAGTGGCTGGATTTCCGTGCTGATATCCTCTCTTGACAGCATTGGGATTGTTCCAACCTCCTCCGGTGTGGAACGTGCCGTCTGGTACTCTTTAAGCGCCTTTGTTTCTTCTATGATTCTGTTAATCTCTTCCGGTGACAAACTGTTCTTATATTCCTCAAGCCTGCGTGCAGTCTCGTTCTCCCTGATTGTAGTTAATCCTACAACAGGATTTAGTACAACAAGTGAAGAATGGGTATTGACTATAAGATATTTCTCAACCAGCCGTTCAAAATAATCCGTATCAATCTTTTCTTTTAAGAATTTGTAAGTATCATTCATTCCCAGAAGAAGAAATGGCTTGTCATCATCATATAACCAGCTGTCCATCATATTGAGCCCATACATAAGCCCCTTTGGCGTCCTGCCAAAATCTGCTTCTCTGTAATAGAATTCATCAGAATTAATTCCCGCTCTCAACGAATCCTTATTAATTCCATTCTTTACAAGATTTCCAAGTGTATCCTTAATAATCCGTAAAAATTCCTCTTCCTGCTCCTTAGCTGCATTCTTAGCCACAATTGTATACATCGGCTGTTTTATACCGTTTTCAAAAGTAGAATATACATCCTCGCCAATTCCTGCATCTATAAGTGCCTGTTTAACCGGTGCGCCCGGTGCTGACAGAAGTGCATAATCCAAAATCTGAAACGCCAGATATAATTCCTTATTTAGAGAAGTATCGATTGAAGCATTATATGCAAAATAACATTTATTCTCCGGTGACTCATCCTCTGTAATAGAGTAATCCACCTCAACCCTTCTCATTACATCAAAAGGCTTCTGTGTTCTAATCTCTGAGTCAACCTTTAAAACATCATAATTTGATAAATATTCCCTATCAAGATACTCCAGCCTTTCTGCCATATCACAATTACCATACAGATAAATATAACTGTTTGACGGATGATATAATTTCTTATGAAATCCCAGAAATGCTTCATAAGTAAGCTCCGGTATATTCTCAGGGTCCCCACCCGACTCGGTTCCATAAGAAGTATCAGGGTAAAGAGAATTAAGACAATATCTTATAAGCACTTCATCAGGGGATGAAAAGGCGCCCTTCATCTCATTATATACAACACCATTGTATGTCAGTGGTCCTTCAGGGCTCTCCAGTTCATAATGCCATCCTTCCTGAAGAAAAATCTGTTTTCTGTTATAGATATTTGGGTGCAGCACAGCATCCATATATACATCCATTATATTTTTGAAGTCTGTATCATTACAGCTTGCTATAGGATAAACGGTCTTATCAGGATATGTCATTGCATTCAGAAATGTATTAAGTGAGCCTTTGGCAAGTTCCACAAAAGGCTCCTTGGCAGGATATTTTTCTGAGCCACACAATACAGAGTGCTCTAAAATATGCGGCACTCCCGTACTATCAGACGGTGGGGTCTTAAATCCGATTGAGAAAACCTTGTTCTCATCATCATTCTCAAGAATAACAACCCTTGCTCCTGACCGTCTGTGCTTGAGATAAAATCCTTCTGACTGTATCTCATCAATTCGTGTCTGTTGTATAAGTTCATACTTACTTGAATCAAATTTCATTTAAAAAGTCCCCTTCCGGAACCTGTAAACCGGTTCCAAATTAAGTATACGGACATAGAAAATAATAAGCAAGAAAATTTTACACAGTTTTTTTCAAAATCGGTCTTAACGGATGATACAAAAGTATTGTAACAATCGAAACCGCAATACCTTTAATAAGATTTGTAGGTGCTGTACAGAACAAAAGAAAGGTTGTCAGATTGGTAATATGAGGATTTTCCTCTGTGCCGGCACCTATAATCGCATCCATTGGCATTAAAAAGCTTGCATATTTAGGAAGAAGGTATATCCCGTTAAACAAAGTTCCGAGCACGGTCATCACAAGAGTTGCCGCAATACAGGAAACAATTGCCATTTTCTTGCTTTTTTTAATATGATATATGATAGTTGCCGTAAGCACAAAAACTGAGCCAACTATAAAGTTTGCCAACTCACCTACAAACGCAGTTGTTGTCCCGTCAAGTATAAGATTTATTAGTATTTTTACTGCTTCCGTTATAATGCCTGCCACCGGTCCGTAGGCAAAACCGCATAGCAACGCCGGAAGCTCAGAAAAATCAAGTTTATAGAAAAATGCTATGCCCGGAAGCGGAATCTCAAACAACATTAACACTCCGGCTATAGCTGACATGACTCCTATTACCGCAATTTTACGTGTAGTAAGAACCTTTTCCTTAACTCCGCTTTTTCTGTGAATCAGAAGCTCTGCAAGATACGCAATAAGTATTATTCCCACAATAATTCCTACAAACTGAAGTACAAAGACCACATTGGACTGAATACTCTTCCACAATTCTGTCATATTTGATAAAAATTTATTCATTTCTTTTCCTCCTGTTAATAAATTATTTCCACTTATAAGCGGTCTAATATTCAGGGATTAAATTTCGACATATTTTATGACGAAAAAAACGCCTGTATCTCTACAGGCGCATGGAATCCAAAGATAAACAAACAGATTCATTTCATCTGTTCATTATAGCTTGCATCTTCTACCATCCAGACTATACTGTCGGTACCGGAATCACACCGGTTCATGCCCTAAGGCTCGCGGACTTTACCGCCGGTCGGGAATATCACCCTGCCCTGAAGATTGAATATTATTTTATCAATGGCTATATTATAATATTGTTAAAGCTTTGTCAATGGTAAACTAAACTTTTTATGTACTAACCTCTCTCTTTCACCTTCTGTGTGATATCAATGGCGGTTCCCATAAGAACATCTTCACCGGAAGTCCATTTAATTGATACAAATGTTACATCATACCAATTTCCTGAATCCGAATCACAAATCTCGCCAACCTTACCATCACCGGTTGCTTCGTATTTGCCAAGTGCCATACCCAAAGCATTCTGTGCAGGTATTGAATTTTCTGCAGCACTGTTCATATATACAACTTCCTGCTTGGCAACATCCAGCACCATAACACCTGACGGGAGCACATCAATTACATCCATCAACTGCTTGATTGTGTCATTGGCATCAACTGCTGCAGCAACAGGAACCTCTACCGGAACCTCCACAGGAACTTCAACTACAACTTCTTTAATTACTTCCTTAACAACCTCTTTAATAACAGGCTCAGCTGAACCGCCTCCACCACCGGAATTTCCATAATAAATTCCTGCTGCCATACTCTCAACCCCCAGAGCTATATTGGCAAGATTCAGAAGCTGTCTCTTGGTAATGGCAACATTACCACAACATGCTGTAAGTGTCATCACAGCATTATTGTCAACAATTACCGGAAGTTCAATAATTGATTCCCTACTATCAAGGAAGCGTCCCATCTCCACTAGTGAAACCTTAGTACCATCATTCTTAATTTCCTTAAGCATTAAGCCTGCAAGACCTGCAACCTGTAATACATCATTGAACAGTAATCTGACTTTCTCCGTAAATTCATTACCGCTGTCCATATATTTTTTTAAGTATAATGCATCAATCTTCTCCATAATATCACACCTCTCCTAATTTCTGCTTATGATAAATGCAAAATTCTCTTCACGCTCATTAATTACGAACTCTCGAAGAAGCTTAAAACTATCATTAAGTCTTAAATATTTCTTAATGATATTCTTCTCACCCGAATATAGTATCATTATACCATATTTTTTTAGTATTGCCTCTGTTTTTTTAAAAAATTTATTATAAAATTTATCAGTTTCCTCTCTTGAATCAAAAACAGGCATATTTGTAATAATTTCATCAAACAAATACTCATGACGAAAGTCAAAAAAATCCCTGTTTATATAATTAATCGTCACTCCTGCCAGTTTGGAATTAATTCTTGCTCCTTCAATAGCCTTACCATAAATATCCGTTCCATAAAGATATTTTGCAGGTACAGCCTTATTACGCTCCACAAGCATTGTTCCCACCCCGCAGAAAGGATCAAGAATCTGTGCATCCTTCTTAAGATAATCCTTTGCAAGCTCCACCACCATTGCTGCATTAACCGGATGAATTGAAGCTGCAATATGGTTTGCCCTGTACGCAAACCTGAAATCTCCCAATGTATGCAACTTAAGCATGGCAAGAAACCTTCCATCCTTACCCTGTATTAATCTGATTTCAATTTCATAATCGGATGGTGCATTTACAAGTCTTCCCGCTGACAGTGCCTGAACCTTGGCAGCAAGCATTGCTACATCCGGCTCTTTTGCCGTAATTCTAAAATAATACGGTGATGTGTTATCTATATGAAGTAAATCAAGAATTGACATAAGGTTTCCGCTTGCAAGCTCCTCAGCCAGATTATTTTTCTCCAGTGGCTTCATACCATTAAGCGGGATAAGTATATCTCTGTAAATTCTGATTGAAGACAATGCTTTAATATCTGAAGTTGTGCAGATAACACCGCAAAAAATCTGCTTTACATCTGATACATTTCTATAACCCGAAACAGCTTTTACAATCTGCTCACTATTTTCTTTACGACAGGTAAGAATAATCCTTACAGCCTTTGAAGGATTATTAAAAACATGCCTCTTATGCTCTTTTTCCGGGAGGAGTTTTCTTAATGCCTTAATCTCCTCTGCTACATGCTTAATATCCTCTTTGGCATGCTCAGACGTCTCTAATTCACTGAGACATTTCTCCATCTGCTCCATATATGCTGTAATATCATATTCACTAAGTGCTGTTAAATATGCACTTTTTACAAAAAGAGTCTGCTCATTCATATATGCTTCAAAAAGTATTTCTGCCACAGACTGCTCCTGTATTTTACCCAGAATGAGTGCTGCATTTTTACGGTTTTTCGGGTCCTCATCCTTCAATAACCTTATAAAAACATTTGTGGTATATCCTGTTGTATTCTTAAGACAGGCAACACGCTCTTCATCTGTCAAAAGCTTTTTAATCTCTATCAGGGTATTTCTGACATCCGTACCCTCAAAAAGGCTGTTCAAATACTTTTCAAACATATTTTACTCCATTTTATTTCATTTGAGATACCACCTGTGTAATAAAGTATCTCCATTCATCTTCATTTTTTACATAATAAACAGGACACATTTTGCCGGTTATATCATAATGCCTTAAAACATCTGTTGTCGGATCAAGATTATAGGTCTTACACAATGCCGCAGTAAGCTTTACAAGCGAATCATAGGTCTGAGAATTAAATTTACCCGTTGAATCAGGATGACAGCATTCTATTGCAATTGTATCCTTATTGCGGTCATTTGAAGCGTAGGAAATCTCATCCAAAGGCACGCATTGAAGTATCTCACCTTCAAGTCCCACAATATAATGACTGCTGGCACTTCTCTCATGAGTGTCCTTAAGACTTTCAAAATAATTTCTGTTATTCTCCGCAGAAGTTGCCGGATTTCCTACATAATGTATTACAATTCCGTTAACATTTTCAAGGGAATTTCCCGGTCTGGAATATTCATTTACTGTCAGCAAACGCTCCGTTATTGCATCGCTTAACAGAAACGGGTCAATAATAACTTTTTCCGTTTCACCGGTCGTATCAGTTTCTGTCTGCCTATTAATAAAAGAACCTTCATTATCTCTGTTTATTAACACTATTCCAAGTAATATCAGCAAAACTATGCCTGAACATCCCAAAAACAATATCAGCTTATTTTTTTTCATACAACACCTTAAATCAAACATAAAAAGGGCTATCGTTAAAATAACGACAGCCCCGATATTCTCTACTGCTCTACACTATAATTTGGAGCTTCTTTTGTAATATGAATGTCATGAGGATGACTCTCTTTTAATGAAGCGGCTGAAATCTTAACAAATTTGCCATTTTCCTTCAGGTCAGCAATTGTCTTAGCCCCACAATATCCCATTCCTGAACGTAATCCACCCATTAACTGGAACACTGTATCTTCAAGCATACCTTTGTAAGCAACTCGTCCTTCAACACCTTCAGGAACAAGCTTTTTAGCATCCGTCTGGAAATAACGGTCCTTGCTTCCATTCTCCATAGCCGCAATTGAACCCATTCCTCTGTATACTTTATATTTTCTTCCCTGGAATAATTCATAATCACCGGGAGCTTCATCACATCCTGCAAAAATACTTCCCATCATACATACATCTGCACCGGCAGCGATAGCTTTGGTTAAATCACCTGAATACTTAATACCACCATCTGCAATTACAGGTACACCATATTCCTTGGCTACCTCATATACGTCCATAACTGCACTAACCTGTGGTACGCCAATACCTGCAACAACACGTGTTGTACAAATGGAACCGGGTCCTATACCAACCTTAACAGCATCAACGCCGGCATCAATAAGAGCCTTTGCAGCTGCACCTGTTGCAATATTTCCTGCAATAACCTGTAAGTCAGGGAAAGCAGCTTTAATTTTCTTAACTGTATCAATAATATTCTTGGAATGTCCGTGAGCTGAATCAACTACAATACAGTCAACTTTAGCTGCAACGAGTGCTGCCACTCTTTCCATAACATTGGCTGTAATACCAACAGCGGCACCACAGAGAAGTCTGCCCTGTGAGTCCTTTGCAGATAAAGGATATTTAATCTGCTTCTCAATATCTTTAATTGTAATTAATCCCTTTAGGTTAAAATCATCATCAACAATTGGTAATTTCTCCTTACGGGCCTTGGCAAGAATTGCCTTAGCCTCATCAAGAGTAATGCCAACCTTAGCGGTAACAAGATTCTCACTTGTCATTGATTCCTTAATCTTCTTTGTGAAATCTGTCTCAAATTTCAAGTCACGGTTAGTAATGATACCAACTAACTTGCCATTCTCTGTAATAGGAACTCCTGAAATTCTAAACTTAGCCATAAGATTGTTAGCATCCTGTAATGTATGTTCAGGAGACAGATAAAACGGGTCGGTAATAACTCCATTCTCTGAACGTTTTACTTTGTCAACTTCCTCAGCCTGCTGCTCAACTGACATATTCTTATGTATAATACCAATACCACCCTGTCTTGCCATTGCAATAGCCATTCTGTGTTCAGTAACAGTATCCATACCCGCACTCATAATTGGAACATTAAGTTTAATTTTCTTGGTAAGCTGTGTTCCTAATTCAACCATATTAGGTGTTACTTCCGAATATGCCGGAACCAAAAGAACGTCATCAAATGTAATTCCTTCACCGATAATTGTACCCATTTTTATATTTTCCTTCCTTTCTATTTATCCTCTGTGAGGTTCTAAAATTTTAGTAGAATTTTAAAAAAAATAAATTTCATCAAATATATCAAAATACATCGAAAATGTCAACCTGCTTTTATTCGTTAATAGTGACTTTCCTAGGATATTTTTTGCTGAGAATCTCCAGGAGCTCTGTATTAGGTGTAAAAATCACTTCTACCGCAGATGCATTATCATCTATAACTACTGCTACATAATCCTTAAGCTCAGGATCCAGCGCTGAATAATTGTATTTCCTACGGTTATTATTAGGATTGCCACCCAGCCGGTGTGAACCCTTAGGTACTATAAGTTCAAGCTTATCAAAAGAAAACTTCTTAACACACTTACGGTTACTCTTATTAAGAATCCTGTCCACCGTAAACTCACCTTCAAAAAAAGAATATTCATACTCAATATTGGTATTTCTGATTGCAAGCCATGTAAGAACCACACCAATTATTGCAAATATAAATATAATTGCAGAAAAAGCCGTCATATACAGGAAAATAAAAAGTGACGCTGCAATAAGAATTGAATCAATTAAGAAGGCCAGAAACCTTATCAAATACGCCTTTTTAGTTTTCCTTCGTTCTACAAGACATTCTACTATTCCATCAAGCATTTCTACATTGCTCCTCTCAATCTGTTTGTTATCATTTCTCTATTGTACTAACTTTTTAAAATTAATGGAAGTGGAAAATTATAAAATTTTTCGAAACTTTTCGCGAAAATTAAAATATAATGTCCTAATACTAACAACACCCTGCTTTATTAGCAGGGTGTAAAATATGTAACTTACTTTGTGAAAAAGCTTGCAGCTGCAAACACTGCACTTGCTTTAGAGTAATTTGCAGTTGATTTTGCATATGCTTCAATGTTCTGTAAATACAATGACATCTCAGCCTGATTAACTTCAGCAATCATAAGATTAATAGCTTCTTTAATAGTATCTGCCCGACCTGAATTCAAAACCCCCATAATTACTTCTAAGATTTTAGGATTAGCATACTCTGCTCCGACAGGGCACTGTGGATAAGCATTATAATGATCATTAAGTTCCTGTGCAAGACGAATATATTCTGCCTCATAGAGTCTGCGCTTTTTCTTATTATTAACTTTCATCAAAATTCCACCGGTAATCATCATTACACCCGGTATAAAGAATATAGCAAACGGCACCAAAAAGGTCTTTATATAATTAACACTGAGACCTGCCCCTCCTAATAATATAAGAAAGCTTAAAACTGTAATGATAGCTCCCCATACTATAAGTGCACTTCTCGCTCCTCTTGAATAGTAATTAAGACGTTCACCTACTTTATCGTACTCCTGGAATGTTGATTGTTTAAGATTAAAATGAGCATAAGCTCTGGATAAAGCATCAATCTCACTCTGACGTATTCCATTCTTCTGCATCTGGTACTGCTGCGCCTGCATTTGCTGTGCCTGAAGCATTTGCACATTATAATCAACAGCCGGTGCTGAAACCGCATTCATAGAAGCCGCATTCAAATTGCTTCCACATGAAGAACAAAAGCCTGCTCCATCAGGAAGCTGTGCACCACATTTAATACAATACATATTTGTATCCTCCTTATGTACATATACGTATTTCAGTTTACATTAAATTGTCAATTTTTGCAATAAATATAAGAAAGAATCTCGCTTGCGAGATTCTCCGCCTGCGGCGGGTTGCTTTAGCAACATCTTCTTCTCCGCCGCAGTGCGATCCTTAGCGGAGCGTTTTTTATGATATAGGAAGTTCAGAGAACTTTCCTATATCATAAAAAAAGGGAACCCACTCTGTGGGTCCCTCCTTATTACATTTTACATCATTCCGCCCATTCCTGCGCCGGCTGGCATTGCAGGAGTATCTTCTTTGATGGTGGCTACTACTGATTCTGTTGTGAGTAATGTTGAAGCTACACTTGTTGCATTCTGTAATGCACTTCTTGTAACCTTTGCAGGGTCAAGGATTCCTGCTGCAACCATGTCAACATATTCCTCATGAAGAGCATCAAAGCCTGTTCCAACCTCTGATTCTCTTACCTTATTGATAATAACTGCGCCCTCCAGACCGGCATTGAATGCAATGTGGTAAAGAGGAGCTTCAAGTGCTTTCAGAATTAACTTAGCACCGGTCTTCTCATCTCCATCAAGTGTATCAGCAAGCTTTGCAACCTCTTTAGAAGCATGAATATATGCTGAACCACCACCTGCGATAATTCCTTCCTCAACTGCTGCCTTTGTAGCTGCAAGGGCATCCTCAAGACGGAGCTTATTCTCCTTCATCTCTGTTTCTGTAGCAGCACCTACACGGATAACTGCTACACCGCCTGAAAGCTTAGCAAGTCTTTCCTGATATTTCTCTTTATCAAACTCAGATGTTGTCTCTGCAAGCTGGGCCTTAATCTGGTTAATTCTTGCCTGAATATCTTCTGTTGTTCCCATACCGTCAACAATGATGGTATTCTCCTTCTGAACCTTAACAGATTTTGCACGACCAAGGTCTGCAAGAGTTGCATCTTTGAGGTCCAGACCGATTTCCTCTGAAATTACCTGACCACCTGTAAGGATTGCAATATCCTTTAACATCTCTTTTCTTCTGTCGCCATAACCCGGAGCCTTAACAGCAACAACATTAAATGTTCCTCTTAATTTGTTAACAATAAGAGTTGTAAGAGCTTCACCCTCAACATCCTCTGCAATGATTAAAAGTTTGGCACTGCTCTGTACAATCTGCTCAAGCAATGGAAGGATTTCCTGAATATTACTAATCTTCTTATCTGTAATAAGAATGTATGGATTCTCAAGAACCGCCTCCATCTTATCCATATCCGTTGCCATATATGCTGAAACATATCCTCTGTCGAACTGCATACCTTCAACAACATCAAGTTCAGTCTTCATTGACTTAGACTCTTCAATTGTTATTACGCCGTCATTAGATACTTTTTCCATTGCATCGGCTACTAACTGTCCAACCTCTTCATCACCTGCTGAGATTGCTGCAACCTTTGCAATCTGATCCTTACCTGTTACATTTGAACTCATATTAGCAATTGCTTCAACTGCACAGTCAGTTGCTTTCTTCATACCTCTTCTAAGGATGATTGGATTAGCTCCTGCGGCGAGATTCTTGATTCCTTCATCAATCATTGCCTGTGCAAGAACTGTAGCTGTTGTAGTACCGTCACCTGCTACATCATTAGTCTTGGTTGCAACTTCTTTAACAAGCTGTGCACCCATATTCTCAAAAGCGTCCTCAAGCTCGATTTCTTTCGCAATTGTAACACCATCATTAGTAATAAGTGGTGCACCATATGATTTATCAAGAACAACGTTTCTTCCCTTAGGTCCTAATGTTACTCTTACTGTGTTTGCCAATTTGTTAACGCCTGCACCAAGTGCTTCTCTGGCTTCTGCTCCGTATTTAATTTCCTTTGCCATTATTCATTACCTCCAAATATTATTCAACAATTGCAAGAATGTCATTCTGCTTAACAATGATAAATTCTTCATCATCTAATTTTACTTCTGAACCTGCATATTTTGAAAAAATAACCTTCTGTCCTACAGATACATGCATTGTTACTTCCTTACCGTCTACAACTCCACCAGGTCCTACAGCAACGATTTCCGCCTGCTGTGGTTTCTCTTTTGCCTGACCCGGAAGAACAATTCCCGATTTGGTTGTTTCTTCAGCTACAAGCTGCTTTAATACTACTCTGTCTCCTAAAGGTACTAACTTCATGATAAATCCTCCTATAAAAATATTATTATTTAAAATATGTTAGCTGTTTGTAATTGTTAGCACTCATCAAGTTTGAGTGCTAACCGATTGAATATATATTAGTTCCATTAAAAAAAATATGCAAATATATGTATCGTTCGTTTTTGCCAAATTCAACCATCTTTTCTCGTTTTTTTATTACTTTTTCTCGTTTTTTCTCGTTTTTTCATTGTGGTTAATTGAATTTTCCCTTGCGTAATAGAACAGATACTGCTGTGCATACCCCCCATATTTACCAAAATGTTCATTGGCAAAAGTCTGAATTACCGAAACAGGTGTCTCTTCTTCAAAATATATGCTTTCCATTATTCTTTTAATCCATACATCTATGGGAAAAGCGCTCCTGTGTCCCAGAGAAAAAAGAGCAACACAGTTGGCAACCTTGTCCCCTACTCCCCTAATCTGTTTCAGTGCTTCAATGCATTCAACATAGCTCATTTTACGCAATTTTTCTTCATTAAACATTCCCTGCTCAAATTTCTCGCAGGCATCTATTATATAAGCACTTCTAAATCCGGCTTTACACGCTCTTACGCCCTCCTCACCTATTGAAAGAATGCTTTTTGCATCAGGAAAAGCATAGAAATTCCCGGAAAGCTGCCTGCCACAGGTCTGCGAAAGATTTGTAACAATCTGCTTTATTCGGGGAATCTGCTGATTCTGTGAAATAATAAAAGATATAAGTGTTTCAAAAAAATCCTGATTGAGAAGTCTCACTCCCCACATATCATTAATGGCGTTATTAAGTCTGTCGTCCATTGACATAAGTCTTCGCTTAATCTCTGAATAGTCCCTGTCCAAATCAAAATATTTTATCCAGACCGACCGGACCTCTTCCATGGACTCACCACAAAAAATAAGCATGTCATTCTCCTGTTTAATACGTAGGAGCCGGTTTAATGCAGCTACATAATATTCCTCATCATCTATTTTGCTAAAATGAAAACATTGACCGCATTCCAGCGTCTGACTAAGTTTAAAATCCTGTAAACCATATATAATTGTATTACCATTTTGTTCTTTAATTGTCATTTTTTCTTCCTTGTGAATAAAAGTTGTTAAATTTTTATAAACTGATATTAAATACTTTTCAATTTTAACATTTCGTATTAAAATAGAAAATAGTAAATGAAAGGAGTTATGCATTATGAAAAAAGCAGTTAAAGTAATCGTTTCAATCTTAGTAGTATGTGCGGGTGTTGCCGGAGGACTTTTCCTCTATAACAAGATTAAGGAGAAGAAGTCTTTAATGGAAGATGACGATTTTGATGATGATTTCGATGATGACTTTATCGATGAGGAAGAAGACAACATCGAAAGAGAATATGTTAATATTAATCCATCAGACGAAGGAGCAACCGAGGAGTAATCCCCGGTTGTTTTTTAATTCATACGTTCCATTCCTGTTTAAGACGTCTGAGTCCCTCCTCCATCGTAGTCAGATTTAATTTTGCATACCCAAGCATAATTATCGGAGTATCCGTGTTTTTCCCGCCTATGTAGCAGTTTTTCAGCGAATAAACTTTTATCCCCTTAAGTGCTGCTTTCTGTACAAGGTCTTCCTCTGTCATATTATTTTTAATTCTGACAAGCATATGTGCCCCTGCATTTTCACCCAGTATCTCAGTATTTTTCCAATTTTTCAATTCTGACAGCATTACTGCATGTTTATTCTTGTAAATGGTTCTCATTCTGTTAAGATGTCTTTCAAAACCACCGCTTTCCATGAATACCTGAACGATTTTCTGATCTATCCTTGAAACAGTATTACTGCAAAAACTAATTATGTCATAATATTTATTCATCAATTCCTGTGGAAGCACCATGTAACTCATTCTGATTGCAGGAGATATGGATTTTGAAAAAGTTCCGATATAAATAACTCTTTCCTGTGTATCAAGTCCCTGCAATGCAGGAATCGGCTTACCTCTGTATCTGAATTCACTATCATAATCATCTTCAATTATATATCTGCCTTCCTTATTGTATGCCCATTGGAGAAGCTCCTGCCTGCGTCCTACTGACATAACAATCCCCATGGGATATTGGTGTGATGGTGTGACATATGCAACTTTCGCATCGGAAAGGTCTAATTCTTCAACACTCATCCCATACTCATCAAGTCGGACCGGGATTATTCGCCTTCCAAGGTTGCGAATTAATCTGTACGCTTTGGGATATACCGGATTCTCCATTGCAAAAGCAGCAGAATCCTTCAGAATAAAATTAAGAATCATCAGAAGATTCTCATAACCTGCTCCCAGGATTATTCGGTCAGAGTGTGCTCTTACTCCCCTAGAATCCCGAAGATATTTTGCAATGCTCTCTCTAAGACCCGCATCTCCTTTGGCGTTTCCGCTGTTTAAAAGCTCTGCATTTTCCGATGAAATAACCTGTTTAGATATTTTACGCCATTCGTTATATGGAAAATTATCCGTTTCAATTCCCACCGGTGAAAAATCTATTTCATATTTTTCCGGTGCAACGGCTGTCCCATTAAAATTATCCGGATGATTATTTTTTCTAAACCCCTCCTCAAGCTCCATCACGTAACAGCCCTTTTGCGGTCTGGCTTCAATATATCCCTCTGCCTCCAGCTGGTCATACGCCATAAGAATTGTACTTCTGCTAAACTGAAGTGATTCTGCCAGTGCACGACTTGATGGTAAAGCTTCTCCTGCCTTCAGATGTCCATTCATTATCTCATTTTTAATAAAAATATAAATCTGTTCATACGCTGGGATTTTAGACTCTGTATCAATAAAAACTGATAGTTCCTTCATCTGACATTCTTCTTTCGCTTTATTTATCTTTTTCAAGCATACCACATTCATTTTAGTTGTACAAGGCGGTTATTTTTGCTATACTTATTAATATAAATAATACGAGGTGTACGTCTATGAAAGAAAAACTATATTCAATTCCTGTACATGACGCATTTAATGAAGACTGCGAATGTCCTATTTGTGCCATGTTTCATAAATTAGAGGATGATGCAGTAGATTATACAATGGGTCCAAGCTATATGGAGGACGATACCAGAGCCATGACAGATGCTGCAGGCTTCTGTGAAAAGCATATCCGAATGGTGTATCACAAAGATAATCGTCTTGGCATGGCGTGGGTTATGAAAACACATTTCGACAAGGTAATCCGGGATGTAGAGAAAAGTATGCCTTCAGGAACTGCCAAGATGCTTAAAAAAGGTGCCGCGGCTTCCCCTGTTGTCCACTATCTTGACAAGCTTGAAGCCAACTGTTTCGTATGTAACCGTATTAATGATTTTTTTGACCGCTATGTTAATACTGTTTTCTACTTATACAAAGCTGAACCGGAATTTCGCGAGAAATATAAGAACTGCAAAGGCTTCTGCAATGCGCATTACTGTATGCTTCTCAAGAATTGCTCAAACCACTTAAAGGGAACTGATTTAGAAGAATTTGTAGAAATCACCAATAAGCTCTATCTGGATAATTTAAAACGGGTTCGTGACGATGTTGAATGGTTTATTAATAAATTCGATTATAAATACAAGGATGAACCTTGGTATAATGCGAAAGATTCAGTGATAAGGTCAATGGTGAAGAGTAACGGTGTGTTTATTGAATAAATTGCGGTTTAGTGAGCCATGCTGGACGGTGATTGAAATACTCGTTGGGAGCTTGCTCACATAAGAGTATTTTCAATTACCGGACAATACGGCGAACGCCGCGACAACGAGCGACCGAAGGTTGCGAGTCTGTCGGCATGGCTCAGAAATTTAAATTTAGAACAGTTGTAAGGATGTTTCGCAGAATATTTACATCCAAATCAACATTTCTAACCCATAAACTTCCAGCATTAATATCCAACGGAAATTTCTTGCGATATCTACCGTTGGATATGATTACGTGCGGTTCTCGGTTAAATGGATAAAGTGTTTAAACAATAAAATGTTTCGCGGAGTGATTTTTGCGGGCGTCAGCACTTGGGTGCAGTCCTTTGGCACCCTAGTACTGTTACGTCCGCAACTTAAGTGCGAACGCTCACTCCGCGAAATAATTTATTGCCTTAAACTTCTATTCACTTACACTGTTAAACCGCAATTTCTGAGCCATGCCGACAGACTCGCAACCTTCGGTCGCTCGTTGTCGCGGCGTTCGCCGTATATGTCTTCGCATGAATACGTCTGCAAGTGAGCAAGCTCCCAGCAGCCAATTCTGCGAATCCATGCATGGCTCATTGCTCACACAAATACCTATTTATTTCAACGTAAATCTGTTTTTCTCAAAAGTCAATAGCCCCTCGTCCCTCATTTTACACAATTCATTAGACATGGCACTACGGTCAACAGATAGGAAATCCGCAAGCTGCTGACGGTTAAAAGGAATCATAAACGTGCCGCTATTTTGACGCTTTGCTTCCTCCGAAAGGTAAGAAATCAACTTTTCTCTGGTTGTACGCTTGGACATATGACCAAGCTTCTGTACAAGCTTTCTGTTTTTATCCGATATTGCATAAAACAAATTCTGCACAACCTTCGAATGAAATACGCATGCAGTGGAACAAACCGTTAGTATTCTTCCCACGTCAAAAAATATGACTACACTGTCCTCTGCTGCAACTACATCATTGGGCAGTGCTCCGCTGTCCGGTGCAACATAAGCCTCTCCGAACATTTCTCCTGTGCTTATCATATTAATAATACTTCGATTTCCCCAGTAATCATCCCTTTGTATATGAAGCTTCCCCTCCATCAGCACAGTAATATTATCAATATGCTCTCCATGTCTGAAAACATATTCCCCCTTTTTATAGATGCAGGTTCTTGCCTGTAGACATCCAAGCATTGCTTTAATTTCTTCATCCCCAACTCCTGCAAATAACTGAGTCCGTCTGAGGATTGGTATATATTTTTCCATCAAAGCCTCCTTACCGTTGTAAATACAACCGACTTGTTTTATTTATTGTATTATTATCATTTCAGGAAGTCAACATACCTTCATTATATTAGTCGAAAGGAACAAACTCATATGATTAGAAAAATAATAAAAATTAATGAAACAAAATGCAATGGCTGTGGTGCCTGTGCTGCTGCCTGTCACGAGGGAGCAATTGAAATGATGAACGGAATTGCCAGACTTATCCGTGAAGACTACTGCGATGGCCTTGGAGACTGTCTGCCTGCATGCCCTACCGGTGCAATCAGCTTTGAGGAGAGAGAAGCTCCGGCATATGATGAAGCGGCAGTGCTTGCAGCGAAGCAGGAAAAATCCACACCACCACTGCCCTGCGGCTGTCCCGGCTCACAATCCAGAGCACTTAACAGAAACATCTCAAGCAACGTAAGTTCCTCTGCACCTGTCAACAGCCATCTTTCACAATGGCCTGTACAGATTAAGCTGGTTCCTGTGAATCCTCCATATTTTGACAATGCCAATCTACTGGTTGCCGCAGATTGTGCTGCCTATGCTTATGGAAATTTTCATAATGAATTTATCCGCAATCACATAACCATAATCGGCTGTCCTAAGCTTGATGATGTGGACTACACCGACAAGCTGGCTGCCATTATCGCCAACAATAATATCAAAAGTGTTACCATTACCCGCATGGAGGTGCCTTGCTGTGGCGGTATTGAAAATGCGGTAAAACGTGCCTTACAGGCAAGCGGCAAGTTTATACCATGGAGAGTTATAACGATTTCTACGGACGGAAGAATTTTAGATTAAATTATTAACAATACTTTAACATTTCCCAAACAAACCTCAAACATTGGCATTGTAAATTAAAACCATCAAAACAAACAAAGTAATAATTAAGGAAAGGTTAAAGGTAAATAGCATGGGAGAATTTTTAAAGAACGCATTTAAGGACATGAAAGAGAGTGCCAAAGCACAGCATGAAGTTGATAAGGCTAACTTTGCAGCTGCTAAGGCTGAATCCAAAGCACAGTGGGAAGAAGCAAAGGCTATGCGCAACCCAGCAAAACGTAAAGCTATGATGCAGGCTGAACGCGACGAACAAATCGCTGCCGCCAGGGAGCGTCAGTCTGAAGCCGAGGCAAGAATTAAAGCTGCAAAGGGCGAATAACATATATATCTGTCTGCTATAAGCGAGGTGTCTTACGAGGCATCTCGCTTGAAGTCGTTTATGGAGGTAAAAATGAAAAAAACTATAACTTACAATGTTAATGATAAAACCGTAGAACGAGAAGTTAATTACATTCCGGTCAGGTACATTATTGCTGTACTTATTACTATTCTGGAAGTCGCTGCAGTTATTGGAATTGTAATAGAAAGCAAAAACCGTGTTAGGTAAAATCCCAACACGGTTTTTATTTATACCAGGCTTGTCTTCTTTAGCACCTGATTACTAATTGCTCCAAGTCCTACACTAAATACTGCTCCGCCTGCCAGACACAGCACTACATTCATTATTCCTGAATTAAGTGGCGTTAACATCGGAATCATCATAAAGAGAAGCATTCCTATACAAAAGGAACCTACGATAGAAAGCCATGTTCTCTGTTTTGCTATAACACTCATTAATACATAGATAGGAACAAAAACTGCAACTACAAATATTTTTGACAGCATACACATTATAATTCCGCCAACACCCGCTGCTCCCAAATCAAAGGAAAGTCCTGAAATAGCACCACCAAGCATTGTTCCTACGAAAAATGCCAATAACATTAATACACCGCCTACAAATCCCACAAGAGTTTTTGATACTACATAGCTTGCTTTTTTAGGACGAATTGCAAAAATATTTTTGGAGTAGCCGCTTTTAAAATCCTCTGTTATAAAAAGTCCAACAAGTACTGCCACGAATAAATACAGCATATTGATATTGCACATACTGAGCATATCCACACTCATTGCGGCATCTTCACTACTTTCGCTACTTACACTTCCAATAAGCTGCCATGTGTTATCAAAGCCCTCCATAACAGTTTCTTCACCGGTTTGCGGATTAACGGAAACGCTGCCTTCCATCATAGTGGTCATAACAAGTATCAATATTGGAATTACCAGACAGATACCAACCATAATATAAAGTAACGGCATTGTAAACATTCTTCTAAAATCCACTTTTAACATATTATCTGGCCTCCTTTTCATTCATAAGATCAATGTAGTATTCTTCCAGACTGATTTTGTCTGTTTTAATCTCACTAACCAGAATTTTATTTTCATAAAGATAAGTAACTATTTCCTCAGGACTTACCCCATCATATACGCGAATATAGCCTTTTTCTTCTTCCACACGGGAATACTTGCAGCCAAGAAGATTTTTGGTTCGTTCCATATCCTTTGTCTGAAGAGCCACATATGTACGGCAGCCCTCATCAAGTTCTTCGGCAGTCATTTCTTTAATCATCTTACCACTACGGACAATTCCGTAATGTGTGGCAATTTTTTCAAGTTCTCCAAGAATATGGGATGAAATTACAACGGTACAGCCCTTACTTTCAGTAATATCTATGAGTATCTCCCTCATAATTCTCATACCGTCCGCATCTAAGCCGTTAATTGGCTCATCCAATACCAGAAGCTTAGGATTACCAAGTAAAGCCATGGCAATTCCAACTCTCTGCTTCATACCAAGAGAACAATTTTTGAATTTATTGGAGGCAGCGCCCTCCATTCTTACTAATTTAAGTGCTTTTCTCACTTCTTCCTCTGCATTGTCTATCCCAAGGTTTGCCGCCTGAAGCAGCATATTATTCCACACACTGTAATTTGCAAAACAGCCCGGAGCTTCAATTAAGCATCCGATTCCTGCTCTAACCTCCGAATCAGTGTAATCTTTTCCAAATAGTTTAATACGACCGCCACTTGGTACTAAAAGTCCGCATATAAGCTTTTCCGTTGTAGATTTACCGCTACCGTTTTCCCCGATAAAACCATAGATTGCACCTTCAGGAACGGTCATATTAAGGCCGCAAAGTGCCTGCTTGTTCTTAAAATTTTTACTTAAATTTCTGATTTCAATTGCATTCATTTTAGCCGCCTCCTTTTAGTACACATCACATTTACTGAGGATTCTGGTCCCAAGTACGTTATAAATAATCGCCCACACGACCGAAACCACAATACAAATAAGCAGAGTCAAAATATTACTGCTAAGGCAGGCATTAACTGATGAGCCGTACAAAAATATATTTAAAACCGAAGAATTTCCAACGATAGCTGCTGCTCCTATAATTACAATTCCCGTTCCCAAAAAGAATGATGAAAAAATAGAAACACCAAAATATCTTCTAAAAATAATATTTAGAAAAGTATACAAGCTTGCCCAACCAAGGCTCATAACCATTTTGCCTAAAATCGCTAATATCAGCGAACCCACATTAACATTAAAGGAGGTTCCTGAAATCAGCCCTGCTGCCACAGTTCCGATTAAATATGTAACACACATACAAGCCATGGAAAAAGCCCCAATAAGTGCCTTGGACATCATGTAATCCTGTTTTTTGGCATGGGTTGTAAACAACTGTTTTACGTATCCGCTTTTATAATCATGTCCTATGAAAATAGAAACCATAATTCCGCCAAAAATAAATACCATATTCATATTTGCATATTCTGCGATATTGGAAACAACATATAAAGGTGTATCTGCTGCAATTACCTGCCATGTATTAGTATACAATTGCGACGTCATTGCTCCATCAGGTGACTCCATAGTGGTCATACCCAATATCATCGCAGGAATGATTGCTGCAATGACAAGAAAAATATAGTACATCGGAGTATGAAACAGACGATAGAAATCCACTCCCAGCATTCCTTTTAATCTCTTAATAAAGCTTGGTGACTCAAATTTCAATTCATGTGATTTTCCCATTCTATTCACCCTCCTTCCGGGACATTAACTCTATGTAATACTCTTCCAGACCAATTTTGTTTTTCTTAATCTCACTGACTACATGTCCGTTTTTGAACAGGTAATCAACGATTTCTTCCGTATTATCCACATCATATACACGAAGGTACTCTTCCTCTTCTCGTACATTTTCATACTGAGACTTAAGTACCTTCAATGCGCCCTGCATATCCTTGGTTTTGATGGATACAAAAACTCTCGCTCTATTTTCCATCTCCTGTGCAGAAATTTCCTGAATCATCCTACCCTGACGAATAATGCCATAATGGGTGGCAATTTTCTCTAGTTCACCCAGTATATGGGAAGAAATTAAAACCGTAGTAGAATATTTCTGTGTGATATCCACTAATATTTCCCGCATTATTCTCATTCCGTCAGTGTCTAAGCCGTTAATCGGTTCATCAAGAATTAAAAGTGCCGGTTCTCCAAGAAGTGCCATGGCAATTCCGATTCTCTGTTTCATACCAAGAGAACAGCTTTTGAATTTAATGCGGGAGGAATCCTCCATTCTTACTATTTTAAGTACTCTTTCAATTTCTGCTGCCGGATTAGGAAGTCCCAAATTAATCGCCTGCATCATCAGATTATCCCATACGCTTGAATTAGGAAAGCAGCCTGCATTTTCAATCAAAGCTCCAACTCTTACTCTCACTCCGGCATCTGTGTAATCCCTGCCAAAAAGCTTGATTTCTCCCTCGTCCGGAATAAGGTGTCCACAGATAAGTTTTTCTGTGGTGGATTTACCACTTCCATTTTCCCCTATAAATCCGTATATTGCTCCAACCGGAACGGTCATATTGAGCTTATCCAATGCATACATTCCACGAAAGCTCTTTGATAAATTTCTTATCTCAATTGCATTCATCCGATTACCTCCTCTGAAAGCTCCAAAATTCTTGGAGCAAGTTTTTGGCGGATCTTGTTATAAACATGGCGGTAAACAGGATATGCCAGCATCATAATTACCGAGCCGATTATTCCTATAACTACACCTAATGGAATGCTGTTTCCAATAACCTGCATTGCCAGACACAATCCCACTCCAAATATGAGACATCCGGTAAGACCAATTAACAGGCTTTCTATAACGCCTGCCTTTTGGACTTTATTATCAAGTCTTTTTAATTCTTCTAACTTGCTTTCTTCCTTTGGAAGATATTTTTTTCTAATCTCCTGCACTTCTTTATTCAGGGCCGGGGAGTAATTATAGGTAAATGCTTTACTATGTTCCATATTCTGACCTCACTTATTCATAATTTTCGACTTTACACTTGGATTATAGTGAGGTGATGTTTTTGAAAAGTTTGGGAAATGTTAAAGTTTTGTTAAACAAGGGGAATTTTCCTTGGAAATCAATTTATAGCAACACACAAAAATATGCCACAAATCGAAAAAAAATTCCAATTTGTGGCATACAAGCTTCTTCAAACAGTTGACAAATTATGCCCAAGGATCATCCTCAACAGGTGTACGAATGTCAGAAAGGCATTGAATATCATTTAAGAACCACTGACCGGCAGATGGCTTTTTACGCAATTTAATAGGTCTTGGATTATCGGCTCCACCGCTTGTTACATACAACGTTGCCCAGTTTTCTTCGTCAAAAGAATAAGGGTTTTCGTTGACGGAAATAGTATATGGAGTCGTAGGCTTATAACCGTTTTCCGGTGTTGCTCCGGCGAAGAATGACAATGCTTTGTAGCCTTTGCCGTTCAACCGTTCTCTGATAAACTGTTTTTCCTGACCAGTGACTTCTGCGGGGCCTTTCAGGAAATTAAGCATTGCAATTGCTTCGTCCGGATTCTGTTCATAACGGCACAAAGCAACAATTGTCAATGCCGCTGTTTTGAACGCGGAATCCAAAGATGCCTCCGGCAAAGCCTTAAGTTCTACAACATTAGTAGGAAGAACATCGAAAATAAAACTTTCAGAATGGTTTTTCCCTTTTCCCACGGACTGAACCGCATTATTAACAACTTTAGAAGCCTCCTTTTTCAGTGTAAACTCCGCAGTTCTTCTCAACGAATCAAAAATACTCATTATATTTTCCTCCAATTATTCAGTTTTTACATATCGGGTAGTCATAAAAATAAGGAAACCGTTATCATAGGATATCTTGACCCAACCATCATCACTCATGCCTGTACCAACTTCAAGCCACATATCTTCGTTTCGCTTTTCCCAGGTCATTGGCTTATCGGTCATCATGCCGTCGTAGAGTTTGATATGACCTGCCGCAACTGCTGCGTCGATTTCTGCCTGAGATACACCTTCAGGAAGCGGCATAAGCATATACAATTTACCATCCTCGCAAATCGCAATCTGTCCACCGACAGTCCGCATTCTCTCTTTCCTCTCATCGGCGACGGCTTCGGCATCCGTTTCATCAATGTATGGCATCGGTGAGTCCAAATATTCCTCTGCACCCATGTAGACCATCTCGTTATTTTCATTCATCACGCCGATAGAATGAAATGTCCATTTTCCAACATAGTTCATAGAAAATACCTCCTGTGTATTTTACCTTTTGATTTTATTGTCTAACAAGTTTTCTTTATCCACAGCATACGATTATCTCCTGCCTGCATTGGCCCAGCCAACAAAAATCCGACAATTAAACACTTGTCCGTGCCATAGGGCTATGATATAATAAAAAAAACCAAGTATAACCTCCTTTTATACTCCCACATTAACTATAATTATAAAGTTTCCTATACTTTTTGTCCCCATACTAAAAGTATGGGATTGAGTGGTTTTTTTTAAAAACATAGAAATTATAGAGTTGGACCGTAATTTTTCGGAAAACATGGTCGAAGGATGCAAAATGAAAAAGTTATTTGCAAGCATACCTATCTTGCTGTTTTTAATATTGAGTTTATCAGGATGTACCACTGTCGGTAGTAAAAGTACCAGCCAGTCGATTATCTACTCGGTTGTTGCCGTATTGTCTTTATTGCTTCTGATTGGCTGTTGCATTTTGGTTCGCAAAAAGAAGATATGGTTTATTTTGTTGTTTGCATCGGTGCTTGTGGTAAACATCGGCTACACGTTCTTAGCGATGTCTACCTGCTTAGAGATGGCTCTATGGGCAAACCGGGTTGCATATCTCGGCTCGGTATTTTTACCCCTTGCAATGCTGATGATCATTTTAGATGTTTCCGGCACCAAGTATCCAATGTGGCTGCACGGTGCTTTAGGTTCGTTATCAATTATCATATTTTTGATTGCTGCAAGTCCGGGAATATTATCAATCTACTATAAAGAGGTTTCCTTTGAGATAGTCAATGGTGTTTCTACGCTTGTAAAGGTCTACGGTCCACTGCATCCGCTATATCTGCTCTATCTGGTCGGTTACTTTACCGCTATGGTTACAGTTATTATCCGTGCACAGGTCAAGAAGACCATTTATACCACCGCACACGCTGTTATCCTTGTAATAGCTGTATTCGTAAATATCGGTGTATGGTTTACCGAGTAGCTTACAAGCATTAATTTTGAAATGTTGTCCATTTCCTATATCATAAGTGAGTTATTCCTGCTTGGTGTTCACCTTGTGATGAACGAATACCAACGAATGAAGAAGATTGTCAATCAGGTCGAGTCGGTACAAAGCTACCCGTCAGAAGAAACTGCCGTACCGAATGTTATTCTTGAAAAGCCGGTGGAGGGCGAAGAAATTTCACCTGAACGTATTGAGTTCTTTATGATGGGACTTAAAATACTGACACCGACAGAGAAAACAATCTATGGTACGTATATTGCCAGAATTACCACAAAGGAAATTATGGCGATCCTGAATATCAAGGAATCCACGCTAAAATATCATAACCACAACATCTACGGGAAACTAGGCGTTTCTTCCCGTAAGGAACTATTGGAAATACATAAATATTTGAAATCTGTTAAGGCTGTACTTAATGATGCAAACGATGTCGCCGGCAAATAAAGAATTAAATTAGGGATATGTATGATCTGTACATATCCCCTTGACATAGAAAATGCAGTAAACCCTTTGGGTCATACTGCATTTTTTGAAAATTCTCTTATTCAACTACATAAATACTTGTACTGCTTAATATGTCTCCGTTCTCATCCTTCTGGACGACGGCAATTTTATCCCCGGTTGATGGTGTATAACCCCTTACCAAAAGTTCTTTGCCGGATATGAATTCGGTATCATACAACTCACCATTAATAGTCACCTTACTGCATGCTGTATAATTAGAACCTGAAACCTTCATATTCTCATCATCTGCGATACCAACCATATTGATGGTAATCTTTTTATATCCCATTTGGAGATTAGTTACCGTATAAGGATTTCTGCCTCCATATGCTTCACAATCTCCATAGAGCAAATCGTATTCAAGAAGTGTAAGCTTATCAAGATATTCCTCCTGATTCTCAGAGTCCATATTAGTCATATGTAGTTTGGAAATCATGCCCCCACTCAATCCCAGACGGCTCATAACTATTGAAGACAACTGATATGCCTCAATATCCTTATCTATATGATCAAGACCAAAATTATTCCAGATAACATACTGCGTCTGATAAATATTACCATTCTCTAGCTCTTCGTCAGTAATGTCAAATGTAGGCAGATGATCTCCATAAAATACTATAACTGTTTCTTCATCTATTTTGTTGACCTCTTCAATAAGGTTGCCAACAAACTTATCCATATCATGAATCTGATTTACATAGTACTCAAATCCTTCCGGATTGCCGGTAACATCATTATTGCTTACCGTAATATTCATTCCCATATCCTCAGTTACAGCAGGATAATCACCATGTCCCTGAACAGAGATACAATATATATAATCAGGTGTATCTGATTCCTTGAGCATTCCTGTAATTTCGCCAATAAGACAGTTATCCTTAACCCATCCCATCGGAGTTTCCTCATACTCCTCTATATACTCAATAGAAGTAAATGTATCAAACCCAAGACGGCTGAAAACGGTATTTCTCTGATAGAAGTCACCCTCATTGTTGTGAAGTGCATTAGTTGTATAACCATATTCCTTTAAATAATAGCAGATTGATTCACACGCATTTTCTTTAAGTACAGTTTTATAAGGATACTCACCCGGTCCAAAATCTTCCAGATTCATACCGGTGATAACCTCAAACTCCGTATTTGCAGTTCCTGCACCAAACGAAGGAACAGAAATATATCCTGAAGAAAAATTAGCATACAGCTTCTTGAGGTTTGGAAGCGGCTCCTCTGAAATTTCAATTCCCTTCAAAAGGTTTGGATCAAACAGTGATTCCAACTGTACAAAAATAATGTTAGGATGAACCTCTTTTGGGTCAACCTCTGCATTATCATCAAGAACCTCCGGTGCCTGTGTATCCATCTCTTCTACAATATTCTGAATGGTATCCTTATTGTAATCCTTAGGTTTGTCAATTCCACTGTCAAAAACAGAACTGAAAAAACAATATCCGAAACCATATTTCTTATATGCATTAGCAATATTACCAAAATTATCCGCCAAAAAACCAAGCTTTGGTCCAAGATTGCTAAGAAGCATTACTACTCCAAATGACACCGCTGTAGCAAGACCACACATAATATAATTAATCTTAGTATTAATCTTAGGACTCCGTATAGCAAAAATAACAACACCTGCAATAACAAGTACGATAAGTGCAATAATTAACACAACCTGAAATGTACTAAAATACTGTGGAAGTATTTTGAAAAAGTCAGATAAATTCCCGCAATCAGGAGCAGTGAACGGTGTTTTTCTGAAAGAAAGCATAATGCAGTTAACAACACCCATACCTATCCATACGGTACTGATTAATCCACCGACAAAAAATCGCTTCTTAAAAAACATTGCAAAGGATAATGTAAAAAATATCATCATGCAATTATAGATAAATGCCAAAGGATTTACCCATAAATGAGATATGCCTTCCCAAAATGAATGTCTGCTTAATGCCTCCACAATAATGTTTAAGAGAACAGAAAGCAATCCCAATCTCACCCATGAATTGCCGAAAAACTTATTGCTCCATATTTCTTTTATTTTTTTACCAAATTTAGTTTCTTTAATTTTATTTTTCATCACTTTAATTTACTCTTAATCTCATCCCTTAGACTACGTGCACGCTCTTTAAGCTTGGTATTCGCAGTCCTTGCAACAATTACCTCTGATGCATATTTGCTCGCAATATCATACTTACCAAGCTTGAATGCCAGGTCTGCAAGAAGATAATCGAAGGTGCACTCATCCATGCCACAGATTGGAAAATCCTCCTTGGCACGGCTGACTGCAAATCCGTCAAAAGCATTTGAAATCATCTCCTGCTCGCTTTTAAGGCATTTCTGCTTTACATCTTCAATATTAGCAGTATCCGCAGGAAGGTTCTCTCTCATTCCACGATACAGCCATGCTATTTTAAGACATGTGTATGCCCTTTCGCTGTTTTTGCCTTTCTTGACAATAGAATTATACAGCGCAAGCTTATGACGATTAATTGCCTCATCATATGTGTAGGTCTCTCCACCTTTAGGAAGGCCCTTGAAACCATTAGTAACATTCTCACGAATTAATTTTGCCTGAGCACTTGTCATATAGCTGAAAAAACGGCTCAGTGCTGCGTATCCACAATTCGGGCAAACAATTGCATCATATTTAATAGAATCAATTCCCGAATATTTCGGGCGAAGATCTGAATCTGCTCCCATAAGCCTTGGTTTACCGGTTTTAACTGTTTTAGTCTTGAACTCCTTATCACACACAGGGCATGATATTTTCTTCTCAAATAGAAAATCCGATTCCTGTACAACATTGGCAACAGCCTTCTGTTCTCCTTTAGCGGAGGCAGTTTCCTGTTTCTCTTCTTCATATATTTTTACATTTGATAACCCCGAAAATCCCATAGATTCCAATCCTGAAAAAACACCCATACTAAACCTCCGCTTATTTTAATTTAAATGAACTCTTTAATGAAACAATTCTGTTGAATACAGGTTTATCCACAGTGGAATCCTTGCTATCAACACAGAAAAATCCATTTCTTACAAACTGAAAGCTCTCATATGCCGCAGCATTCTTTACACAAGGCTCAATATAACACTTATCCACAACCGTAAGTGAATTAGGATTAAGATTCAGGCTTCCGTCTTCATTATATACACCCTTTTCCTCATCAACAATATTCTCATACAGTCTTGCTTCTGCAACAACTGCTTCATTAACGCTTACCCAATGGATTGTGCCCTTAACCTTACGACCTGTAAAGCCCGAACCACTCTTAGTCTCAGGGTCATAGGTACAGTGAACCTCTGTCACATTACCATTCTCATCCTTAACAAAATCTGTACAAGTTACAAAATAAGCATTCATAAGTCTTACTTCGTTACCGGGATAAAGACGATAATATTTGCTAGGCGGAACCTCCATAAAATCCTCTCTCTCTATATACAGTTCCCTACTGAAAGGCACCTGTCTGCTGCCAAGTTCAGGATTCTCAAGATTGTTGGGAACCTCCAGCATCTCAACCTGTCCCTCAGGATAATTATCAATTATTAACTTAATAGGATCAAGAACAGCCATCACTCTTGGTCTCTTAAGTTTCAAATCCTCTCTTATGCAATATTCAAGCATCGCATAATCAACTGAGCTGTTTGCCTTTGCAACTCCCACCAAATCCACAAACATCTTAATTGACTCAGGAGTAAAACCTCTTCTTCTGAGTGCTGCAAGTGATACAAGACGCGGGTCATCCCATCCGTCAACAATCCCCTCTTCAACAAGTCTCTTGATATAACGCTTACCTGTTACAACATTGGTAAGATATAACTTAGCAAACTCAATCTGTTTAGGAGGATTCTCATATTCTAATTCGTTGACAACCCAGTCATACAGTGGTCTGTGGTCCTCAAACTCCAATGTACAGATGGAATGTGTAATCCCCTCTGTAGCGTCCTCAATCGGATGAGCAAAATCATACATTGGGTAAATACACCATTTGTCACCCTGTCTGTGATGCGACTGGTGTGCAACACGATAAATAATCGGATCCCTCATGTTAATATTAGGTGAAGACATATCAATCTTAGCTCTTAACACCTTTGAACCGTCCTCATACATACCATTCTTCATATTCTCAAACAACTCAAGGTTCTCTTCAATTGAGCGATCCCTGTATGGACTGTTTTTGCCCGGCTCAGTTAATGTACCTCTGTATTCTCTTATCTCATCAGCAGTTAAATCACATACATAAGCCTTGCCCTTTTTGATTAATTTAACTGCTGCTTCATACATAATCTGAAAATAATCAGATGCAAAAAACAATCTGTCTTCATAATCTGCACCAAGCCACTCAACGTCAGCCTTAATTGAATCAACGAACTCCACCTTTTCCTTGGTTGGATTGGTATCATCAAATCTCATGTTAAACTGTCCGCCATATTCCTTGGCAAGACCATAGTTAAGAAGTATTGACTTTGCATGTCCGATATGAAGATATCCATTTGGTTCAGGTGGAAATCTTGTCTTAACGACCTTACAATGTCCCTCCGCAATATCTTTATCAATAATCTGTTCTATAAAATTCTTTGACACAACTGCCTCATTATCCATAAGTGCATTCCTCCAAAATGTGTAGACTTAAATTTAATAATAACAAATTCTGATTTTTTTTACAATCCCAGTTTTATCATATTTTCATCTGAAATGAAATTGGTAATTTGATACAACACGAGTATATTGGTAATATTCTCTTTTTCAATGAGCATATCAGTATCTCCCGTGTAATATCTGAGGTCAATCATTATTATTTTGTCATAATCTTCCAAAAGGAATGGCACAAATGAATTTGCAAAAGAATCTTTTATTATCAACAGACTGCCTTTGCCATTGCCGTCGATTTCAACAATTCCGTAATTTCCACCGAGAAAAATCTCATATTTATCCTTTTGTTCCAGTGCCTCCAAATCATATAACTTTCCTGCGGCATTATCCGCCATTAGTGTCACATCACTGTATTTCGTATTAATTACTATGACATCCTTTGCACTATTTGGGAGCAGCACCTTGGAATACAGTGTTCCCTGAAATGAACTGCTTACCTCTACGAAATCGTAGTCACTCTCATCAACATTCCTACCATAATATGACGCATATTCCTTATAAGCCTCAAATGCTCCATAGGTTGTCCAATGATGATCCGTTCTGTAGTATAATTGCCTGTCAGATTCTGACATTGATTTTTCCGGCTCAATAACAGCAGCACCTTTAATCTGCCCACGAATGTTATTCATAAGCTCTGCTTCCCATTCATGCTCTGCCAAATAGGGCAGTTTATTCGTCATAACCATCGAAGCCTCCGGTACAAGCATAAAACAGATATTTTCCTGACCAAGCCGTTTTTTATATTTCTCAAAAAAATCATTTATATATGTCAGATTTTTAGCAATTCGTTCATCATCAACCTGATAAACCTCTGTTTTATTCATAAGATATCCGTCACTACCCACATAAGTACCATTGATGTCCCTCATTCCGATCAGATACTTATATGATGAAGCCACTGCCATCAGCGGATTACGGAAAGGGAACTGGTCAGACACATACTCCTCAAATGCCTCCATATATTCCCCCGATATTAAATCCTCTTTATTAAACTCAGGACTTTTTGCAAGATATCTGTTCTCATTCTCTGAAAAATCCCTGTCAGGAATCAACAGGAATAATATTCCGCCCATTAAAAGCATTCCGAGAAAAATAATTACCGTAATTAAATTTTCTTTTTTCATAATATCCCCCTAAAACCTGAAATACAGGAAAGGATTATAAGAATCCCCAACAATCAATGCCACTGAGACAATAAAAACAAATATTATAAATATATTTTCTGCAACAACTTTTAATGCGGGAGGTATCTTTGTACGGATTTTGCCGGATAATTCAGCAGGAATACCTGTAGATCCGATTACGCAAATCACTATAAAGATTCCAAATTTAAGAGCTGTGTATATTGAATCAGAATCATATATTCCGTTATTTCCAAACATACTTCCAAAATATGTAATTATATTTCCAAAATCATCTATTGCAAAAATAACCCATCCAATCAACACCAGAACAAGCATGTATAAATGTGACAGCATTTTGGGAATTTTATTAAGAATTTTTCCGAGAAACAGTTTTTCGATAATTAGAAGCACACCAAAATAAATGCCCCAGACCATAAAATTAACTGTTGCTCCATGCCATACTCCGGTCAGAGTCCACACAATAAGAATATTTATAATCTGCCTTAACTGCCCTTTTCTGTTGCCTCCAAGCGGTATATATACATACTCCTTAAACCATGTACTAAGTGAAATATGCCATCTTCGCCAGAATTCAGTAATACTTTTTCCCATATACGGATAATTAAAGTTCTCTTCATAATCAAATCCGAACATCTTGCCGAGTCCTATTGCCATGTCAGAATATCCACTGAAGTCAAAATATATCTGAAATGTATATCCGATTGCTCCAAGCCATGCTAACAGAACTGTTCTCTCATCCGACGCAGTACTTATAGAATGTTCCCAAAGTTGTCCCGCAATGTTTGCAAGCAAAACTTTTTTCCCAAGTCCTGTTACAAATCTCCTGATTCCCCCTGCAAATTTATCCACCGACAACACCCGGCTGTCAAGCTGGCCGGCAACCGTTCTATATCTTACAATCGGTCCGGCAATAAGCTGCGGAAACATTGTTACATAAGTGGCAAATTTAAGAAAGTTCTTCTGTGCCTTAACATCTCCTCTGAATACATCAATTGTATAAGACATTGTCTGAAAAGTATAAAAAGAAATTCCTATCGGTAATGCCAGCCCAATATGCGGACCGGCATATTTAAATACCCCCAGAATTCCCAGATTACCGGCTACTGATATAACCAAAACCAGCACCTCTGCCCATTTTCTTTTCTTATCTTTAAAATTTCCTATTAAAATTCCATTCACATAATCAAAAACCGTTGAAACAAGCATTACGAGAATGTACTTCGGTTCACCCCACGCGTAGAAAATAAGACTTGCCACAAGCAGTATCGCATTGCGACACTGCCTGGGACAAATATAATACGCAACAATTACCACCGGTAAAAATATAAACAAAAAATTCAACCCAGAAAAAACCATTTTCCCACCTAGAAAATTTCATCAATTATATTATCAATGTTTTCCGTACCCTCATCATATTCATATTCATTTTCATATTCATTTTCTGTTTCATAATCATCATTATAAATATCGATTATATATACACAACCTTCATCTGTATCAATTATATTTGACACATATACCCAGGTATTTTCATTAAGCCGTTCGCTGATACTGTCAACAACTGTCTCAACCTGATACATTGCTTCTTCGCTCTTTAAGATAAGGCTTTCCTGCTTATTATCAATTGCATCCTTTACAAGCTGAGGTACCTCATCAATTTTCCCGAATTCAATTGCATTACTGACAATATATGTATATTTAAGTGAATTTGCCTCAGGAAATTCAGCTCTGTCCCATGGATATCCCCCATTTTCTTTAAAGCTGTCAGGAACGTTGAAATAGTCATACACAGGTACACCGTCAATTCCACTGTCAAAGGTTACATCAACATGATACCATTCATCATCAAGACATACCATATTCCATGCATGTTCACCTTCTTCTGTTGAGTGGATTATTTTACAATCAATTTCAAGCAAATCCATGAAAAGCTTGAAGGTTGTCGCATTTCCGACACAGATTGCTGTGTGATATTTCAAAACACCATAAGGCTTGTGATAATAATTATCGATATCATCCGGAAATGCTGAAAATGCCTCTTCGTCATAGCTTATATATTTTACCTGCCAGTTATAAACAGCAAGCTCCTTCTCATAATCTGACATATCATCGGTAATTATTTCATCAATAATCTCCGTTGCTTTATTTAATACATACAAATCTTCTTCTGACAAATTGGAGGTGTCGCCACTCTTATATGCTTCAACTACCGCAGTATCATCATATATTTCATGAATTTCCATATATTCACCCTGAAACTCCTTAAGAAGGTTTGCAGCAAACTCCTCAAAAGTATTTCCGTTAATATATATTCCTAAAGCATCATCAATTGCATCACTAAGGTCATCTACTAAATCTGCTTCAGATAATGCAACCTTCCTGCCATCCCATTTATCGATATCAATATCAAAATTTGTTTCAATAAAATTCTCCAGCTTATTATTTTTATTTTTAAGTGTAAATATGTATACCATTTCCCAAATTATTCCCGCAATCATAATAACTGCAAGTAAACCGGCTATCACCGGTAAAACAATTTTTTTCTTATTCATCCTATTTATGCTCCTGTTCTGTTAATTTAATAAAAGTCTCTGCCACTTCCTCCGGATTATCTGCCACAACCATCAAAATATAATTTCCTGAGGTTTTGATAACTGCTCTATCAAGCTTTTCCACTTCCTCCGGTTTGTATCCGTTAAAGTCCTGTATTCTGCGCTCGATTCTGTCCTCAAGATGTCCCTTAACCACCTTAATATCGTCCGGGTTTGTAGCGTGAACAATTGTAATCTCATCCGCAAAGGCTGAAGAAGCATAGGCATATGCTCCATCATCCACTCTGTCATAGGAGGTGTCGTACAAATATTCAAAATACTCTTCGTATTTTTCATCTTCATAAAAAAGTGTGGTGTCAACCTTGGTGTCCGTCTCCACTTCCAGGATTCCCTCAAGTATTTCCCTGCACTTTCCCACATTGTCGGTTGCTTTTTCAGATTCTTTAACGGTATTGCCTGAGCATGCTCCCAAATAAACTGATATCAGAGCCAGCCCCATAGTCAAACCAAATTTTTTTATCCTCATTTTAGCATCCCCTTTCGTTATATCAAGTGTACTATCATTATTAGTACAGTTGGATAATATCATTTTTCCTTCACACTGTCAACACATTTTTAAATAAATTATATCTTGTCCCATGAATTATACATTATATGCATCAGAATACTCCATAAAATATATTTTTATTCCACTTGACTTTTTATATCATATCTTCTACAATGCATTTAATATAACTAAATGCTGTGAACGGAACAAGTAGTATTATAAGTATGTCCAACAGAGAGCTGCCGGCTGGTGAGAGGCACCGGAACGCTATAATACGAATACATCCGGGAGCTGTGCACCGAAATTACAGTAGGCTGCAACGTATGACATATGTTACAATGTCCGAGTATCGTATTAGCTGTACTCTGTGAGGCAATGGATGTAAGTCCATTGTGAATAAAGGTGGTAACACGGCATAGTCGTCCTTTTGGTATTGTACCGGAGGGACTTTTTTTATGTAAATTAATGCTATTTCCAAAGCAGCTGGTTTACGCAACATATCAGAAAGGAGATTTACTATGGGAATTTATGAAGAACTTCAGGCAAGAGGCCTGATTGCACAGGTAACGGACGAACCGTTAATCAAAGAATTAGTTAATGAAGGAAAGGCTGTTTTCTATATAGGTTTTGACCCTACAGCTGACAGCCTTCACGTTGGACACTTTATGGCACTCTGCCTCATGAAAAGGCTTCAGGAGGCAGGCAACAAGCCAATCGCATTAATCGGCGGTGGTACTGCAATGATTGGTGACCCGTCAGGACGTAATGATATGCGTTCAATGATGACTAAAGAGACAATTGACCATAATGTTGAATGTTTCAAGAAACAGATGAGCCGCTTCATCGACTTTTCTGATGACAAGGCACTTTTAGTTAACAATGCTGACTGGCTTATGGATTTGAATTATATCGATGTACTTCGTGAGGTTGGTCCGCATTTCAGTGTTAACAGAATGCTTACCGCTGAATGCTACAGGCAGCGTATGGAAAAGGGCTTAAGCTTTCTTGAGTTTAACTACATGATTATGCAGAGCTATGATTTCTATGTATTATACCAGAAATACGGATGTAATCTCCAGTTCGGCGGAGATGACCAGTGGAGTAACATGCTCGGTGGTACTGAGCTTATTCGTCGTAAGCTTGGTAAAGATGCATCTGCAATGACAATTACTCTTCTTCTCAATTCAGAAGGCAAGAAAATGGGTAAAACAGCTAAGGGTGCTGTATGGCTTGATCCTGAGAAAACCACTCCGTATGAATTTTTCCAGTACTGGAGAAACGTGGATGATGCTGACGTTATCAAATGCATTAAGATGTTAACATTCCTTCCGCTTGATGAAATTGCCAAGATGGAAAGCTGGGAAGGCAGTCAGTTAAATGAAGCCAAAGAAATTCTCGCTTACGAGCTTACTAACCTTGTACATGGCAAAGAAGAGGCTGACAAAGCAAGAGAAAGTGCACGTTCAGTTTTCGGTGCAGGCGACTCTTCCAATATGCCAACAGCAACTGTTACTGATGATAACTTCAAAGATGGCGAGGTAGACCTAATTACTTTATTAGTTGTTGGAGGCTTATGCCCTACCCGCTCAGAAGCAAGACGTAACATTGAACAGGGTGGCGTAACTGTCAACGGCGTGAAGGAAACTGATTTCAGGAAGACCTACACTAAGGATGATTTCGGAGACGGCATCGTATTAAAAAGAGGTAAAAAGAACTTTAAGAAGATGGTGCAAAACCAACAGTAAAAATATTTCGCGAAGAATGAATGTGACATAATGTACGAGGCGAAGACCTGTTAAAAAAGCACCCCATCTTTTCAGACTTACAAAAAATCTGAAACGGTGGGGTGTTTATCTTTATAAAAATCCAACAGTTTAAAACCAAATCGCAGGATATAAAAACGGCAGACACCTAAGTATCTACCGTTTCATACAAACATAATATTTATTTAATTTCGCTATGATATTCCTGTAATGATTTAACCTCGCCCTGAGGATTACTCTTTACATAATGGATACCTTCTGCACATGCTTTACCTGCTGCAATAGTTGTTACATAAGGAACCTTAGCCTTGATTGCTGTCTTTCTTAAGTAGCTGTCATCACTAACACTGCTCTTATCTGTAGGTGAGTTAATGATTAACTGGATGTCTCCGTTGATAATCATATCCTTGATGTTAGGATGTCCGTCACAGAGCTTCTTAACCTTCTCAGCCTTAATGCCGGCTGCAACAATCTGCTCGTAGGTTCTTCCTGTTGCAAGGATTCTGAAACCATCAGCTTCAAAGCTTCTGGCAACCTCAATTGCCTCCGGCTTATCCTTATCATTAACAGAGATCAATACCGTTCCTTCAAGAGGAAGCTTTGACTGAATTGCTTCCTGTGCTTTGTAGAATGCTTCACCATATGATTTTGACATTCCAAGTGCCTCACCTGTAGAACGCATTTCAGGTCCAAGTACAGGGTCAACCTCTGGGAACATATTAAATGGGAAAGCCGCTTCCTTAACACCATAGTTAGGAATATTCTTCTCTGTAAGTTCAGGTACAGGTGATGGTCTGCCTGTAAGCTCTGATGTAATAATATCAGTTGCAAGCGGAACCATTCTGATGTTACATACTTTAGATACCAAAGGTACTGTACGGGATGCTCTTGGGTTAGCTTCAAGAACATATACCTTTCCGTTCTCAATAGCGTACTGCATATTCATAAGACCTTTAACATGCATTTCTTCTGCAATCTTACGGGTATATTCTTTGATTGTCTCTAAGTTCTCAGCTGAGATATGAGCTGATGGAATGATACATGCAGAGTCACCGGAATGCACACCTGCAAGCTCAATATGCTCCATAACAGCAGGAACAAAGGCGTTAGTTCCGTCACTGATAGCATCTGCCTCACACTCTGTTGCGTGGTTAAGGAATCTGTCAATGAGGATTGGACGGTCAGGTGTAACACCAACTGCTGCCGCCATATACTGTCTCATGCTATCATCATCATATACGACTTCCATTCCACGTCCGCCAAGAACGTATGAAGGACGAACCATAACCGGATATCCGATTTTGTTAGCAATTTCAACTGCTTCTTCAACGTCTACAGCCATTCCTGATTCAGGCATTGGAATCTCTAATTTATCCATCATCTCGCGGAATAAATCTCTGTCCTCAGCAAGGTCAATTACTGAAGGAGGTGTTCCGAGAATCTTAACACCATTCTTCTCAAGTTCTGAAGCAAGGTTAAGAGGAGTCTGTCCGCCAAACTGTGCAATAACGCCAAGAGGTTTTTCTTTGTTGTAGATACTCAAAACATCCTCAAGCGTTAATGGTTCAAAATACAATTTATCTGAGGTATCATAGTCAGTTGATACTGTCTCAGGGTTACAGTTAACGATAATTGTCTCAAAGCCAAGCTTTTTAAGTGCCATTGCAGCATGTACACAGCAATAGTCAAATTCGATACCCTGGCCGATACGGTTAGGGCCTCCGCCAAGAATCATAATCTTCCTGCTGTCTTCATTAACAGGATTCTTGTCCTCACCATTGTATGTTGAATAATAATATGCATTATTCTCTGTTCCGCTTACATGAACGCCCTCCCATGTCTCTTCAACACCGAGTTCAATTCTGCGATTACGGATATCATCCTCTGAAATTTCAAGAAGCTTGCTTAAATATTTATCTGCAAAACCATTTTTCTTAGCTGAAATAAGCTGTTCATCAGAAGGCATACTTCCTTTAACTGCAAGTAATGCTTCCTCTTCTTCAACCAATTCCTTCATCTGCTCAATGAAATATGCTTTAACCTTAGTTCTCTCATGAATCTCTTCAACAGTTGCACCCTTACGAAGAGCCTCATACATAAGGAAATGACGCTCACTTGAAGGAGTTGAGAGACGTACAAGTAATTCTTTCTTGGTAAGCTCATTAAAATCTTTTGCAAAACCAAGTCCGTATCTTCCGGTTTCAAGGCTTCGGATAGCTTTCTGTAAAGCCTCTTTATAGGTCTTACCGATACTCATTACTTCACCAACGGCACGCATCTGTGTTCCAAGCTTATCTTCAACACCTTTGAACTTTTCAAATGCCCAACGTGCAAATTTAAGTACGATATAATCTCCATCAGGAACATACTTATCAAGAGTTCCGTACTTACCGCAAGGAATATCTTTAAGTGTAAGTCCTGCTGCAAGCATTGCTGATACAAGTGCAATAGGGAAACCGGTTGCTTTTGACGCAAGTGCTGATGATCTTGATGTTCTTGGGTTAATTTCAATAACAATTATTCTGTCCGTAACAGGGTCATGTGCAAACTGTACATTAGTTCCACCGATAACCTGTACCGACTCAACAATCTTATATGCCTGTTCCTGAAGTCTCTTCTGACATTCCTCAGAAATTGTTAACATAGGTGCAGCACAGAAAGAATCTCCTGTGTGTACACCAAGCGGATCAATATTCTCAATAAAGCATACAGTGATAATGTTGCCCTCAGCATCTCTTACAACCTCTAACTCAAGCTCTTCCCATCCGAGAATGGATTCCTCAACAAGAACCTGTCCTACAAGACTTGCCTGAAGACCTCTTTCACACACCACCTTTAATTCTTCTTTATTATATACAAGTCCACCGCCTGCACCACCCATGGTGTAAGCAGGACGAAGAACAACCGGATATCCTAACATATCTGCAATGGCAAGTGCTTCATCCACAGTATAAGCAACCTCACTTCTTGCCATCTCAATTCCAAGAGAATCCATAGTCTTCTTAAATTCAATTCGGTCTTCGCCACGCTCAATAGCATCAACCTGAACGCCGATAACCTTAACATTATATTTATCAAGAACTCCCGCATTGTTTAACTCCGCACATAAATTAAGTCCTGACTGTCCTCCGAGGTTCGGAAGCAATGCATCAGGGCGTTCCTTTGCAATAATCTGCTCAAGACGCTCTACATTCAGCGGCTCAATATATGTTACATCCGCGGTCTCAGGGTCCGTCATAATTGTCGCCGGATTAGAGTTAACCAAAACAATTTCATACCCCAGCTTTCGTAAAGCCTTACATGCCTGAGTACCTGAATAGTCAAATTCGCAGGCCTGTCCTATAATAATTGGACCTGATCCAATAATCAGTACCTTATTAATATCTGTTCTTTTTGGCATAAATTAGTCCTCCGTATTTCTTCACATTCTATTTAATTATATATTTATTTGGAAAATTAACAAGTTTTTTTTTTACTTTTTTTAAAAAAATGAGAAACTCACCTTTTGAGTTTCTCATTTTATAATTATTATAGTTCAATATCCTTTAAAATATCCTTAAGAATATTTGCTGAATTAACAAGTTGTGCAATCTCTTCATCATTAAGAGATACAGGTACCTTAGTCTCTATTCCGTCTTTACCGACAATGGCAGGCATACTCATTACAACATTATCAATGCCATATTCACCATGCATCATATTAGAAACAGGAAGGATGGACTTTTCATCCCTCATTATTACTTCGCAGATTTTGCGGACAGTCATAGCGACACCAAAATAAGTTGCTTTCTTACGATTAATGATTTCATAAGCACTATTTTTAACTTTTTCTGCAATCTCCTTAGTAGCTTCATCATGATGAAAATGTCCACGCATTTCGCAGAAATCATTTAAAGGAATACCTGATACATTGGCACTGCTCCATGCAGCAATCTCACTGTCGCCATGTTCTCCGATAATAAAAGCATGAATACTTTTGCTGTCTACAGATAAATGCTCACCAAGCTGATATTTAAGTCTTGCAGTATCAAGAACAGTTCCTGAACCGATTACTCTGTTCTCAGGAAGCCCTGAAAGTTTCTGTGCAACATAGGTAAGAATATCAACCGGATTAGCCACTACAAGCATAATACCCTGAAAATCATTTTTGGTAATCTCAGGAATAATCTGCTTGAAAATTGCTACATTCTTATGTACAAGCTCAAGTCTTGTTTCACCCGGTTTCTGATTAGCTCCTGCGGTTATAATAACTATTGCTGCATCACTTACGTCCTTATAATCTCCGGCATAAATTTTCATATTATGGGCAAATGGAACACCATGACTGATATCCATTGCCTCTCCTTCTGCCTTCTCCCTATCTGCATCAATGAGAACAATCTCTGAAAAAAGTCCGCTCTGCATAAGGCTGAATACGGATGCTGCACCTACAAAACCACATCCAATCATAACTGCTTTTCTGTTATTAATTTCTTTACAGCTCATATAATCACTCCTCTTCTTTTTTAGTATATAATACTTTATTTATATCACTATTTCCAGTAAAAAATCTGCTGTAATTGTAATATAGATTTCTATTGATATATTTTTATTCTGATAGTAAAATTATAACAGTTAATTTTTTATGAAAGGACAATTTATATGGAATATAATGAAGAGTTATTTAAGGCGAGTGCGAACAAGAAAGCCCGTAACATCTGGCTTATTTTTTCCGTTCTCCTGTCCGCTAATTACGGAGCAGATGCAGGCAAGGGTCTTTACGACGGCAGATTGTATATCGTATTTCTGATATTATGCTGGATTCCGTTTTTTATTGGCCTTATTCTTATGAAAGTGAAGGGGAAATCCACATCTGCCTACAAAACAGTCATGGCTATAGGATATGCTGTTTTTTATGCTTTTGTGGTATTTACTACAGAATCACCGATTGCTTTTACCTATGTTCTTCCTCTTTCCAGTCTTTTTGTATTGTACAAGAACAGGAATTTTATGATTTTCTGCGGAGTCGGAAGTCTTCTGATAGTCATTGCCAATGCTGCCTTCAAAATAGCAATGGGCGTAACTCCTGCAGGAGACACCAAGGTATATGAATTACAGATTTCCTGCATTATTCTATGCTATGTATGCTATGTTATGTCAATTCACCATCTCAACAAATCCGATGGTGCATTAACGGGCAGTATCAAAAAGGATTTAAACAGGGTTGTCACAACAGTAGGACAGGTTAAGGATGCTGCCAATGCAATTTCAGGCGGTGTCAATGTAGTGAATGACCTTGCCATTGAGAACAGACAGGGTGCCGTCAATGTTGTTGACAGCATGGAGGAATTATCACGCAACAATCAAATTCTGTCCGAACGTACCGATTCTTCAATGAACATGACCAACGATATCAGTACTCAGGTTCAGAACGTTTCCGGACTTACACAACAAATGGTGGAATTAATTAAAGGTTCGGCAGAGAATGCACAGAATAGTTCCAAAGAACTCGAAAATATTGTTGATACCACCCGAACAATGGCCTCACTCTCTTCCGGACTTGAGAAAATTTTATCTGAATTCCGTAACGAATTTGAAATGGTTAAGAACGAAACCGGTACAATTACCAATATCTCATCCCAGACCAATCTTCTTGCCTTGAATGCTTCCATTGAAGCAGCAAGAGCCGGGGAAGCAGGTAAGGGCTTTGCCGTCGTTGCAGAGGAGATCCGCTCATTAAGTACCGAGACTGAAGAGTCCTCCGGCGAAATTGCAGGTGCTCTGGACCGTCTTGAACAGACCTCAGACCGAATGACAGAAGCCATTGAAAAAACTCTGGAATTAATTCAGCTTACAATGCAGAAAATTGCCAATGTCAATGAAAGCGTAAGCAGAATTGCGGCTGATTCAGGTGAACTGGGTAATAATATCAATGTAATTGATTCCGCAATCAAAGATGTTGAAGCATCCAATCTGCAACTGGTTAAGAACACACAGGAAATCTGTGATGTTATGGATACCATGACAGAATGCATTACTGATTCACATAATACCACGAAGCTTATGTTAAACAAATATTCTGAAACTGCTGATCATCTGGAAATAATTGAAGCTGTTGTTGATAAACTGATGAATGAATTGAGCGAGGGAGGTTTTATGGGAGTTAATGATATGACCGCCGGAATGAGCACTTCCATAACCCCGGTCAACGAAGATTCTTCTTTGGAAAACGAGGTTTGCGGCATTATAAGTCTTGCAGATGGTGAGAAATTGTCTGTACACACCGATGAAAAGCCTGCCATATCAGGCAGAAACAGTAAATGCAATATTAGTGTTATTGCTGATAATTTAGTATACATATGGAATGATATAGAAATTACTGCTGATAAGAATCAGAAAAATACATATAACCTTATTGTTAACACACCTCCTGAGATTAGGAACCGAAGTAAGATTTAATCTGTAATTAACGCCGGAGATAAGATTTCTTTATGAATTACTTATGTTCGGCGTTTTCCCTTATTCTGTCATACTGAAAATACATTTTCTGAACTTCATTTTCCAATATATAATAATGTCTTATGTATGGAACCAGCAATACAAGTAAAAGAACATCCAAAAGTACGAGCATGACATAACCTGTTGCTACTGTGGCAACCATTGCAATAATCTCCATAAGTGCAAAAAGGACTGTTACTATCAGATGAATCAGCCTCTCATGCTGAAAAAATCCGATCTGAATCAAATGGTCATCAAGTACATCTTTCCAGTTGTCACAGCCCTCCTCAAGAAGCCGGTCTATATACTTACGGTAATTTATAATTCTTTTTTCCATTTTTATTTCACACTCCTATAGAAAAATTATAACTCTTTTTCATAGAAAAAACATAAATTTTTCTTTGAAAAAGACAAAATTAAGTACTATAATCTAACCGACTAAATGATAAAGAAGGGATTCTTATGATTAAAGATTTGACTATTGGTGAGCCCAGACGGGTTCTGTGGAAATTTACGCTTCCGCTTTTTATCAGTGTAATTTTTCAACAGCTGTACAATATGGCAGACAGTATTATTGCAGGCAAATTTGCCGGAGAAGATGCATTGGCAGCAGTTGGTGCCTCCTACCCTATAACAATGATTTTTATGGCAATTGCCCTTGGAAGCAATATAGGCTGTTCAATCGTGGTATCACAGTTATTCGGTGCCAAGGATTATACACATATGAAAACTGCCGTTTCTACCAGTATAATCACTGCTTTGGGCTTATCTGTTATTTTAAGTATTACGGGCGTTATTCTAAGTCCGCTGTTTCTTAAGCTGTTAAAAACACCTGACAATATTATGCAGGATGGTATTTTATATCTCAGAATATATGTCGGCGGTTTTATTTTTCTGTATTTGTATAATGTTTCCACAGGAATTTTCCAGGCATTTGGTGATTCACAGACTCCATTGTTTCTTCTGATTGGTTCCTCTCTCGGAAATATTATTCTGGATATTATATTTGTTGCAGTATTTCACCGGGGTGTAGGCGGTGTTGCATGGGCAACCTTCATCGCACAGGGTATATCCTGTGTTTTATCATATATTATTTTAATAAAAAGACTGGATAAGCTTCAGACACCTGAAAAAGCTCCTGTATTCTCAGGCGAAATGCTCACTAAAATCGCTTATGTGGCAATCCCAAGTATTTTGCAGCAGAGTTTTGTATCAGTTGGTAATCTTTTTATACAGGGACTTGTTAATTCATATGGTTCATCAGTAATCGCCGGATATTCCGCAGCAATTAAGCTTAATACCTTTGTCACAATGTCCTATACCACCTTAGGTAACGGCGTGTCCGGTTTTACCGCCCAGAACCGCGGTGCCGGTAAATTGGAGCGTATCAGTAAAGGCTTTTCCGCCGGCTGCATTATGGCTGTTATTGTAACAATTCCTTTCTTCATTGCATATTTTTTCTACGGCAGTGGAATGATTAACCTGTTTATGGATTCAGAAAAAAGTATTACTGCACTGAATACCGGAATTACCTTTCTTAAAATTGTATCACCATTCTACATTGTAATCGGTATGAAACTGATTATGGACGGTGTGGCAAGAGGCATGGAGAAGATGGGAGTGTTTATGACAATGACTTTTGCAGACCTTATTATAAGGGTTATTCTTGCTTTTACACTGTCTCCGAATCTTGGTGCGAATGGTATATGGATGTCATGGCCGGTTGGCTGGACAGCATCACTTGCACTGTACGGGCTTATGTTTTTGTTTATAAAATTCAGAAAGTTTTATAGGAATCGACATGCATAAAAACATATAGCTTGCGTTCACTGTTTATTTTGATGTATAATAGGAAGAGTGTGATTCACAATAATGATAAATTTATAAAGAGGTAGAACTATGGAAAGAAGAGTCGGTACAATTTCAAGAGGTATTCGTTGCCCAATTATAAGGGAAGGCGACAATCTTGTTGATATCGCAGTAGAGAGCGTATTGTCCGCTGCTGAGAGCGAAGGCTTTGAGCTTAGAGACAGAGATGTCATTGCATTGACAGAGTCAATCGTTGCGCGTGCTCAGGGCAACTATGCATCCATTCAGGATATTGCAGCTGATGTGCGTGCTAAATTAGGCGGCGAGACAGTTGGTGTTATTTTCCCTATTTTGTCCCGCAACCGTTTTGCTATCAACCTTAAAGGTATCGCAATGGGCTGTAAGAAGGTTGTTCTTATGTTAAGCTATCCCAGCGACGAAGTGGGCAATGCATTATTAACATATGACCAGCTTGATGAAGCAGGAATTAATCCATATTCCGATGTTTTAACATTGGCAAAGTATCGTGAATTATTTGGAGAGAATAAGCATGAATTTACCGGTGTTGACTACGTTGAGTATTATTCACAGATTATTAAAGATGCCGGTGCAGAGGTTGAAATAATTTTCGCCAACCAGCCAAAGACAATTCTTGAATATACCGACTGCATTATTAATTGCGATATTCATACCAGAGTCCGCACCAAACGTATATTAAGAAATGCCGGTGCGAAAATTGTATGCGGTCTTGACGATATTCTCAATGCTCCTGTTAATAACAGCGGCTTCAATGAGAAATACGGTTTGTTAGGCTCTAACAAATCAACAGAGGACAAGATTAAATTATTCCCAAGAGAATGCAAGGATCTTGTACTTGATATTCAGGCTGCTATTCTTGAAGAGACCGGCAAACATGTTGAAGTTATGGTATATGGCGATGGTGCCTTCAAGGACCCTCAGGGTAAGATTTGGGAGCTTGCAGATCCTGTTGTATCCCCTGCTTTTACGGACGGGCTTATCGGTACACCTAATGAGTTAAAATTAAAATATCTTGCAGATAATGATTTTGCCAACTTAAGCGGTGCAGATTTGAAGGATGCGATTTCTGAAAGCATTAAGGCTAAGCAGTCAAACCTTGTAGGCAATATGGCTTCTCAGGGTACAACACCTAGACAGCTTACAGATTTAATCGGTTCTTTATGTGATCTTACTTCAGGTTCCGGTGACAAGGGAACACCTATCATCCACATTCAGGGCTATTTTGATAACTTTACAACTAACTAATAATTAAAAGGGGCTGAGACAAAATAATTTTTGTTTCAGCCCTACAATATTACATCACTCCAAATATTTTAAGTGCCCAATATATCAGTCCCAAAATCCAGCTTGATAATATTCCATACAGAATAACAGGTCCTGCAATAGTAAATATTTTACAGCCAATACCGAATACCTGTCCTTCTTTCTTGAACTCAATTGCCGGCGCTGCTACGGAATTGGCAAAGCCTGTAATCGGAACTAATGCTCCCGCACCGCCAAACTTGGTAATTATCGGATATATATTAAATGCCGTAAGAATTACCGAAAGCAGGATCAGACAAATCGATACAATTGTTGCCGCAGTATCCTTATCAACTTCAAGCACTGCAGTTGCAAGATGATTTATTCCCTGTCCTATAACACAAATAAAGCCACCCACAACAAATGCCTTCAACATCTGAAGCCACACATTATGGGTTGGCGTTACACTTTCTACATAATTGGTATATATTTTCTTGCCCTTCTCGTCCATACTAACTCCTTCTAACTAATTATAATAAAGTTAGTATGTCTGAAAAAAATAAAATTATTCTAATTTTTCATTTGATAATGAATCCATTCTGAGCACACAAGTATAAATTCTGAATTGGTTGGTTTCTTAACTGTACCTTTAAACAAATCATCCTCCGTCTTATGTTCAGCTCTCCGGCTCCATGTAGATTCAATAACATATCTTATATTACGCTCTACATTGCCTGAGCTTGTGCCATGTTTAATTGCAATCTCCGGATAAATGTTCTTTGTAACAGACATTAAAGATTCAGTATCATCAACTGCCAAAAGTATTGCATCTCTTAAATATTTATATCCAACCATTCTTACCGGAACACCGATATTACGCAACAAGCCCACAACAAGCTGTTCAACATCATCCTCATTAGTAGAAACAATCTCAGTATTTCTGAGCTGATATGGCTCACTTGTTCCTTCTCCGGCAATTCTCTTAATGCGTTTAATTAATGCATCCCCATCAAAAGGCTTCATAATGTAATATGATGCTCCCGTCTGCAGTGCCTGATTAACTATATCCTGACTACCGGCAGCTGAGACCACTATGTACTGCGGCTTACGCTCACCATACTCCTCATCAGTTGCAATTGCCTCCATTACACCAATTCCATCCACCATTGGCATAATAAGATCCAAAAGCACAATATCAGGATGTGTCTCCTTAATCAGACAGATTGCCATGGCACCATCCGATGCAGAACCAACAACTTCAATGCCATCATCCTCAGACAGTGAATCCATTAATATCTGTCTGATAATCTCATTATCGTCCGCAACAACAATTCTTATAGGGTTGCTCATATTTCACACCTCTTCTGTATATCCTTATCTATCGTATTATTATATCATTTTGCAAATATGATTGATAGTACTTTTTTACTATTTAACCAAATATTTACTTTATGAAATAATCTTATTTAAACATTAAAACTCCGAAGAAAATTTCTTCGGAGTTCTCCATTGAACATATTAAATTTTAAAACATATTACATCAGATACTTGTCAATTATACCAACAATATCATTATAGTTCCCGGTTATTTCATCTATTAACTCAGGGACACCTTCCATGCTACCGCTGCGAAGTATCTCACAAGCTGAATAGATATTAGGAAACATAGATGTAAAACCCAAATTACCAATCACACCCTTAAGGGAATGACAGTTCTCAAATGCACCGTTGCAGTCACCATTTTCCAATGCGATGAGCAGATTGTTAAAACTGGAATTATTCTTAAAAAGCTTAAGATACTTTACATATCTCTCCTCTTTATTAGAAAATCGTTCAATTGCACCATCAACGTCTACATTTGCACTTCGAAGTTCACATTTCCAATCACTATTCATAACAAGACTTCTTTCTATACACGTTGTCACTACAAGTTCTGATTTAATTGTACATCCAATTCACACAATTTACAATTGACGAATACCGCTATTTGACGACAAAAAAACTTGAAAGCGTTTTATACATAACCTCTGCACTTAATGGTTTGGATATATGAGCATTCATTCCCATCTGTAAACTCATCTGTACATCCTCTTCAAAAGCATTTGCAGTCATTGCAATAATTGGTATGTTAGTGGCATATTCACTGTTAATTTCCCTTATTTTGCGGGTTGCATCGTAGCCATTCATGACGGGCATTCTGATATCCATCAGTACTGCATCAAAATACTCTCCGTTTGAAATTATATTGAAGGCCTCCTTACCATTGATTGCAACATCCGTTGTTACACCCACATCTTCCAGATAGTCACATGCAATGTCACAATTTATTTCATTATCGTCTACAACAAGAACCTTTTTACCCTGCAATACAGCATATGGAGCATCGTTTTTTTGTGATGCTGATTCCATTAAGCTCCTATCCCTAATTTTAGGATTGCGCTTAAGCGGAAGTACTACTGTAACGATTGAACCCTTATCAGTCTGGCTTTTAATTGAAATATCACCATTCATTAAATCCACAATACTCTTGGAAATAGCCATTCCAAGGCCGGAGCCTTCTATTTCATCTTCAATCTTACTTTCTCTCTCAAAAGGTTTAAAAATTCTCTGTACAAACTCCTCTGACATACCCTTTCCTGTATCTGACACAATAAATTCATATGTGCTTATACCATTATCTGCGATATCAATTTCTCTGGCAACAAAATGTATTTTTCCGCCTTTTGGCGTATATTTGGCAGCATTCCCCAATACATTCAACAAGATCTGTTGAATTCTGACTCTGTCACCGACTAAATCATTATTCTGTATCAGTGCAAAATCCGTAGTAAAGGTCTGATTTTTTGAATCAAACTGTTCCTGCATAATAAATACAACCGTTTTCATCAGTTCAACCAGATTAAAAGGTTCTGATTTTATGCTTATCTTACCACTTTCAATGTAGGACATATCCAGCACTTCATTAATAAGTCTCAGAAGGTGATTAGCAGATACGCTTATTTTATTAAGACAGGATTCAACCTTGTCCATATCATCAATATGCGAAAGTGCTATTGAGGTCATCCCCATAATTGCATTCAACGGTGTACGAATATCGTGGGACATATTAGAAAGAAAACGTGATTTAGCTTCACTGGCTAATTTTGCAGAAATAAGAGCTTCTCTAAGTTCTCTTTTGTGCCTCAATTCAGTTTCTCTTTCGTCATGTATATCCTTAAAAGCCAGGATAACCGCAATCGGCTTGCCATCAATACATTTAGTTGCCTGAAATACCATTCTGACCCATCTGTATTCATTATCAAATAATCTTTGATACTCACAGAACATTGACTGTCCCTCTTCTCTCATCACATCCATCAGGTTATCAAATGCCGCAAAGCTTCTGACTAATGCCCGGTCTTCGGGATGAACCAGCGTTCTTAAATAATTATCAATTATATCATCAAATTCTATTCTTTTGTTGAAGATTTGTTTGGCATCATCCCCCTGCCTGGTCGGAATCAGATGCTTTTTCTCCAAATTAAGATAATAAATACCATAATATGATTCACCCAGAGCATACAACATATCTTTTGTCTTTACATACTCTTCGTTAAGCAATTCCAGCCTTGCCCTGTTTGCCGCTCTTTCATCAACATTACGCACCAGAAGCAATATTCTTCCGCCTTCCGGCACTGTAATATATGTAGCAAATGCATTGTGAAAATGGAACATTCCCTGTTCATCCTCAATACGATACTCTCTCTCGGCGAATCCTGACATATCAGAAGCAATCTCATTAATAAGACCCTCAAACAGATGAAAATCCTCATCATATATCTGACGCTTCATTATATTCATAAAATACTTAAGACTTCCGTCCGTTCCCTGCATGTCAAACCATGGTTCACTATGAATGCAGTGATATGTACCATTCTCAATGTCAAGGGTTCCTACAAAACAATACATCTTGGCAACTGCAGATGTATAGACAATATTTCTTGTCTTTTCCTCAACCTCTTTAGTGCATTCCTTTATTGCATAAATAACATAAGGATTATCTTCTGAATAATTATTATCCGGGGTAACCGTAAGCTTCAGCCATCTTCCGCTCTTTTCCTTGTAATAACCCACAAGCGCATCTCTATAGGTATTGTAATATTCTCTTATTGCAGGAAGTCTTATCGGTTTATTAAAAACCATATCTGATTTATCCTCTCCCGGAATAACACCTACATATTCCTCTACATATCCATATTCGGAATACACTTTCTCCAGTTCATAGAAATCCTTAAACCCATAGACAAATTCAGGCGTATCCATATTCATAAGAACAACCTCGTATTCTCCTGTAAATGCATTTACCCTGTAAATAACATGAAATTCATCCGACAGTGTTTTTATAATCTCATTGCCACTGATATTTTTCCGTTCCTCCTGCATTGCATCGCCAAATTCTATTATCCCGAATAAAAAGGTTCTCTGCTTCTGATTTCCATTAGATATTTCATAGCATTTACATGCAAGCCATTTTAACTCCCTGGTCTGAAATATAGTCATATGAAGGTTGGAATTCTTCAACTGTTCGGCCATATATTCTATTGCTGTTAAGGCCTTAATTCTGGAACGGTCCTTATCTCTTACGAATTTATCACAGTATTCAGCAAATGCAGTATTATAATCCGGGTACTGTTCCACAATGTACTCATAAACTTCCGGAACAAAAACCGAATGATATGTGCCATTTTCATTAATAATCAACAATAGCTTGTATTCAGAACAGATTGCTTCAATAAAATTCCTGCCCTCATTGATCAGTACATCAACTATTTGTTTCTCCATAAGACCGCCTCCATTTATTATTTTCTCTTTAACTTATATTATACCTAATTTTTAAGAAAATAACAACAGAAGTAGAAAATACTTCCAAAAGTTTTTCCAAACGCAATGGAATACACCAATACTGAAATACCCTTTTGCAGCTTACTTCTTCTTAAAAAAACAGGAAGACCTTTAACAGCTTCCGCAATGGATAAAATAAAACAGCCTGTAAATATTCCAAATGCCAGTCCGAAAATGCACAAAATCCATCCGGCTATTTGTATTTCAGGTCTGAAAATATACAAAATATTACCTGTAATTCCTCCAAAACAGAGCATATTTTCATACACTCTTACCTTGGATGCTGTATTTGTATAGTCCGCAAAACGGGTTAATATTCCTATTGAAGCCAGCACTGCAAAATAACCGGCAGCAGTTAATGCACCGCCACCGATACCAATTATTATAAGCAAAACATACCTAATCCACATCATAGGTTTTACCCTCTCTTATATTATCATTAATTACAGTCGTATATATGTCTTCCTCATACGTACGCATTGCAACCTGTATAGGAGTCGGGTCTTTTATTGTTTTTCTCTTTCCAAAATTATTAAAGAAAATAATAATTCCCACTGATAAGCCTACTGAATAGGCAATTTGAAGGAATAAGGAATTTTGCTCCGGATTTCCTACACAGAACTCTGTTATTACATCAAATACACTTTGTATATCAATGTCATTTCCATACGCCATAATTGCAAAAGCGCCACCAAAAAAAACTATAATACTGATTAATATAATCTTTATTACCTGCCAGACTGCACCGGGTTTCTTTTTCTTATGAAATACCACTGCAAATTCAGGCACACCTATGCATTGAATTGTTATTTCAGGGAAACGTGTCTGAAGCATTTTAATAACAGCTATTGCCGTGAACACGCTAATCCCATCTTTGTCACCTTTTAATCTGGCAATTGCCGTATTCTTAATTCCAGCCAAAAGTGCTGTGTCGCTGCACCACACTTCCGCAACATCCTGAATGGTTATTTTCTCATTACTTACCTCTGAACATTTGGAAAAATTAATATAAACGTCTTCGTTCATTTTACTACTCCTGCTTTTTGGAATAGTATCAGCATTTTATTTTGCTATTATTCACTCCTCCACTGATTTTCTCATTCTTATAAGAATTTTCTTTTCCAGTCGCGATACCTGAACCTGGGATATTCCCAGCTTTTCTGCAACCTGAACCTGAGTCTTATCTTCATAATATCTCATTCTTATAAGTTCTTTTTCCATATCGGATAATTCCTCCAGCAACTGCTCCAGCATCATTTTATTAATAACCACCTCATTAGGTGAATTTTCAGCTGAAGCAGCCAGCTTGTCCACTACAAAAACCGTATTTCCATCTCCCTGATATACAGTCTGATAAATGGATTCCACATCCTTGGATGCATCCATCGCCATGATAATATCTTCTCCTGACAGCCCTGTTGCTTCCGCCAATTCCTCAATTGTTGCATCTCTTCCAAGACGCTGTGCAAGCTCCTGTGATGACTGTCTTATTTTCCAACTGTTTTCTTTAATGGAGCGTGATACTTTTATCATTCCATCATCTCTTATAAATCTTTTTATTTCACCTGAAATCATCGGTACAGCATAAGTAGAAAACATTACCGGCTGATTTAAATCAAACTTATCAATTGCTTTTATTAATCCAATGGTTCCAATCTGGGTTATATCCTCCATATCATATCCACGATTGAAAAATCTTTTTGCCACACTATATACCAGTCCCATATTCTGAAGCACCAGAAAATCCCTTGCCTCTCTGTTCCCGGCATGTGCCAGTTCTATAAGCTCTTTGGTATGATCCATAATCACACCTCCGCTTACTCCTGTGGTTCATTAAACCTCTTTTTCATTATTACTGTAGTTCCCTTCCCGGGAGTCGATTCAACATCAAGCTCATTCATAAATACCTCCATAAAGGTAAATCCCATACCTGACCTTTCCTTATCCTCCCCGGTTGTGAACATCGGCATCATTGCCTGTGAGACATTTTCAATCCCCTTGCCAAAATCCGTTATTCTGATTTCCAGCTCATTATCCTCTAAAGCTGCTTCCATAATTACAATTCCACCCTGTTCTCCATAACCATGTATTATGGAATTGGTAACCGCCTCTGAAACTGCGGTTTTTACATCATTAATCTCCTCAAGCGTCGGGTCAAGCCTCGTAACAAAAGCTGCAATACATACCCTTGCAAACGCTTCATTCTCGGATATTGCATCAAATTCAATTTTAATCCTGTTCATATGTAGCCTCCTCGTTTACCAGATGGTCAATTTCAAAACTATGCTTCGTTATTTTAAAAAGTCCAGAAAGTTTAAAAATTCTCTGCATCGCAAGTCCCAAATTGCACACATAAATCTCCCCCTCCATAGGCTTGATTTTCTTATATCTGCCCATTATCAGACCAATACCTGAACTGTCCATAAACAAAACATTTCTAAAGTCAAAAGCAAGTCTGTAAATCCTTTTATTTGATATGCATTCATCAATTTCTTCTTTTATCTGTGATGTAACATGATGATCCAGATCCCCCTTTAAATGTACAATTATTATGTTATCTTTTGTTTCACATGTTTTTCCCATACAAAAACTCCTTCCTGTTGCATAAAATGTTGTTGCCTCACAAAAAGCTGTCAAAAAAAACGGAACAATATATAAATTGCTCCGTCACATTAATGAGGTTTATTCTTTCGTAAAGTTATGGTGTTGCCAGTGAAGCTACATATTCGTTAAGCTGTGTTGCAAATGTAGTTCCCGGAAACTTATTGTTAACAATATCAATATATTTATTAGCATTGGTATTATCGCTAATCTGCAAATAGCACATTGCCAGATAATACGGTGTCTCTACAGTCGAATCGTCCAGTTCGTATGAACGTATAAAATATGTTATGGCATCCACATAATTATTGGCATTGTACGCACTTACACCTGCATTATAAAATGCTTTGGCACTACTACTGCTATTCTCTTCCATTGTTGTATATAAAGCTTTGGCAGTATCTGTAGGAAGCTGCGACACATCGGTAATTGATGCAAGCAATACTGCTGCCTGCTCAAAATCATTCTCCACATAGGCAAAAGCAGCCTCAATCAGCCTGTTATACATGGCAATCTCGCCTTCCTCCCCTTCATATCCATTAAGGTCAGCCTGTGCCTGTTCCAACTGGCTCTCCAGTTTATCAATCTGGCTCTCTAATTCTGTAATGTCAACTGAATATCCTGCCAGCTGCTCACTATACTGCTTAATTGCATCATTACTTTCTTCCCTGGCAGTCTGCAGTTTGGCAGGTACAACCAGAAACCATACCAATGCAACTCCAATTACAACACCAAGCAAAATATATATTACCGTCAGAACTCCGCTTGCCGGCTCCTTATAGGAATTACGGGGAAGAATAACATCATGTCCTGAAAGCGGAAACTGTTTCTTATTCTTATAATAAGTATCCTCTGAGGTATTTTCCCTTGCAATGCCTTCCTTGTTGATTACATCAATATATCTTAATGCCAGAGTATTATTTCTGTCGATTTTCAGTACCCTGTTAAGAAGCTTAATTGCCCTGTCTTCATCACCATTCTTAATGTAAACAAGCGACAGCAACAGAAGTGCCTTTACAAATTTCGGATTCATTGCAATAACCTTTTTCAGCTGGATAAGTGCAACATCATCTCCGTCCTCTTGAACCTTCTTAAGGGAGAAATTATATTTCTTGGCAGCCTGATTGAGCACTTCTAACTTATTCTGGTTAGCCTTTACCTTACGGATATATGCCTCTGCAACATTCTTCTCCGGCTTAATATTCAGGCTTAATACCCACTCTGAAAGAGCCATGGCAACTTCGCCCATTTCAAAATAGACGAGTCCAAGAAGATTTCTCGCCTTAATGTTTTTCTTATTAATTTGAAGACTGGTCTTAAGTGCAGAAATTGCACCCGACAAATCCCTTACCCTGGCCTTTGCAAGACCCATATTATAGTATGAATTTGAAGCCTTCACAACAACCTTGTATACGGATACATCAGCACCACATTTCAAACAGTAATCATTATCTGAAAGTACTGCATTGCATTTATAACATCTCATGGTATAACTCCATTCTATTTATCAGTGATTTCTCTTATAATTCTGTCAATAACCTCTGTTACGTCCGTTACATCACTATGGTAAATCGCATCCTCGGCCTCATCCACCTCAAGGCTCGGCTGAAACTTCTTAATCTCATCATCAAAATTAATCATATTAATCTCCTTGAACCCAAAATTATTCTCTCATACCCAGAATCTCTCCTGCAAGATACAGAGAACCCGCCATATATATTCTGGCTCCTCCGTCTCTTAACATACAGGCCTCGAAAATTCCTTGTGAAATATTTCTCATAGGTATAACGGCATCTGTGAACTGTCTGAATACCTGAAACAGTGTATCTGTATCAAGACCTCTTTCATCCGTAAGCGGAACGAGAATAAAACCCTTAAACAATCCACTTTCACAGAGCTTCTGAATCATCGTATCATAATGCTTGTCCTTAACAGCACTAAATAAAAGATATCTGTCTCCGTCAAACCCATCAATTTCTACGGATTCCAGAAAACGCTCTATCCCGTCATCATTATGTGCCCCATCAAGAATCATATTATTATCTATTTCCTGCATTCTGCCGGTCCACACGACCTTATTCAAGCCCTTCCTGATAACCTCTGCATCAGTAATTCCCAATTCATTGGCTGCACTTACTGCGAGGGCTGCATTTTCTGCCTGATATACTCCACCTGTCTTAACAGAAAAAATCTCTTTATCATAATAACCATTATGAAAAGAAAAATCAATGCTTTTATCTTTTTTAACAATGTCAGAAATATCATCCTTTGAAATTCTTACTGTCCTTGAGCCTGCCTCCTTTGCTTTATTGATAATTACATTGGTAACATCCTCACGCTTCTCCATAAAAATAACAGGAACCCCACTCTTAATTATTCCCGCTTTCTCTGCCGCTATTTTTTCATATGTATCTCCAAGCAGCTCTGTATGATCCAGTCCTATTGACGTAATTACGGACAATTCCGGTTTCTCGACGGCATTAGTTGCATCAAGCCTGCCACCAAGTCCTGTTTCAAGAATAATATAATCAACTTTGTTAAGCCCAAAAACATACATTGCCATACCAAACAAGAACTCAAAAAACGACGGATGACTAAAGCCATCAACAACCATCGCTTTCGATACACTCAAAATCTTATTGTATGCAATAGTAAATGTATCGTCGGAAACGTCCTGTCCGTTTATCTTAATTCTTTCATTCATCCTGATAAGATGGGGAGATGTAAATAATCCCGTTGTGTATCCTGCTGCCTGTAAAATTCCGTTCAGGTACGCACATACAGAACCCTTTCCGTTGGTTCCCGCCACATGTATGATTCTGCTCTCCTTCTCAGGATTGCCAATTCTTTTTAACATTTCTCTTGTGTTATCCAATGAACATTTTCTGGATAACTTCGGTATATTATATATGTAATCTATTATTTCCTGCATATTTTACGCTCCATTTTCTAATGTACAGTCTGATTGTAATAATTCCTATTACACATTTCAAGTACTAAAAATCGCAAAAAAAGACATCAGTTGCCTTATTTTGCTATAGCTTACTGCTGATGTCTTCGATTATTTTCTTATATCTGTCGATAACTGTCTGTGGTGAAATAATGCATGCATCGCCTGCAAAGCCTGTAATCCAGCCAAAAAACTGATTACTCACCTGAACATTCAGTCTTGCATCAAAATAGTCATCACCTTTCGGGACTATGAAAACATCTTTTCCAAAGCGGTCTATAACTACCCCGATAAGATGTTTTTTAAACCTGACAGTTACAGTTTCCTTATCACCATGAAACATTGCAAAATGCTCCTTGGAATATTGAGCAACATCAAAATTCTCCCAGTGTCTGTCACGACTGACCGGTTCAATTTTGATATCAGACATTTTATCTACTCGAAAATGCTTAATAATTCCATTAGCAATATCACCTGCTACGAGATAATAATTCTCATCATCCCACACTAGCACCAGCGGATCCACAACATATCTATTGCCATTATTACGACATACAAGCTTACGTTCAAGATTCCATTCATAATATAGAAAACTGATTCTTGAATTGTGCGAAATTGCTTCATGAATTCCATCTATATTATACAGAATGGACTCATTATCAGTCTTAACCCTCCTGGCAACATACACCTGCCTCTGAAGTTTTCTCCCCTCATGTCTGCTTGTAAGCTTTTCTATTTTGGAAATCAGTTCATTGGATTTTTTCTCTGTAATAAACTTTGATGACTGTACTGCATCCACAAGAAGCTTTAATTCCGCCGATTCAAAATCTCTTGATGCAATATAATAGCCGCCATCATTTCCTCTTCTGTTAATTATGTCATAGCCCATATTAACAAGTGTCTCTATATCCGAATAAATACTTTTTCTCTCTGCTTTAATTCCACAGTTCTCCAGATAGTCAATCAATGTCGAAGTTGATATCGGATGCTCCTCATCAGAATTCAACATAAGATATTTAAGCACAACTAATATTTTCTTCTTCTGTTCCGGTGATTTAGGCATTAAACACTCCTCCTGATTTAACAGAAATATCCTCTTCCGCAGCAACAACAGTTACACAACAGATTAAGACACAATAGCTGCATACACATACTGCCCGTACCCGAGCGTGAACGTCCATAAGAAGCCCCCATGTTACTATACCATGAGCCACCGCTTTCAAGCTGCTGAAGATATGTGATATACTCCATATTATTCGGCTCCATACTTACTGCCTTTCTTGCATCTTCCGTTGCATTAATGATATTTCCAAGTCCCTGGTTGGCATGTGCACGTACAAAATACCATCTGGCATTTCTCTCAGAAGCACTCATTCCCTCAAGTGTATTAAGTGCCTCTGCAAACATACCACTGTTAATAAAATTAATTGCAGCACGCATACGCGGACTTTCCGTAAAATTCGCATTGGTCCGGTAGCTTCCATATCCTCCGGCGTAACCATTGCCTCCGGCTGTATGATTATTACCATAGGTTCCGGCACCATGCTCACGCTCATACATAATCCGGTCATAAGCCTCCTGCACCTCTTTGAATTTCTCCTCCGCCTGTGCCTTGTTGGGATTATTTACATTGGCATCAGGATGGTATATTCTGCTAAGCTTTCTATATGCTTTTTTGATATCATCGGCACTGGCATCCCTGCCGACACCCAGCACTGAATATGGATCTCTATTCATTATAAACTTATCTCTCTATCTTAAAAAATTTACTCCATATGCCTGAATATATTATATTCCTCAATATATCAGCATTTTCTAATATTGGCAACTGTTCAAACGCCTTAGAGCATTCCGCTGCAACCATAATAAGCATTCTCTCACAATTATCCTTAAATTCCGCTTCGTCCTTATGTGCAATAAGCGGATTATAATTATTCTTCTTAATATCCTTGTCCAAATCATCATAAGCATCCAGAATGTAAATGTATTTACCCATAAAAAATCCCATCCGCCTCAACGGAGCACTCCATTCGTCCTGCTTCATATCAAAAATCTCTGCAAGCATTGTGGCAGTCGGCAGTGATACATTATCAACAGACTGTTCATTATCTTTCTCGTATTCCTGCTGTTTACGAATACATTCTTCTATGACCTGAGCCTGTCTCGGGAATTCATTATATGCTTTCTTATAAGCCTTTCTAAGTATTCCGGCAAAGGTGTTTGATTTCACACTGTGCTCATCCTCCCAGTTATCCTTAAGCTTATAATAGGTCAGGAGAATATTCATCGCTGCAGCATAGTCCGTATAAATATTGGAAATCTCCTCATGAGGCTTAACCGGATGAGGAACACATCTTCGCCTTACAGTTTCTGTCTCATCCTCATATAATGCCGAGAGAAGAATTCCAAGAAATGTCATATCATAGGTAAGTGTCAGCTGCCCGGAAAATCCGTAATTATTCTTAAGGCTGCGACAAACTCCGCAATAATATGACTGATATTTATTATAGTCTTTAATCTTAAGCTCTTCCTTATTAATGGTAATATATCCAAACATATTATTCCCCTGAATCAGGTCTTCTTAATAAACTCTATACGGCATTTCGGACACTTAATTGAGATACGTCCTTTGCCCTTCGGAACTCTAATCTTCTGCTGACAATTAGGGCATTTGAAAATTCTGTGAGTCTTACGGTCCATTGCTTTCTTCTGTGCATTGGTATAGGTTCTGTTACTGTTTCTGTCAGGATGAATAATGGAACAGAACCAGTCATTCTCTCTATGTCTTGCACCATAATTTCTGGAAAATATTCTGAAATATGAATAAACCATTATTGCAAGCGCTACACCAAATACAATCCATCTGGCTATGCCATTAGGTATAAAAAAACTCACAATCATAACAATTAATGACAGGATATTCAGAAAACGGCTGAATTCATCCACACCGTTTCTCCCTGACATGAAATTTATAAACTTATTTCTAAAATCAGACATATTAACAAACTCCTATAAAATATACTATGACTATATTACACATTTCATTTGAATTTTGCTATAAAAAAATCGTAATATTTTATAAATTTTTCATAAACTATTTTTAAGAGTAAAACTGCTACCATTACAATAATGATAGCAGTTAAATAATAATGTATTATTCCATATAATTATGTAAAAATTCAAAAACTTTATCCATCTCTTCATCTGTTCCGATTGTTATTCTTAAATATTCACTGATTCTCGGAGAATTGAAATATCTTACATATATTCCCTCAGCCTTCAATGCATTAAAAATATCCACGGCCTTATATTCAGGATGTGTTACAAAAATAAAGTTCGCTGAAGATGGAAGGCATTTGAAGCCAAGTCCTGTAAGTGCTTCGACAGTTCTTTTTCTTGTTGCGATAATTCTGGCAGTTATTTCATCATAATATTCCCTGCTCTTAACTGCAAGAGTTCCAAGCTCAATTGCAGGTCTGTTAAGCGTATATGAATTAATTGAGTATTTAACATCATTAAGTGCTTTAATAATTGTCTCACCTGCAATTGCATAGCCTACTCTTAAACCGGCCAGAGAACGTGATTTAGAAAAAGTTCTCACAACTATAAGATTATCATATTCTGACAGAAGCTCTAATGCCGATCTTCCGCCAAAATCAATATATGCCTCATCAACAACCACAATAACATCCCTGTTATGCTCAAGAATATCCTTAATAAAATCATGATTTTCATATATAGAAGTCGGTGCATTAGGGTTAGCAATTACCACACCGCCATTCTCTTTGTAATAATCCGACGCAACAATTCTGAAATTCTCGTCCAACGCAGGTCTTTCATAAGGAATTCTGTACACATCTGCCCATACACTATAGAAGGAATATGTTATATCGGGAAAAAGGATAGGCTTATCTGAATTAAAAAATGTCAGAAAAATCATTGACAGAACATCATCAGAACCAACTCCCGGAAAAATCTGTGAAGTCTTAACACCATGTGCTTCCGCCAATGCCTCAACCAAATCCGTAATCGCAGGGTCAGGATACAGCCTTAAAGGGTCCGCATTCATAGAAGCTGCGGCTTCCATAACCGCCGGTGCCGGTGGATATGGATTCTCATTCGTATTTAATTTAATTATATTAGCAGCTTTAGGCTGCTCACCCGGAACATAAGGCTCAACTTTACGTATATATTCCATCCATTTTTTCATACTTACACCTACTTAACTAATCCCAATTCTTCCGCCAATTTCCTAAATTCCGGAAGGGATTTTACTATTGTCTCATATGCTACGCAATACGCAATTCTTACAAAACCGGGACATGCAAAAGAACTTCCCGGAACCACAAGTATATTATATTTTTTGGCAATATTGCTGAATTCCTTATCATCCATCGGAGTCCGCACAAACATATAGAACGCACCCTCCGGCTTAACACAATCAAATCCAAGCTCCGTAAGTCCTTTATAGAGAGTCTCCCTGTTTCTGTTGTATACGGAAATATTCTCTGAAATATCCACATCAATACATCTTGCAATGACCTTCTGCATTAATGAAGGTGCATTAACAAAACCTAAAATTCTTGTCGCCACATTACATGCGGACTTAACACTCTCCGAATCCTCAAGTTCATCAGGAATCACAAGATATCCTATTCTCTCTCCCGGAAGAGAAAGCGACTTACTGAAGGAATAGCCTATAACTGTATTATCATAGTACTTCGTAAGGTAAGGCACATCTACTCCGTCATACGCAAGCTCTCTGTACGGTTCGTCAGAAAAAAGTACAATCGAAGTATTATACTCATCCTGTTTTCTTCTGAGAATTTCCGAAATATTAATTATTGTCTCCTCTGAATACACAACACCTGTCGGGTTATTCGGCGTATTGACAATAACAACTTTGGTCTTAGGAGTTATCAGCCTCTCAAATTCATCTAAATTCGGCTGAAATGTAGTTGTATCAGGTGAAACCACCACAAGCTTTCCATCAGCATTGGATGTATATGCTCTGTATTCGCCAAAATAAGGTGCAAATGTAATTACCTCATCACCCGGATTCATAATCGCCTTAAAAAGAACGTTAATGCCTCCGGCAGCACCAACAGTCATAATAATGTTGCTGTCATTAAATTCAGTACCAAATCTTCTGTTCAGTGACTCTGCAACTACACTTCTTACATCCTCATAACCCGAGTTGCTCATATATCCGTGAAGTTCAACAGAATTTTCTTCATCTACTACAGCCTTAATTGCATCATTCACAGCCTTTGGAGCCGGAACATTGGGATTACCAAGGCTGAAATCATATACATTCTCTGCTCCATAAATTCCTGCAAGCCTCTTGCCTTCCTCAAACATTGCACGAATTACTGAGCTGTTATTAACAAGATTAACCATTTTATCAGATATCATATTATCCTCCGTCAGTCATCATCTGATTTTTTAATAAGTATATTCCTTTAGATTGATTTTCACAAGTATTTTATTAACTTACCGGATAATTACGTCATGAACCGGGAAATCTTATTCTGCTAATTATTTAGTGACTGCTTCCTCATAAAATTTCAACACATCCTGCATGAATTCCTCATCCATTACATTCACTTTGTCCTTGTCAACTCCCGCATAGAAATCCGCTTTTACATCATCCGGAATTTCACCATCGTACTGCTTGTATAAGTCTCTGTAAATCTCATTCTGCTCATCAATGTATTCAATTGCGTCAATATCAGTAAACAAACGGTTGTGGTCATTCTGCTTTTCTTTATCACATATTTTATACTGTACATTCGGATTGGTTATCTCATCCTTATATGCGATTGTACCGGCACTGTCAAATCCAATGGTTTCATCTTCAGTTCCATGAATAATCAAAACAGGCGTATCCGTATTATTAATTCCATCCACAGCCGTCATTGAAATCTTATCCCCGAAAATCATTCTCTGATAAATATATATGTACGGATATTCAACATGAATAAATCCACCCATCATATTCTCGCCCCATTCCATAATCATAGTCATCGGGTCATTAAAACCTGCCACACTCACCGCAGCAGCAACATCATGTTCATAGTTAAAAATCGCAGTTACTGCATATCCGCCCCAGCTATGTCCGTACAAGAGCACAGGTAAATCCTCAAATCTTGCTTCTCCCTCTACAAAAGTCAACGCCGCATCCAAATCAATCACTGACTGAACGAGACCTACGCAGTTATCTCCTTCACTTTCGTGACATCCGGTATTGTCATATGCAAAAACCTGATATCCATGATCAACAAAATATAATGTCTCCGTCAGGTAGCTTTCCGCACCACCGCCAAGTCCATGAGATACTACCACTAATCCTTTGGTATTCTCCGCACCATAAAGATAACCCTGCAATTTATTTTCTCCCGAATTGAATGTAAGCAGTTCACGCTCATACTCATCTTCCACATCTTCATAACAAAGATATGCAGAATACTTTTCAGGAGCCGTACGGCAGAATATATTGTCAAAATTAACCTTCACTATTATAAATGAAGCTACTGAAAACACGACTAAAAATGCACAGATAATAATTAATATATTTCTTAAAAGTTTCTTTTTTCCGGTCATAATAAATCCCCTTTTATAATGTATTTTTCAGAGTAACTTTAACATACCTCTATTAATGAAATCAACTAAATTCAACAATAATATCTCACATTTCAATAATCAGTTCAGAAAATATTCCCGAGGTGCTGATGATGTTTTCCTTTATGCTTACAGATGAAAAGTCTTCACTGAAAGTATGTAAGCATTGTGGGGATGCCTTTGTTACCCGCAGATTCTCTGCTCGTTGTCGCGGTATTCGTAAAATGAAACTGCGAGCCCTTTCATTTTTCTAATTACTCGCGCAAAAAATGCCCTATATCAGCCACTTTAACTGATATAGAGCACTTAATTTTTCCAACTCAACTATTCAATTTGTCAACTCACCCTACTAGATGCACTAGCTTGACTAGTTATCCTGCATCTTAGCTAATTTTGCACTTTGATCAGCTGAAATACACGCATCAAGAATCTCCTGAATGTCACCGTTAAGAATCTTGTCAAGCTTATAAAGAGTTAAGCCAATTCTGTGGTCGGTAACACGACCCTGTGGGAAATTGTAGGTTCTTATCTTCTCAGAACGGTCACCGGTTCCAATCTGGCTTCTTCTTGCATCTGCCTCTGCATCATGTGCTTTCTGACATTCAAGGTCATATAATTTTGCACGAAGAAGTGCGAAAGCCTTCTCCCTGTTCTGAATCTGTGATTTCTCGGTCTGACTGTAGATAACAATACCTGTTGGGTAATGTGTAAGACGTACAGCAGAGTCAGTTGTATTAACGCACTGACCACCATTTCCGGAAGCACGCATTACGTCGATACGTATATCCTTTTCATCAATATGAACTTCAACATCCTCTGCTTCAGGCATAACTGCAACGGATGCTGTTGATGTATGAATTCTTCCGCCTGATTCAGTTTCAGGAACACGCTGTACACGATGTACACCACTCTCGTACTTAAGAACTGAGTACGCACCCTGTCCCGTAACCATGAATTCAACTTCCTTCATGCCGCCGATTCCGGTCTCATCAGCGTTAACTACTTCTATTTTCCATCTTCTTGCCTCAGCATAGTGTGTATACATACGAAAAAGCTCGGCGGCAAAAAGTGCAGCCTCGTCACCACCGGCACCTGCACGAATTTCCACAATAACGTTTTTATCATCATTAGGGTCCTTAGGAAGAAGAAGAATCTTTATCTGCTCCTCTAATTCAACAACACGTTTCTTAGCATCGGAAAGCTCTTCCTTAAGCATTTCACGCATTTCCTCGTCGCTCTCTTCTTCAAGCATCATAAGGCTGTCCTCAATGTCCTGATTAGCTCTCTTATAAGCAGTATAAGCTTCTACAAGCGGAGCTAACTCACTCTGCTCCTTCATCAGATTACGAAAACGTTTCTGGTCGGATGTAACATCAGGGCTTGAAAGCTCCATGTTGATATCCTCATATTTAATTAAAATATCTTCCAAATTCTCAAACATTATTTCCTCCGTCCACAGATAACTCGGTCAAGTCCTGCCAAATCGCAGATAACCTTTATATCTGTAAAATTATTATTTTGAAGCAGCTTTGTTACATCCTCTGCCTGGCCATAACCTATCTCCATGATAAGCCAACCGTCATTTCTAAGAAAATGTCCGCTTTCTTCTGCTAAAATTCTATAAAAATGAAGACCATCTTCATATCCGTCAAGTGCAATTCTGGGCTCATGCTTCACAACCTCCGGCATAAGAACATCCACATCACTTGTTCGGATGTATGGCGGATTCGAAACTATCATGTCGAATTCGCCCTTAACATTCCCAAACATATCACTCTGTATTAATGAAACATTGGATGCATTATTATGCTGCCTGTTAATTTCTGCAACAGATAATGCAGCCTGTGATATATCAACTGCCTGAACATTTTTCACCAAACCAAGCACTGCAATGCTGATTGCAATACATCCGGAGCCCGTACACACATCAAGAACTTCACTATTCGTGTCAACATGTTTTAATGCTTCCTCTACGAGAATTTCCGTATCAAATCTCGGAATAAGTACCGATTCATTCACATTAAATTCCAGACCCATAAAATATGCTTTGCCGGTTATATATTGGAGCGGTTCTCTCTTCTCCCTGCGCTTTACAAGTGACATATACTCCTGCACAACTGATTCCTGGGCTGTCTCCTGTGATGACATAAAATAACGGGTTCTGTTCATTTGAAAAACATTTTCAAACAATACCCACGCATCATTAGGTGCCTCAACGATTCCTGCATTTGACAAAATTGTAACAGCTTCATCAAGGATTTGTCTGTACGTCATCCTTATTTTCTCCAAAATTTTCTTTTAAATATGCTTTCCAATCAAAAACAGCTTCAACTGATGCTATTCCAACCTCTATCATATCATCATCCGGTTCTTTGGTAGTAAGTCGCTGCATAAGAAGCCCCGGCTTGCTCAAAAAATTAAGAACAGGATTATCATATCTCCCTGCAAGCCGTAAAAATTCATAAGAAATTCCCGCAATAACAGGAATTAAAATAATTCTTGCTGCAAAATTAAGTATTCTTGAATCAAACTGCACAAGCATCATTACAACAATGGAAATACACATTATGATAAGAAGGAAACTTGTTCCGCATCTCTTATGTTCCTTAGAACTGTTTCGCACATTCTCAACCGTAAGCTCCTTACCATGCTCAATACAGTTAATGCATTTGTGCTCAGCACCATGGTACATATATACTCTTCGTATATCCTTCATAAGTGAAATAAGCACAACATATATAATAAAAAACACCAGTCTGATAATTCCCTCAAGAAAGGTCAGAAGCAATTTAGATTCTATGACCTTTTTGAGAAGCAGATGTGATATACAATACGGTGCTGCCATAAAAATAACAACAACCAGAATTACAGCAATTAAAATAGTGAGAACATTAAATGCATTATCACTTTTAGCTTTCTTCTCAGGTGTTTTCACTTTCTTGTTCTTTTTGTCCTTGTCATCCTCTTCTTCATCATAAAAAGATGATGAATATGTCAATGTGGACATACCAAGCACAAGTGAATCAATAAAATTCACAACACCTCTTACAAAAGGTAATTTGAAAAACTTTGCTCTTTTGGAAAGATCCTTACATTTTTCTTTTTTGACTTCAATTTCACCGTCAGGCTTGCGGACTGCGACTGCGTAATAGTCTGTATTTTTCATCATTACACCTTCAATTACTGCCTGACCGCCTATTCCAGAGTAGCCCATATTTAACCTCCGAAAATCCCATAATCGCAAAATGGGTTGAGATGCAAGACCTCAACCCTATCACTTTGCCGCCGAGCATTTATATGCTGAGGGGCGTTTCTGTCATTATATTACTTCTGTGTAACGCCATACTTCTTATTGAACTTATCAACACGTCCACGTGCTGAAGCAGCCTTCTGCTGTCCGGTATAGAATGGATGGCACTTAGAACAGATTTCAACGTGGATAGATTCCTTAGTTGAACCTGTAACGAATTCATTTCCACAGTTGCAGACAACCTTTGCCTGATAGTAATCTGGATGGTTTCCTTCTCTCATGATTTCACCTCACTAATATAAAACTCACTATGACATTACTTATACAAAGTCTCTCGTCATAATAACAATTTTACCAAATTTGCCGTCGAACCGAGATCCGAAAACAGCTTTTTAATTGTAGCATACTGTTTTCTCAATTGCAATAGTTTTTTGTTTTTTTCTGTAAATGATTGTCAGATTCTTGTTTTCTTGACCATCTGACACAATTCAGAATTATTTCTGGTCTTGGAAAACATATCTATGATTCTCTCAACTGCCTCATCTGAACGCATTCCGTTCAATGCCTTACGCATTATGTCAACTGCTTCCTGTTCTTCCCTGTTAAGAAGCAAGTCTTCTCTTCTTGTTCCTGACTTAACAATATCAATTGCAGGAAAAATTCTCTTCTCAGATAATTTCCTGTCAAGAACGATTTCCATGTTACCCGTTCCCTTAAATTCTTCAAAAACAACATCATCCATCTTACTTCCGGTATCAACAAGTGCTGTTGCAAGAATCGTAAGCGAACCGCCTTCACGCATGTTACGGGCAGCACCGAAGAATTTCTTAGGCATATGAAGCGATGCAGGGTCAAGACCACCTGATAAAGTTCTTCCACTTGGAGCAATAACAATATTGTAGGCTCTTGTAAGTCTTGTAATACTGTCAAGCAGAATACATACATCCTTCTTGTGCTCAACAAGCCTTTTAGCTCTTTCAATAACCATCTCAGATACTCTCTTATGATGCTCAGGAAGCTCATCAAATGTAGAATAGATTACTTCTACATTATCACCTTCAATCGACTCTCTTATATCTGTTACTTCCTCCGGTCTTTCATCTATAAGGAGAATAATAAGGTGCATTTCTTTGTTACCGTTGGTTATTGCCTTGGCAACCTCTTTAAGCATGGTTGTCTTACCTGCCTTTGGAGGAGACACAATCATTCCACGCTGTCCCTTACCAATTGGAGAAATCAAATCCATTATTCTCATTGCTTTACTGCTTGTGGCACTCTCAAGATGAATTCTCTCATTAGGGAAAACAGGTGTGAGCGTTTCAAATGCTTTTCGTCTTGGTATTTCGCAGACAGGATATCCGTTCACTGTTTTAATAAACAAAAGTGCACTGAATTTCTCACCCTGATTCTTAATTCGTTTAGGTCCTACTACAATGTCACCTGTCTTAAGCCCGAATCTCTTAATCTGAACCGGTGAAACATATACGTCATTCTCTCCCGGAAGATAGTTCTCACATCTGATAAAGCCATAGCCTTCAGGCATAACTTCAAGAATTCCATTCGCTTCTTTGCCCTTATCAATCATTGCAGGATCATAATCCTGTCTGTAAGGGTCATCATTCTGGACAGACTGTGTATTATGCTGGTTCTGTGTATATTCTCTGTTAGTATTGGTAGTTACTTTAACATCAGATGCATTTTCCTGTGGTTTTACACTTTCCTGTGCCTTCTCATTTTCAGATAATGCCAGAATCGCTTCAATTACCTCTGCTTTTTTCATTGTACTGGTATTCTTAATCCCTTTGTCCTTTGCAAGCTCCTTTAATACAACAAGTGAAAGTGTCTGCAATTTTTCTCTCATACAAAATTCTCCTTTATATTGACTACAATCATTATGTAATTCTTAATGGTTATACTCTTCGGGGTTCAATTCTGAAACTATTAAGACCTTAAGATATTATAATTATACATGATTTACAAAAACTGTCAACTTTAACAATTTACTTTTTACTGTTTCTATTCTTTACTAAAAATTGAACTCGTGATACAATTACAACGAATTTCCATTACAGATTTTAATTTTGGGAGGATAAATATAATGACAAATGCTGAAAAAGCTATACAGCTTCACAAAGAATGGAAGGGTAAATTAGAAACAACTTCCAAGTGCCCTATTAAGAGCAGAGAGGATCTGGCACTGGCTTATACTCCGGGTGTTGCAGAGCCTTGTAAAGAAATCGCCGGCAATAAAGAGCTTGCATACAAATATACAATCAAATCAAATACTATTGCCGTAGTATCTGACGGCAGTGCAGTACTTGGACTTGGTAACATCGGACCTTATGCAGCAATGCCGGTTATGGAAGGCAAGGCTGTTTTGTTCAAGGAATTCGGTGATGTCAATGCTGTTCCGATCTGTCTTGATACTCAAGACACAGAGGAGATTATTGAGACAGTAATCCGGCTGGCTCCGGGCTTTGGCGGAATCAATCTTGAAGATATCTCAGCTCCAAGATGTTTTGAAATCGAAGAGAAACTTAAAGCAGCTCTTGATATCCCTGTATTTCATGATGACCAGCATGGAACTGCAATCGTTGTTCTGGCAGGAATTATTAATGCCCTGAAGATTACCGGCAAAAAAAAGGAAGAATGTAAAGTAGTAATTAATGGTGCAGGTGCAGCAGGAATTGCAATTGCCAAGCTTCTCCTGAATGATGGCTTTAAAAATATTATTTTATGCAACAGTAAGGGAATTATCTCTTCTGCTTCCGAAAGACTTAACTGGATGCAGGAAAAGATGTTAGAAGTTACCAACCTTTCAGATGTTAAGGGTGTTCTTGCAGACGCACTTGTTGGTGCTGATATTTTTATCGGTGTATCTGCACCGGGAACCGTAACTCCTGAAATGGTTAAGACCATGAATAAGGATTCCATTCTTTTTGCAATGGCTAACCCGGTACCTGAAATCATGCCTGACCTTGCCAAAGAAGCGGGAGCAAGAATTGTCGGTACAGGAAGAAGTGATTTCCCTAACCAGGTTAACAACGTTGTTGCTTTCCCCGGAATTTTCCGTGGTGCATTAGAAGGAAGAGCTAAACAGATTACCGAAGAGATGAAATTAGCAACAGCTTATGCAATCGCAGGACTTGTATCTGATGAAGAGCTTAATGAAGATAACATCCTTCCGGAAGCATTTGACCCTAGAGTTGCTGAAGCTGTAGCAAAAGCTGTTAAAGACAATATTTAAGATGAATCATTATCCTTTTTACTCTTTAAATGAATTTTATAAAGAATATTTCGGATGCAAAACATATAAGCTTTCACTTAACGCCGGTTTAACCTGCCCTAACAGAGACGGCACCCTCGATAACAGAGGGTGTATCTTCTGCAGTGCAGGAGGTTCCGGCGATTTTGCACCCTCTGCAGATTATTCAATTTCAGAACAGATTGATGCGGGAATCAGACTTCTATCCGATAAGTATAACGGAAATTATTATATAGGTTATTTTCAGGCCTTTACCAATACTTATGCTCACGTATCGCAATTAAGAGAGATTTATATGGATGCCCTTAAGGATAAGCGAATTGTCGGAATATCAGTTGCCACAAGACCTGACTGCCTCCCTGCGGATGTAATCGCTTTACTCAGGGAGATTAATTCTGTTAAGCCCGTTATGGTGGAACTTGGACTGCAAACCACCAATGAAAATACTGCTGAATATATAAGGCGTGGATATAATCTGGATGTATTCGATAATGCCTGCAAGCGTCTTGCTGATGCAGGACTCCCTGTTGTTGCACACATGATTGTCGGTTTACCCGGCGAAAATCATTGTGATTATATGGCAACTGCAAAACATATTGCTGACCTTAAATTGCAGGGAATCAAAATACAGCTTCTCCATGTACTTCGGGGAACCGACCTTGCAAAGGAGTATGAGAAGGGAGTGTTTAATGCACTGACATTGGAGGAGTATGTCAGCACGGTTGTTGATATAATCGAAATTCTGCCTCCGGAAATGGTAATTCACAGAATTACCGGTGACGGACCTAAAGATTTGTTAATTGCTCCTTTATGGAGTACGAATAAAAGAAATGTTCTGAATTCAATCATGAAGGAATTCAGAAACAGAAATACATACCAAGGAAAGGAATACAGATAATGGCTGTTGAATCAATTACCCTGTATAAATTAATAACATTATATATGCTTGACAGAGTGGACTTTCCACTTTCCAATGCAACAATAACGGGTTTTGTTCTGGAAACCGGTTATACTGATTTTGCCACAATCCAACAGGTTTTGGGAATCATTCAGGATGACGGACTTATTGATGTGGAAAGCAGCAGAAGCAATACAAGTTATACCATAACTGAACAGGGTAAGGAGATGCTTGGCTATTTCGGAAATAAGATTTCTGATGAAATCAAGAAAGAGGTTAATGACTACCTCACCAAAAATAAATACGAATTAAAACAGGCTGCAAACATAATCTCTGAATATTACCGCACTACACAGGGTGATTATGCCGTGCATTGCTGCATCAAAGAAAACGGTTCCAGCCTTATTGATTTAACTGTTGCAGTTCCTGATGAGGATACTGCCGATTATATGTGTGGTAAATGGAAGGATTCAAGCCAGTCAATTTATGAGTATATTATTAAACAGCTCATGTAGTTTTATAATACCATACCATCAATAATTTCCCATATCTGTTCTAAGCCCTGCTTGGTCAATGACGAAAATGGAATTACGGTTCCGTCTTTTGGAAGGCCAAGCCCTTCTTTTACTATTTTGACCTGTTTCTGAATCTGGCTTCGGTTAATTTTATCCAGCTTGGTTGCAATGATTATCGGGGTATATCCCTGATATACAATCCATTCATACATCAGTCTGTCGTTGGCAGAGGGTTTGTGACGAATATCTATTAACAGAAACACTTGCTTAAGCTGTTTAGATTTATTAAGGTATCTTTCAATCATTTTACCCCATTTTGCCCTTGTCTCCTCTGAAGTCTTAGCGTAGCCGTAGCCCGGAAGATCTACACAGTAAAAAACGTTATTAATATTATAAAAATTAATTGTCTGTGTTTTACCCGGCTGCGATGAGGTCTTTGCATATGATTTTCTGTTCATTAATGCATTAATCATCGATGACTTACCAACATTTGATTTGCCGGCAAAAGCAATCTCCGGAAGAGTATTTTCCGGGAGAATGCTTGTTATACCACATACAGTTTCAAGATTAACTGATTTTATTACCATAAGACACCTTCTACTTTCTTAGTGCAAGTTTAACTACTTCATCCATTGTTTTCACAGGAGTTATGTTTAAGCCCTCTGTAATCTCAGTTTCAATTTCATCCAAATCCTTCTGATTCTTGTCAGGAATTATAATATTATGTATTCCGGCAAGTCCGGCTGCCAGGATTTTTTCCTTAAGTCCTCCTATAGGAAGTACTTTACCATGAAGAGTTATCTCGCCTGTCATTGCTACATCATGCCATATTTTCCTTCCGGTGATTGCAGATAACATTGCAAGTGTCATTGTTATTCCTGCTGACGGACCATCCTTAGGTGTAGCACCCTCAGGAAGATGAATCTGTATATCGTTTTCTTCAAAAACATTTTTTTCTATTCCATAGTCTGAAGCCCTGCTGCGAATATATCCCAACGCTACTGAGGCAGATTCCTTCATTACATCACCAAGCTGTCCGGTAAGTATCAGCTTGCCCTTGCCGGGCATTATACAGGCTTCCACATCAAGTGTTGTTCCACCAACCGCAGTCCATGCAAGACCTTTAACAATACCAACCTCATCCTTATCTTTGACTTCTTCTTTGTCATATCTTGGAATTCCAAGATAGTCCTTAAGGTTGCGTGCCGTTATTTTGTGCACATCATCATTACCGGCTACCATATCCCTGGCAGCCTTACGGCATACCTTGGCAATACAACGCTCAAGGTTTCTTACACCGGCTTCTCTTGTATACTGTGAAATTATATTCTTAAGTGCCTCATCTGTAAAAGCAAGCTGTTTCTTAGGTATACCATTCTTATCCTTCTGCTTTGGAACAAGATATTTCTTGGCAATATGAAATTTTTCAACCTGTGTATAGCTGTTGATTTCAATTACTTCCATTCTGTCCAGAAGTGGTTTAGGAATTGTTGAAATATCATTGGCAGTGGCCACGAAAAGTACTTTGGACAAATCAACCGGCACCTCTATATAGTGATCACGAAAAGCAACATTCTGTTCTCCATCAAGTATTTCCAGCAAAGCAGATGCTGTATCGCCTCTGGAATCTTTGCCAACCTTATCAACCTCGTCCAGAAGCATAAGCGGATTGGCAACGCCTGCCTGCTTAAGTCCTGTAATAATTCTTCCCGGCATTGCACCCACATAGGTTTTCCTGTGTCCGCGAATCTCTGCTTCATCCCTCACTCCTCCAAGGCATACTCTGACATATTTGCGGTTCATTGCTCTTGCAATTGATGCTGCAATCGAGGTTTTACCTGTTCCCGGTGGTCCAACAAGACATATAACCGGTGCGTCCCCTGTTGGATTAAGTGCACGAACTGCAAGAAATTCTGCAATTCGCTCTTTAACTTTTGTAAGTCCATAATGATCCTTTTCGAGTATTTTCTCCGACTTGGCTATATCAAGATTATCCCTGGAGACTGTATTCCATGGCAGCTCCAACATGGTCTCTATATAGGTTCTTACAACTGCGGATTCTGATGAACCGGAAGAAAGATTTTCAAAATGCTTTATCTCCTTCATCAGCTTAATCGTTACTTCTTCAGGTGCATCCAGTTTTGCTACTGCTTCCTTAAATTCTTCTGCCTCGGATTCAGAATCCTTATCACCAAGCTCTTCACGGATTGCATGAATCTGCTCCCGTAAAACGTACTCTTTTTGATTCTTTTCAACGCGTTTCTTAACATTGTCTGCCAAATCCTTTTTAATGGAAGCTATATCTATCTCACTGGCAATAATGTCACAAGCATAATCATATCTCTCAAATAAGTCTTCTATTTCAAGGACTTCCTGCCTTTTTTCAAAATCCATTGTGCTGTCGCTTACAGCTTTATAGATAAGTTCATCAAGTCCTGTAATTTTCTCAAGCCTTGTCAGGTTCTCTCCCTGGGTTCTGTCAGCTTCCACATACAGTCTGGCAAGAAGTTCTTTTAAATAATATTTTCTTGCATCAATTTCCTCTGGAGGATACAATGCTTCCACACTTTTATATGGTATTACATCTCCTGTAAGCATTCTGCCGTCTTCGCAAAATTCTTCCAAAGAAGCTTTATCAAGTCCTCTTACAAGCACCCTCATAAGTCCGCCGGGCATCTTAACAACCTGTTTAATTTCGCAGATTGTTCCTATGGAAAAGATACCTTCTCTTCCCGGATTGGTTTCGTCAGGATCCTTCTGTGCTACAAGGAAAATTTTCTGTCCGTTTTTAATTGAATATTCCACACTATTAATGGATTTTTTACGACTTACATCAAAATGAATGACCATATATGGTAGTATGGTCATTCCTCTAAGAGCAATGATTGGTAAGCCTTTAATTAACTCACTCATGCACTCTCTCCATTATTCTTCTCTATCTTATGTGTAACTGGTTTTCGGCCATCAAGTCTGTCTGTACGGTACTCAAGAACAGGCTCAGCATTATTACTAATAACTTCTTCTGTTATAATACATTTTGCAATTGTATCATCTGACGGAATTCTATACATTACCTCCATCATTGCTTTTTCCATGATTGAACGAAGGCCTCTCGCACCTGTTTTACGCTCCAGACTCTTCTTGGCAACCGCAACTACTGCTTCCGGTGTTACAGAAAGTTCAACCTCATCATAAGCAAAAAGTTTCTGATACTGTTTAACTAACGCATTCTTAGGCTTGGTAAGAATATTTACCAGTGCTTCCTCATCAAGCAAATCCAGAGATACTGTAACAGGGACACGTCCCACGAACTCAGGAATAAGTCCGAATTTAACCAAATCCTGTGGAAGTACCTTACGGAAAAGTTCTCCGACATTTTCCTCTGTTTTATTAGCTATTTCTGCATTAAAACCGATTGACTTCTGATCCATTCTTTTTTCAATAATCTTTTCAAGTCCGTCAAATGCTCCACCACAAATAAATAAAATATTGGTGGTGTTAATAGGAATCAACTCCTGCTGCGGATGCTTTCTTCCACCCTGTGGCGGTACGGATGCCTCTGTACCCTCAAGAATCTTAAGAAGTGCCTGCTGTACACCTTCGCCTGAAACATCTCTGGTGATTGACACATTCTCTGATTTCTTGGTAATCTTATCTATTTCATCAATATAAATAATTCCTCTTTCAGCTTTGGCAATATCATAATCTGCCGCCTGTATAAGCTTAAGAAGGATATTTTCAACATCTTCACCTACATATCCTGCCTCTGTAAGAGTTGTGGCGTCTGCAATTGCAAAAGGTACATTTAAAATTTTTGCAAGTGTCTGTGCAAGATATGTCTTACCTGAGCCTGTTGGTCCAAGCATAAGGATATTACTCTTCTGAAGCTCTATTCCATCATCATCCCCTGCTCCTGCCAAAACTCTTTTATAATGATTATATACTGAAACAGCCAGAACTTTCTTTGCATCATCCTGACCGACAACATATTCATCCAATAATTCTTTGATTTCCATTGGTTTCAAAAGATTGATGTCTGTATCTCCATTCAGGCCCCCTTCAATGAATTCTCCGTCCATTACCTCATTACCGATAATATCATTACACACATCAATACATTCATCACAGATAAAAACATTTCCCGGTCCGGCAATTAAGGTTTTTACCTGATTTTTATCCTTACCACAAAACGAGCACACACAATGTTCCGTGTCTTTTCTTCCTGCCAAAGTGCTACCTCCTGATATAATATAAATTTAACTGTAAAATAACATACGGACCTATCCAACTAATTAAGCAATGCTTTATTAATCAGATAAGTCCACTTTTATGACTCTTGTCACAAACTATGCTCTTTTCTCTACAACTTTGTCAATAATGCCATACTCAACTGCTTCTGCAGCAGACATATAATTGTCTCTGTCTGTATCCCTTGCAATCTCTTCGATTGTTCTTCCTGTATTCTCAGCAAGAATGGCATTTAATTTAGCCTTGGTCTTAAGAATCTCCTCTGCCACAATCTGTATGTCAGATGCCATACCTTTAGCTCCACCGCTTGGCTGGTGAATCATAATCTCAGCATTTGGAAGAGCGAATCTCTTGCCCTTGGTTCCGCCTGCAAGAAGGAATGCTCCCATGCTGGCAGCCATACCAATACAAATGGTTGATACATCGCATTTAATGTATTTCATGGTATCATAAATTGCCATACCGGCTGTAACAGAACCACCGGGACTGTTAATGTAAAGAGAAATATCCTTACCAGGGTCTTCTGACTCTAAGAAAAGCAACTGTGCAACAACAAGGCTGGCAGTTGTGTCATTAACCTCTTCTCCAAGGAAAATAATTCTCTCCTTTAACAATCTGGAATAAATGTCATAGGAACGTTCTCCACGACTTGTCTGTTCAACAACATAAGGCATAAAACTCATATTCTTATTACCTCCATAATTCAAATAGAACCTGATTATTTCTCTACTGCTTTCTTAGCAACTAACTCTGCTGCCTTCTGAATAGCGATATCAGCCTTTATCTGTTCTTTCTCAACATCACCCATAAACTCTTTGAGCTTATCAACTTCCATCTGGTACATCTGTGCCATCTTCTCGATTTCTTCATCTAAATCCTTATCAGATGCTGTAATCTTCTCTGCTGCTGCAATTGCTTCAAGAACAAGGCTGTTCTTAATTCTTGCTTCTGCTTCAGGCTTAAGGCTTTCGATGAATTTATCAGGAGTTGCACCGGTATACTGTAAATACATATCAAAAGAAAGTCCCTGCTGCTGTAATCTCTGAACGAAATCATCAGCAATTCTGTTAGCCTGAGTCTTAATCATAGCCTCAGGAATTACCATTGTTGCGTTCTCAACAGCCTTAGCTACAGCCTTTGACTGTCTCTCTTTAGCAGCTGCATCCTTCTTCTGTTCTGTAAGTTTTGCCTTAATATCAGCTTTATAATCAGCAAGTGTCTCAAATTCCGAAACATCCTTTGCAAAATCATCATCCAGCTTTGGAAGTTCTTTAACCTTAATCTCTTTAACTGTTACCTTAAATAAAGCAGGCTTTCCTGCAAGTGCTTCTGCATGGTAATCTTCCGGGAATGTCACGTTAACTTCTACCTCTTTACCAATCTTAGCACCAATTAACTGCTCTTCAAAGTTATCGATAAATGAATGAGAACCAATTACTAACGAATAGTCCTCACCTTTTCCGCCTTCAAAAGGAACTCCGTCAACAAATCCCTCAAAATCAATGATTGTCTGGTCTTTGTCCTTAACTCCTCTTGTAGTAACACTAACAAGTCTTGAGTTCTGATCCCTTACCTTCTCAAGTTCAGCCTTAACATCATCAGCAGTTACCTTTGCTTCTACCTTCTCGATTTCAACTCCAAGATATTCACCAAGGGTAACCTCAGGCTTTAATGCAACTTCTGCCGTAAAAATAAAGTTCTTGCCCTTCTCAATCTGAACAACATCAATCTCAGGCTGTGAAACAATATCAAGCTTGCTCTCCGCTGCTGCCTTAGCGTATTCTCCCGGAATCAATGCATTAGCTGCATCTTCATAGAAAATTCCTGCACCGTAAATTTTCTCTACCATCTGACGAGGTACTTTACCCTTTCTGAATCCGTTAACGGCAATCTTGCCTTTATTCTTCTCATAAGCACCCTGAAGTGCTTTTTCAAACTCATCTGCTGACACTTCAATTGTAAGCTTTGCCATATTGTTCTCTAAATTTTCTACTGTAAAACTCATTTTTTAATATTTCCTCCTTGCGATGAAAGACCCTTTTCACTACCTAAATGGTCACATATCGGTCATTATAACACAGAAGATTTAGAAATGTCAATAAATTGTGCGAGCAATGAGCCATGCATGGATTCGCAGAATTGGCTGCCGGGAGCTTGCTCACATGCAGACATATTCATGCGAAGACATATACGGCGAACGCCGCGGCAACGAGTAACCGAAGGTTGCGAGTCTGTCGGCATGGCTCACTACAAATTTGAAGTAATAAGTGCCTAAAGTGTCGTACACAGAGTATTTGCATTGTGGGACACACTCGCGTTAGTTGCGATTGGTAGCGGTACATAAGATGACAAAAAACGTCATCTAAGTACCGACCATCGCAAATGTCCCACCATGCAAATACTCTGTGTACGCCACTAATATACACTTCTTATTTCATTAAACTCCTGTAGTATTTTTCATCCAACGATAGGTATTGATAATTACTATCATTGGACATCTTATACGGTGAATTTAGTGTAAATGTACATGGCGAGTGCACGATAAAATATTCTCCTAATCTAAAACTCCATCCATTCTATTTGTTCCTTAGCATTTTGTCTTCTCATAAATTCGAAATATTCTTCTTTTGTTACCACTTCATCATACAAATAATACTCTACATTCTCATCGCCCGGTCCCATCGCCTTGGATTGTGCAAATATACGCTTATTAATAACATTATTTTCAAACGATATAGTATATATAGTACCCTCTCTGGCACTTGAAGATCCACTAATCGTACCATCCGTATAAATCGGTGACATTGCACGAACGCCAAACGGATATGCATATACAATTCCATCTCCTTCGTGAAATACAACATACCTGTTCCCCCCCTGATTCGGATGAATATTTGCTATCAGTTCATTAATACCGTCCTGATCAAAGTCAATAACTGCATATTCTTCCCAGTTTACATATTCATAAGCCACATCTTCAATCACTGTATATGTATCCTTAGTTACTACGCTGCCATTACCCGTGTTAATGAATTCCCCATTGTTCGTAACGATATTTTTTATACTATCCGGAACCTCCGGGTCAAAGACTGGTTTCTGTGTTGTTTCCTGTATGGTATTTTCTGTTGTTGTTTCCTTAATACTCTGTTCAGTTGTTATATCTTCCGTTGTCGGCTGTTGTACAGAGTCTTCCGTTGTTACATCATCTGTTGACTGAGATAGTGTTGTCTCCATAACAGTACTCTCCGGTACCCGTATTGTACATGCCATTGCACAATACGCTATGGCTGCAAACAATATTGTAAAGCTCATTCTTTTCATGGTATTAGACCTCCTTTAACTGTGCATAAATAGTATTTGAAGTATCTTGTCTTTCGTCATAATTCTTAACCTCCGGATTCTCAATTTCTCTCAAAAAGATGTCTGAAACCTCCGCTGCAGTAGCTGTATTTTTAATTTGATTCCATACAGTTGCAAATTCACCACACATTTCACTTCTAAAATAAGCAAGCTGGGCATTTATGTCTGTATAAGATAAATCCATTTCTTCTGCCTGATCCAACAAGCCCTGTTTTCTAGAGGAAAAAGTCCACTGTAACAAACCATATCCTACTTTATCCGTAGTTGAATATTGATATTCTGTATTATACTTGCCTTCATACCCACATTTGTCCTGTGCATTTGTCTCAGAGAATAAAGACTCTTCATATATATTTCCCAACACTCCTGATGCCTGTGCTGCCGTAAGTCCCATTCCGACTCTCAGGAATGCCCATATTCGTGACAGATTCCTCGTCTGTGTTGCATCAAGAGAAAGACTAGCCGCCAGACTCGCCATTCCGTCGCTAAGGTGTACATTACTCTTTAGATTAGAAGCTTCTTCCAAAACGGATTTAGTTGTAGTATCCATTTCCCCTGTTACTGTCAGACCATATGTCGTCTGAAAATTTTTAATAGCCTTTTTAGACAAGTCACTTGATAAATATCCATCAGTAGGTCCATTATAGAAGCCAAGGTTATTGAGTGCATTCTGAATCAGATAGTTGGATGACAGTGTCACATTACTATATGTAGCATTTATTGTTCCTGTACTGGAATATGTAGCATATTCTACAGTCGAAGCACTTTTCCGCTCATATATAACACCTTGTGATATCTCTGTTGCCCCTGTTGCTGCCTTGCTTACAGTAGTTGAATTTGTATTGCTGTATTCATTTGTTTTTTGATATGCATACAGCATATTATAGCTTTTGTTTATTTCCATTACTATTTCCTTGTATATTGTAATTGACTCATTTGGCAGTCACTTACAAATATACCGTCTCCTTTCTATCAACTTTTTAATTTAGGCGTTTGCGAAACGCCACAAGCCGCATTAATACGACATTTTTTTGCTATAAAAAACAAATAACTCCTCACTGGATATGGTATAATAGAGTTGCCAGAAACTATAAACCATTCACCCAAGAAAGGAGTTATTCTGATAC
>JBGVJZ010000001.1:0-5665 GCA_045129695.1 Lachnospiraceae bacterium | reverse complement strand
CATTTTTTCCGTTAAATTTTCTGCCTTCTACTTTTGCGGATATCGCTTCACTGACAACTCCGGTAACCGCTCCTACAACTGCTCCTACAACAATTCCAGCTACTATATGAAACCAGTGTCCGCTCGGGTCATTATACATCACCGGATTATTAAGCGTATAGATATACCGATTCAGTGTCAGCGGTTTAGTCACGTCCCCAAGATAACTGTCCGCCACGCAGAACCTTCCCGTCGCACTGTCATAGTATCTCGCCCTAAGATACTGCAGTCCCGTCACCGGGTTGGTCTCTTCCGCATTATAACCATAGAAGCTTTCAAAGTCAGGTGCTCCGCCTGTCACGTTGCCGAACGGGTCATAGGTGTAGGTCTCAACGATGTTGTCCGCATTAAACACCTGTGATACGGAGCCTCGTCCGTCATATAAGTAGTAGTCCGTCTCTTCTTCACCGGCAATGCTGATTCTCTCATTACCGTAGGTGTAGCTGTTCTTAAGCGTTCCGTTTTCGTCATACTCCATGAGAACCTGAGTATTGTTAGTATTGACATTGTTCACGTAGTATGTAAGCTCATACTCAGTTCTGGTAACAGGTGTGTATTCCGCATTATCAGGAATTACAATGCTTCTCTTTCGTGAACGTCTTCTGTTGAAATAAATTACTCCGCTGCTATTTCTTCATATTGAAAAATCAGTTCTCTAGTAATAATATAATAATATTCTTTCAATTCCAATGCTCGATAACGTACATTTTCCATTTGCAAAATATTTAACTCAATTGTCTCATCATCATCTGCTTCTGAATACTTATTATTAATATACAGATTATTTTGCAATATATTCTGATTGTAAAAATCTGTTTCCCACGCTTCCTGTGATTGCACAAGTACCTGTCTGTCTTCATTATTAAGAACACTATTAAGCTGGTTGTAGGTATACTCCATTTCCTCCCACCAGTAGTTTTGGTATGTACAAATCATTTCTATATGATCACTAATATCATTAACTTTTATCGAATAATAAGCAGCATCTATAGGGTTATTTTTAATATCTATTGCATCAATTATCGGTGCAGGAACAAAATATGTTGAACTACTACTTTGAACATCTCCATTTGTCTTCAATTCAACATCTTTGAATTGAAAATTCAGCTCACCGGTAATAATATAGTAATATTCTTTTAATTTAATCGTCCTATAGCGCACATTTTCCATCTGCAAATCATTCATTAACACTTTATCAAGTGAAGCTTGCACAGAATATTTATTGTTATAATACAGGTTCTTTTGAATTATATCTTTGTTATCGAACTCTTTCTCCCATGCCTTCTGTGATTCTTCCAATACCCGTCTGTCTTCACTGTCCAAAACGTTATAAAGGTGTTTATAACTGTAGTCCATTTCCTCCCACCAGTAATCTTTAAATGTACATGCCACTTTTATGCAGCCTTCCGTATCATAAGGAATTTCTGTAGCATTATATGTAGCATCAATAGGATTATTTTCCGAAATCAGATTGACAAAGTTCTTATTTATGATGTAGCTGTTTAAATCCCTATATTGGTTTGAATAAATTGCCGTACTGCTTTGAGTCTCATGCATTTCTGTAATATTTTCAGATTCTCGTAATTCATCACTGTTTTCAATATTATTTTGTTTATGTGTATTTATGCACCCAAAGCAAATAGCACTAATAAAAAATATTGAAATAATACCATAAGCGTTTCTCATAATATCCTTCCTCCTGTTGTTAAATATCTATACAACTCCCACCATTTATCTCTACTATGAATAATATAAGTTGCATAATCGCAGTGTTTATATATTACTTTGTTTATTTTGACAATTTATACCACTATTTTTCAATCATAAGTATGACTTTTGTCTTAAATAAATTTTAATTGGAATTTCCAATAATTATAACTTCTCCAAGCTCCTCTCCCCATTTTCCGGTAAATAATTTCTTTTTAGTTCCTTTTGTTAAATCAATGTATATTCCCACATATCTGCCTTGAGATCCGGTAATTACAGAGCGAAATTGTGTTTCAAAACAAAGTATACCCTTACTATCTGCACTAAATCTATATATTTTAGAGCTTTGCGGTATTGGATTCAACTCATACACAATTTCATCACTCACCATATCCTTAACAACTAACTTTTGTGTTCCGGAATCAAAATACGCTCCTTTTTCATTAGTTTTTGTAATTATTTCACTTTCTACATATGCCATATACTTATAATCAGGCGAAAACTGTAAATCCTGTGCACCCTCCTTATACACATTAAATTCTAATTGTTCCGTATCAAAAGCTAAAATATTATAAACATTTCCTTCCTTCAAATCTATATCCTGCTCTTTAGGTACAGTTACATAAACATATTTTCCATCTTCTGATACTTCTACAATCTTACTTCCAAAAAATTTCACCGACTCTGAATGGGTAAAATCTCCTGTTACTGTATTAACAATAAATAACATAGCCTGATTTTTATTTACTTCAGCAGTAAAATACAAAATATCATCCTGATAATCTATTGCATCAGGCTCAAGAATTTTCATATTCTCACTAAATGTAATATCAGAATATTTACTGCATAATAAATATTCCTTTATATCAATTTCGTGAACTTCATATGTCTCTGTATTAATGAAACAAATCTTAAAAAATTTATACTCACCGGTAGCAGAATCCATTGATTTTGATACCATTATTACCTTTTTACCATTATTGGTAAAAACAGGTTTAATTTGCACTCCCATCTTCGCATCTATAGCTACATATGAATCTAATGATGAACAATAAATTTTTCCATCATATATTTTTATGTACTCTTTTGCATTACTTCTATTGCATCCTAACAGAATAACTGAAATTGAAAAAATTAGGAACATTTTTATGAATTTTTTCATATACTCACACCACCTTTAGTTTAGTAATTTAATGCTATTCACACAAATTCATTTATATACTTATCTAAATGGATTCTTCACTCTTATATATTCGTCTAATACCGAATCTTCTTTATAATTCGTGACATTTTTAGCTTCCCACCCCACTCTGCTATCACTGCCAGTAGGCGAATTTTCATTTATTTGCCTTACTCCTTCATTATAAGCAGCATTTGGAACGGTATAATCATTATAATCTTTTTTATAAGCCTTAATAAAGTTACTTACTGTAAGCTTTTCAAGCATTTCTTTTTCATCCTCAGCCGACCATTCAGACATAACAAATGCTTTTCCTCCTGCTGCAAGAATATGTTGTGCTACAATTCCACAATTTTCTTCATATAAACTGTAAGAGTAGTCTTCATTTGTTCGATATTCTTCTGCTTTATTGAACATCGCTAGTCCTTCTTCATGAGTAATTGGAATAGATATATATCTATCATATTTATCTTCCTGTATATTACCAATTTGTCTAATACTGGTTATTCTACCATTACTATAAAAACTATTCATTTCATCAGAAGTCAATGGTCTAACTTTACTTATTTCTGCCGTACTATCTTCAACCACTGTTGTAATACCGCCCTGTATATCACCTCCTAAAACTGTACCTAATCCTTTTGACATATCACCTGTTACACTATAATAATACCCTGTATCTTTGTCGGTAACCAATATTATTGCAGCATGTCCCTGCAAAAAAGCTCCATTACTACTATTAAGATATAAAACTTCCTTAAATGTAACACCTGTGATGTCCGGTGCCTCATCATAGGCAATAGGGTTTCTTGGAACTTCATCCTCACTGTCATATATACCCAATTCATCTTTTATAGATTCCTTGGTATCTATATATAGTTTTTTACCTTCACATATAATATCATTAACCATTTGTTTTGCTTGCGTTACAGTCTTTTCAACTGTAGTTTTAACATTATTTAATGTGGTTGAAGCAGCATCTAACTGTGCACCAAGCTTATTGGCAACAATATTATCGCTTTTTTCCAATAATTCCACCGCATTATTAAAGTCATTACTCATCGGTTGAATAATATTACTATTCGCCCATTTTTTTGCAGATGATGCAGTTTTCGTTGCAGTGTTATAAATCTTCTCACTTGTCTTTTTACCCCAGTTGTATACTTTATCAGCAGTCTCCTCTGCCCACTCCGTAACCTCTTCTGCGGTTTCTTTTACACTGTTCACAACTTTTTTAAGCCATTTTGGTATATGTCCGCTTGGGTCATTATACATCACCGGATTATTAAGCGTGTAGATATACCGGTTCAAGGTCAGCGGGTTAGTCACATCTCCCAGATAACTGTCCGCCACGCAGAATCTTCCCGTCGCACTATCATAGTATCTCGCCCTAAGATACTGTAAGCCCGTCACCGGGTTGGTATCTTCTGCATTATAACCATAGAAGCTTTCAAAATCAGGTGCTCCGCCTGTCACATTTCCGAACGGGTCATAGGTGTATGCCTCAACGATTTCATCCGCATTAACCACCTGTGATACGGAGCCACGTCCGTCATATAAGTAGTAGTCCTTTTCTTCTTCACTGTCAATGCTGATTCTCTCATTACCGTAGGTGTAGCTGTTCTTAATCGTTCCGTTTTCGTCATACTCCATGAGAACCTGAGTATTGTTAGTATTGACATTGTTAACGTAGTAGGTAAGCTCATACTCAGTTCTGGTAACAGGTGTGTATTCCGCATTATCAGGAATTACTATGCTTCTCTTTCGTGAACGGCTTCTGTTGTTATATTCTGACTCTTCTTTCCCTGCATCATCAGGTAACGCCTCGCTGTGGAGCACCAGCTCATACTGACCTGTTATGTAATCCCATTCATGGCAGAATTCGTCCGACATATGCATGGCAAGGGATGTATTGCTTCCTGTAAAGAACTGCATGATTCCCTGTCCGAAGCCGTACCAGAAGATGGTATCCGCAGGGTCTGCATATACCTTTTCATAGTAGGTATATATTATATCCGGTTCTTTGCTGTCAGTATCAATTATATCCTTATCAGCTGATGAATCGGTTTCAGGAATTGTATTATCAGGAATATTCGGAATCTGTGATGATTCACCCTCACCCATATCAGTACTATCACTGATATCCGGATTCTTATAATCATCATCCGGATTAACTGCTTCGCCGGTATCTTTATCAGAGACTAAACCGTCACCGCTATCAGGACTGTCCTGTGAATCTTCCTTATCAATATTTTCAACCCTGATATACTCCGTTACTTCCTTAATGGACTTCTGGAATACCCTGTTTCCGTCTCCGTCATAGGCTGCCGCCATCAGAAGCTCTCCGCCTTTACTAACTGCCGCAAGGCGCTGCTCAACATTGTACTCGTATGTAGTTACTTCTTCCCCTGTCTGTTCACTTATGAGATTTCCGTTGGCATCGTAGATGTAAGTGGTTACGCCGTCCACTGTACTTGTTGATTCAATAAGACGGTTTGCTTCATCATACTTATATGTTACTGTTTCAGGTCTGTCAGTTCCACTTATCTGAAGTCTTGTTCTGTTGCCAGATGAATCATAGGTGTATTCATAGAAGGCTTTGTTTCCTCCTTCCTGCTCTGTGAATGAAGCAAGCTCTCCTGCGTCATTGTAGGTATAGGTTCTTATGACTGTACCGTCACTGTCTGCTGCGATTTCCTTCGTTATATAACCCTGAGTGTCATACTCATAAGAGAATGA